>NZ_JBEXYS010000002.1:0-670420 GCF_040631045.1 Streptomyces sp. NPDC005706 | reverse complement strand
GCCGGTGCGCAGGGGGCGGGTATTCGGGTCAAGGGCGAAACCTAAGGCCCACACGGCCCCCCCCCCCCCCCAGTAGCCGATCTCGATCGGCTGACCGTCGCGGGAGAGCACAGTGCACTAGCCGCGCCCTGAGAGCAAAAAACAGTCCCCAGTAGTACTGCGCGTGTCCTGAAACCTCAGTCGTCACTGTTGCCTCGGTATCGCGCCGGCTTGCTGGGGGCCTGAACCACATCCTGTCCAAGTCACTAGCCGGCTAGACGTCCTCATCGACTTTGCAACTCTTTCGGTGTTATGGCCTACTAATCACGATGCACGCCGGATGCCGTAAGTCAATAGCCTTTCGGTAAGTTTCGAAGGAAACCTCTCGCGATCACCTTCGTGCGGCCGACGTCTCGTCAGCGGGTCGACGGGGAACCGGTCGCGGCCGAGCGATTACCCAGGTCAGCCCACCTAACTGACGAAGGAGCCTGCGCATGCGCATCGCCGCGTCAGGCAAGGTTGCTCTCCTGGGAGCTGCCCTGGGCGCGGTCACGGCCCGGCGTGCCAGTCCCGCCCCAGATCGCCTGGGTCGAATACGCTGCGAAGACGTCCGACCTGGCGGCCTCGACAACGCGGATGCGCGGGAATGCCGCCCGCTATCGGCTTTTCACGTAGGCCGGGACGGCGCAGCTGCCGGGCGGAAGGGGTGTGGCATGAGATCCCCGAGCGTGCACCTACGGGAGATCACCGACGACAACCGCGATGCCGTCCGTGCCCTCCGCGTCCGACGTGACCAGAAGCAATTCGTCGCCTCCGTGTCCCACTCCCTCAAGGAGGCGGCGAAGAAACCGAAGGCCAATCCCTGGTACCGCGCCGTGTACCGCGGCGATGAGCCAGTCGGCTTCGTGATGCTCTCGTGGAAACCGCCGGCCGGTCCTTACAAAGCGCGACACTTCCTCTGGCGCCTCCTCGTCGACAAGCGGTACCAGGGGCGAGGGATCGGCCGAGAGGCGCTCACGCAGGTCGCCACCCTGGTTCGCGCGGACGGCGCCACCGAGCTGCTGACCAGCTACGAGCCCGGCGACGGCGAGCCGTGGCCCTTCTACCAGAAGTTCGGCTTCGAGCCCACCGGGGAGATCGACGACGGCGAGATCGTTCTGCGACTCATCTTCCCCGCTCAGTAAGCTCGTACGGGAAACGCAGGCAGTTCGGCACGAGCCGGACTTCCTCCGCCGGCCGATTCTTAAGTCCTCGGTCATCGCGGTCTCGCCAGAGTCGGTCCACTGCTTGCCGACACTGGGACGCGTCCGGTTCAACAGTGCCGTCCCCAGCCAGCCTCAGGCAGCTTCACGTCCGCACTCGTGAGGCCCACGGCTTCAGCTGGACGCAAGGGGCCGTAGTACATGCAGGCGAGCAGGCCGACGAGTCGACGTCCACGCGCCCGGCTGTACCCACCGACGTACGAGACCACAGTCAGCAGGGACCGAGCC
This sequence comes from Streptomyces sp. NPDC005706, assembly GCF_040631045.1. Taxonomy (NCBI): domain Bacteria; kingdom Bacillati; phylum Actinomycetota; class Actinomycetes; order Kitasatosporales; family Streptomycetaceae; genus Streptomyces; species Streptomyces sp. NPDC005706. The sequence continues at coordinate 668,951 of NZ_JBEXYS010000002.1, read as the reverse complement.
TGCTCGGGATTGGCGTCGCGGTGGCGCTTGACTGGGTCGTTAAGACACCACCAACCTAAGATCACAGCGAGCCCAGGCGGGCCCTCTCCATGAGATCAATGACGTAATGCACCAAATCGACCGGTATCGTAGTGGCTGCGAATATTCTTCGGTCAACACCTCTCTCGGGATCGAAATCTCCCGCATAGATCAACACCGGCGCATCGATGTTGTACTGCTCCAGCATGCGCAGCATGTTTATCCCTGCTTGCGGATCACCGTCTCGGTCGATGTCGCTGATCACGATGTCGTACGGCCTCCGGCGAAGTAGGGGTGTTGCTTCATCGGTCGAGACGACTACGTCGACATGCATTGCAGCGGCACGAAAAAGCTCCACAAGCGAGGCGATAGCATCAGGGCGATCATCGACCCAGAGAATCTTGCCTCCCCGCAGTAACTCGGCGGCATGCTCCAGCCGACCAAGTGCCGTGCGCCTAGCAATCGGGGTTACGGTCGTCTGGCTGACATCCTGGGCTCGATCCAGCAGCTCAGCAGCGAGTTCGACCTCCACACCCAGTGCTCGTACGGCAGTCAAGCGGGGAACCATGCGTTGGATGATCGTGCGCCGGAGGGTGAAGTACACCATGGCGGCGAAGGCCACCCAGAGTATGGCGGGCACCGTTCCGATGAGCTTGATCCAAAGAGCGTCAGGCATCTGAACATCATCGAGTTGGATTGCCAAGAGCGCAGCCACTTCGCGGAACGTTGTCGCGTGACAGGACGGCAGGGACTCTGAGCGATCCGTAGCTGCCGCCGGAGTCTTGAGAAATCTGCCGGATCTGTCCGGTCAGCTCGGTGTCATGGCGGCGCCGTTCCTAGGGTTCCTTCTCGGACCGGCGCAGCGGTAGTAGGTGGAGGAGGGGATGTGCAGTTCCCGGAGTACGGGCTTGACCCCCAGGTGCGGGTGCTCGTCGAGGAGCGCGGTCACCTGGGCCGGGTCGGGTCGAGCTGCGCGGCGAAAAAAACGAGGCCGTCCGCAGTACCTCGTTGGCACGACGCAGTTCCCGCACCTCGCGCCGCAGCTGGGCGATTTCTTCCTTCTCCTCAGTGGTGAGCAGGCCGTCCCGCTCGCCGGCGTCCGCCTCGGCCTGGCGGATCCAACCCCGCAGGGCCTCGTAAACACACCAAGTTCCTCGGCCATGCGACAGATCACGGCATCGGCTCGGCCTTCCAGTACATCCGCACCGCACGCTCTGCAACTCCAGCGGGTACTTCCTCGGGGCAGGCATCGTCAGGGCTCCTCTCATGAAACCCATCTGACCTGTTGTCACCTTTCCCCGCATCTCGGGGGAAGCTCAGTAACGCCAAGGCCCCTGGACACCTCCAGGGGCCTAAAGGCTTGCAGTCTTCCATCGATCGCTGGTCTATCGTTCGGCAGACAGGACCCTAGCCGGGGCACTTCTCTTGGTTGGGAACGACCTCGAAGACCACGCTGTCTTCGATCACCTCTCCCGCTACGGGAGTGGTGGTGCAAACTCGCCAGTCGTTCTCATTGTCCGTACTCCGCCCCGCCCCAGTGGCGTCCACCGCGGTTATCTCGCCAGTCAGGGCTGCCATCTGGTCCATCGCATCCATAAGATTGCGTCCGACGTAACCAGGCATCTCGTCGCCCGGCATGGCTAGGTAGCCATCAGTAGATGCAGGGCACGACTCGCCTTCTTTCACCACCGAGAAGACCACCAGGGTCTCTGGGTCTGCCTCGCCAGGCTGTGGGTCTTGCGAGCAGACGCGCCAATTACGATCCCAGAGCTGCGCTCGTCCCTGCCCCGTCGCATCCTCGGAACTGAGGTTGGTGAAGCCCGCACTTTGCGCCCGGTCTTGTGCCGTTTGGAGTTGCGAACCGACCGAGTTCGGCAGCTCCTTAGCCGACGAGCACCCGCTGACCGCCGCCAGAAGAAGTACCGTCATTGCGCCAGCGCCTGCGAGTCTTCGAGCATGCCTGCTCACCATCATGGCCCCCCCATGATCGTCGTTGCCTCGGAGCGGCGATCTTAGCCCCATCCGCGGCACTTGTGATCGCTAGGGAAGGTGGCAATCTTCGAACCATGCACGGGTCGATGGAGATCACTCGTACTCGCGCAACAGCTCCTCAATCTTGCGGTTGGCGATTTCCTGCCGTCCATCGATGCACTTGGCGTAACGGCTCAGCAGGACCTCGACGCTGTTGCCCGCGCGCTCGGCGACCTCGGTCGGGTCCACCCCAGAGTTGAGCCAGGTCGACAGGGCCGAGTGCCGGAGGTCGTACGGCCGAGCAGCGAGCGGCGAGACGACCGCGGTCGGCGGGAGCGCCAGCGCACGGGCCTCCTGCCAGACGCGGTAGTACGTGGACGACCCCACCACTCCCCCACGCTCGTTGGTGAACAGCCGCCCGTCCTCGGCGGTGCCGAAGGTGTCGAGGTGTTGCCGAAGGATGGCGACGAGCTGGGGCGGGATCGGCACGATGCGGACCTCCTCCGCCGGCCGGTTCTTCAGGCCCCGGTCGTCATGGGTCTCGCCGGAATCCGTCCACTGCTTGCCGACACTGGGACGCGTCCGATTCAGCAGGACGGTCCCCCAGCCGACCTCGGGCAGCTTCACGTCCGCACTGGTAAGGCCCACGGCCTCAGCGGGACGCAGCGCGCCGTAGTACATGCATGCGAACAGGCCGACGAGCCGACGGCCACGGGCACGACCGTACCCACCGACGTACGAAACTGCGGCCAGCAGGGAACGAGCCTGCTCGGGATTGGCTACCACCCGGGGATCGACCTCCCCGGCGACCTTCGGCTTCTTCCAGCGGATGCGCGTAACCGGGTTCTCCTTGAACTCACCGAGGTCCACCGCGTAGTGCAGCGCATTGACGAGTGTCCGACGCTTGCGCCGGACGGTCTCCGCGGCTGCCGCCGTCCCGTCAAGCTTCAGCCTGAGCGAGTCCAGGACGGCCCTGCCGATCGCGGCGTCCCCAAGGTCCGAGAGCGGGCGCGACACCTTGGCCACCCAGTGCAATACGTTCGCGACCTCGGTCGGCAATTCACGCTCGTCCGGACCGGGAAGGACAAAGGCCCAGTTGCGAAGCGCCTTCCTGAGCAGTTCCTCGGACGGCTGCCCCGGACGCTCGTCGAGAAGGGCCATCGTCACGGCAGTCAGCGCTTCATTGATCCCGTTCCGCGTGTTGGGCGCCGCGTGTGGCCACTTCATGGCGAGGTACTTCAGAGCGAAGGCGTACCAGGTCATCGAGGCCGCCTTCTCGACCATCGATTCCGGCAGCCCCGTCACCGTGTCGAACTCTTCGCCGGCATGGGTAGCGCGCAGCAGCTTGGAGCGGTAGTGGTCCGCCAGCCCTTTGGTGCGGAACTGCTCGGAGAAGACCTTTCCGGCGACCATCCACCGGACGTCATAGGACGGATTCTTGGTGTTCCGCTTTCGGACGCTCCACACCTTCACGTCGAGCGACTTCACGCCGCTGCCTCCAACTGCCGAAGCCAAGCGGCGAAGTCAGCACGCCACACGCGGAGTTCGCCGTTGGGCAGCTTGAATGCAGCTGGACCCTGGCCCAGTTCACGCCATCGGTAGAAGGTGCGGCGAGACACCCCACCAAGCTCCGCGAGGATCTGCGGGACGGTCATCAGTTCGTCGCGCCGGTGGTCCACGTCAGCGCTCCTTTCGTGTCGTCGTCTGCCTGTCCTGCAGGGGCACCAGTGCCGTGAGTGATGAGGTGTTCTGCTGCAGTTAGGCCCGTCCCGGCGAAGACCCAGTGGGAGAGGACGAGGACGGTGTCCGGGTCGGGCAGCGGGTGGCCGCCCTCGGCCGCGCGTTCGCGGGCCAGGGCTTCGTTGTGGTCGGCGCGTTCCTGGCGGAGGGCGCCGAGGGTGACGGAGTAGGCGCGGGACTTGGTGGAGAAGTGGCCGCGGAAGCCGAGCATGTGCGCCCACTTGCGGAGACGCAGAGGCTCGAGTTCGGGCAGGGCGCCGAGGTGCCAGCAGGTGAGGATCATCTGCCGGGCGTGGTCGGTGACGCCCGAGCCGATCAGGTCGGTGATCGGGTTGCGGATAGGGCGGTCCAGGGTGCCGGCGGTTTCAGCGCCCTTGGTGGCGTACTTGGCGATGTAGGCGGCCACGGCGCGGCTGGACAGTTCCGAGGTGCCCGCGAAGTCGGCCGAGCGGATGGGGCGGATGTCGAGCTGTCCGCCGAAGCGGAAGGCGTAGGTCTGGCCGTCGAGGACGGGGCCGGGTGCTTCGGCGAGGTCGACGGCGGAGCGGATCGCGTCGGTGAGTAGTTCCGTGGTGGCCCAGGCCGGCGGGGCATCGTCGGCGCCGTCCGGGCCGTCGAGGCGGATGACGGCGTGGAAGTGGACTGCGCCGCGCCGCTGGTACTCGGCGACCTTGGCATAGGAGACCTTGAGGTAGTGGCGCAGTTCCGTGCGCTTGATGCCTGCGCGGGAGGCGAGGTGCTGGCGCAGGTAGGTGGTGAAGCGGGCCCACAGTGCCCCGGCGTGCGCGTTCCACAGGACGGCCGCGCGGTAGTCGTAGCGGTCTGGGTCGAGTGGGGTGCCAAGGGCGGGGTCGTCGTCGGGGTGGAGGCGTCCGCAGCGGCACCGGCCGCCGCCGGGCCGGTTGTGGACGGGGCCGAAGGACGGGGCGGTGAAGGTGGCGAAGACTCGCGGGTGTTGGGCGACGGCCGGGCCGATGCCCTTGCCGCCGCTCAGTCCGGCGGTGACCAGGTGGAAGGTGTCTTTGCGGTAGGTCTCGGCGCAGGAGGCGCATCGGGTTGTGCGGCGGTTGTTGCAGCGGATGAGGAGCTGTCCGGCGGGGAGGTCGCGGTCGGCGATCTCGCGGACGATCTCGCCGGTGGCGGCGTGGACGTCGAGCCGGTGGCCCTCCATCCGGACGGGCCGCTCGCAGCCGCCGAGGCGCTGGATCTGGCGTGCGTAGGAGCTGAGGTCGCCGTGCTGGGCGAGTGCTGCCAGCTGGCGGATGGCTGCGGTCGGAGCCGCAGGGCGCATGTGCGGGTTCCTCCTTGCAGGGGCGGACATTCGGTACGGGCGCCCGACCTGTCGAGGGGGCTAGACAGGGAGGGCGGGCCGAGCGCGCGGAGCGATGAGGTCAGCGGCGGGTGAGGATGGAGCGGATGACGACGGCGCAGACGGCCACGGACGTGGCGGTGATGGCGACGGCGAGGAGCATGCTGACCAGGACGGCGCCGACGATCAGGACCACGGCGGTGCCGCCGCCGACGAGGGCGAGCGCGGTGCCAGGCGTGAGCCGGTTGGCCGAGCGGAACGGGGCCGGTGCTGCGGTGGCCGGCGGCGGAGCGAGCACGCCCGGCGCGATGGTGGACGGTTCGACCACGGCGGACGGGACGACGAGGCCGGTGGGCTGAGGCATGGTCGGGACCTTCGGACGGAACATGAACGGATCTCCTTCGCGGGTCACTTGAGGAAGCTGTTGATGACGGGGGCGAGCAGGCTGTCGGCGAGGAGGTAGCCGCCGAGGAGCAGGACGGCGATGAGCCACCAGGGCGGGCGGATGAGCTTGACGCCGAGGACCCCGACGACGAGCAGGGCGAGCCAGAGCGGAACGTTCATGGCAGTGGCCTCCTGTCAGGCCGGGCAGCGGTGGGTACGGGCGGCGAGTTCGGCGGCGGCGTGACTGTCGTACTCGGCGGAGAAGTCACAGCGGGGTGCGGTGCAGGCGGCCAGGTGGCGGTTGCGACCGCGGTCGACGTAGGAGGCGACGTTGACGGGGCCTATGCGGCGGACGTTGCGGAAGCGCCGGTTCACGGTGGTGCTCCTCTCAGAGGTGCGCGGCGACGGACGGGGTCATGGACGGAGGCAGGCCGAGCCGAGCGCGTACGGCGTCGGGGTCGGCCGGATGGCCCGTAGCCGAGCGGTGCTCCTCGGCCAGGGCCCGGACGCGGTCGACAAGGGCGGGCGGCAGCGAGACGGGAAGGGAGGGAGCCAGGGGCGGAGTGGTGACCGGCTCGGTGTTGGTTTCCGCAGCCGGTTCGGGCTCGGGGGAAGGCACCGGAAGTGCGTCGCGGTCGGGACCGTCGACGGCCGCCGGGGCGGGGTGCGGTTCCGCATCCGTGTGCGTCATCGAGGAGGAGGCCTGGGCCGCCGGCGCTTCCGCGACATGCGGAGCGTGGGCTAGCAGCGTTCCACCGAAGAAGGCGACGGCGGGCCAGCCCGCGACGACCACGCGAAGCGAGGCCGGTACCTGGTCCAGGTCGAGAAGCCCGGCGGTGGCGACGTTGGCGCCCAGGGATGCGGCCAGGGCCACCAGGAACCACAGCCGTGGGCTCCCTGCCGTCTGGCCCGCTTGCTGCTGCTGGCGCATCCGCCGCCAGGCTGCGACCAGCAGCAGGTCGACACTCACCGGGTAGGCCCACGCCTTCCAGCCGCCCTGTCCGGCGGCGGCGGCGAGGTCGTGCAGGTGGGAGAAGGACAGGGCGCCCGCGATGACGGCCTGGACGACCACGGCGTCCACTCGGGCCAGGTGGGCTCGCATCGGCTCGGCTTCCTTCCGGTTTCGGGCATGGGAGGGGTAGGGACGTGGCGCGAGGCAGTCACGCCGGCCGTGGGAGAGGGAGCGCGGTTACTCGGTCACCGGGCGAGTGGTGGGCGCGATGGGTGCGGCCAGGGAAGGACCGGCGAGCTCTTTGGCGGCGACGGGCCGGAAGGAGTCGAGCCGGGGCAGTTCCGGCACCAGGCCCGAAGTGTCGCGGCAGACGGCCGCCGCGTCGTTGAGGGTGAGGTAGGGCGAGCGGACGCGGGACCAGCCGCCGGAGGAGTCGCCGACGACCGCGACGCCGGGCCGTTCGGCCGGGATGGAGGTAGCGGCAAGCGCCGCTTCGGGTGCGATGTCGCCGAGTGCCATGTTGGCGGAGGTCTCGTCGTTGACACGGTGGCAGACCCGCCCGGTGAGCTGGGCGCGGAGCATAGTGGCGCCCTTGCCGAGTTCGGCGCCGAAGCGCTGTCCGCACACCTCCAGGTAGATGCCGGCTGCCCGGCCGAGCTGGGCGAGGCGGATGAGCTTGGTGACCATGGCGTCTCGCCGCTTCTCGTCGTCCTTGCTCGCGGCGAGGAAGAGTTCGGCGACCTCGTCGACGACGACCACGAGCGGCACCGGCCGCACTTTCTCCGGCAGGCCCCACACGTCCGAGGTGAGAACGGTGTCCGGACCAGCCCCGCCCGTCATGCCGATCAGATGGAACCGCGCTTCCATCTCCTCCACCAGGACGTCCAGGAGGCCGTTCGCACGGTCGGGCGTATCGGCGAGCGCCGACAGACGGGGCGCGAACGGGGCCAGTTCGACGCCCCACTTGCAGTCGATGCCGACGAGCGCAACGGGCTGCCGGGCCAGCCCACACAGCAGGTTGCGCAAGTACACGGACTTGCCCGACTGCGTGGCGCCGAGGATGAGTTCGTGCGGCACGGTGCGGAAATCCCGGACGTGCCAGTGTCCGTCCTCACGCAGCGCCAGCGGCAGGGACAGCGGTCCGGTCTGCAGCCACCGACGAGCGGGCCGGACATCGGCGAGGACGTCCCAGCCGACGAGCCGCAGTTCCAGCCGCCCTGGCTTGGTGGGGCGGACGTGCACGGCGTGCGCGCCCCAGGCGTGCCGCAATCGGTCGGCCGAGGCGGTGAAGTCCTCGGGTGCCTGCCCGGCCGCCATGCGCAGCCGCATCACGAGCCCGGACCCGGTCGGCCGGGGCAACGACCGGCGCGGTGGTACTGGGGCCGCCTGCCGCCCCATCATCCGGGCGGTGGCCTGGCGAACTGCTGAGGCCGGCACCGTCAGGCCGCAGGCATCCATGGTGGCCCGGTACGAGGTGAGCACCCGCAGTGTGACGACCGGATACCCAACCAGCCACCAGAACAGGACCGGCAGCCGACGGCGCACCGCGACCAGCACGGCCGCCGCCAGCAGTAACAGCATCAGAACCCACAGGGCATCGGTCATGGCACTCAGCCCCGCGCCGCCGCCGGGGTACCGACCATGACGGCGTCAGCCCGGTAGGCGATGCCGTGCCGGGCGCGGCCGCCGAACTCGCTCTCCCACGGCCGTGCCACCAGGCCGGACAGGAAGACCGGCGAACCCATGACCAGGCCCTCACCGATGCCCTTTTCGGGAACGGTGACCTTGATCATGTCCGAACCGCCCTCTGCGATGAACACCAGCTCCAGGACCATGAGCCGGTCGTTGGTCACCGGGTCCACGGCCACCTCACCGGTCTGCCGGTCCTTGACCTTGACCTCGGGCAGCTTCGTGACGAGCAGAGTGGCGGCCGAAGTGTCGACGGGGATGACGCGCATGGAGTGAACCTCACTTGGGTCGGGCGCCCTTTAGGGTGCCGAGCCGGGTTGGATACCCCCCTAGACAGCGAGGGGTGATCCCGCTGAACTGTCTAGGGGGGTTGACGACTACCGTAACCGACGCCCCGTCAACTGTCTAGGGGGGTATACGAGCGTGTCTCGAAGGTGCCCGGCGCGCTAGGACATGACCCAGTGCAGCGCGGTCGCGTCATCGCAGGTCTTCCCTCGCGGCCAGCGCCGACCGTTGGGATCGTCGGCCTCGGCTGCGCGAACGCAGCGGATCAACCCATCCGGCCCTGAGGAGTTGAGGATGGCCAACGCCTCTTTCCAGTCGGCGAGTTCGAAGCTGTCGACGAGGCGTGTCGCGCCATCGCTGAGCAGCGTTACGGAGGCGAGTGAATCGAGCGGCACCGTCCCCGTCAGGGCATGCTCGGCCGCTCGCGGGTCGGGGCCGGCGATCCAGAAACCGCCTGGCCGGTTACGCAGGCTGGTGAGTGCGTCCCGGTATTGCGCGAGGGCAGCGGAGTGTTCGGGTGAGCCGGTGGGCAATGTGTCGACCGGTCCACGCAGCCGCTTGCCCACGCAGTCCAAGCGCTGGTCGGTGATGGCGGCCGTACTCCCGTCCGTCTCGGCGAGGAGGAGGGTCGAGTCACCGAGGACGAGGTACTCCAGAGCTCCCGCCTCGGCCCGGACAGCGACGACCGTGCTGGTCGGACTGGCCCGATAAGCCAGGTCGCATGTGTTCTCATGCAGGGAGCGGACCGTTCGGATCGAGTCGGCGAGACAGTCGGCGAGCGGCCGGGCGGGGTGCGCCGCGATGTCAGCCAACAGCAGCCCGCCCAGCGTGTAGGAGAACCAGGCGACGCCGTGCACGCATCCGGTCTCCGCCCCGGCCACGCCAGCTCCGTCGAGGAGAACGGCCGCGCCGAAAGAGGCGGCGGCGAAGTCTTCGTTCTCCCGTCCCAAGTCGGCCGGCTGCGAGCCGAGGACGACGTTCACGCCGTCGCCTCCTCGTCGTGCAGGTAGAGGGGGCAGAGCAGTTCCACGGATTGCGGCTCGTCGGTCTCGGGGTCGTACTCGACGCTCACCAGCGTGGAGTAGTGACGCTCGCCCACCTGCCCCCAAAGCGTGTTGAGGTCCGAGGTGAGCAGGTGGACCACGCCGAGGGAGCCTGCCGTATGGATGCCGGCAATGGCGAGCACCGAACCGTTGCCGTCCGGTCGGGGAAGCCTGCCGAGGTACCCGACGTCATGCGGGCGGTGCGGCTCGATGTCCGCTCCGGCGTGGTACTTGGCGCCGGTGCGCCGATCGACCAGCGCCCAGGGTTCACCCTCCGTACGCTCCCACCCGAGTACCGGGTCCTGGGCGTACAGGTCGCTCATGGCCTGGGACATAGCCGGCCCGCAGACGACGATCAGGCCGTCACGGTTCAGGTCGATCTCACCACTCACCAGCACGTGACCGGAGCTGACGGCAAGCCCGTAGGACTTGGCCAGCTCCTCCAGTCGCTTCCCGGAGTTCATATCGGCCATGGCGACGACCGGACGCTTCTTCTCGCCGTCCCACCGGAGCGGAGTCACAACGGTGACGGCGCCCACCCCCAGGAACGCCCCCTCCGGTGCCGGGCCGGTGTGCCGGATCTGATGGATCCGCCCACGGCTCAGGCCCGCCTTCTCCGCGATCTGCGCATAGGAGAGCCCTTGCGCGTGGAGGTCCTGGACCACACGGCGGCGGAGCCGGGCAAGCTCGGTCACCTCCTGCTGAGCGTCGGCCAGCCTCTTCGTGACCTCACGCAGCAGCAGGTACGGATCATCGATCGCGGTGATCCTTTGCAGCTCGTCCGACATGACCGCACCTCCTAGAAGTAACCAGGAGTCTAGGGCCCTAGACGGAATGGGTGGGAGGTGCCGTCCTGTACGAACGCCGATCACGAAGAACCGGGACCGCCGCCGAGGCACACCACGAGGGCTCACCCACCACCGCCCGCGGGGAGACCGCCGACCGCCGCCGAACAGAGCACTATCACGCACCCTCCCGCGCCAGCTCGGCCCACACCGAACGGCCATCCGGCCAGGTCTTCACGCCCCAGTCCTTCGCGCAGGATGCGATCAGCAGCAGCCCGCGCCCGCCCTCTTCTTGACTGGTCACGTCACACAGATGCGGCACGCGTTCGCCGCCCTGGTCCACCACCTCGATACGCACGAGATCTCCGCCACCGAAGCAGACGACCACGAGGAACCAGCCGCCGGCCGAACCACTCAGCGAGTGCCGCACAGCATTAGTCGCAAGCTCGCTCACGACCAGGACGGCATCCTCGACGGGGCCGTGCCCGTCGAGCAGGGCAGCGACGAAGTGACGGGCATGCGCCACCTCTTCAGCCACACCAGGAAAGGCACGGCACCACTTGGACCGCATAGGAGACTCCTCCACCATCGTCTAGGGGACTAGACAGCGCAGCGGCAGAGTATTCCCACGAACGGCTCGCAGGCCAGGCATCTAGAGGAATTATTCCTCTAAGGGGTGAGGGTGTCTCCCAAGTCGCGGAACTCCTTCATCACCTGCAACAGCAGTTCCCGCACCTCACCGCCGAAGACCGCAACCTCCTCGAAGCGGCCGAACGTCTCCTCGTACGAGGCCACCTCGGCGGAGTCGGCCGATACCCGCTCAGCGCCGAACGTCTCGACCACGACCGCTCGCCGGTCGCACAACGTGAACCCATGGCGAGGCAGGACCGGCACCGGCCGACGCCAAGGGATGACCCCGAGCCGCACGGTGCTCAGACTCTCGACGGCCAGCAAGCGGTCTAGTTGAGCGAGCATCAGCGCCGGGGTCCCCGGCCACGTCCGCAGCACAGCTTCGGTCAGCACGAACACCGACTCCCGCCCCGGTTCGTACAGCACGCTCTGACGCTCCACACGGGCAGCAACAGCCCGGCCGACCGACTCAGCCGTCGCGTTCGGCGCACTCTCGAAGACGTGCCGGGCGTACTCCGCGCTCTGGAGCATGGCCGGCAGAACGACGCACTGGAACGAGCGCACGAGCCGTGCGGAGCGAATCTCATCATCAACGGCGGCACCAGCCGGGATCGCGCTGTCTGCCAGTTGATCGGAGTCGGCAGCTGCCTCCACCGCGGCCAGGAGGTCACGCACCTCACGGGCGGTCGACTCATCGAGGCCGAGGGCAAGCGAGAGCCGATCCAGCACATCGAGGCTCGGAACCATGCGCCCGGTCTCGACCTTGGACACCGTCGGCTGCCCCACATGGGCCCGCTGTGCCAGCACAGCACCCGTCAGGCCGGCCTCTGCACGAAGCGCACGAAGCCGCGTCCCAAGCACCCTCATCCGCTCTCGCCGTTCACTCCCCATGCCCAGGGTTCTACACCACGAGCCAGCAGACACCGGGACCACCAGCAGCAACAGCCAGCAGTCCGAGTGTCTAGTCCCAGGTGATGCCTGACGTTCTGGTCCCAGGTGATGCTTGACGGTGGGCCTAGACAACATCGGAAACTTCACGGGGCCTGTTCGCTTTCACGTTGCGGACCGGGACGTCGGTCGTGCGCCGGATGACCCGGACCTGGCCGTCCAGCTCGACGGTGAGCGTCGTGTCCGAGACGTGCACGGTCACGGTCTGGCCTGCGTAGGGGCGGCCGAGGGAGACGACCTGCCGGCAGACCATGACCGTGCCCACCGCGCTGATCCGCCGCTGCACTCGCACGGGCTCGACTCCGGGCCGTGGCGGCGGTCCGGCTGGCCGCAGGCCCCGCAGCCTCCGGACTTCCTCGCTGGTCAGCGGGTTGGGCCGCACCCGCAGCAGTTCCCGCGAGGACGGATCGAAGAACGACAGCGTCTCCTCATCGATGCGGACACCCACCTGGCGGCCGCCGAGGATCTCCGCCGCCAGCACCTGGTGCCCGCCCAGGCCCACCAGGCCGCTGTTGTTCACGACCCGGTCCACCTCGAACGCGGCCCCGTCACCGGCCGGCAGCGGGGCCGGTCCCGCCGCACGTCCGCCCCGGGCCGCCAGCCGTCCCAGATCCGCCGCCGACAGGTGGGACCGCACGGTCTTGATCCGCGTCCCGGCGATCAGCAGATGGATCACCTGCGTGTCGGCCCAGAACGTCACCGTCAGTCCTGAGCGGGCCGGACCCAGCCAGAACTGCTTGCCCGCCACCTGCAGATTCCCACTCGCAGGCACCACCCGCTCGAACTCCACCGGCCCACCGGACTCCACCGGCACCACCGCCGGCACCTCAGGCAAGGCGGCAGGAACCTCGCAGGCTTCGGTCGCAGCCGGCTCCGGATCCTCTCGGGGTGTCCGCTGCTGCGGCACCAGCGCCAGCACTCCAGGGATCTTCAGGCCCAGTACGTCCCGCTCCTGCTCGGCAACCGGGGTGAACCGGTCTCCCGGAGACTGCATGTCCAGGGCCTGATGCGGCCGCGAGGAGTTGTACTCCTCCACCCACGCATCCAGTGCCGCCTGAGCCGCCTCGATGCTCTCGAACGCCCCACAGTCGTCGAGGAGTTCACGCCGCAGTGTCTGATGGAACCGCTCGACCTTGCCCGTCGTGGTCGGCGACGCCGGCTGGGTGAGGCGGTGCGCGATCCCGTTCTCCCGGCAGATCCGGTCGAACAGCACCTCACCACCCTGCCCGAACCGGTCGGTGAACTGCTTGCCGTTGTCGGTCAGCACCTCCTCCGGCACCCCGAACCTCTGCAAGGCCCGGACGAAGGCCGCGCAGACCGCACGTCCGGTCGCCCGCTCGACCACCGACGCGATCACGCAGTACCGGGAATGGTCATCCACACCGGTCACGACCTTCGCCTCGGTCAGCTCGCCGGTGACCGGGTCGACGAGCATCACGCCGCCGACGATGTCCATCTGCCACAGCTGCATCGGGCGGTCCCGCTGCCAGCGCTTGTAATCCGACCGCTTCCGACGCCGCACCCCCGGCTCCACCAACCCGTGACGGACCAGGATCCGATACACGGTCATCCGTGATGGCACCGGGCTCACCGTCCCGGACCGCTCCAGCACATGAGCGATCCGCCGCGGACCCCACTTCGGGTGCTTGCGCCGCAGCTCACACACGGCCGCCTCGACCTCGGCAGAGGCCTGATGCGGACACGACGCCGGCCTGCGCGAACGATCCGCCAACCCCGCCAGACCCGAAGCCTCATACCTCGACTTCCAGCCGCTGACCGTCTGCCGCGACACCCCCAGCGACGCGGCGACCTCGGTCACCGTCGCACCCGCCAGCACCGCCAAGACAGCCCGGTATCTCTGCTCGACAACCGACAACTCCACCAGCGCCAATCCCGGCCTCCCCACACGCACCGCAATGACGCGCACAGAAAAGCCGATCACGGCCACTGTCAACCATCAGCTGGGACCGAAGTGTCAAGCATCTCCCGGGACCGGACAAGGCCGCGGGGACCTGTCGAGTAACAACTTCCGTCACGGGTTCAAGGCGGCTCGCTCCGCTCACCGCGCGCGGCCCGGCCCCCGGCCGGGCCTGCGCTCCTGTCTCCGCCCCGCTCCAGCCCGGCCGGCGCCCGGGCCGCGCTCAGAACAATCAGCCACTTGAGGTGAGAGAAGAAGTACGTCGTGGCTGGGGCGGTCGGCTCCACGGCTCTACGGAGCCACTTTGGCGCGAGCCTCGAACATCATGGCCCCCAACGTCGTGCTTCACCAGGCAGGTCCACAGACTGCCCGACACGCCGGAAGCTTACGGGGCCATGATCGCTCGCGCCAAAGCAGCGCCACCCCAAAGCCGTTCCCCCGACCGCTGCCTCATCCTGTCGTCTTTGATCGGACATAAGCGCTTCCCGCCGCGTGCCCTCACAACGTTCATGCCCCGAGCACGAACGACCGGGAGTAGCATCGGCACCGCAGGATCACGTGAGGTGGGGGTAAATGAACGGGTCCCAACGTCCCTATTTTCTTTTGATCGGGACAGATAATAGGGAATTCTCCGATAGTAAGCTGAAGGTATCTGGGGCTCGCTACCGTCGGAAGAGCCTCTACTCCGATGCCGCGAACTGGGAAAAGATCATCGAGATCCTTGAGGATCCCAGCTTGACTGCCGTGATCGGAAAGCTGACAGGTAACATCTTCAATATGATGGCGGCGCTCCGATATCGCGATGTCGCCGCGCGCCTCTTCGCCGCCATTGGAAAGAAACCTAATCTAATCATGGTTCACAAGCAGGTCCTAGAAGGGGAGGAGGTGATCCCGGAACCTCTCGTGGTAGCGATAGACGATGATCTAACCTTTAATTCCTCCGAAGAATTCCGCCGCGCGTTCCTCGCCGTGCCGAGCCCGGAGGTCCGCACACTCGTCCTGCAAATGATTTCCGCTGCTGGCGTTTCACTGCTCCCGTATACGACCAATGCAGAAATGGCCACTCTATCCGGGTCTTTCATAGATGACCATGAGAACAATTTGTTGTTTCGAATCTACGTTCCGACGGGACGCCTCTACGCATCAGAAGCGGATCGACTTCTATCGCTCTTCCATGATTGGTTGACGCAAGTGGGCCGCCACTCCGTGAGGCAAGACGGCTACAGCACCGCTTCAGGGCACGTCTATGAATTCTATGGCGATGAATCTCTCTTGCCCCAGGAGATGTCTCGCCAGTTCAGTGATTTTTCCGCTTTCCTCGATCTCTGCGCGAAGGACCCTGACACAGCAGAAGATGAGCTACGGGCGAAGGGCATCGAGAGGGTTTCAGCCTCTAGCATCGTTACGCGATACGGAAAGTCGGTGCGAAGGATTAATACGGACCTGCGTCACGAGCGTGAATCTCGAATGCTGGCCATCCGCCACCGCCTAGAATCGGAACTCCTAGAGCTTTCAGAAGATGGAGCAGTAAGCTCCAGCGATGTTGAAGCTTGGGTTGATTCCCTCACTCCGGTGGCTTCAGCTACCATTCCAATGGGAGCTATTTCGAGTATTCCGGCAGCTCGGGTATCGAATG
Organism: Streptomyces sp. NPDC005706; assembly: GCF_040631045.1. Taxonomy (NCBI): domain Bacteria; kingdom Bacillati; phylum Actinomycetota; class Actinomycetes; order Kitasatosporales; family Streptomycetaceae; genus Streptomyces; species Streptomyces sp. NPDC005706. The sequence continues at coordinate 653,643 of NZ_JBEXYS010000002.1, read as the reverse complement.
GTACCGTCGTGACGATAAACCAACAAATCTTTCATGGTCTCCAAGGGTCTGTCGTTCAGAATATTCAGGGGACTGTCAACCTGGGGGCAGAGGCTAAGGAGCTTCTTGAGTTGATTTCCACCCACGGGGGTGACAATGCAGCATCACTTGAAACGTCCGTGCATGAGCTTGAGGACCCGGATGCGCGTCAAGCGGATCGGCTCAGTGCCAGGGCGAAGCTAAGTGCCTTCCTGTTGCGGTTGGGTGGAGCAATCGAATCGGCAAGTATCGCCGCTCTGCAAAAATACGTGGAATCAAAGCTGGGAGTGTGACTCGGCAGCAGCCTGGTGATCGCCCGAGCACAACAGTGAGGTGCAAGAGCCAGGGGGCTACTGAGCGGGCTGCGCACCACATCCGCACCGTAAGCAGCGGCTAGCTACCCGTGGGCTTTCTCCTTGTAGTGCGCGCTCGCGTTCGTGTGGCGCTTCGCATGCTCGGCGCCGACCTGTCGTCCAGCCCGGCCGGCGCCCGGGCCGCACCCTTGTCCTGCTAGCGGGTAGCTATGATCAATGCAATCAAGGCCAAGCAGACTAGACCTATACGCAGAGCTCGGATTGCATGGTTAGCCCATAGGTACTTCCTATTCGCGACGAGAGAGTTCGCGTGAACCTGACGAGCGATGTGATCAGTGATCTCTCGGTCGTTGCCCGTAAGCGCGGCCAACACCTGCGCGTATGTCGGTGCATCGTGCTCGTATAGACGCTTAACGTCGCCGTAGAACAGCAGGTTCGTGGGGCTGCGCTCAGCCTCAGACTGTACGGACTCGGTCTCACCTTCGCTAGGAGGCGTATGTCGCCCCGCCCACAAACCGCGCAATTTCGTGCGCAGCTCACCACTCAGAGGAGGTTTCAGCTGGGGCGCAAGAGCTGCCATGGCAAGCAATCCGGCAATGAAGATTGCCAGACAGCCAACAACCGCAACGAGGTCAAGGATGATTCCGGGGTTGCTCTGGTCCTTGAGCAGGTTGTAGGCGACCCCTCCGGCGACACCAGCAGCGGCCAGTGTCGCAACGCTCTTAGTCTCGGCGTGTTTCACCCAATCGTTGACCAGGCTTAGCGCCTTCCACGCGTGCTCCGGTTGGAGGGTACTCGGGGCAGAGGTGCCTTGCTCAGCCTCTCCGCCAGATGGGGGGCCTTGCCGCGGCATCACGAGGTGAATCCGGCACGTCGCGCTCGGAGCGCCTCGCGTTCGTGTTGCGCCTTCGTCCAGATTGCCTCACGCATTCGCGCTGAAGCGGCCGCCTTTTTCAAGTGACCGACATCGTCACGCTTTTTCTCACCTCGCAGGACGGCGGCGCAGTACTCCTCTCCATGGATCGCGCACCAAGAGGAGCTCAATACGCGCCCCTGAGCCTCCGGATCTCCGTCAGGGAGCCGATCAATGGTGTGGTCTACCCAGAGCGTGTCGGACGGACCCTCACCGCACGGACAGGTGTAAGCCAGGTAATCGTTCTTCTCGACACGGTCCCACACGCTGCCGGTAACGGCCATGAGGTGCCGATCGACCGACTGTGCCGCTTTGGCCGCATAGTTGACAGCCTTGCCTGCCCAGACCGGCTCTTGCTGATTGACGTTGCGCGGCGTACCGACCCGCTTGACTAGGAGACGACTGGAGGCGATGCCGACTTTGAATCCCGTGCTCGGCAAAGCGGAGTCGTTCGGCCACCGAGCTTCAAGCCGCTTTACCAAGTCAAGACTAAATCTCTTGACCGTGATTCCGGCGGTCAGCGCGCGCTCGTACCGGCGGTCCCCCCAGAAGAGGGCAAAGGCTCCGTCACCCTGAATCGCCAGGAAGTCGGCCTCGAACTCGTCAAAGATTCTGACGACTCCACCTGTGCTGGCTTCGTAGATGCTGGCGGTGCTTGCAGCCCATTTCCCGGTGCCCAACTTCGTCGAGCCCTTCAAGTCCGCCACGACGGCAACCGCGTCGGTGACCTTGTGCCATTTCCGAGCGGTGATCGGCAGCGCCGACACATCAAGGCTGTGCCCCTTGTCCACCACTTCCGGGGTGGACGCGAACTCGTCCTTCGCCTTCTGGTCGAGCTCCTCGATCAGGTCCTCGAGCTTTACGTCAGTCACGGGCGTCCCCTCCCACTCGGTCCTACGGCTTCTACGGTACGGGAGGGGTATGACAAAGCCTGGTGAGTGCGAACCAGCCCGTCTCAACCAGCCATGGACCAGGAGGCCACGGCCCACTACGTCATTGGCCGGCCGTCGTGGCTTGCTCTGGTCGACGGCACCGCAGCGTGGCTGAGGCTGGTGGGGGTGCAGCGAGGCACACGCGCGCCAGGTCGGTCGGCGCCCTCGCCGTCGTGGCTAACTGTCGTCGGCTGAGGCTCAGACGGGCGCATCGGAGGTGCCGACCGTACGTCGAGCCGCCGAAGCTGGGCCGTCCGAGGTCGCTCAACAGTGGCCAAGGACGACCAACGACAACCTGCAGCCGGTCAAGCACGCCACTCCTAATGGGACGCATACGGGCCGGAGGAGAGACTGCGGTCCGCAGCCGCCGGCAGGTGAGCACTACCTGCTCCGGAGCCGTTCGAGCTCTGCTGTCAGACCGTGCCCCTGCTGGTCGGCCGGGAGGCCGTGACTGTCCGATGAGATGGCGTTGCCCGCCGGGTTGTTGGGCGTGAGCACTGGATCCATTAGGGCGCGAGCCGTGTCTGACAGCAAAACCCCGGCTTCCTAAGATCCCCGACAAGACCCAAGGCAAGAAGAAGTAGCCAGCCCGACCCTGCCTCCTGACTACAGCGTTCGCGTAGGCAGGAGGCTAGAAGGGTCCTGCGCGAGCCTCAGCACGCCGAATCAACCAGTCGGCGAGTTGAGCCGATTTCGCGTCCTCGTTGTCCCTGAGCCGCCGGCCAATCGCGGGTCGGCTCAGGCTAGCCCTCTGGCCGGCTGCGCGTAATACCAGTGCTTTGGCATTCGCTCACGCCCGGCTGGTCAGAAGTCGTCGTCCTCGACCCGAACGCGTGCACCTGCCTGTTGTGCCTTCTGCTCGATAGCCCCCTGGGCGCCCTCAGACGTAATTAGCGTGACGCTCAGACTAATGAGCTGGTGGTTAGTTCCAGGTGCATCAATGACCTTGCTCAGTTCCTTGAGGAGTTGCCAGACCTGCTCACGAGAATCCGGAGCGGTGATGCTGCGGTTGGTCAGGTCGATGATGTACCGCTTAAAGGAGGTGAGCTCCGGGTTGCTCGGAGCGGCATCTTCGGTGCTGGCCTCGCTCGCCTGTCCCGTCGTGGCCCGGTACTCCTGGTCGTCGACGCCAAACAGCTTGCTGGGCTCTCCGCCGCTGACTGGCCCGGCTGGCTGCCTAGGGATCGAGATCGTCGTGGTGCTCTTGGACGCACCACCGGCTGCGGGCACGGTCTCGGCCACTTTGACCGCGCGGCGAAGATTCTGGCTAATGGAGCCGATCGAGATATGTTCCGGAGAGGCGATGGCGAGCTTGTTGCCGTCGGAGTCTGCCAGTTCCCAGCCGTTGCGAAGCAGAGCAAAGATTGCCTGGCGTATCTCGTCGGTCGCGGCAACCAGGGGGAACATGGGGTTCTTGTAGAAGGACTGGACGACTTCGCGCGGCGTAAGGGTGCGCTCGAAAGTGTCCAGCAGGGCTGCCAGATAGTCCGCCGAGAGGCCTGCCGTGTTCGTTGCGCGACCAGCCTCGATGAGTGCTGCCCACACCTGGTCCCCGCGCAGGGATGACTTGCTGTCGTCGTCGAACCGCTTGAACTCCACATGCAGCCCGTCCGAGGCGCGGACGAGGTAGGCGTAGTGCTGGAAGGCCTTCTCGATGTCCTTCTTGAGTTTGTCCTCAGCCTCGGTCACCTTGGTGGTGGCCTCGCGGAACTCGTCGACGTCCTCGGGGTTGATCTGCTTAAGGACACTGCGCCAGGCAAGGACCTCCCTGGCGCGCTTGCGCGCCACGTCCCGCCGCTGTGTGTTCACGCAGGCCACGACACAGCTGGCGGCATTATCCACGCGCAGCGCGTCGGGTCCGAGCCCGAGCAGAGCTGTAATCTCAGCGCGGCTAAGGGTGTCCTTGCCGTTGAGCAAGGTCCAGCGACGCGAGTCGAGCACGACGAGGCGGGTGACGGCCGAATCCACTCCGTCGAACGTGCGCTGGAGGTCGATATCCCCGGTCGCGGACGGCGCGTCAATAAAGCGAATCTCGTCGAAGATACCGCGCCGAGCGAGTCTCTGCGTCTGCTCCCAGACCAGCTTTCCGCAAGAGGGTGGGTCCACGAGCGCGAGGGAGGCCGTGAAGTACATCCTGAGCGTCTGCCTGATGGACAGGTAGTAGCGCCCGGGTGCGTTGGTCGGCTGAGTGATCTCAAGAGCGCCGAGCCCGTCCTCGCCAGTAAGGGCGTTGAAAATCTCCTCGGCATCGGTGTAGGGGGTACCGGGGGCCGGAGTCGGCTCGAAGATGGCCGCAAGCATCTCGGCCTTTGTCGCCCCCCGACCGCCGCGCGGGCGGGCGACCATCGAGTAGCAGAACAGGGCGGTGGCCATACGCACGCCCGCGTGGTCCTGGCCGGCGGTGACACCGGCAGCGCGCAGCCGCTGGTCGATGGCAACGGCGCGTCCTGCAGACCCGTCGGTGCTGGTGATGTCCGTGGTGGCGACGGAGCGATAGCCCTGGATGGCCCGGTCGTTGCCCATGAAGAGACCAGAGGACAGCAACTGCTCAAGGGCGGTAGTGAGGGGGATGTCGCCGACGCCGATGAGGGCCGGCGCCCAGCGCCCGGCTTGGTGCTCGGTGACCCAGTGCAGCGCGGTCCGTGCGAAGATCGCGACCGTGGAACGAACACGCTGGAAGTTCTGGACCTGGGACCACTCCTCTCGCACGAGTCGCATGAGCTCGGGGTGGAAGGGGTAACTTGCCTCGACTCGCTCGGCGAAGCCGGTCAGCGCGCGGTTCGGACCGAGCTTGTCAAGCACCTTGTCTCGCCAGGCCGTATCGCTCGCCGTGTCGTACCGCCTGGCCACGTCCGACGCTGCAGCGCCCACGTTGGCCGGCTCGAACAGACGGCGCTGGATGATCGAGGCGAAGTCGTGGGACTCAGTCACCGCGACTCTGCCGTCCGGGCCGTTACGCACGAGCCGGTCGGAGACATAGCTGCGGAAGTCATCAGCTAGCGGTGGGTAACCACGCTCATCGAGCTCGCTGCGTATCATGACCACGACACATACGACGCGGGGAACGTCGTCGCAGGCGTCCATGAGGGCGTTGAGGAACGCCTTCTCGTTGGGCATGCGGTCGACGTTGGTCGCGTCCGCGAGCTGCAGCACGTAATCCATCAGCTCGTCGAGCAGGATGAGTACCGGCCGTCCCGCGTCACTGAGCGCCTGCTGCAGCGTCCCCTTATTTGGGCCGCTCTTGACGTAGCGCTTATAACGGTCCATGTCGCCGCCGGTCAGCGACCAGAGGAACCGCTCGAACAGGTTCGTGGCCGGGCCGAATGTCTCGCTGGGCCTGCCCGGGCTGAAGTAGTCGGCCGTGAGGACAACGGCTTGGGCACCGGTGAGGTCTACATCGCGGCCGCCCTGCCCCGCTTCAGTGCGGACCTTACGGCCTAGCTCCGTGGCGAAGAACTCTTGCGGCGAGTTGGCCATGTGGTAGAGCCCGACGAGGGCATGGCTCTTGCCTCCGCCCATGCCTTGGTCCAGGTGGAACAGCGCTGTGGTCTCGGCGTCGGTACCCAGCCGACGGGCGACACGGCTAAAGAAGCCGACGAGGTTCGGGGTGGGCTGGGTGATGTCGCCGTAGTAGTCAACCTTGCGGTAAGGCACTTCAACGGTCTGGTAGACGGCCTTGTGCAGGCTCATCTGCAGCTCGCCCACTGAGCCGTCGGACGCAGTGACCTCGGGCCGGAGCGTGAGGACGTCGGCCCAGTGCGAAGCGGTGCCGGTCGACATGCTCAGGACTCCTTAATGGTGAACGGAAGGGTGGGCTGGTCAACGCGCTCGCTGGCGGCGAGCTCGGTGGCGACGCGGTGCGCAAGGTTGGCGATGGTGCCAGCGTTGCGCTGAACGGCTGTGAGAGCCTTGGCCACTGTGTCGCTGGGAGGCAACTGCGCGAGGATCTCCCCGACGACGGCCCACAGGTGCGCGTCAGTGGGCTGCCGGTCAGACTCAGCGACGACAGCGGCAACGCCTTCGGTGGCGCCCTGGTCCCAGGCGGCGGCCATAGCCCGGACCACCTCGAACGTCGAGGACTTGTCGCTGATAGCGCTCGGGGCGTCGAGACGCAACTTGAAGCCACTCTTGCTCTCCGTGAGCAGCGCGCCGCGCAGATCCTCCAGGCGCAGGTTATCCGCCTGCGCCTGAAATCGGGCCTCACCCTTGGGAACGTCCGAGCGTGCGAAGAGCCGCTGCCAGAAGACCGCGAAGCGGGTGGGCGCGTCGAATGTCTCAAGCGGCAACTCGTCCAGCTTGAGCGCTGTTGCGTCGCGGACCGCGGTGCGCGCCAACTTGAGGTAGCGGTCGAGTTCGGCCTGGCTGCCGTCGGGCTTGAGAATTTTGGCGTAGCGGCCGTAGACCTCCATCGCCGGTCCGTAGGCTGCCATGAGCTGGTCAGTGAGGGCCAGGCCGTCACGGTCCCATTCCCGTACGGCGGTCTTGACCCGCTCGGCAACCTCACGGTCGACCTGAGCGGCGGTTGCGACTGGCCGGTTCGAGGCGGCAACGCGGCAGCCGATCGCGACTGTGACCTTGATGCTCGCCACCCCGGTCGAGGACGTCTCGGTCCTCGACGGCCAGGAGCTGGTCACCACGAAGCCGGCATCGCGCAGGGCTCCAAGTAGCCGTCGCCACGCGTCAGGGTCGGAGTGCCCGAACACAACGACAAGGTGGCCATCCGCGCGCAGCACGCGCCGTGCCTCGCCGAACGCACGGCTAAGCATCTGCTCGTAGAAGTCGCGAGTCCGGTGCTCACCTGGGGCGTTGCCGCGCTTGACGATGATCTCGTCGGCCTTGTCCTGCAACCCTGGAACATCGAAAAGATCGGGGAACACGTCGAAAAGGCAGCGCTTCAGCCAGACGTGAAAAAGATCCGACGCGTCGGCGTAGTCGATCATGTTGTAGTACGGCGGGTCAGTTACGACCGCATCCACCGACCCGTCGCGGAAGGGGAGGGCTATCGCGGAAGCTCGACGGAATCGGCCCGGTCGTCCTGCATCACTTCCCTGGATGACCTTCTTGAGCGCCTGCAGGCCGCTGTCAGTGACGCTGTCCCAGGTACCCGGCCCGGTGCCCGGCCCGGCCTCAAGGTAGTCGAACTGGAAAGACACCTTACTCTCGTCCGCGAAGATGTCGTGGACCTGGACCCACGTGCCCTTGCGCGAGGCGTTGCCACCGAATGCGGCGAGCTTTGCACCTCGAGTCGAGCGCCGGAGTCGTCGCTGCATGTTCGCTGCAGCGTAGGCCGTGAGCGCGTCCGCGTAGTCGGTGGTGAGTCGCGCAGCCAAAAGGTCGGTGCGAATACCGCGGATGGCGCGGACTGTCTCTACGAAGAGAAGGGCCTGTCGGTCGTTCATAAGAGCGCCGTAGGTGCGGTATCCGTAGCCACTGGCCCGGATTGTGTCTTGATTGCCAGGCGGGATCGCCTCGTCCGGAACAGCAGTGAAAGGGCCGAAGCCGTCGAGCCGGGCAAGGTCGACGGACTTGGCGGCTGTAATCTCGTCAGCCGTCGGGGCGCGGAATGTCTTGCCGACCCCCTCGTTCTCCTCACCAACGGCAATGATTTCGTCCTCATATTGGCCGGCGAAACCCTTCGCCTTGACGGTGTCGAGCGTGTGGACGTGTCCGCAGGACGGAAACGGGCAGCGGGCGCTCTTACCCTTGCGGCCCGCCGCGGCTGAGAACGTCGGCTGCTGGGCGGGGTCCCCGTCCACCACCTGGGAACGCCATCGGTCCCCGTCGATGACGAGCTCGAGCGACTGCCCGAAGTCCCCCTCACGCCCGGAAGGAAACTGCAGCCGCATGCTGCCGATGAGCGGGAAGCGCCGACGGCACTGGTCACAGGGGATGCTGACGGCCCACAGATAGGCCCAGGGCACCTTGCCGCGGCTATTTGCCGGGTAGTAGGGCGCGACAGCCTTGGCCACACGCTTGTTCACTTCAGCGAGTACGGCGCGGACGTCGCGCAGCAGTCGAGGCTCATCGTCGCTGAAGAGTGTCTCTTCCGACTCAGCTCCGCTGGCGAAAGGAACGGCAGCCTCGGTCGACCAGTCGCGCAGCGGGTAGTCGGCCAGGAGGCGCCCACCCATTGTTGCGACCGGGCTGAGGTCCGTTCCGACCGCGGTCACGCCGAGGCGCGCTGCTTCGAGGGGGATGATGCCTCGGCCACTGAAGATATCGAGTACGACTGGGCGACCGGTGGGGTACTCCTCCGCGATGGCTTCGCGCAGACGACGCAGCGCAGTGGGGTTGCCCGCTTCGATGGCCGATCGGACATCTGCGTGAAGATCTTCGCGGTCAGGCAGCAGGGTGGTCAGAACGGCGGCGCGGGCCTGCGCGATGGGACGAGAGGCAAACCAGGTGAAGAGTGCCTTTTCGCTGCGGCCGGATCCCGCGGTGGTACCGACGGAGGCGTCGACCGATGAGCACGGGAACCAGTGGTCGATGAGGCGGCTGTGCACGTCACTGACGCGATCCGAGGTGGCCGCTGTGTCCGTCGACGGCGCCTTGGTGGTTGTGGTCACCGCTGCTCTCCCATCAGCCGACGCAGGTCGGCAACCTTGATCTGGAACCGCTCGATGCGCCGTGGCCCGGTGGCTAGAAGCTTGGCTGGGTCCTGGGCGCGGACGAGGACTGTCGGGGATGTGGCGCAGTCGGCCACGACGTAGAGCCAGTAATCTCGACCGCGCTGCTGCGCCTGAGCCCACTCGTGCTGCTCCAGCCACACCGGTTCCAAGCCCGCATGGAAACCCTTGACCTCGACAAGGCGTTGCTCTCGGGTCGTGCGGTGCCGGGCAAGCAGGTCGTAGCCGATACCAGCGGACTGTCGGTCGTCCACGTCGAAACCGAGCCGGTCAAGCTCGGCCAAGACTGTGGCCACCGCGACTGCTTCGCTGTCGGGGTCGTAGCCAAGCTGGTCGACGAGGGCCTCACCGACAACGTGTGCCCAACCGACCAAGCGGGGAGCGCTCTGCCCGATCTTGCTGATGTCTTCAAGCTGGGCGAGACGGTGGCGCTTAAGCTCCTCGAAGCGGGACATCCGCTCACGCCGTTCCGTGGCTGGCAGCTCTTCGAGCTCGTCCATATATCGGTACTCGACCTGGTCGAGCTGCTGGCGCGCCTTGTCGACCCACGCCTCCCGCTCCGCGCGGGCGCGGGCGACCTCCCGTGTAAGCGCCGCCCGGGCTTCCAGCGCACTGTCGTGCCGCAGCGCCGGAGATAGGGGCGGCGCGACATGGCTGGAACCGGTGGGCCTGAGCAACATTAGGGACTCCCAGGCGCTCTCGAATGCCCCGGCGCCGGAGTACCGAATGAGGACCGGGGACTTGCGCCGCTGCCGGCGGATGCCGTCATGTACCTCGACCTCGGCGTCGTAGACCAAGACGGTGTAATTCGTCAGCGACGCGGGGTCGCTGAGGACCGTGCCCCGAATGAGCTCGCTCTCGCCAGTACGCAGGGCGAGGTCGGTCAGTTCGGCGAACGACTCCTCGGTAGGCCCAAGCACAACGACGTCATCCAGCCCCTGAGAGCCGTCGTTGATCGCCTGCCTAACAGAGGCACCGTCAGCAGCAACGAGCGCCTCGTGCGCACCGCCGAGTGTCGGCGGTAGCAGCCGGGCCGAGGTGACGCGGCGGATGCCCTTGGCCGGCCCCGGACCGAGACGCCACTGCTCTGCACGGGCGAGCTGGTCGACGAAGCCATCGACGATGACCGGGTTGATCGCTTCCAGGCGGTCGCTACGGAACCGGTCGAGGGCGGCCTCGGTGTTGGCGGGCGTGTGGAGCCGATCCTCGTCGCTCACCAACTCTCGTGCTTTGGACAGCAACTCGGCTGTGCCCGGAACGGTGACGGCCTGACCGGCTTGAGCGTCGATGAGCGCGCGGGTGTAGTCGAAGCCAGCTCGGGCGGCGGTTGCGTCGAGCAGGTCGAAGATCCGTCCGTCGAGCGCCTCTCCGGCGGCTTCCAGGTTGCCGAGCATGACCTCCTGGACCCGGCCCTCACGGGTATCGGGCGCAACGAGGTGGTAGATATGCACCGGCTTGGTCTGGCCGATGCGGTGCAATCGGCCCATGCGCTGTTCGAGGCGGACCAGGGACCACGGAATGTCCCAGTTGATCATGACGTGGGCAGATTGCAGGTCGATGCCCTCGCCGCCGGCGTCGGTCGAGACCAGAACCTGGAACTCACCGGCAAGGAAACGCTGCTGAAGCTGGTCGCGCTCATGGTGCCTGACTGCACCCTCGAGGGTCTCGACGCTGTACCCGGCGTGCGTGAACTGACTGGCGAGCCAGCGGGCAGTGTCGGCGAACTCGGTAAAGATGAGCAACTGACCCTGGCCCGGCACGATGCCATGCTGGGTGAGGAGCTTCTGGCTGCGTAGCCACTTCGTGGACGGGCCAACAGTAGTGGCAAGTCGAATGGCGTCGATGACCCCGTCGATCGCCGTGAGCTCCTCGCTCTTGCTGCGGCTGCGGGCGTTGACGACGATCCCCTCGGCGCGCTCCCACACCTCGTCGTCCTCGACGGCAAGGTTGACCGACCCGTCGCCCTGCGTGAACTCGTCAGGTATGGGGCCATCGACCCGGCTGGACGCCGGCCCCTTGAGGGCCTCGTGCCGTCGCGTGATCGTAGCGGCGGCAGCCACCAGTGCAGAGGCAGCCCGCTTGCCGTAAATCGAGCGGGCCAGGGTCGCATTCTCGCCGTAGTACGTGTCGACGTAGTCCATCACCGCGGTGTAGGCCGCGAGTTCGTGGCCACTAAGGTCGACGGACACCGTCTCGGCGTACCGAGGCGGGAAGAGATCATTGCCGTCGAAGTCCTTCAGTTCCTCCTTCATCCTCCGCAGGAAGGACAGAGTCGAAGGCCTCAGCGCAGTGTCGTACTCGGTCTTCCGCGGGTCCCAGGGGTACAGCGTGGGATCCAGGAGGCTCAGCAGGCCACGGAAGAAGTGCTCCTTACCTCGGTGCGGCGTAGCGGTGAGCAGCAACAAGTGGTGGGTGCGGTTCGCCACTTCCCGTGCGGCGCCGAGGTATTGGGACGTAGGCGTCAGCCGGTGCGCTTCATCGAAGACCGTTAGCGACCACGACGCCCGGGCCCCAGAAATCTTGCGCCTAACGTCCGGGTTGTAGGTGTACAGATCCACGCTCACGACCCACACGCTGACGCGCGGATCGAGGTCACGCGGGTCTCTGGCGACGTCAGGAGTGACTGTGGCCGCCTCGATCGCGAAATAGCGACGCAAGTCCCGCTTCCACTTCTCCACGAGGTGCGCAGGCACGATGATCACGGTCCTGCCAGGTATCAAACCTCGCCGCGTACCCTCGGCGATGTACATACCTGTCATGATCGTCTTGCCGGTGCCTGGTTCATCAGCGAGCAGGAACCGCAGGCGTGGCTGGGCCAGCATGTGGCTGAACACCGCCTCGTCCTGGTGCGCGTAAGGCCGCAGCGGGCGTGTGGCGAGGACAGCGGACCGGATGCGGGGGACGGCGTACTGCATCCACCGCCCCCACAGTGCGGCGAGCGCCCGGGCAGGATCACCACCGGCGTCGTTGACAGGCACAACAGCCGCATGCAACTCAACGAGGCTCAGAGCAACGTCAGTGAGCGTGCCGTCACTGCGGCGCACGACGAGGTCGGCTCCATCGCCAGCGCCGGTAGCCGCGACGACGGTAGCCATCCCGCCGTCGATGAAGAGTTGGCTACCAGGGGACGGTAGATCGTTCAAGTCCGTCCCGCTCATAACTAACCCCGCTCGCGACTTACAATCCCACCCGACAACACACCTGCTAGAAGTCCCTCGCGGCGCTCACTACCCCCTGAACACCAGAGAAAATCGTACCGAACTGTACGTGTTCCTGGGAGAGTTGGTGACCACAGACCTCTGGACCGCCGCCCTTGAGCATGTCGCCGACGTACCCAGCGGCGACGAACATCGCTGGTGAGCGGTTATGTGGATCATCATGCACGCCGTGGAGGTCTCGTGGTGATCACGTGATCAAAGTGTAATCTACATGAAGCAGCATCACGAGAACGACGGACCTGCACTCGTGAGCATTCGTCAGCACGGATGCCCCGGCGACAACGAGTGCACCTGCGGGTCTCTGAACGTGAGCTGCCAGCCCTCCCGGTATCGGCTTGGACTGGCCGACACCGTCGAACCTGGAACCCCAGTAGCTGGCGCTGACCAACTCGGTCGTCCGTGGACCATCCGTGGACGGGAGCAGGTCATAGCGAACTCTGAACAGCTGTGACCAGCACAGATACTGTGGAATCAATCGCCCTCCGGAGCCGTGTGCGCAGGTTCGAATCCTGCCGGGGGCACCCAGCATGAGGTGCCCAAAGACCCCGTCACCAGCGGAAACGCTGAGGCCGGGGTCTTCGCGTATGTGCCGGCGGTAGGCCGCCTGCAGCAGCCGTGTGCCGAGGTTTCCAGGTGGAGGGTGGACGGGATCTTGATTCATTGCCTCAGGTGACACCCTTCAAGTGCGACAACCAATCCCTCGAGTGCCAAGCCCGGTCGCCACCGCCGCATCTGTCGTGCCGTCTTCTGTCCGCACACTGCCACGATGCGCGCGCCGGGAACGCCGGAGGGGCGGTGCCGACCGCCTCCCCCATTCAGCGAGACTGGTGGTCCGGTGCTCAGCGCACCAGCCATGGCACCTGCCTGCGACGCTGACTACCGGTAGAAGACAGCTACGCCGCCGTGATGCGAGCAGGCCCCCTGATGGTGAGCGGCGTACGAATACGTACCGTCGTTGCACAGAGCCGTCGCACCGCCGCCCGCGGAATTGGTGCCGCCCGACGAGCTGGACCCGCCGCTGGACGACGATCCGCCGGACGTTGAACTGCCACCCGTTCCCGACCCTGCGGCGGCGTGCGCGGTGACGGTCACCTTCACCTTGACCTTGACCGTCTTCGTCACTGTCGGCGCCGGCTTCGGCTTCGCGGTCTCCGTCGCCGTGGCTGTCGCGGTGACCGTGGCCGTGGCCGTCGGGCGCGCCTTGTGGTCAGCCACCGTCTTCGTCGCGTTCGGGTTCTGACCGTCGGCGCCGGCGCTGCCCACGCCGATGATGAACGCAAGGCCCAGAGCAGGCAGTACGAATCGCTTGCGCGCCCACTTGGGTGCGGGACGGACGGCCGGCGGTCCGGGCGGAGGCTGGAACGGCGGCGGCGGTTGAGGTTGGTAGTAGCTCACGGGGCCCCCCGGGTTGAGTACGTGAGGGTCGAAACTACTTGCGCCGCCGCTCCAAATGTGAGGGATCAGTGAAGAAGGTGGCCTAGTTGTGACATCGCAGCTCCCGATTTGCCCCGCAGGTCACCAATTCGGGGATGAGGGGCAGCCGTTCATCTCGGCCCTGAACCGGTCATCGGTCCCATTTATCCGCCCCATGTAGAGATAGTTGGGGAGCCGGGACGCCAAGTCAGTCGATGGCAAGCCTAGGAGAATTGATGGTGCACAGATTGCGGTGATAGCCGATGTGCGCCTCGTCTATCGGATGCCTTGGGTCGCGACGGAGCGGGCGGGGCTCTCTGCTGTTTCTCGTCCCCCTGACCAGGCCGTCAGGGTCGACATAGATCTCCAAGCCGTCGAAGAGAACGTGGCAGTTGGCGCACAGACACAGGAGGTTCTGCAGTTCGTCGGGGCCGTGGTGGGGTCTGCCCAGGCCTCTTATGTGAGCCGCTTCGCTGTACGGGCGGTTCAGGTAGCGGAGCACCGTGCCGCAGATCTGACACCGATCGCCCTCGAGTTCCTTGACCTTCCTGGCCAGTGCTTCGTCGCGGACGATGACGGAACGGATCTCATCACGGCGCGAAGCGGGGCCGGTCGCCCGCCCGTACTCGTCCACACCGCCGCCGCTGCTCGCGTCATCCGACGGGCTCAACAGACCACCGGCTGTGGTGTATCCGCCCAGGCCCACGCGCTCGAACAGGGTCTGGCGGTCGAGGTCCTCGAGATAGGTGTCGCAGATGGTGGCGATGGCGTCGAGGCGGACCACCGGGTCCCGGAGGAGATCAGCGGTCTTTTTCGTCAAGCCTGCCTGCGGGTGGTGCGCGTCGAGAATGCTCTTCTTCGGCATCGCCTGGGCCGACTCTGTCGGCACGCCCTGGACCTCCCACAGTCCGCTGCTGCGGAGATGCCAGAAGGGGTACTCCGGTGTGGCCTTCGCGTTGGGAAGGCCGAACTCGACGAGAAGGGGCCCCACCACGTCTCGGAACTGGGGCCACGGGGTCATGCGGGGCTGCTCGTCGGCTTGGCGGGATATCGCCCACAGGAGGCTCAACGGCTGGTGTCGGCTGGGGGCTGGGTTTCCCGGGCCGCGGGAAACCCGGAGTGCCCTGAGGCGCTCCAGCAGAGCTGCGCGGTTCCGGGACGTCTCCCCGGTCTCCCCGGTCTCCACCACGAAGCCGAGCTCGCGCAGGCGTCGTGCCACCGTGGCCGCGCCGCCACTGAAGTCCCCCGCGCTCAGAAAATGGCCGGTGGCATGCCCGTGGGCGACACCGGCTATCGCCTTCGAGTCGTATCGAAAACCGTCCAGGACCAGCTCATACGACTTGGCCCGCCCGAAGCCGTAGGTTTGCAGGAAGTTGTCCCGGCCCAGATGGCGGAACTCCTCGGTCGCCGCGACTATGTCTTCGTACTTGATGTCGCCAAGCCCCATGCTCCGAAGATTAGTCGGACAGTACGACAAGACACACGCGCACGCCACGCTCAGCGACGTCCCTGACGGGCCGTGAACCCCGTCGAGCGCCAGCCGAGACGGCCAGAGGCTTCTACAACCCCCACTACAGCCCGTGAGTCTCATCCCGTGACGGGGTGTGGAGGCGTAGATGGATGAGCGCGGATCCGTGCTGGGCGGCGGCCGGGGCGAGTACGGCTCTCAAGTGGGGTGGGGGGTCCTCGCGGGCGGCGTGGCCGTCGTGGTGTGGGTGGTCTTCGGGCCGCTCGGGTCCCTGTGGCTCTATGTTCTCGGCTGGGCGGCCGCGCTGGCTGCAGTGGACGGTGTTTTCAGGCTGGTGCGACCCCAGGGCCTGGCCGTTCCGCCGCCGGGGCGGCTGGTGGCCGGGCTGCTGCGGCTCGGGCCGGAGTCCTGGCTGGTGGCGCCCCGCTGGGCCAAGGTCCGGTTGGCCGCCGGGGGTTTCCTGGTGTTCTCCACCATTGCTGGAGTCATGGGGTGGCAGGCCGCTCAGGAGTACCAGGTGCTGGCTGGTCTCCGGGCCCAGGGCCTCAGGACCGACGCGATCGTGGTCGAGATCACCGGCCGGTCGGAGGAAGGCTGGGTGACCTCCGTAACCGTGCGCTTCAGTACACCTTCCGGTTCCGTGCGCGCGGATGTCGATGTCCCGTCTGGCTCGGCGGACGCCGCGAAGCCAGGGGCGTACATACCCCTCGCGTACAACCCGGCTCACCCCACCGAGGCGCGCGACGTTGCTTACCTCGACGGACGTGAGGCCGACGGAGCACGGCAGGGGGCGATCGTGATCGGGTCGGTCGCCGCGGGTTTTCTGGTGGGGACGGCCATGGAGGTGTTCCGTGTCAGGCGGCGAACGGGGGAGGTGCAGGACACCGGGGCCGGGGTCGCTGAATAGTCCTCGTCACTCCGGCCGCGGCGGCCTTCTGCCGCCGTCCGGGCAGTTCGCGCGACTGTCCGCGAGGCCTCGACGCCCACGCGCTCGGACGTGACCGCGCGGACCTGGCCGAGGCTCGCTCCTTGGCCGGTTGGTGGGCCGGCAGCACGGCTCCGCCGAACCCGAGGGCGAGGTCAGGCGGGCTGCCACAGTTCGATGCGGTTGCCCTCGGGGTCGGTGACCCAGCCGAAGCGGCCGACGCCTTCCATGTCCTGCGTCTCGTCGGACACGTCGGCACCGCCGGCGCGTAGTTGGGCGAGCATGGCGTCCAGGTCGCGGACGCGGAAGTTGAGCATGGTTCGCTGAGCGCGGGAGCCGAAGTAGTCGGTGCCGGACTCGAAGGTCGCGAACACCGTTGGGCCGGCTTCCTGTCGCCACATGCCGTGCTCATCCGCGTCCAGGCCCAGGCAGTCGCGATACCAGGCGCTCAGGGCCGCTGGGTCGGCGGCCCGCAGGAAGTAGCCACCGATTCCAAGTACACGTTCCATGGCGTCATCTTGCCAGGACGGCGATCGAGCACGGGCCGTATCTGATCGGCCTCCCCTCCCGGTCGGCCTCCTCGTGCGTGTCTCCATCAGCTCGGGAGGCCGTCTTCTCGTGTCGGTGGTCGGTGGTCGGCGGTCCGTACGCGGCGCAGACGAGGCCCCGGTCGGTGCCCGGGGCCTCGTGGCATCGGCCGGGGTGCCCGGCCTCAGTTCGTCGTGGCCGGTTCCCTGGTCGGGGCTCGGCGGGGTGCCGGGCGGTCCAGGTGGATCATCACGGACTTGTGGAAGCGGTGTACCGCTTCGTCGACGCTGCGGATGAAGCCGGTCTCGGCGTTGCCGCGGCCGCTTCCCATGCCCTTGAGCAGGGTCAGGCGGAAGCCGGTGATGCGGGTGCCGCTGTCCTTGGGGAGGAGGTCCGCGGGCTCGGGGCGGAGGCGTTCCAGGGTGCCGCGGGGGCCGCCGGTCTCGCCCTCGACGAGGGTTTCGATGTGGAGGTCCGCGGGGGCTTCGGCCAGGCGGCGTACGAGCCGCTTCGCCCATGACAGGGGGTAGCCCTGCTCCGGCGCCGGTACGTCGATGGAGGTACGCAGTTTGCCTGTGCGGAGGTCCGCGCTGACCGCCAGGACGCCGGGCGTTGCGTCGATGCGCAGTTCCGCGTCGAGCCTGCCGTCCTGGCAGAGCTGGTCGGCGAGGCGGCCGCGGCGTTCGCCCGGGTCCGTTCCCCGCCTGGCGCGCTGGACGGGCAGGACCTTCTGGCCCAGTTCGCCGCCCAGACCGAGACACACCTGCCGGATGAGCCGCTCCCAGCTCTCGACGACCTCCAGGGCGCGCGCGTCTCCGTGGCACAGGGTCTCGTCGTCGATTCCGTTGCGTACGGGGACCCAGGCGGGCCCCATGTTCTGGAATCCGTGGCAGCCGGAGTTGTCGTGCTGGAGGTAGTGCAGCAGTTCCTGGAGGAGCCAGGCGTGTGCGGCGTTGCCGACGCCCTCGTGGCGGATCAGCATCTGGGCCTGGTGGGTGACCTCCGCCCAGGAGAGGTGCCAGAGCGCCACCTTGTGCTTGCGCCGTCGGTCGATCTTGACGTCGACGAGCGGGCTGCCCTCCAGCGCGACGTCGTTCGAGAGGGTGATCACGGCTTCGTACCCGCGGCGGGCGGCGATGTCCATGTACGCCTGCACCTGATCGGCCCTGAGGGCGTTGCCGTTGGTCTTCGTCTCGACCAGGGCCGTCCACAGCTTGCCGGCCCGCTCGACGCGAATGACTCCGTCGGGGCGCCGCGGTGAGTCGCCGTGCGGCAGGGTGACCTCGGCGAAGGTCTCCCTGCGGCCGGCCGGCGCTCCGAACGCGGCGGTCAGTCTCCGGCCGAATTCCGGCACCTGTGCCATCACCGACAGCAGCACCGAGGTGGCTCGCATCTCCCGGTCCCGGTCGCTCTTGAGCGCCGACACCGGGAAGAGCCGTGCCTCTCTCCAGGACTCGTTCTCCGCCAGCGTCTTCCTGGCCACCTTGGGCAGGGTGATCTTCTTCTTGGCGGTACGCGGACGGGTGGCCGGTTTCCGTGACTCGTCGGCTTCGGCCGGCCGGCGGGGAGGCGGGACGGCTTCCGGCGTGCTTCGCGGGCCCGGTTCGTCGGCGGGGGCCGGGGCGGTCATGGCCTCCTGGTCGTCGGCCGCCGCGTCGTCCTGTGCCTCGACCGCTTCCGCGTCGTCCTCGATGTCGACGCCGAAGTCCGTTGCCAGGCCGGCGAGACCGGCGTCGTAGCCCTGGCCCACAGCGCGGAACTTCCACTCCTCTCCGCGCCGGTACAGCTCGCCGAAGA
Source organism: Streptomyces sp. NPDC005706 (assembly GCF_040631045.1). NCBI lineage: Bacteria > Bacillati > Actinomycetota > Actinomycetes > Kitasatosporales > Streptomycetaceae > Streptomyces > Streptomyces sp. NPDC005706. Next base: position 635,491 of record NZ_JBEXYS010000002.1, on the reverse strand, counting down.
TGATCGCGCTCATCGAGTCGACGTCGTCGATGGGAAAGTGCAGGAGGTCGTCTCCGGCCCCGTCGGCCAATGACAGGTGGACGTCCTCGAGTTCGCCGAAGCGCGCCGCGTTGTAGCGGCTGGCGGCGACGACCATGCGGTCCACGTCTGCCGGGACCGCGGTGAGGTCGAAGCTGATCCGGTCCTCGTTCCCGTCCGCCGTCGGCGTTTTGCCCAGTAGCTGCACGCTCCCGTCGGCGGCGACCGGGTTGTTGTAGAAGTAGAAGTCGGTGTCGCTGCGGACCTTGCCGTTCACGTCCAGCAGCAGGACGGAGACATCCGCGTCGCCTTCGCCGGTCGGGCTCCCCCAGCCCAGACTGACGATGACCGATCCGACGTTCTCGCTCAGAGATGCAAGAGCCACGTTCGAGCCCTTGATCATTTCATTCATACTGCCCCCAACCGGCGCGAGTCAGGCGCGAAGGTGGCTGGCCCCAACCGCCCGACGCACGACACAACGTGACGTGTCGCACACATGTAACTGTAGTGCCCATGGAGTCGGCGGACTTCTGGTCTTCGAAACTCGGTCACGGCAACTCAAAGGCCCCGGACCGGTGACGGTGCGGGGCCTTTGGTCTCCACCTTGAGATGAGAATCTCTGCCACAGATCGGTGGAGTGGGCGTGGGCTTTGTCAGCCAGGTGCCCGGACCTATTCGGGTGCGCTTGGAGGTGGTCTTACCAGCCTCCGCAGTCGGAGCCGACGTCGGTCCACTGGCCGCCCGGGCTGCCCTCGCCGTTGATGAAGTTGCCGAGCACGCCGTTGCCGACGCCCACGTTGCCGAGGATGTCGAGGTTGAAGTCGTGGGACCTGCAACCGCCGCCATGGCCTCCTCCCATGGGCAGGGCGGTGGCGGGGGCGGCTCCCATGAAGCCGACGCCACCGATGAGGGCGGCCGCCGCAACGGCCGTTCGGAGCTTGCGCATCTGTCGTCCTCCTTCGAATCGGAAGAGCGCACCATCGGAAGATCCACTCGGCGCTCGTTTCGAAGCTAGATCGACTTTCCGCGCGGCGCTCATCGGGGAAGCCATCCGGGGGGTCCGGGAGTTCTCTCGGCTCCCGTCATCGGCTCCCGTCATCGGCCCTGGAGGGACTCCTCGTCGTCGTTGGTGGCGTACGGGTGGACGTGGCTCTCGGCGTCGAAGGGGGCGAACCAGTTCTCCACTCCGGGCGGGGCGTGGTCGAGGGGGTCGTGGGTGGGGTCCTCGGCGAGGGTGTCCGTGAGGGTCTCGAAGGCTGTGGTGACCTCGTCGGTGAGGAGGTCGTAGAGGTCGGCCGCGACCTCGGCCTGGGTGAGCAGGACTCTCAGCAGGATGTCCTCGGCCACGCAGTGGGGGCCGGTGAAGTGGGGCTGGGTGAGGCGGGCCGTCAGGGTGACCGCCGTGACGGTGAGGCGGCGGGCGAAGAGCACGGTGTACTCGTCGGCGTACTGCGAGGGCAGGTCGTCCAGGAGCATGAAGGTGGCGTCGCTCTCGGCCACCGTGGGGCCGTCCTCCTCCAGGCCGGCCAGGTCGGTGAAGAGTTCGTCCACCAGGAGGTCGATGGCGAAGACGAGGGCGCCCGCGGCGATTTCGGCCGCTTCACGGGACACGGTGCGCTCGTTCTCGTCGTCGGAGAAGCCGAAGTGGTCGAGGGGGAAGGCCCTCAGGGCCGGCGCCAGGGTGCGGAGTCTGGTGCGCATGGCCTCGACCTCGGCCCGGTCGAGACGGCCCTGCGCCGGTGCGGGTTCGGCCGCGGCGTGACGGCGGGCGCGTTCCGCCGGGTCGGCGGGCGGGGCGTCGGGGCCGTCGGCGGCGTCGAGGCTCTCCTGCAGGAGCGCGGAGTTCAGTTCCACCGCGCATCGGGTGATCTGCCAGTCGGCGAGCGGTTCGGTGCGTTCCAGGAGTTCCGCCACGACCTCGCGCGCGGCGTCCTCGGCGAACTCCAGCGCCGGTGCGTCCACGAAGAGTTTGAGCAGGGCACCTCCGGGATGGGCGGCTATGACGTCGTCCATCAGCTCGATCTCCATGCCGTCCGGTCCCTCGACCGCTTCGAGCGAGTCGAACCCTTTCCGCAGCAGGAAGATGACGCCCTCCCGCTGCAGCGCGTCGAGTTCCGGAGCGCCCTTGGCAGGGGCCATGGTCACGGTCACCACGTAAGTCACGCCCACATCGTGCCCGAGTCGTCCCACATCAGGGGAGGGAATACCGGTCCATCCCCTGCCCAGGGCCCGCTCCGGGCCTGCTCCGGCCCCGCGCCCGGCCCGCCGTCAGGCCGAGCGCTTGCGGGAGGCCGTCTTCTTCGCCGGTGTCTTCTTCGCCGTCTGCTTGGCCGAAGTGGCGTTCTTGGGTGTGGACTTGGCGGCGGTCTTGGCGGTGGTCCCGGCAGTGGATTCGGGCCCGGAATCGGCGGGGGGCTCGGACGTCGTCCTCGCGGGCGTGCTCTTCTTCGCGCTCCGGGTGGTCTTGGCCGTCGATTTCTTCGAGTCCGCGGTCTTCTTGGCGGGGGCCTTCTTCGCGGTCGTGACGGTGGACTTCTTGCCGCCCGTCTCCTTCGGTGCGGAGCGGCGGCGGGTGAGGGGCCTGACCTCGGCCTCCTCGGCCTCCTCCTTCTCCTCGGTGGCCGGGCGCCCGCCCCGGGACTCGCGGGCGGCGCGGACGCTGTTCTCCAGGGCCGCCATCAGGTCCAGCACCTTGCCGCCCTCGGCGGGCTCGGGGGCCTCGGGCGGGGTCTCGCCGGCCGCCTTGGCCGCGATGACCTCCTCCAGCGCCTCGCGGTACTCGTCGTGCAGGTCCTCCAGGTCGACCTCGCCCAGGGTGTCCATCAGGGCGTCCGCGAGGTCGAGTTCCTTGTCCCGGACGGTGACGTCGTCGTCCGGGGCGACACCCTCGGGGGCGCGTACCTCGTCCGGCCAGAGCAGTCCGTGCATGGCGATGGCGTCGCCGACCACGCGCAGCATCCCCAGCCGTTCCCGGCCGCGCAGGGCGTACTTGGCGATGGCGACCTTGTTGCTGCGCTTCAGCGCCTCGCGCAGCAGGGTGTACGGCTTGGCGGCCGGGGCTCCGCTCGCGGCGAGGTAGTACGCCGCGTCCATCTGGAGCGGGTCGATCCGGTCCGCCGACACGAAGGCGACGATCTCGATCGCCCGGGCGGTCGGGATCGGGAGGTGGGACAGGTCCTCGTCGGAGATCGGGATGATCGTGCCGTCGGCGTCCTCGTACGCCTTGCCGATCTCCGCCTGGCTGACCTCACGGTCCTCCAGCTCGCACACCTTGCGGTAGCGGATGCGGCCGCTGTCCTCGGTGTGGATCTGGCGGAAGGAGATCGAGTGGCTCTCGGTGGCGTTCATCAGCTTGATCGGGATGCTGACGAGTCCGAAGGAGATGGCGCCGTTCCAGATGGATCGCACGTGCCGCGGCCTCCGTTCCGATCGGGCGTTATGCGTGCTGCACAGCTATATGCGGCTACCTGTCTGGGATTGTCATCTTATGACTCCAATCACAGAGGTGGAGGGCCGCAGGGTCCCGCTCAGCAACCTGGAGAAGGTGCTGTATCCGGAGACCGGCTTCACCAAGGGGGAGCTGCTGCACTACTACGCGACCGTCGCGGAGGTGATGCTGCCGCATCTGCGGGACCGGGCGGTGTCCCTGCTGCGCTACCCGGACGGGCCGGACGGGCAGGTGTTCTTCACCAAGAACGTGCCGCCGGGTACGCCCGACTGGGTCATGACCGCCGAGGTGCCCCGGTCGGAGGGACCGGCGCGGATGGTGGTGGTGCGGGATCTGCCGAGCCTGGTGTGGGCGGCGAACCTGGTCGCCGAGTTCCATACGCACCAGTGGCTGGTGCAGTCGCCCGAGGAGGCCGACCGGCTGGTCTTCGACCTGGATCCGGGGGCGCCGGCGACGATCGTCCAGTGCTGCGAGGTCGCGCTGTGGCTGCGGGACCGGCTGGCGGCGGACGGGATCGAGGCGTACGCGAAGACGGCCGGGTCGAAGGGGCTGCATCTGCTGGCGGCGGTGCGGGGCAGCTCGTCGGAGCGGACGAGTGAGTACGCGAAGGCGCTGGCGGTGGAGGCGGAGCGGGCCATGCCGCGGCTGGTGGTGCACCGGATGGCGAAGAGTCTGCGGCCGGGGAAGGTGTTCGTGGACTGGAGCCAGAACGCGGGGCGGAAGACGACGGCGGCGCCGTACACCGTGCGGGCGCGGGTCGCTCCGCTGGTTTCCGCGCCGGTGACGTGGGAGGAGGTCGAGGGGTGCCGGGGGGCGGAGGACCTGGAGTTCTTGGCGGGGGATGTCGTGGCGCGGGTGCGGGAGTCGGGGGATCTGATGAGGGGGCTTGTGGAGGGGCGAGGGGCCGGGTTGCCTTAGGGGCGGTGCCCAGGAAACGAGGGGGAACTGTGCGGGGGTGGCTTCAGGGCTTCTTTCGCCCGCGCCGCCCCTTCCCGCCCCTTCCCGCCCCTGGGAGGGACTCCGTCCCCTGTGACCCCTGCTGGGGGCTGCCGCCCCCAGGCCCCCGCTTCGGCCCTGCGGGCCTCGTCCTCAAACGCCGGACCGGCTGATGATGCCGGCCCCGGTGCTCAGACGGAGGACCGGCTGATGATGTCGGCCCCCGTCCTCAAGGCACCGGTCGGGCTGGTCCGGCCCACGCCGCCTACAGCCTCGCCCACGTTCTCCTGTCGCGGGCCATCGCGTGGAGGGCCTCGGCGTCCGCCGGCTTCAGTACGGCGCCCAGGCGGGCCAGGGTCGGGAGGTCCTCGGTGCGGAGGATGCGGACGCCCCGGAGTGGGGCGGGGGTGCGTATGTCGGTGGGGTCCAGGAGGGCCAGGACGGGGTGGACCTCCGCGGTCAGGGCGTAGGAGGCGCGGTCGGCGTCGGCGCGGAGGCGGCGGAGGACGGGCTCGGGGTCGTGGCGGCCCAGAGTGATCATCGGGTCGGCGACCAGGACCCGCTGCTTGCGGGCGTACAGGGCGTGTACGGCGAAGAGGCCGCCGGGGCCGACGAGCAGATGGTGGATGCGGTCGCCGCCGGGGAGCGGGACGGAGTGCAGGGTGTGCCAGCCTGCGCCTTCCAGGCGGTCCAGGGCCTCGCCGGTGGTCTGCTCGGCGGTCAGGGCGCGGCGGCGCGGGTCGGGGCGGAGCCGGCGGGCGGGGGCGGGGTCGCGGTCCAGGGCGACGAGCAGGGCCTCGCCGGGGCGGTTGGGGGCGAGGTCGTCGTCGGGGTGGAGGGTGAGCCGGGCCAGTTCGGCGGGGGTGGGCACCGGGGGCGGGCCCACGGTCACCGGGCCGGTCAGGAACGGCTTGAGGGCGTCCATCACGTCCGCCTCGCGGTCCGCCGCGATCAGGTTCACCCGGCCGGTGTCACGGTCGTACCAGGCGGCGTTCGCTCCGTCCGGTCCGCACACGTACAGGCGTTCGTGGCCCTGCCGCCGGGCCGGCACCACGCGCAGTCCGTTCATGCCGCCCTCGCCGCCCATGCCGCTCGTGCCGCTCATGCGTGCGTCACCCCCTGAACCATGGGAACAGGCGGGCGCGGTGACGGCAAGAACAAGGTCGGCCTCGGCGGGCAGGGCCTGGGCGGGCGGGTGAGAAGGCCGCGGTCCCGGTGGCGAGCGGCATCCGCGGCCGGCCGGGGCTCCGGTGCACACAGCCGGGGCTTCGGCGCACAGAGCCGGGCCTCGGGTGCGCGGAGCCTGGGGCTCGGGGCCTCCGGTGCACAAAAAGGACTTTCCTACGAGTTGCGCATAGGGTGTACCGGCCTCGGCCGACGCCGTCGCCCTCACTGTCCCCTGAAGCACCAGGAGCCCCGTGTCAGCCCGCAGGCCAGCCCGTCGCAGCGCCCGCGCCGCGGCCGTCGTCGCCCTTCTGTCGGTGGCGGGGGTGGGCTGCGGGGACCGGGGCGGGCTCGAGGGCGCCGGGGCGACGCCGACGGCGGTCGGCCCGGCCCGGCTCTGGCCGGATCTGCGGCCGGCGTCCAGCCCCGCGTACCCGTACGCCGTGGCGACCCGGGAGACCGTCAAGGGCGTCACGGTGCCCGGCGACGACGTCCGGAAGGTCGATCCGGTGGACGTCGTACTGGCGGAGATCGCCGCGCACCTGGACGACTACGGGTCGAAAGGGGCGTACCACGCGACCGTGGACCGGGTGCGCGAGTGCGCGCCGGGCGGGGTGCGGGCGCGGTGTCCGCTGCTCAGTGCGTACTACCGGGATCTGACCGGGGACGGCCGGGACGACATGACGCTCGGTTTCCGGCTGTACCCGACCAACCAGACGGCGGTACGGGTCTACACGGTCGAGAAGCACCGGCTGGTGCGGGTGCTGGCCGACAACGACGCGATCATCGGGGTGGAGCTGGCCGGGCGGGCCCTGATCGAGCGCTCTCCGGCCGGGATCGCCGGGTACGAGTACCGGACCACCTGGATCTGGGATCCGGACCGGCGCGCCATGGTGTTCTCCCGGGACGAGTTCCTGCGCACGGGCAGGGTCCCGCACGGCCGCAAGCCGTCCCCGTCGGCGTCCGCGGCCCCGCCGGCATCCGTATCCGCAGCCCCGCCGGCATCCGTATCCGCGACCCCGTCGGCATCCGCGACGGCGTCCCCCGGCGCGTCCGCGAGCGGCTCATGAGGCTCGCGCTGCCCCGGTGGGCCGGGGCGCTGGCGGTGAAGGCGGCCGCGTTCATCACGGTGATGAGCTGCGCGCTGGCCGCGCTGCTCGGGGTGCTGGTGCATGTGTCGGTCACCAACCAGACGGTCGGCAGGGCCCGCGACCTGGCGCTGTCCCGGCTGGACGACGCCACCGCCGCGTACGAGGCCGGGGACGCGCTGCTGCCGGGTGCGGGCCTGGACCCCGAGGGGCTGCCCGGGCGGCTGCGGGCGCTGGCGGTGGCCGGGAAGCGCGGCACGACGGTCTCCTCGCACCAGGGGCGGCCGACGATGTGGGCGGCGGGTCCGGCCGACGGGCACCGGGCGCTCGCGGTGGAGGTCGACTACTCGCAGCAGGCGCGGACGATCGCCGGGCTCGACCGGTCGATCCTGTGGTCGTCGGCGCTGGCGATCGGGGCGACGGTGCTGGTCGGCGCGTTCGCGGTGACCCGGGTGACGCGGCGGCTGAACGGCACCGCGCGGGTGGCCCGGCGGATCAGCGCGGGTGATCTGGACGCCCGGGTGAACGACCCGCGGACCAAGGATCCGACGCGGCCGCAGGACGAGGTGGCCGTGGTCGCCGCCGCACTGGACTCCATGGCGTCGTCGCTGCAGGGCAAGCTGCTGAGCGAGCAGCGGTTCACCGCGGACGTGGCGCACGAGCTGCGCACGCCGCTGACCGGGCTGCACGCGGCGGCGGAGCTGCTGCCGCCGGGCCGGCCGACCGAGCTGGTCCGGGACCGGGTGGCGGCGCTGCGCACGCTCACCGAGGACCTGCTGGAGATCTCCCGCCTGGACACCCGGCGGGAGCGTCGCGAGCTGGACTTCGAGGAGCTGGGCTCGCTGGCCCAGCGGGTGGTGCGGGCCTCGGGGACGGACACCGAGGTACGGATCGTGCGCGACGCCCGGGTGGAGACGGACCGGCGGCGTCTGGAGCGGGTGCTGGGCAACCTGGTGGCGAACGCGCACAAGCACGGGCGGGGGCCGGTGGTGCTGACGGTGGACGGTCCGGTGGTGACGGTGCGGGACCACGGGGACGGCTATCCGGAGTACCTGGTGGCGCACGGCCCGCAGCGGTTCCGGACCGAGGGCGGTGCCAAGGGCCACGGGCTGGGGCTGACGATCGCGGCCGGACAGGCGGAGGTGCTGGGCGCCCGGCTGACGTTCGGCAACGCGGTGGACGGGGGCGCGGTGGCCGTTCTCACCCTGCCCTGAGCTCTCACCCTGCCCTGAGCGAGGGAGGTGAAGGCCGGCGCGTGCCCGGTTCCGCCCGACGGTCGCCCGCTGACGCGCCCCGCTGGGGCGCCTGCCCGGCCGGACTGTCCTGTTTGGGTAAGTTCCGGACATGACGAAGGCCGGAACCGCCGTGGCCGAGCCGCGGGCCCCCGCGCACGGCCCACGCCTGCCCCGGCGCCGTGGCGTCGAGCTCGCGCTGATCGTGCTGGCCGTCCTGCTGTCCGTGTACGGCTACTGCGCGGTCGGTCTGGCCAGGAGCGGCAGGGTTCCGCCGGGGGCCGCCGGTTACGGTGCCGGGCTCGGGGTGCTCGCCCTGTTCGCGCACTTCGTGGTCCGCAAGCGGGCGCCGTACGCCGATCCGCTGCCGCTGCCCATCGGTGTGCTGCTCAACGGGCTCGGCCTGGTGCTGATCTACCGGCTGGACCTGGAGACCCCGGGCGACCGGGCGGCGCCGGCCCAGCTGGTGTGGTCGACGCTCGGGGTGGGGCTGTTCATCCTCGTGGTGCTGATGCTGCGCGACCACCGGGTGCTGCAGCGCTACTCCTACGTGTGCGTGGTCGCCGCCCTCGTCGCGCTGCTGCTGCCGATCCTGTTCCCCGCGGTGAACGGCGCGCGCATCTGGATCAGGATCGGCGGATTCTCCATCCAGCCGGGCGAGTTCGCGAAGGTGCTGCTCGCGGTGTTCTTCGCCGCCCATCTGGCCGCGAACCGCAACGCGCTCGCCTACACGGGCCGGCGGCTGTGGCGGCTGCAGTTCCCGACCGGGCGGGTGCTCGGCCCGATCGTGGCGATCTGGCTGCTGAGCGTCGGCGTGCTGATCCTGGAGCGGGACCTCGGTACCTCGCTGCTCTTCTTCGGTCTGTTCGTCGTCCTGCTGTACGTCGCCACCGGACGCACCGGCTGGATCGCGGTGGGCCTGCTGCTCGCCGTGCTCGGCGCGGTCGCCGTGGGCCGCCTCGAACCGCATGTGGGCGGCCGGATCGAGGACTGGCTGCACCCGTTCGCCACCATCGAGGCCGGGCAGGGCCCCAACCAGCTCTCCCAGTCCCTGTTCGCCTTCGCCGCGGGCGGGGTCCTCGGCACCGGGCTGGGGCTCGGCCACTCCGTGCTCATCGGCTTCGCCGTCAAGTCGGACTTCATCCTGGCGACGGCCGGGGAGGAGCTGGGCCTCGCCGGCCTCGCCGCTGTCTTCCTGCTGTACGCCCTGCTCGTGGAGCGCGGCTTCCGGGCCGGTCTCGCCCTGCGCGAGCCGTTCGGGCGGCTCCTCGCGGTCGGGCTGGCCTCGATCCTGGCGCTCCAGGTGTTCGTGATCGCGGGCGGGGTCACCGGGCTGATCCCGCTGACCGGCATGGCGATGCCGTTCCTCGCGCAGGGCGGCTCCTCGGTCGTCACCAACTGGGCGATCGTGGCGCTCCTGATCCGGGTCAGCGACTCGGCCCGCAGCCAGTACGACGGGCGGGAGGCGTCGTGAGCGAGTACGGCGGCGGGCTGGTCATGACGCGGTACATCCGGCACGCCTCCGCGTTCTGCGCCCTGCTGCTGGCGGCGCTGCTGGTCAACGCCGCCCGGGTGCAGGTGTTCCAGGCCGGTGCGTACGAGTCCAACCCGGCCAATCGCCGTGCCACCATCGCCCGTTACCAGCAGCCGCGCGGTGACATCCTGGTCGGCGGCGAGCCGGTCACCGGTTCCACGGACACCGGTGAGCAGCTGCGCTACGAACGCACCTACCGGGACGGCCCGTTGTACGCCCCGGTCACCGGGCACGCCTCGCAGCTCTACGGCACCACCTTCCTGGAGGACGCGGAGGACGGGGTGCTCTCCGGCGCCGACCCGATGCTGGCGCCGCTGCCGCTGTGGAACGACGTGACGCGGGGCGCCGGTCCGGGCGGCAACGTCACCACCACCCTCGACCGGAACGCGCAGCGGGCCGCGTACGACGGGCTGCACGGACGCAAGGGCGCGGTCGCCGCCATCGAGCCGGCCACGGGCCGCGTCCTGGCGCTGGTGTCGACGCCGTCGTACGACCCCGCGGAGCTGTCCGGCAACAGCGAGGCGGCGGCCTCGGCGTGGGCCCGGCTCAACCACGACCCGGAGAAGCCGATGCTCAACCGGGCGGTACGGCAGACCTATCCGCCGGGGTCGACGTTCAAGGTGGTCACCGCGGCGGCGGCGCTGGACGCCGGGGTGGTCCGGGACCTGGACGCGCTCACCCGCTCCCCCGACCCCTACCGGCTGCCCGGCACCAGGACCCGGCTGACCAACGAGGGCGACGGCTGCAAGGACGCCTCGTTGCGGGAGGCGTTCAAGTGGTCGTGCAACACGGTGTTCGCCAAGCTGGGCGTGGACGTCGGGGTGTCGGGCATGTCTGCCACGGCGCAGGCGTTCGGCTTCAACGACACCCGGCTGCGGGTCCCCTTCGCCGTCTCCCCCAGCACCTTCGACACGCGTGTGGACAGGGCGCAGCTGGCGCTGTCCTCGATCGGCCAGTACAACACCCGGGCGACGCCACTGCAGATGGCGATGGTGGCGGCGGCCGTCGCCAACGGCGGCCGGCTGCGGACGCCGTATCTGGTGGAGTCGACCACCCGCCGGGGCGGTGAGACGCTCACGGGCGGCGGGATGCGGCCGGACCGTCAGGTGATGCGCCCGTCGACGGCCGCGCGGCTGAAGGAACTGATGACCGACGTGGTCCGGGCGGGCACCGGCACCAACGCGGCCATTCCCGGCGCCACGGTGGGCGGCAAGACGGGCACCGCCCAGCACGGCCTCGGCAACGCCGGTGTGCCGTACGCCTGGTTCGTCTCCTGGGCGCAGGGCGACGACGACCTGGAACCGAAGGTGGCGGTCGCCGTGGTGGTCGAGAACGCCTCGGCGGACCGGGGTGAGATCAGCGGCGGCGGGGACGCGGCTCCGATCGCGAAGGACGTGATGCGGGCGGTTCTCGGCCTGTGAGACGGGGGTACCGGGAGCGTCGCCGGTCGACCTAACGTCCGGTCATGACGGATTCGGAGCCCGTGCACCACCTCGCCCAGGTGAACATCGCCCGCCTCAAGTACCCACTCGACTCGCCCCGGTTGAAGGACTTCGTCGACGGCCTCGATCCGGTTAACGCGGTGGCGGACGCCTCGGACGGCTTCGTCTGGCGGCTGCAGAGCGACTCCGGCAACGCCACCGACATCGCCTTCCTCGGCGACGCCTGGCTGATCGTCAACATGTCGGTGTGGCGGCACCTCGACGCGCTCACCGCGTTCATGTACCGGGGACGGCACCGGGAGTTGCTGGCGCGGCGCCGGGAGTGGTTCGAGCGCCCCGAGGACGCGGTGACCGCCCTGTGGTGGGTGCCGGCGGGGCACCGGCCCGAGGTCGCCGAGGCGGAGGAGCGGCTGCTGCACCTGAGGGCGCACGGCCCGACGCCGTACGCCTTCACGCTGCGGACCTCGTTCCCCGCTCAGGAGGGGGTGGCGGTCAGCCGATCGGTTTGATCATCTCGGAGCGGATCTTCAGGGCGTTGCGCGCGGCGGTGTCGAGGTCGATGTCGGCGGAGCCCTTCCGCTGCAGGTCGACCTCGCCCACCACGGCCGCCGTGTTGCCGTCCGCCCAGGTGCAGACCGGGTAGGTGATCGTGACCAGGGCCTGCTTCTGGGTGAGCACCTCGCAGGAGACGGTGACGTCCGCGCCCGCCGGGGTGACGTCCCGCGCGGGCTGGGCGACCGTCACGCCCTCGGCCTCGCCGGCGCCCTTGAGCATGCCGCTGCGGACGTCCGCCTCGTTCTTGAACCGGCCGTACATGCCGGAGACCAGCAGCATGCCCTTGGTGTCGTCGCCGCCCGGGCTGTAGCGGCCGACCACGGCATGGATGTCCTTGGCGTCCCAGGCGCCGTCGGCCTCGTCCTCGACCTTCTGCCCCTCGGTGTCGGAGAGGTCCTCGGCGAGTTCGTATTTCTCGTCCATCAGCTTGTGGGGCAGGGCCAGTTCGTTCTCGGCGGCGGGGAAGCCGCTCTGGAGCACCGCCCCTACGCCGATGGAGCCGAGCACGACCAGACCGATGACCCCGCCGACGATGCCCAGCGCCAGACCGGGCCCGCGCTTCTTCGGGGGCGGACCCATCGGCGGCACGCCCCAGCCGGGGTACGGCTGCTGGGGGTTGGGCTGCGGCGGGTACGGCTGCGCTTGCGGGTACGGGGAGCCGTACGGGCCCGGGGCCGGGACCGGCGGAGTCTGCGGGCCGTAGGGTCCCGGGGACTGCTGACCGTAGGGCCCGGGCGGCTGCTGGCCGTACGGGTACTGCGGCTGCTGAGGGGGCGGAGGCATGGACACGCCAGAACCGTACTGCACCCGAGACGGGGCTCAGGCCTCGGCCGCCCCCGACTCGATCGCCTCCCCCACCTCGGCCACCCTTTCCCGTTCCTCCGCGGCGAAGCGCTCCGCGTCCAGCCGCTCGGCGATCTCCTCGTCCTGTGCCATCAGCAGGTCCAGGCTCGAGTCGCCCATCTCGAGGACGCCCATGTCGACATAGGCCCGCTGGAGCCGGACGCCCCACAGGCCGATGTCCTTCACACAGGGCACGATGCGGCTGAACAGCAGCTTGCGGAAGAGCCGGAGGAACTCGGAGTCCTCGCTGATCCGCTCGGCCTCCGCGCGCGGGATGCCGAAGTTCTCCAGCACCTCGACGCCGCGCAGCCGGTCCCGCATGAGGTAGCAGCCCTCGATGACGAACCCCTCGCGTTCGCGCAGTTCGGCGTCGGTGAGCTGCTTGTAGTAGTCCCGCAGGGCCATGCGGCCGAAGGCCACGTGCCGGGCCTCGTCCTGCATGACGTAGGCGAGGATCTGCTTGGGCAGCGGCTTGTCCGTGGTGTCCCGGATCATGCCGAAGGCGGCGAGCGCCAGCCCCTCGATCAGAACCTGCATGCCGAGGTAGGGCATGTCCCAGCGGCTGTCGCGGAGGGTGTCGCCGAGCAGGGCCTGGAGGTTGTCGTTGATCGGGTAGAGCATCCCGATCTTCTCGTGCAGGAAGCGGCCGTAGATCTCGGCGTGCCGGGCCTCGTCCATGGTCTGGGTCGCCGAGTAGAACTTGGCGTCCATGTCGGGCACCGACTCGACGATGCGCGCCGCGCAGATCATCGCGCCCTGCTCGCCGTGCAGGAACTGGCTGAACTGCCAGGAGGTGTAGTGCTTGCGCAGTTCGCCCTTGTCCCGGTCGGTGAGCTTGGCCCAGTAAGGGGTGCCGTAGAGCGACATCGCCTCGTCGGGGGTGCCGAGCGGGTCGTACGGATCCACCTCCAGCTCCCAGTCGATGCGCCGCTGCCCGTCCCACTGCTTGTCCTTGCCCTTCTGGTACAGGGCGAGCAGGCGGTCACGGCCCTCGTCGTACTCCCAGCTGAACCTGGCCGCCCCGCTCGCGGGCACCTGCCAGGGGGAGTTTCCCGGCTCGTCGGTGTACAGGTCATGCGTCGGCATACTTCGCAGGCTCACACGTAGACGCCGAGTCAACAAGTCTTGCGCGAGGGATTGACTGGCTTGCTGACAGGCAGTCTCATAAGAAGCGGAACGTACCCCCGGGTAACGAGGTGAGGGAGCCATGACGACCCTGACGGAAGCGGACGCGCTGGACGGACTGCGCGACGCGCTCGGCCTGCTCAAGGACCGTGAACAGGTGGCCGAACGGCTGCTCGTCTCTTCCGCCAAGCACTCCTTCGACCCGGACAAGGAGCTGGACTGGGACGCGCCCTTCGAGGAGGGCAAGTGGTTCTGGCCGCCCGAGCTCGTCTCGCTCTACGGCACGCCGATGTGGAAGCGGATGAGCGAGGAGCAGCGGATCCTGCTCTCCCAGCACGAGGCCGCGGCGCTGGCCTCGCTCGGCATCTGGTTCGAGCTGATCCTGATGCAGCTCCTCGTCCGGCACATCTACGACAAGGCGGCGACGAGCGCGCACGTGCGGTACGCCCTCACCGAGATCGAGGACGAGTGCCGGCACTCGAAGATGTTCGCGCGGCTGATCTCGCACGGCGGCACGCCCTGGTACCCGGTGAGCCGGGTCCACCAGAACCTGGGCCGGCTGTTCAAGACCATCTCCACCACGCCCGGCTCCTTCACGGCCACACTGCTCGGCGAGGAGGTGCTGGACTGGATGCAGCGGCTGACCTTCCCCGACGAGCGGGTGCAGCCGCTGATCCGGGGCGTCACCCGCATCCACGTGGTGGAGGAGGCCCGGCACGTGCGGTACGCGCGTGAGGAGCTGAGGCGCCAGATGCTGACGGCGCCGAAGTGGTCGCAGGAGTTCACCCGGGTCACGTCCGGCGAGTTCGCCCGGGTGTTCTCGGTGGCGTTCATCAACCCCGAGGTCTACACGAACGTGGGACTGGACAAGCGGGAGGCGATGGCGCAGGTGAAGGCGAGCGGCCACCGCCGGGAGGTCATGCAGACCGGAGCCAAGCGGCTCACCGACTTCCTCGACGACATCGGCGTGCTGCGGGGCGTGGGCCGCCGGCTGTGGAAGTCCTCCGGGCTGCTGGCCTAGGCGGGAACCGGCCGCGCCCGCACCCCGCGCCCGTTCGCGCGCGGGGTGCGGGCGCGGCCGGGTGTGGCCGTGCCTGCGCGGCTTCTTCACGGTCCGATTACGCTGCTTGGCATGACCCCGCAGGCCGCCACCCCCGCCTATCGTCGTCTCAGTGTCGAGGAACGGCGCAGCCAGCTCCTCGACGCCGCTCTCTCGCTCTTCGCACACCGGGCGCCGGAGGACGTGTCGCTGGACGACGTGGCCGAGGCGGCCGGGGTCTCCCGTCCGCTGGTGTACCGGTACTTCCCCGGCGGCAAGCAGCAGCTGTACGAGGCCGCGCTCAGGTCGGCCGGCGAGGAGCTCCAGCAGTGCTTCGACGAGCCCCGGCTCGGTCCCCTGCTGCCCCGTCTGTCCCGCGCGCTCGACCGCTATCTGGCCTTCGTCGACCAGCACGACACCGGCTTCAGCGCGCTGCTGCAGGGCGGCAGCGTGGTGGAGACCTCCCGTACGACGGCCATCGTGGACGGCGTACGGCGGGCCGCGGCCGAGCACATCTACAGCCACCTCGGCGTCTCCGCGCCGGGGCCGCGCCTGCGCATGACCGTCCGGACGTGGATCACGGCGGTGGAGGCCGCGTCGCTGATCTGGCTGGACGAGGACAAGCAGCCGCCCGTCGAGGAGCTGCGCGACTGGCTGGTCGAGCAGTTCGTGGCCGTCCTGACGGTGACCGCCGGGCGTGATCCGCAGACGGCGGACGTGGTCGGCGCGCTCGCCGAGGAAGGCTGAGGGCCGGACCGGTGAAGAGTGAGGACACCCCGTTCGAGGGCGGGCCCCTGGACGGACGCGTGCTGCCGGTGCTGCTGGGCCTGACCGGCCATCCCCCGAAGACGTACAGCGTGCCGGTGCCGGACGCGGGCGGCGGCCCGCCCACCGTGCACGTCTACCGGCGCGTGCCGAGGGGGCACAGCAAGCGGCTCGGTCTGGTGCGGGGCTGGAAGTACCGGTACGACCCGGAGGGCGGGCCCGGTGAGCGGCTCAGGTGGCCCTGGTCCAAGCCGGACAGCGCGCCGTCCCGCGAGCCGGGTGACCCGACCGGGTGAGAGCGTTGGGCCGTCTCGCCCACAATCGGCACACAAGCCCATGAACACGTCTGAATATCACCGTGCGGATGCGGACGGAGGGACCGTCCGCCCCGCACCGGAGGTGATGACGTGCCGGCAGTACTCCTGCGCCTGGCCTGTGCGGCCGCGGTGGCGGCCCAGGCCGTCCTCGTGCCCGTGCCCGCGGCGGCCGAGCCCGCACCGCCGCGGTCCGTCTCCCAGCTGCTGACGGACCTTCAGCGGCTGTACCGGCAGACCGAGGAGGCCACCGAGTCCTACAACGCGACCGTGGAGCGGCTGAAGCGGCAGCGTGCCGAGGTGACCCGCCTCGACGGCGAACTGGCCCGCGCCCGGCTCGCGCTCCAGGGCGGCAGGAGCGACGCCGGGCGCCTGGCCCGGCAGCAGTACCAGAACAGCAGCGACCTCTCCCCCTACGTCCGTCTGCTGCTCGCCCGCGACCCGCAGCACGCTCTGGACGAGGGCCATGTCATCGGCCGGCTCGCCCATGAGCGCGCCGAGACCGTGGACCGGCTCACCGGTGCCGAGCGGAAGCGGGACGCGCTCGCCAGGGCGGCCCGCAAGGCCCTGGACGAGCAGCTCACCCTCACCGGGAAGCAGCGGAAACAGCGCGACGACGTCACGGCCGGGCTCGGCGACATCGAGCGGCTCCTCGCCCGGCTGACCCCGCGGCAGCTCGCCGCGGTGGCGGCGCTGGAGCGGACCGGGACCGCCGAGGCCCAGCAGCGGCTCACGGCCTCCGGCGCCCTCGGCGACGACAAGCCCCCGTCCGGCGAGGGCGACCGGGCCGTCCGCTACGCCCTGTCCCAGGTCGGCAAGCCGTACCGGTGGGGAGCGCAGGGCCCGGCGTCGTACGACTGCTCGGGGCTCACCTCGCAGGCGTGGGACCACGCCGGCACCCCGATCCCGCGCACCAGCCAGGAGCAGTGGGCCCGGTTGCCGAAGGTCCCGCTGAACGGGCTGCGCCCCGGTGACCTGGTCGTCTACTTCCCCGGGGCGACCCATGTGGCGTTGTACGTCGGCGGCGGCCGGGTCGTGCAGGCACCGAGGCCCGGCCGGCGGATCGAGGTCTCCCCGCTGGCGTCCGCCCCCGTCCTCGGCGCCGTACGTCCGGACGGCCCCCTGCGGGATCAGGTGACCGAGGCCGGGTAGGCCCACGCCTGCCGGTGCGCCATGAGTCGGTCACCGCATGGAGCGGCCCACGGCCTGGACGATGGTCGCGGACGCCGCCCCCTCCGGAACAACGCGGAGACCACCCGTCCGGCCGGGGTGGTCTCCGCGTTCCAGGGCCTGTCCGACGGGTCGCGTCACCGATCCCGCACCCGACCGCACTGTCACCCGAATGGCCCAACGTGACGTGCCACCCATATGGGTGAAGATCAAGCTGGTTAATGCCCCAACCGAGGCAATCCGTGAAAGGCGAACCACATGCGCATTCGACGAATCCTCGCCGCCGGCATAGCCACGGCAGCCCTCGCCGGACTCGGCCTCACAGGCGCCGCCACCGCCACCGCCGCCACCGCACCGGGTGCCCCATCCGTGGTCACCCCTTCTGAGTGCAAGCAGGGCGGCGGGATGCCCGATCTGACGGACAACGTCTGCAAGGGCGGTATGCACGACGGGGAGCAGGTCGACTGAACCCCACAAGGCGCCCCGCGGCCACGCGCCGCGGGGCGCTGACGTGTCCGTCGGACTCCCGCCGCCGAGGCACGAGTTTCGACAGCGGGCGGAGGCTGTGCCGACGTGGGACAGACCGTCGTGTCCGTTCGATTACGAGGACTCCGGGTTTCGGGGTCGAAGTTGCCGTTGCGGCAGCTTCTACCGTCGTGACCAGGGCCGGAGCGACCGGCCCGGCGACACATACGTGCGGGAGTGGTGATGGACCGGCCGATCGCGGAGGTGGCCCGGATGTCGGGCGTGACCGCCCGGACACTGCGCCACTACGACGAGACCGGCCTGTTGCCCCCGGCCCGGATCGGCACCAACGGTCACCGCTACTACGGGGAACGCCAGCTCCTGCGACTCCAGCAGATCCTCGTACTGCGGGCGCTGGGTGTCGGGCTGCCGGAGATCGGCCGGATCCTGTCCGAGCAGGTCGACGAGGTGGACGCCCTGCGAAGCCACCACCGGCGCTCCTCGCGGAGCGGGACCGGATCGACGTCCTGGCCGGCACCGTCTCCCGCACGATCGCCGAACTGGAGCAGTCCAGGAAGGACGACCGTCCCATGACCATCAACCGCCTGGAGAACCTCTTCGAGGGCGTGACGCCCTCCCACTACGAGGGCAACATGCGCGACTACCCCGAACTCGCCCACGAGGTCGGACAGCGTGCCGCCACCATGAGCCAGGCCGACGCCGACGCCGCGCACCGTGAGCGCACGGCGCAGATGATCCGGCTGGCCGAACTCATGGCCGCGGGCCACCCGGCCGACGCCGCCCCCGTCCAGGCCGAGATCGACGCCCAGTACCAGGCCCTGACCGAACTGCGCGCTGTCTCGGCCGAGGACTACCGGGCCCTCGCACGCTCCATCGTCGCCAACGAGACCTGGCGCGCCGCATACGAGGCCATCACGCCGGGGCTCGCCGTGTACCAACGCGACGCCATGGTGGCCTACGCCACCACCCGGCTGAACTGAACCACCAACTGGACGCTCCAGCCGAAAGTCCGTCTCCACCTGGCGAAGGCGCCGCCAACTCACCATGACACCCTGGATCAGAGACGGCCCCGGTGCGGCCGGGGCCGTCTGTGGGCCGTCCGAGGGCCGTCCGAGGGCGGCCGACGTCGACCAACAACGACAGACGACGACGGCCGGAGCCCAGGTCAGAGGCCCGTCAGGCTCCGGCGACCGAGGCCAGGTAGGCGTTCGTCTTCTCCGGCTCGTAGAAGAAGTTCTCGAAGTCGGCCGGGTCGTTGAAGGCGTTGGCGAACCGGTCGGCGACGGGCTGGAGCTGGCCGGCCGCGCCGATGAGGTTCAGAATGTGCTCCGGCGGCGGCGCCAGCATGGCGTTCGTCCACTTGGTGACGTGCTGGGCCGTGGCCCAGTACCGGTCGAAGGTGGCCCGCATCCAGTCCTCGTCGAACGGCTTGTCGCCCTGTTCGAGGATCGAGGCGAGGTACGCGGCGGCGCACTTGGACGCCGAGTTGGACCCCTGGCCGGTGATCGGGTCGTTGGCCACGACCACGTCGGCGACGCCGAGGACCAGTCCGCCCGAGGGGAGGCGCCCGATGGGGTTGCGCACGGTCGGGGCGTAGCGGCCGGCGAGGGTGCCGCCCGCGTCCGTCAGCTCGACCTTCGTCGCGCGCGCGTACTCCCAGGGCGTGAACTTCTCCATGAGCCGCAGGGTCAGGGAGAGGTGCTCGGCCGGGTCCTTGACGCCGTTGAAGACGTCCAGCGGGCCGCCGGGGATGCCCTCCCAGAACAGGATGTCGGCGCGGCCCGAGGTGGTGTAGGTCGGCATGATGAACAGCTCGCCGACCCCGGGGACGAGGTTGCAGCGGACCGCGTCGAAGTCCGGGTGCTCCGGGCGCGGGCCGAGTCCGTGCACGTAGGCCACCGCGAGGGCGCGCTGCGGCTCGCTGTACGGGGAGCGCTCGGGGTCACGGGCGAACATCGACACCAGCTCGCCCTTGCCGGCGGAGACCAGCACGAGGTCGTAGGCGCGGGAGAAGTAGTCGAGGTCGCCGACGGCCGCGCCGTGGATGACGAGCTGGCCGCCGCGCTGGGCGAAGGTCTCCATCCAGCCGGCCATCTTCACCCGCTGGTCGACGGACTGCGCGTACCCGTTCAGCTTGCCCACCCAGTCGATCGCGCGCTGGGAGGGACCCGGGTCGAAGGAGCCGGGGGCCGCGACCGAGACACCGAGGCCCTCGATCTTCGGAGCCTGTGACTCCCAGAAGTTGAGCTGGAGGTCGCGCTCGTGTCCCAGGGCCGTGTCGAACATGCACTGCGTCGACATGACCCGGCCGGAGCGGATCTCGTCCGCGGTCCGGTTCGACATCAGGGTGACCTCGTAGCCGTGCGACTGCAGGCCGAGGGCGAGCTGGAGTCCGGACTGGCCGGCTCCGACGACGAGTATCTTCCGCATGCGGGTGGTGCTCCTAGGTCGGGACTACTCGGGGGTTTCGTCCAGCGCGTGGCCCACGAGGGCCAGCAGGGTCTCGATCGCCGAGATCCGGCGCCGCGCGTCCATGATCATGACAGGGATGTGCGCGGGTATGGTCAGCGCCTCGCGTACGTCCTCCGGCTCGAACAGCTCGCTGTCGTCGAAGTGGTTGACCGCGACGACGTACGGCAGTCCGCAGCTCTCGAAGTAGTCCAGTGCGGGGAAACAGTCCTTCAGACGGCGGGTGTCGGCCAGCACGACGGCGCCTATCGCGCCGCGCACCAGGTCGTCCCACATGAACCAGAACCGCTGCTGGCCCGGCGTGCCGAACAGGTAGAGCACCAGGTCGTCGTCGAGCGTGAGGCGGCCGAAGTCCATGGCCACGGTGGTGGTCGACTTGCCCGGCGTGGCGGTGAGGTCGTCGGTGCCCTCGCTCGCCTCGGTCATCAGCGCCTCGGTCTGCAGCGGCGTGATCTCCGAGACGGCCGTGACCAGCGTGGTCTTGCCGACGCCGAAGCCGCCCGCCACCACTATCTTCGTGGCTATGGGGGCCTGCGTGCGGTCCTGCTGCCAGGCCTTCAGGTCCTCGTCGGGTTCGCTGAACCCGGCGACGAGGGGGGCGACGCCAGTGGCGTCAGAGACGGCGGAGTCCACTCAGCACCCTTTCCAGCAGAACGCGGTCCGGGCGGCCGGTGCCGTGACCGGTTCCGGTGCCGTACACACGGATCTTTCCCTGGTCCGCGAGGTCGCTCAGCAGCACGCGGACCACGCCGAGCGGCATCTTCAGCAGCGCGGCGATCTCGGCCACCGTGCGCATACGGCGGCACAGTTCGACGATGGCCCGCAGTTCGGGCATGACCCGGGTGGTGAGGGAACCATTCGTCAGTTCCTTGCGCTCCTCGGGGGCCTCCAGCGCGGCCACGAAGGTCTCCACGAGGAGGACGTGGCCGAAGCGGGTGCGGCCGCCGGTGAGCGAGTAGGGGCGGACGCGGGCGGGTTTGCGCTCGCCGCCGCGCACGGGAAGTTTCTTCGGTGTGCCGCTCATCGGGCGCTCCCCGTCGACTCGGCTTCCAGTGATTTGCGCAGCTCGCTGCGGAGTTCGGGGGTCAGGACATGGCCGGCCCGGCCGACGAAGAGCGCCATGTGGTACGACACGACGCTCATGTCGCACTCCGCGGAGCCGTGCACGCCGAGCAGCGAGCCGTCGCTGATGGACATCACGAACAGGCTGCCCTCGTCCATCGCGACCATCGTGTGCTTGACCCCGCCGAACTGCATCAGCTTGGCGGCGCCGATGGTGAGGCTGCCGATGCCGGAGACGATGGTCGCGAGGTCGGCGGCGGAGCCCCGGGGGCCCTTCACCGGGCGGGTCCTGCGGGACTGCTCGGCGTGGCCGGGGTCGGACGACAGGAGCAGCAGCCCGTCCGAGGAGACCACGGCGACGGACTGGATGCCGGGGACCTCCTCGACCAGGTTGGTCAGCAGCCAGTGCAGGTTGCGGGCCTCACTGCTCAGTCCGAAGGTACTGGGCGCGGTCAACTGCTTGCCTCCTCGACGGTGCCCCCCGTGCTGTCTTCGGTACGTTGCGCGATCTCCGCCTCTACGTCCCGGTAGCCGGCCTGCGCTCCCTGGCGGAAGCCGCCGAGCCTGCGGCGCAGGGCGTCGGCGTCGACGGACGTGCCGCGCCGGCGGGGCTGTGCGGCGGCGGGAGCGGTGATCCTGGGTGTGCGCTTGGGCAGGCCCTTGCTGGTGAGCCGGTCCTCCGCCTCGTCGGCCGCGCGGTCGTGCACCGCCTCGGCTTCGCCTTCGGCGGGCCGGCTCCCGACCGCACCGCCCGTGCGGCTCTCGTCGTCGGGTGCGGACGGCGCCTGCGGGGTGTCCTCGCCGTCGGCGGCCGCGGGATCCGTCGCGAGCTCCGGCAGCAGGAGCTCCATCGTCGTCTCGGCCGGCGTCTCCGCGTCCGGCCGCTCCGCCCCCGCCGGACCGGCCCCGGCCTCGGCCTCGGCCTCCCGGGCCGCCTTTTCGGCGAGGGCGACCAGGGGGTCGGTGTCCTTGGTGCGGGCGTGCAGGACGTTGGAGTTGACCTCGGCGTCGGCGCCGGGGAGGGAGAAGCTCTGGGTGTCCGAGAGGCCGGCCGGGCGCGGGGCCGCTGCCGCGGGTGCCTCGGCGAGCAGGGTCCGGGGCAGGACGACGACCGCCGCCACGCCGCCCTGCTTCTGCTCGCGCAGTTGCACGCGGATGCCGTGGCGGTGGGCGAGGCGGGCCACGACGTACAGGCCGAGACCGAGGCCGTCCTCGCCCTCCTGGTCGTACGCCGACTCGGGGTCGAACTCGGCGAGGCGGGCGTTGAGGCGGTCCAGGCGGTCGGTGGTCATGCCGATGCCCCCGTCCTGGACGGACAGCATCACCTCGCCGGACTCCAGCAGCCAGCCGGAGACCTCGACGGGCAGGTCCGGCGGGGAGAACGAGGCGGCGTTCTCCAAGAGTTCGGCGAGCAGGTGGGACAGGTCGTCGGCGACGAAGCCGACCACGTGGGCGTGCGGGGGCAGGGCGGCGATGCCGACGCGCTCGTAGCGCTCGATCTCGCTGACCGCGGCGCGGACCACGTCGACCAGCGGGACCGGGCCGTGGGACTGCTGGACGTGCTCGGTGCCGGCCAGGACCAGCAGGTTCTCGCTGTGCCGGCGCATGACCGTGGCGAAGTGGTCGAGCTTGAAGAGGGTGGCGAGCCGGTCGGGGTCCTGCTCGCGCTCCTCCAGGCCCTCGATCACGGCCAGTTGCCGCTCGACCAGGCCGAGGGTGCGCAGGGCGAGGCTGACGAAGGTGCCGCCGATGCTGGTGCGCAGCCGCTCCAGCTGGGCGGCGGAGGCGTCGAGTTCGGCGCTCAGTTCCTCGCGGGCGTCGGCCATCTTCTGTCGCTGGCCGACCAGGTGCTTGCGGTCGGCCTCCAGGGTGGCCACCCGCTCCTGCAGGGCGGCGGCGCGCGCGTGCAGGGCGTTGACCGAGCGGACGACCTGGGCGAACTCGTCGTTGCGGCCGGTGAAGGCGATCGGCTCCTGGCCGACCGGGTCCTCCGCCTCGGCCAGCCGCGCGGAGCCGCGGCGCAGCACCGACAGCGGGCGGGTGAGGGTGCGGGCCATGGCGGTGGCGATGCCGACGGCGAGGATCATCAGCGCGCCGAGGACGGCGATGCGGATCTCCAGGGCGGTGACGTCGTCGTCCCGGAGCTGCTCGAGGTCCTTGGTGCGGTGGTCGTAGAGGGCCGACTCGGCGCCGCGCATCAGGTCCACCCGGGCGGACAGGGCCGCGTCCAGCTTCCTGGAGTTGGTGGCGGGGTCGCTGCCGGTGAAGGTGGGCTGGTCGGTGAGGGTGGCGAGGTACTTGTCGGCGGAGTTGACCTCGGGGCCGGTGACCGTGGAGTCGTAGGAGGCGACGGACGCCTTGGGGGCGCCGGCCCGGAAGTCGGCGAGGGCCGCGTCGGCGCGCAGCCGGGCCTGCTGGGCGGCGGCGGTGAGCGCGTCGCGCTGCTTGCGGCCCTCCTCGGTGGGCTCGCTGGTGGTGCTGGGCAGGCCGGTGGCGGGGTCGATCACCGTCCGCGTGGTGGACGGGATGCCGAGCGCGGCCAGCAGCAGGCCCCGGGCGGCGGCCGACTGCTGGACGGCGGAGTCCAGTTCGGCGAGCGCGTGGCCGCCGGAGCCGGCCCGCGGCGGCATCAGCTCGGCCAGTTCTCCGGCGAGCCGGTGCAGTTCCATGATGGTCCCCGAGTACGCCTGGTGCGTCTCGAGCGCGTCGGACTTGCCGGTGAGCGCGGCGTGCCGGACGGCGGCGATCCGGTCGAGGGCGGTGCGCAGGGCGGCCGGGGTGTCGGGGTCGGCGCGCAGGTCCTCGGCCTGGCGGTCGACGCGGGCGCTGCGCTGCTCGGTGGGCGCCTTGGACTTGGGACGGCCCGCGGCTATGTAGGCGGTGACCTCGTCGCGTTCGTCGGCCAGCGAGTGGGCGAGCGCGAGGGCGTCCTGGGTGCGGGCGGACAGGGTGACCAGTTCCTGGGAGTCACTGACGTCCTGGGAGGCGGTGAGCAGCGAGGGTGCTCCCGCTCCGGCGATGGCGGCGGCCACCACGGCCACGGCCACGATCAGCCGGGTCCGCACGTGACGGGGGCGGCCCGCGCCCACGGGGGTCTGTTCGACGCCTCCTTCGGGAGCCGTCCGCCTGCCTGTGCGCCGAGGCCACTTCTTCTGCACCGGTGCTCGCATTCCTGAACTCGTCTGCTCAAGGGCCCGGGTGGCGCCCCGTCGTCTCGGGGCCAAGTGGTGCGTACACCCGGTTCATACGGTTCCCGACCCTCCCAGCGCCGGTGGGCAGGGGTCGCGCATCACCTGACCCGCCACTCGAAGGAGTGAACATCGGAGGGGAGTTGGCGGGCAAGTTCCGGCGGCGCGTGCACCACGCGGGCGCGGCGGGCCGGTTGGACGCGCGCGGCAGGCTTTGGCAGTATTCGCCACCACGCGTTGCCGGAGTACGTCATTTACCCTCAAAGCAGGCACCTGACCTGCGGGCCCGTGCCAATTCGGCGGCGGTTGCCAGCCTTTGGCGGAGGCTGTGAAGGGCTGGTGCAGACTGGCCGGATGCGAACCGATCTCGTTTCGGAACCCGGCGACGCGAACCGCCCCAATGAGGACTTCGCGGGCATCGGACTACCCGCCTCCGGTCAGGGTGGTTGTGTGATCTTGCTGGACGGAGTGACGCCGCCGCGCGGCGCCACGGGTTGTACACACTCCGTTCCCTGGTTCACGTCACGGCTCGGCGGCGCGCTGACCGAACTGGCCGTTTCGGGCCGAGATCTGACGCTGCCGGAGGTCCTGTCACGGGGTATCGCCCGGACGGCCGGGGCCCACGCGGGCACTTGTGACCTTTCTCACCCGCGCACTCCGCAGGCAACCGTGGCCCTGGCACGCTGGTCCGCCGACCTGGTGGAGTACCTGGTGCTGTCCGACGCGGCCCTGCTCCTGCGGGCCCCCGACGGCACGGTCACCGCGGTGCTGGACGACCGGCTGGCACGGCTGCCCCGCTCCGCCCTGGCCACCGACGCGCTGGTCGACGCCAATCTCCGCAACCGGGAGGGCGGCTTCTTCACGGCCGCAGCCGACCCCTCGGTCGCCGGCCGGGCGGTCGCGGGCACCCTCCCGCGCGGCCGGGTCCGTGCGCTGGCCGCGCTGTCGGACGGCGCGACCCGCTGGACGGAGCGGTTCCGGCAGGGCGACTGGGCGGACCTGTTCGCCCTCGTGGCCGAGGAGGGCGCCCGCGCCCTGGTGGACCGGGTGCGCGGGCTGGAGTCGGCGGACCGGGAGGAGCGGGCGTTCCTGGGCCGCGGCAAGACGCACGACGACGCGACGGTGGTGTACGCCGAGCTGTGAGCGCGGGCGCTCAGCGCTCCATGACGCCGTTCAGCTCGTGCAGGAGCCTCGCCAGTTCCGCCACCTCGCGGCGGTCCCAGTGGGCGAGCTGGCTGACGTAGCGGGCGCGGCGGGCCTCGCGGACCGTGCCGACGCGGCCGCGGCCCTCGTCGGTGAGGGTGACCAGCCAGGCGCGGCCGTCGGCCGGGTCGGGCTCCCGGGCGATCAGCCCCAGTTCCTCCAGGGCGCGCAGCTGGCGGGACATGGTGGCCTTGCCGACGCCGATGTAGGCGGCGAGTTCGGTGGCGCGCTGGCCGCCGTGCTCGTCGAGGCGGATGAGCAGACCGTACGCGGAGGACTCCAGATCGGGGTGGACCTCGCGGGCCATCTCTCCCTGGTTGGCCCGCGCCCGCCTGAGCAGCACGGTCAACTCGCGTTCCAGTGACAGGAATTCCTGGTCTGCACCACTGGGCGTCACCTGTCCGGTGACACGGCGTACGTCGCCGTTTGCGTCCTCGTGCACGTCAGCACCCCTGCTCGGTTTCGCCGTCCTGAAAGTTTCTGCCAACCGCCGTCATAGCCGCAGCTCTTCAAGTATTTCGCAGGCTTAGACCAACGGCAGCATCCGGATCCCCTTCCCACGGTGTCATCTACGTGCGTAGCTTCTTTATCAGGCCAGCAATGACATGCCCACGCCAGTGGTCAAGCGGTCACCCCACGATCCCCCCACCCCTCTCCCCGGAGGCACGTCATGCCCGTGCACAGACCTGGTTCTCTTCGTCCGCGCCCGCTCGCCGTCCTCGTCACGGCGCTGCTCACGGCGCTCGGCCTCGCCCTTCCGCTCACCTCCGCCCAGGCGGCGACCACCCCCAGCCGCGGCTCGGCGTCCATGGGCATGGGGGTGGCCGCCCACGACGGGCAGCACGGCACCCCCAGCACCGGTGACGCCACCCAGACCGAGGGCGTCGACGTCTCCGGCCACCAGGGCAACGTCGCCTGGTCCACCCTCTGGAACAGCGGCGTCCGCTGGGCCTACACCAAGGCCACGGAGGGCACGTACTACACGAACCCGTACTTCGCCCAGCAGTACAACGGCTCGTACAACGTCGGCATGATCCGCGGCGCGTACCACTTCGCCACCCCCGACACCACGAGCGGCGCGACCCAGGCCAACTACTTCGTCGACCACGGCGGCGGCTGGTCGCGGGACGGCAAGACCCTGCCCGGCGTGCTCGACATCGAGTGGAACCCGTACGGCGCCGCCTGCTACGGCAAGACCGCGAGCGGGATGGTCAGCTGGATCGCCGACTTCCTGAACACCTACAAGGCGCGCACCGGCCGGGACGCCGTGATCTACACGGCGACGAGCTGGTGGACCGACTGCACCGGCAACTACGGCGGCTTCGCCGCCAACAACCCGCTGTGGATCGCCCGCTACGCCTCGACCGTGGGGACGCTGCCGGCGGGATGGTCTTACTACACGATGTGGCAGTACACCTCGTCCGGCCCGACGGTCGGGGACCACGACAAGTTCAACGGCGCACTGGACCGGGTGCAGGCACTGGCCAACGGCTGATCCACACCCGTGTTCCGAGACGGCGGCCGTCCCCGCGGACGGCCGCCGTCCCGCTGCGTTGGTGCTCCGCGCCGCCCGGGATCATGCTGGTCAGGGAGAGCCTGCCGGACAAGGGCGAGATGAGCGGCGATGGAGCGACAGTCGACGTACACGGCCACGGCCACCATCGATGAGCAGGGCATCCTCACCGGCTGGAGCGAGGGTGCCCGCCGGCTGCTCGGCTACGAGGCGGCGGCCGTCGTCGGACGGCCGGCCGCCGCGCTGCTCGCCGCCGCGGACGGGCCGGCGGTCCGGCACACCCTGGCCGGCCGGGACCGCTGGCACGGCACGGTTCCGCTGCGGCACCAGGACGGCCGGCGACTGGAACAGTGGCTGCTCGTCCACCGCCGGCCCCCGCGCGCCGGGGAGTCCGACTGGCTCGTGGTCACCGCCGTGGCGGACCGGCCGCAGCCGCGCGGAGAGCCGCTGGAGGAGTGGACCTTCATCCAGTCCCCCTTCCCGCTGGCGATCTTCGACACCGAACTGCGGCTGATCCGCGCCAACCGGCGTCTGGAACGGGCGCTGTCCCTGCCCGAGACGGCGATGCGCGGGCTGCGGCTGACGCACATCGCGCCCGGGCCGGCGCGGGACGAGGCCGAGCGGACCATGCGCCAGGTGCTGGAGACCGGCGAGACGCGCGAGGTGCAGTCCGTCCTCGGCCCCGACCTCGACCGGCCCACCGTCCTCACCCCGCTCAAGGACGGGACCGGCGCGGTGCGCGCGGTCTGTCTCGCGACCCACCGGAACGCCCCCGGCCCCGCCGCCCGGCAGCGCGCCCCGGACGAGACCACCGCGCGCGATCCCATCGCCCCCGGCCTGCAGCGCACCGCGCGGGAACTCGCCGACGCCACGGTCCCCCGGCTCGCGGACTTCATGGCCGTGGACCTCTTCGACTCCCCGCACGACCCCGGCGGGGCGGAGGACACGCCCGGCACCGGCACCCGCCCGGTCGTCCTGCGCCGCGCCGCGGTACGGGCCGAGTCCGACAACGGCGGCCACCCGGCCGGGCCCGGCGTGGGCGGTACGGTCGCCTACGAGCCGGGGACGCCTCCCGCCGAGTCCCTGGCCACCGGCCGGTCCGTGCTGCACGACGCCCCGGACCCGGTGATCTCGGGGTGGGCGGCCGTGGACCCGGGCGCCGCGTGGCTGAGCGCGTCCGGGACGCACTCGCTGATCGTGGTGCCGCTGCTCGCCGAGGGCAGCACGCTCGGCGTCGCCCTCTTCGGCCGCGACCGGCGCGCGGAGCCGTTCGGCCCGGAGGACCTGCGGCTCGCCGAGGAGCTGACCGCCCGGGCGGCCACCGGCCTGCACAACGAGCGGCGGTACTCCCGCACGCACGTCACCACCATGAACGCGCAGCGCGGCCTGCTGCCGCACCCGCTGCCCGACCAGGCGGCACTGGACATCGCCGGCCGTTATCTGCCCGCGGCCACCCCGGCCGGGGTGGGCGGCGACTGGTTCGACGTGATCCCGTTGTCCGGGGCACGGGTCGCCCTGGTCGTCGGCGACGTCGTCGGGCACGGGACGCGCGCCTCCGCCACCATGGGCCGGCTGCGCACGGCGGTGCGCACCCTGGCCGACGTCGACCTCCCGGCGGACGAACTGCTCACCCATCTCGACGACCTCGTACTGCGGCTGGCCGCGGACGAGGGCGGTTCGGACCCGGGCGCCGAGACGGCGGGAGGCATCGGGACCACCTGTCTGTACGCGGTCTACGATCCGGTCTCGCGCCACTGCGCCCTCGCCAGGGCCGGCCACCCCCCGCCCGCCGTGGTCACCCCGGACGGCGCCGTCCGCTTTCTCGACGTGCCCGCCGGCCCGCCGCTCGGCCTCGGCGGACTGCCCTTCGAGGCCCTGGAGACCGAGCTGCCCGAGGGCAGCCTGCTCGCGTTCTACACCGACGGCCTGCTCGAGGCCCGCGACCACGACATCGACGAGGCGCTGGACAAGATGTTCGACGCGCTCGGCCGGCCCGCGCCGACCCTTGAGGCGGTCTGCGACCGGGTCCTGACCGAACTGCTCAGCCACCGCCCCGACGACGACGTCGCCCTGCTCGTCGCCCGCACCCGGGCGCTGCGCCACGACCGGGTGGCCTCCTGGGAGCTGACGAGTGATCCCACGGTGGTGGCCCGGGCCCGCAGGCACGCGAGCGACCAGCTCTCCGCGTGGCGGCTGGAGGACGCCGTGTTCACCACCGAGCTGATGGTCAGCGAGCTGGTCACCAACGCCATCCGCTACGGCCGGCCACCCATCCGGCTGCGGCTGATCCACCAGGACGCCACCCTGATCTGCGAGGTCTACGACGCCAGCGGCTCCACCCCGCACATGCGGCGCGCCCGGATCTACGACGAGGGGGGCCGGGGGCTGCTGCTGGTGGCCCAGCTCTCCGAACGCTGGGGCACCCGGCACGACAGGGTGGGCAAGACGGTGTGGGCGGAGCAGTCGCTCACCGCGGGCCCATGACGGCGCCGCCCCGCCGCCGGACGCGGTGAGGGCCCGGGCCCCGCACGGGGACCCGGGCCCTCCCTCATCCGGGGGCGTCCGTCACGCCGCCACCGGAACCTCCGGCTCCGCGCCGTTCGCGGCGGGCGCGAGGGCCAGCTCCAGGACCTGGCGGACGTCGGTCACGGTGTGGACGTCGAGCCGGTCCAGCACCTCGGCCGGGACGTCGTCCAGGTCGGGCTCGTTGCGCTTGGGGATGATCACGGTGGTCACCCCGGCGCGATGGGCGGCGAGCAGCTTCTGCTTCACCCCGCCGATGGGCAGCACCCGGCCGGTCAGCGAGACCTCTCCGGTCATCGCCACGTCGGTGCGGACCAGCCGGCCGGAGAGCAGGGACGCGAGGGCGGTGGTCATGGTGACGCCCGCGCTCGGCCCGTCCTTCGGGACCGCGCCCGCCGGGAAGTGGATGTGCACGCCCCGGTCCTTCAGATCGCCCACCGGCAGCTCCAGTTCGGCGCCGTGACTGCGCAGGAAGCTCAGCGCGATCTGCGCCGACTCCTTCATCACGTCGCCGAGCTGGCCGGTCAGGGTCAGCCCGGCCGCGCCGGTCTCCGGGTCGGCGAGGGACGCCTCCACGAAGAGCACGTCGCCGCCGGCACCGGTGACCGCGAGGCCGGTCGCCACGCCCGGGACGGAGGTACGGCGCTCGGCCGGGTCCTGGGCGGACTCGGGCACGTGGTGCGGGCGCCCGATCAGCGCGCGCAGGTCCTCGTCCCGGACGGTGAACGGCAGCTCGCGCTCGCCGAGTTCGTGCTGGGCCGCGACCTTGCGCAGCAGCCGTGCCAGGGACCGTTCGAGGGTCCGTACGCCCGCCTCGCGGGTGTACTCGCCGGCGAGCCTGCGCAGCGCGCCCTCGTCGATCGTGACCTCGTCCCGGTCCAGGCCGGCCCGCTCGAGCTGGCGCGGGAGCAGGTGGTCGCGGGCGATGACGACCTTCTCGTCCTCGGTGTAGCCGTCCAGGCGGACGATCTCCATACGGTCCGCGAGCGCCTCCGGGATGGCCTCCAGGACGTTCGCGGTGGCGAGGAAGACGACGTCGGACAGGTCGAGTTCGACCTCCAGGTAGTGGTCCCGGAAGGTGTGGTTCTGCGCGGGGTCGAGGACCTCCAGCAGGGCCGCCGCCGGGTCGCCCCGGAAGTCGGAACCCACCTTGTCGATCTCGTCGAGCAGCACCACCGGGTTCATGGACCCGGCATCCTTGACGGCGCGGACGATCCGGCCGGGCAGCGCGCCGACGTACGTGCGCCGGTGGCCGCGGACCTCGGCCTCGTCCCGTACGCCACCGAGGGCGACCCGGACGAACTTGCGTCCCATGGCGTGCGCGACGGACTCGCCGAGGCTGGTCTTGCCGACGCCGGGCGGGCCCACGAGCGCCAGCACGGCACCCCCGCGCCGCCCGCCGATCACGCCCAGGCCGCGCTCACCGCGCCGCTTGCGCACGGCCAGGTACTCGGTGATGCGTTCCTTGACGTCCTCGAGCCCCGCGTGCTCGGCGTCGAGCACGGCCTTGGCGCCCTGGATGTCGTAGGCGTCCTCGGTGCGCTCGTTCCACGGCATCTCCAGGACCGTGTCCAGCCAGGTCCTGATCCACGAGCCCTCGGGCGACTGGTCGCTGGACCGCTCCAGCTTGTCGACCTCCTTCAGGGCGGCCTCACGGACCTTCTCCGGCAGGTCGGCGGCCTCGACGCGGGCCCGGTAGTCGTCCGACTCCTCGCCGTCGCTCTCGCCGTTCAGCTCGCGCAGCTCCTTGCGGACGGCCTCGAGCTGGCGGCGGAGCAGGAACTCGCGCTGCTGCTTGTCGACGCCCTCCTGGACGTCCTTGGCGATGGTCTCGGCGACGTCCTGCTCGGCGAGGTGGTCGCGCAGCTGCTGGGTGGCGAGCTTGAGCCGGGCCACCGGGTCGGCGGTCTCCAGCAGCTCGACCTTCTGCTCGGTGGTCAGGAAGGGCGAGTAGCCGGAGTTGTCGGCGAGCGCGGAGACGTCGTCGATGGCCTGGACCCGGTCCACGACCTGCCACGCGCCGCGCTTGCGCAGCCACGCGGTGGCCAGGGCCTTGTACTCCTTGACCAGGTCGGCGACCTGGGCGGGCAGGGGGTCCGGCACGGTCTCGTCGATCCGCGCGCCCTCGACCCACAGGGCCGCGCCCGGACCCGTCGTACCGGCGCCGATGCGCACCCGGCCGCGGCCCCGGATCAGCGCGCCCGGGTCGCCGTCGGCCAGCCGGCCGACCTGCTCGACGGTACCGAGCACACCGGTCTTCGCGTAGGTGCCGTCGACGCGCGGCACCAGCAGGACCCTGGGCTTGCCGGGCTCCGAGCGGGCGGCGGCCTGCGCCGCCTCCACCGCGGCGCGCACCTCGGCGTCGCTCAGATCCAGCGGGACCACCATGCCGGGCAGCACGACCTCGTCGTCGAGCGGCAGCACCGGCAGTACGAGCGTGAACGCCGTGGACTCAGCAGCCATGATCTCCCCTTAGGCAGTCAACTTGAGCTATGCCGACTCAATGTCCGACGCCCCGCCGTTGTTCCCGGCTCGCCGTTCGCTGTGAGCGATCACCGAAATCGCGGTGCTCCTGACGCCGGATCAGAGCAGGATGGGCACATGACTGCCGTGTACGACTCCCCCGTGGTCCTGGACCGTCGCGAAGGCCCCTACGGCGAGGTGGTGCTGCGCAGGCACGGCGCGCTGCTGCAGATCATCGCCAACGGCTGCTTCCTGATGGACACCTCCGACGGCCGCTCGGAGCGGCTGCTGGTGGACGCCGCGTACGACGCGCTGGACGGGCGTCCGGCGCCCGGGGTGCTGATCGGCGGGCTGGGCGTGGGCTTCTCGCTCGCGCACGCCGCGGCCGACGGACGGTGGGGGCGGATCACCGTCGCCGAACGGGAGCCGGCCGTCATCGACTGGCATCGCGACGGGCCCCTGGCGGAGCTGTCCGCCGAGGCGCTCGCCGATCCGCGCACCCGGATCGTCGAGGCGGATCTCCTCACTTACCTCAAGGAGACATCGGACACGTTCGACGCCCTGTGCCTCGACATCGACAACGGGCCGGGCTGGACCGTGACCGAGGACAACGGCGGCCTCTACTCCCCGGCCGGACTCGCCGCGTGCGCGCGGGTGTTGAAGCCGGACGGGGTGTTTGCAGTATGGTCGGCCGAGCCCTCTCCGGAATTTGAAGGAACCTTGCGGAATGCCGGATTCCGTCAGGTGCGTACCGAAGAGGTCCCCGTTGCCCGGGGCGTTCCGGACGCTGTACACCTCGCCGTCCGCCCTGGATAGCGACGGCGCGGCCTGTCCCCGTAATGTGCTGCCCTGGCGCGGA
The DNA here is from genome assembly GCF_040631045.1 of Streptomyces sp. NPDC005706. Classification (NCBI taxonomy): domain Bacteria; kingdom Bacillati; phylum Actinomycetota; class Actinomycetes; order Kitasatosporales; family Streptomycetaceae; genus Streptomyces; species Streptomyces sp. NPDC005706. Next base: position 603,052 of record NZ_JBEXYS010000002.1, on the reverse strand, counting down.
TCATTCAAGCGTCAATCGCAGTCATGGGATCACCCCACTGATTCCGGAAAGCAACAGGGGCGGGCGATGGAGCAGACACACACCTCCCAGACCGGCGCGGCCACGACCACCCCCGGCGCACAGCGCCGGGTGCTGGTGGTCGAGGACGATCCCACGATCGTCGACGCCATCGCGGCCCGGCTTCGCGCCGAGGGATTCCTCGTGCAGACCGCGGCCGACGGGCCGGCCGCGGTGGACACGGCCGAGGCCTGGCAGCCCGACCTGCTGATCCTCGACATCATGCTGCCCGGCTTCGACGGCCTGGAGGTCTGCCGGCGCGTGCAGGCCCAGCGCCCGGTGCCGGTGCTGATGCTCACCGCGCGCGACGACGAGACCGACATGCTGGTCGGACTCGGGGTCGGCGCCGACGACTACATGACCAAGCCGTTCTCGATGCGGGAGCTGGCCGCGCGGGTGCACGTCCTGCTGCGGCGGGTGGAGCGGGCGGCCGTCGCCGCCTCCACGCCCCGCTCGGGCATCCTGCGGCTCGGCGAACTGGAGATCGACCACGCCCAGCGCCGGGTGCGGGTGCGGTCCGAGGACGTCCACCTCACGCCCACCGAGTTCGACCTGCTGGTGTGCCTGGCGAACACCCCGCGCGCGGTGCTCTCCCGGGAGCAGCTGCTGGCCGAGGTGTGGGACTGGGCGGACGCCTCCGGCACCCGGACCGTGGACAGCCACATCAAGGCGCTGCGCCGGAAGATCGGCGCCGAGCGGATCCGCACGGTGCACGGCGTCGGGTACGCGCTGGAGACGCCGACGCCATGAGCGAAGGGCGGGAGGCCGCACGGAGGAGCCCCGGGAACCTCACGGAGGAGCCCTGGGGCGGCGTACGCCCGTTCTCGATCAAGACCAAGCTGGGCGCGCTGGTCGTCATCTCGGTGCTGATCACCACCGGTCTGTCGATGATCGCGGTGCACACCAAGACGGAGCTGCGCTTCATCACGGTCTTCTCGATGATCGCCACACTGCTGATAACGCAGTTCGTGGCCCATTCGCTCACCGCTCCGCTGGACGAGATGAACACGGTCGCCCGCTCGATCGCGCAGGGTGACTACACCCGCCGGGTGAGTGAGGGACGCCGGGACGAGCTGGGCGACCTCGCCGTGACGATCAACGTCATGGCGGACGAGCTGGAGGCCCAGGACCGCCAGCGCAAGGAGTTGGTGGCGAACGTCTCGCACGAGCTGCGCACCCCGATCGCGGGCCTGCGCGCGGTGCTGGAGAACATCGTCGACGGGGTCACCCAGGCCGATCCGGAGACCATGCGGACGGCCCTGAAGCAGACCGAGCGGCTCGGCCGGCTCGTGGAGACCCTGCTGGACCTCTCCCGGCTCGACAACGGCGTCGTACCGCTGAAGACGCGACGCTTCGAGGTGTGGCCGTACCTGTCCGGCGTGCTGAAGGAGGCCAACATGGTCGCCTCCGCGCGCGCGGGCATCGCCTCGGGCTCCGGCAGCCACACCCGGACGGACGTCCATCTGCACCTCGACGTCTCCCCGCCGGAGCTGACCGCCCACGCGGACCCCGAGCGCATCCACCAGGTGGTCGCCAACCTGATCGACAACGCGGTCAAGCACAGCCCCCCGCACGGGCGGGTGACCGTGAAGGCGCGGTGCGGGCCGCAGCCGGACTCGCTGGAGCTGGAGGTCCTGGACGAGGGGCCGGGCATCCCGCGGTCGGAATGGCACCGCGTGTTCGAGCGGTTCAACCGCGGCGCGGTGACCCGGCCGCACGGCCCGGGCAGCGACGGCGGCACGGGCCTCGGCCTGGCGATCGCCCGCTGGGCCGTCGATCTCCACGGCGGCCGGATCGGCGTGGCCGAATCCGAGCGGGGCTGCCGGATTATCGTCACTCTTCCGGGAGAGACTTCCATCTGGAGTTGACGTAGGGTCCGAACCGGAACCTCAAGATCCACGAGCGTCCGCGCAGCGGGACACGTGTGATCAGGGGCGGGCCCCGAAGACGCGCGCGGGACGGCGCCGCCGGGCCCCGCTCGACGATCCCGCATATCCACTCGCGCATCCGGAACCACACTTGTTTCCCGCCATATCAAGCCCTGAAACAAGATTTCTGATGTGACTTTCGCGACGATGGACGGGCCCGACCTGACCTTCACGGTCTTGGAGGCGTAGCCTTTATTCCCGCTGTCCATCACCTTGTGAAGCGGAAGAGGGCGGTTGCCGCCGTGTCGCCACAGTCCCCCAGTAACTCGAGCATCTCGACCGACACCGACCAAGCCGGGAAGAACCCCGCGGCCGCGTTCGGTCCCAACGAGTGGCTCGTCGACGAGATCTATCAGCAGTACCTCCAGGACCCGAATTCGGTAGACCGTGCCTGGTGGGACTTCTTCGCCGACTACAAGCCGGGCGCGCCTGCCGCGTCGGCTCCGGCGGGTACTGCGGCCGCGGGGGCCGCAGGGACCACCACTCCGGCTCCCCAGGCCCAGCCGGCCGCTCCCGCCCAGGCCGCTCCCGCGCCGGCGCCGGCGGCCGCTCCGAAGCCCGCCGCGGGCCCCGCCGCCGCTCCGGCTCCCACGCCCGCCCCCGCGGCGAAGGCGCCGGCCCCCGCTCCGGCCAGGCCGGCGACGCCCGCACAGGCGCCGGCCCAGCCGAAGCCCAAGGCCGCCCCGGCCGCGGAGGCCCCCGAGGGCCCGGAGTACGTGACGCTGCGCGGTCCGTCCGCCGCCGTCGCGAAGAACATGAACGCCTCGCTGGAGCTGCCGACGGCCACCTCGGTCCGCGCGGTCCCGGTGAAGCTGCTGTTCGACAACCGGATCGTCATCAACAACCACCTGAAGCGCGCCCGGGGCGGGAAGATCTCCTTCACGCACCTGATCGGCTTCGCGATGGTGCAGGCCATCAAGGCCATGCCGTCGATGAACTACGCGTTCGGCGAGAAGGACGGCAAGCCGACCCTCATCAAGCCGCCGCACGTCAACCTCGGCCTGGCCATCGACCTGGTGAAGCCCAACGGCGACCGCCAGCTCGTCGTGGCCGCCATCAAGAAGGCCGAGACGCTGAACTTCTTCGAGTTCTGGCAGGCCTACGAGGACATCGTCCGCCGCGCCCGTGACGGCAAGCTCACGATGGACGACTTCACCGGTGTGACGGTCTCCCTGACCAACCCCGGCGGTCTCGGCACCGTCCACTCCGTGCCGCGTCTGATGCCCGGCCAGGCCGTGATCATGGGCGTCGGCTCCATGGACTACCCGGCCGAGTTCCAGGGCACGAGCCAGGACACGCTGAACAAGCTCGGCATCTCGAAGGTCATGACGCTCACGTCGACCTACGACCACCGGGTGATCCAGGGCGCCGCCTCCGGCGAGTTCCTCCGCCAGGTCGCGAACCTGCTGCTCGGCGAGAACGGCTTCTACGACGACATCTTCGAGGCGCTGCGCATCCCCTACGAGCCGGTCCGCTGGCTCAAGGACATCGACGCCTCGCACGACGACGACGTCACCAAGGCCGCCCGGGTCTTCGAGCTGATCCACTCCTACCGGGTGCGCGGCCACGTCATGGCCGACACCGACCCGCTGGAGTACCAGCAGCGCAAGCACCCCGACCTGGACATCACCGAGCACGGCCTCACCCTGTGGGACCTGGAGCGCGAGTTCGCCGTCGGCGGCTTCGCCGGCAAGTCGATGATGAAGCTGCGCGACATCCTCGGCGTGCTGCGCGACTCGTACTGCCGCACCACCGGCATCGAGTTCATGCACATCCAGGACCCCAAGCAGCGCAAGTGGATCCAGGACCGCGTCGAGCGCCCGCACTCCAAGCCGGAGCGCGAGGAGCAGCTGCGCATCCTGCGCCGCCTGAACGCGGCGGAGGCCTTCGAGACCTTCCTGCAGACGAAGTACGTCGGCCAGAAGCGCTTCTCGCTGGAGGGCGGCGAGTCCGTCATCCCGCTGCTCGACGCGGTCATCGACTCGGCGGCCGAGTCCCGCCTGGACGAGGTCGTCATCGGCATGGCCCACCGCGGCCGCCTGAACGTCCTCGCCAACATCGTCGGCAAGTCGTACGCGCAGATCTTCCGCGAGTTCGAGGGCAACCTCGACCCGAAGTCGATGCACGGCTCCGGCGACGTGAAGTACCACCTGGGCGCCGAGGGCACCTTCACCGGCCTGGACGGCGAGCAGATCAAGGTGTCGCTGGTCGCGAACCCCTCGCACCTGGAGGCCGTCGACCCGGTCCTCGAGGGCGTCGCCCGCGCCAAGCAGGACATCATCAACAAGGGCGGCACGGACTTCACCGTGCTGCCGGTGGCGATCCACGGCGACGCGGCCTTCGCGGGCCAGGGCGTGGTGGCCGAGACCCTAAACATGTCGCAGCTGCGCGGCTACCGCACCGGCGGCACGGTCCACATCGTCATCAACAACCAGGTCGGCTTCACCGCGGCCCCCGAGTCCTCGCGTTCCTCCATGTACGCGACGGACGTGGCCCGCATGATCGAGGCCCCGATCTTCCACGTGAACGGCGACGACCCGGAGGCCGTCGTGCGCGTGGCGCGGCTCGCCTTCGAGTTCCGCCAGGCGTTCAACAAGGACGTGGTGATCGACCTCATCTGCTACCGCCGCCGCGGTCACAACGAGTCGGACAACCCGGCCTTCACCCAGCCGCTGATGTACGACCTGATCGACAAGAAGCGCTCGGTGCGCAAGCTCTACACCGAGTCCCTGATCGGTCGCGGCGACATCACCCTGGAAGAGGCCGAGCAGGCGCTGCAGGACTACCAGGGCCAGCTCGAGAAGGTCTTCACCGAGGTCCGCGAGGCCACCTCGCAGCCGGCCGCCGGTGACACCCAGGCGCCGCAGGACGGCTTCCCGGTCGCGGTCCCGACCGCGATCTCCTCGGAGGTCGTGAAGCGGATCGCGGAGTCCCAGGTCAACGTCCCCGACCACATCACCGTGCACCCGCGTCTGCAGCCGCAGCTGCAGCGCCGGGCGGCGATGGTCGAGGACGGCACGATCGACTGGGGCATGGGCGAGACCCTCGCCGTCGGCTCGCTGCTGCTGGAGGGCACCCCGGTCCGCCTCGCGGGCCAGGACTCCCAGCGCGGCACCTTCGGCCAGCGCCACGCGGTCCTGATCGACCGCAGCACCGGCGAGGAGTACACGCCGCTGCAGTACCTCTCCGAGGACCAGGCCCGCCTGAACGTCTACAACTCGCTGCTCTCCGAGTACGCGGCGATGGGCTTCGAGTACGGCTACTCGCTGGCCCGTCCCGACGCGCTGGTGATGTGGGAGGCCCAGTTCGGCGACTTCGTCAACGGCGCCCAGACGGTCGTGGACGAGTTCATCTCCTCGGCCGAGCAGAAGTGGGGCCAGACCTCCGGCGTCACCCTGCTGCTGCCGCACGGCTACGAGGGCCAGGGCCCGGACCACTCCTCGGCCCGCCCGGAGCGGTTCCTGCAGCTCTGCGCGCAGAACAACATGACGGTCGCGATGCCGACCTCGCCGGCGAACTACTTCCACCTCCTGCGGTGGCAGGTGCACAACCCGCACCACAAGCCGCTGGTCGTCTTCACCCCGAAGTCGATGCTGCGCCTGAAGGCGGCGGCCTCGAAGGCGGAGGAGTTCACCTCGGGCGAGTTCCGTCCGGTCATCGGCGACAGCTCGGTCGACCCGGCGGCGGTCCGCAAGGTCGTCTTCTGCACCGGCAAGGTCTACTACGACCTGGAGGCCGAGCGGCACAAGCGCGGTGCCACGGACACGGCGATCATCCGCATCGAGCGCCTGTACCCGCTGCCGGGCGCGGAGCTCCAGGCGGAGGTCAACAAGTACCCGAACGCCGAGAAGTACCTGTGGACGCAGGAGGAGCCGGCGAACCAGGGTGCGTGGCCGTTCATCGCGCTCAACCTGATCGACCACCTGGACCTGGCGGTCGGCGCGGACATCCCGGCCGGCGAGCGGCTGCGGCGTATCTCGCGTCCGCACGGCTCGTCCCCGGCGGTGGGCTCCGCCAAGCGTCACCAGGCCGAGCAGGAGCAGCTGATGCGTGAGGTGTTCGAGGCGTAGGCCTCCGGCGGTTCAGCCGAATGCCGGGCCCGGCTCCGAGTTCTTGTGGACTCGGAGCCGGGCCCTTCGCCTATTGGGTGGGGTTGTCGGGAGTGTGTGCGACTGCGGGGGGCGTGGGGGTTGTTCGCGCGGTTCCCCGCGCCCCTTCGGGCGCTCAGCCCAGGTAGGGCTCGAAGTCCCAGTAGGGGCGGGTTCGCTGGCGGGCCGAGATGGTGTGGGGGTGTTGGGCGCCCAGGGTGCGGGTGAGGCCGAGCAGGCCGTCCTCCTCCAGCTTTCCGGCCTCCTCGTGCTCCCGCGCGGCCCGCAGGTCGGCGGCCAGCGCCACCTGGCTGGAGAGCGTGAGCGGATGCTCGTGCCCCAGCGTGTGCCGGGCCCGGCGCAGGGTCTCCCGGCTCAGCTCCACGGCGTCGGTGATCCGGTCGGCCAGGTTGCGGGCGCTGGCCGCGTTGAGGGCGCAGCCGAGGACCCATGGGTGGTCGGCGCCGAGGGTGGCGGTGAGGCCCGCGAAGGACGCCTCGAACATGGACAGGGCCTCGGCGCGTTCACCGGCGGCCTGCATGACGAGACCGGTGTTGGAGAGCATGCCGGTGGCGACCGGATGGGCCGGGCCGAGCAGCGCCCGGTAGCCGGCCTCGGCCTGGTCGATCAGCTCCCGGGCCTGCGAGAGGTCGCCGTGCTCCCGCAGGTAGTTGCCGTAGTTGGTGGTGAAGGCCAGGGTGCGGTAGTGCTCACGGCCGTGCACCTGCGCCAGTTGCTCGAGCAGGTTCGCCATCTCCGGCCCCAGGTCCTGGGTGTGGCCGCCTTCCCGGCGGCGGCACATGACCAGCTGGCCGCGGGCCGAGAGGGTCTGCGGATGCCGTGCGCCGAGCACCTGCAGGCTCAGCCGGACCACGGTCTCCTGACGGGCCAGCGCGTCCCGATACCGGCCCAGCATCCGCAGGTCGTGGGCGACGGCGCCGCCCGAGTTGAGGGTGCTGATGTGCCGGGCGCGCAGTACGTTGTCCCGTCTGGCGAGCGTGTCCAGGTCGAGTTCGTACGCCTCCTGGTAGCGGCCGAGCAGCCGCAGGCCGACGCCGTGGTTGTGCCGGGCGATCAGGGCGGGGCCCTCGTCCGGGCCGAGCAGTCTGCCGTAGCCGTCGAGGACTTCGCTCTGCAGCTCGTGCGCCTCGTCGTAGCGGCCCAGGTGGCGCAGGCTGGCGGCCATGGCGCCCTTGGTGGACAGCTCGGCCAGCTCGGAGCGCGACCCGGCGGCGCCGAGGCGCTGGTGGACGGCGCGGTCGAGCTCGTAGGCGTCGCGGAACCGGCCGCTGGCCCGCAGGATGTTGCTCTCCTGGGTGGTGAGGTCGAGCATGGGCTGGGCCAGCGGGTCCATGATCCGGGACCAGTGGTCGCGGATCCGCCGGGCCAGGTCGAGACCGCCCTTGTACTCGCCGCTGCGGTAGCAGTAGCGCAGACAGTTCAGCACGGTCTCCTGGACGCGCGGCTGGGCGCTGCTGAGGGCGCCCGAGGGCTCCAGGTGGGGCAGCAGTTCCGCGTACCGGGGCCAGTTGCGGCTGTCCAGCGGGTTGCCGGGGTCGGCCTGGGCCAGCAGGGTGCGGACCGCCTGGCGGTGCACGACCCGGCTGTCCTCGCTGGTCAGCTTGGAGACGATGTCGTGGACCAGCCGGTGCATGTGGACCGACTCCTGGTGCGGGCCCATCTCGACGCCCACCGGGCCGCGGGTCTCCCGGGTCAGCACCGAGTAGTTGACGAGCGTGTCCAGGGCCCTGGTCCAGGCGGTCAGGTCGCCGGACATCCAGCGCAGTTGCTCGGGCAGGTCGGCGTGCGGGTAGGCGCGGATGAGACCGAGCGGGATGCGTCCGGGGGCGAACGAGGTGCACAGGCCCAGGATGTCGATGGTCTGCGGCTGGGCGCCGCGCAGCCGGTTGAGCAGTATCGACCAGGACGTCATGGACGACCGCGGGAAGCCCTCGCCGGTGGCGGGCTCGTCCACGGTGGACAGCCGGCGCTCACGGACCATGCGCAGGTACTCGGGCACCTCCATGCGTGACTCGCCGAGCCAGGAGGCGGCCTGGACGAGCGGCAGTGCCACGTCGCCGAACTCGGCGGCGACCTCGTCGGCCTCGGCGGAGCTGATGTGGGGTGCGCGGCGCAGCAGGTAGGCGGTGGACTCGGCGCGCAGGAAGGCGGGGATCTCGAGGATGTCGGTGTGCTCGCCCCAGCCGCGGTTGCGGGAGGTGACGAGGACGTGGCCGGCGCCCTGCGGGAGCAGCGTGTCGATGCCCTCGGTGTCGTCCCAGCCGTCGAAGATCAGCAGCCAGCGGCCGTAGGGCTCGCCGCGGCGCAGTGCCTCCCGGACGGCCCGGATGCGCTCGCCGGGCTCGTCGCCGACCCGCAGGCCGAGCTCCACGGCGAGTTCGCCGAGCCGGTCGCGCTGGATGTTGCGGTCGTCGGAGTTGACCCACCACACCACGTCGTAGTCGGTGCTGAACCGGTGCGCGTACTCGGCGGCGAGCTGGGTCTTGCCGATGCCGGACATGCCGAGCAGCGTGCAGACGGCGGCGCCCCGGTCGGCGTCGGCGAGTTGCTGGTGGAGGCTGGTGAGCAGGTCGTCGCGGCCGGTGAAGCGGGGGTTGCGGCGCGGGGTCTCGCCCCAGATCTCGCACCGGTTCTCGGGGTAGCGGGCGCGGTGGGCGGTGAGCCGCGGGACCCGGCGGCGCTCCAGGCCCAGCCGGCGCAGCAGCCGCTCCTCGGCGGCCTCCTCGCTCAGGCCCCACAGGCTGGCCGGTTCGAGGACCGCGGTGGCCGGCAGCAGTGAGCGGTTGGTGAGGTTGACGGCGGCGAACCGGTCGGCGTTCGCCGCGACGAAGCCGCGCAGCGCGTCGTTCCACTCCCCCGCCGGGCGCGGTCCGAGTTCGAAGAACCAGTCGTCCAGGACGAGCAGCACCGGGCCGGAGGCCAGCAGCAGGTCGGCGAGGGAGTCCTCCAGCGGGGTCTCGCGCGGGGGGTCCCAGCGTTGCAGCGTGGCCTGATGCCCGTGGCTCTCCAGGCACTGGGCGATCCAGGCCGCCCAGGCCCGGTGGTAGCCGGGGAAGACCACCAGGACCCGGTCGGATGCCGGGGCCCCGTCACCGCCCGACCGCCGCTGTTCCGCCATCGCACGCTCCCTGTTCCCGCCACCGCACCACCACGGCACACGTTAACGCACAGAAATTACCCCTCTGCGGAGCGTCACAGAGCATTTTTGGCCGTCATGCCGAGACCGGCGTGGTGGCGCCGCATGCCTTGGACGAACTCCCGCCCCGCTGGAGTCAGTTCATCGGATTCCAGGAGCAGGGACAAGGCCTGACCCACCTCCTCCCGGAACAGCTCGAACCGCTCACCGGCCCGCCGCCGCCACGCCGGTGCGGCCCCGGCGCCGGCGCGCACCCTCGACCACAGGTCGGTGAGGGCCAGATGGGCGTACGCGCCCTGCAGCACGGCCGGTGCCGGTCGGGGGTCCGGGCGCCACCCGACCCGGTGCACCGCGCTCCCGCCGGGTCCGCACAGCGGGACCAGCTCGTCCAGGGCCGCCAGCTTGGTGTGGTGGGTCTCGTGCACCAGTGACTCGGCGAGTTCCCGCGCCGTTCCCGGGAGCTGGAGCAGCGCGGCACCGGGCGCGGACCTGAGCGTGGCTCCCACCGGGGTGGCCCCGGTGCCCGCGGCGGACAGCGGTACGACGGCGCGCAGCACGGCCCCGGTCTCGGCGGCGCGCCGTCCGTCGACCGCGGTCAGCAGCTCGCGGGCGCGGCGCCAGCGGCCGGTCCAGGTCTCCCAGGGGCAGTCGGGGCGCTCCGCGGTGCGCAGTGTCTCCGGGGCGGTGCCGGGTGGGGGCGCCCGGTACGGGTCGAGATCGTCGAGGCTGACGGTGCCGCCGGGCAGCGTCCGCAGCGCGCTCCAGCCGGCTCCGCCGGCGGCCCGCCCGGACGCGCCGGACCCGGGTCGCCCCGCCGGGTGCGGCAGGACCACCGCTGTGTGCCCGCCCCGGTCCTCGATCCGCGTCCCGTCCGGTCCGCCGTCCAGCCGGACCCGGCCCGACGGGCAGCGCAGCACACCGAGGCCGGGCAGCACCAGCAGACCGGTGGGCACCGCCAGGTCCGCGGTCGCCGGGTGGCCCGCGCGGACGGCCGCCGCGACGGCCACACCGGCCAGCTGGGCCAGTTGACGTTCGAACGCGGCGCCCTGGGGCGCGGCGAGCGCGGCGGCCAGCCAGGCGCCGGTCATCGGGTAGTCGAGCACGTCGTGGACCGCGGCGGGGGCGGTCCTCTCCGCGGCCGCCAGCAGCGCCCAGGCCCGCTCGAAGTCTCGGCTCGCGGCGGGGCCGAGGAGATGGCGCTGCCGGTCGGCGCGCACCAGGAGGGACTTCAGGAGCAGCATGCGACGCGCGTGGACCGCGGCACGCAGTGTCGCGGTACCCCGGGGTGTGGGGCGGGTGCCGGCGATCGCCGTGAAGACGTCGGCGGGTATCGGCGCCGAGGTCATCCCCGCTCGTCCGGGGACCGGCCGGGCTCGGCGAGTCCGGCCGAAAACGTATGCCCGGCGGACGGCTGTACCTCGCCCTCGGTGGTGCTGAACCAGACCTGCTGGCACTCGGTGGCATCACGGAGGACGAGGTCGACGGCGGCGGTCAGGGCGGGATCATCGAGAAAGCGCAGGGTACGCAGGTCCACGCCGCCAAGGTCGGGCAGAGGCGCGGCGCGCCCGGCGTCCCGGCCGGGGACGGCCACCCCGCTCAACTGCTTCGCCACACTCGACTCCTCCCTGCCGGCGAACGGCCCGCTCCATCGCCATGGCTGCCGAGTTCTTCCCGGCAGCCCGGAAGTGAAACCCTTACCAGATCAACTTCGGTCAAATTCCGACCAGTTCGCCCACTCTCCGGTCCACGGCCACCAGGGCGGAGCGATCCGCTCCCATTCCTCGTCCGGCAGCCCTCGTACCGCACGCGCCGGCCCCTCCCCCGTCGCCGGCTCCGCCGCGGCCCGCCGGGTCAGCTCGACGTCCGCCCAGTCGACCTGGCGCAGCGCCCCGGCCAGCCGCTGCCACTGCTCCCGGGCCGCCCGGTAGGCGCCGCGCGCCGCTGCGGGCCGGCCCATCAGGGCCAGCACCACCCCGCTGCCGTGCCGCGCCCGGGCGGAGGTCACCGACCCCGGGTCCTCCCCGTGCGCGGCCCGCGCCTCCCGTTCCGCGTTCTCGTACGCCTGCAGGGCGTCCGCCAGCACCGGTGCCCCGGCGCGGCGCCAGCCCTCCAGCCGCACCCGTCCCAACTGCAGCCATACTTCGGCCCGTACGGCCGCGTCGGCGGCCGCGCGCGCCGCCTGGCCGAGCAGGTGCCGGCTCTCGAACAGGTCGGGAAGGAAGCCGAGGTGGCGGAAGCGCTGGGCGAGCGCGCTGCCGACCAGGCCCTGCAGCCGTCCGCGGTGCGCGGACCGGGCGGGCAGCGCCTGCAGCGCCTCGCGCAGTACGTACTCGGCCCGGTCCACGATCCTCGCGCCGTCCCGTGCCGAGGCCCGCCGCAGCAGCGACTCGCCCCAGGAGGTGAGGAGTTGGCCGCGCAGGGCTCCGTCGCCGGGGGCGAGCAGCGCGGCCCGCTCGTAGGCCTCGTCGGCTTCCGGGGCCTCGCCCGCCGTGTCGTGGAAGGCGGCCAGCGCGGCCAGGCTGGGCAGCAGCAGACCGGGGTCGTCCCCGGCGGCCCGCCGGGCCCGCAGCAGCGCCCGCCGGGTCTCGCCGTCCTCGGCCCCGGCCTCCCGCAGCGCCCGCGCCAGGTCGAGCAGGGCGGGCCCGCGTACGGCGTCGGGGGCCCGTTCCAGGTCCAGCGTCGCGCAGGCCTCGCGGAGTTCGCCGACGGCGGCGGCGGGGCGCCGCAGGTCGAGCAGGATCCGGCCGCGCAGCAGCAGCCGGGAGCGGTGGGCGGTGACGGGCCAGGGTGCCTGGCCCGTCCCTGCCGGCACGCGGTGCGGTGCCTCGGTTTCGCCGCGCGTCGTCTCGTCCCCGTCCGCCGGGGCAGCCGGGTCCGTCCCGCCGGGCGTCCCGTCCCCCGGGCCCGGGCCGGCCCCGGCGTCCTCCCCGGTGCCGTCGGACCGCGCGGAGGCGTCGTGGTCGTCCCGGTGCCCGGCGCCGGACCAGGCCCGTGCCCGTTCGGTCAGGAGCGGCCAGGGAGCGGTCTCGGCGTCGAGGACGTCCAGGGCGTCGCCGAGCTGGCCGCCCTCCCCCGTCAGGCGCCACAACTCACGACGGCAGGAAGCGAGTTCCAGGGCTGCGTCGGCGCGTTCGCGGCTGCCGGCACCGGCCGCGGCGTGCGCGGCGGCGAGTTCGGCCACCGCCTCGCGCAGCAGCTCGGCGCGGCGTCCCGCCGTGCGCGCGGCCGCCGTGCCCGCCTCGGCGCGCAGGATGCGGCCGAGGACCAGGTGGGGCCGGACGGCGGCACCGGCGCCCGGAAGGACCGTGGGGGCCGGGGCGGTCGCCGCGCGGGCCTGTTCACGGGCGCGGCGCAGCACCTCCGGATCGGCCAGGTGGTGCCACTGGTCGAGCAGGCGCTCGGCCTCGGTGAGCGGGTCGGGCGTGACGAGGTCCGGAAGGTAGAAGCGCAGGACGCGGGCCGGGATGCGGGCGAACAGCTCGGCCTCGACGCTGCCGCCGTCCTCCGGCGGGACGCCGTCCGGCGCGAGGCGGCCGGCGCCGGCGGACGGGTCGTGGTCGGCGAGCCGGGCCGCGGCGAGGGCGGCGAAGTTGCGGGTGCCCCGGCCGAAGTGCCGTTCCACATAGGCCGAGCAGTGTTTCAGGACGAGCCCGGCGGTGTCCTGGTCGAGGGAGGACAGCAGCAGGTTCTGCACCCGTCCCGAGTAGGCGAAGCAGGGCTGCTCCCCGGTGCCCGGAAGCTGTCTGAGCAGTCCGCCGAGCAGCACCTCGGCCAGTTCCATGGGCCCGGTGTCCGGCAGCATCGCCCGCTGGACCAGTTGCATCACGGGCAGGGTGAGCGGGGCCGCGGCCAGGTAGACCGCCAGCCGTACCGCGCCGGGCGAGGCTCCGGCGCGGAAGGCCCGCAGCAGTTCGTCGTCGCTGTGCGGCTCCTCGTGGACGTGCGATCGGCCGTCGTGGACGTACGACCGGTCGTCGCCCTGCGGATCGCCGTCGCCGTCCGGTCGGCCGTCGCCGTACGGGGCCGCGCCGGCGAAGGCCGTGGCTGCCGGGGCCGTACCCGGGCGGGTGAGCGCCGCCCAGGCCCGCTCGCGGACGGGGCCGCTGCCGCCGAGCAGCCGGGCGAAGGCCTCGAAGGCCTCCGGGGTGGGCTGCAGCACCGGTACCGGCCGGGCGTGCGGCGCCGGTTCCTCCCAGGGCTCGTCGTCGGGCTCGAAGTTCAGCCGTCCGCCCACCCCGGCGGGGCGCTCCAGCAGGCCCGGCTCGGCGGGCAGCTCGGTACGGCCCCACAGCCGGGGCGGCAGTGGCTGGACGACGGCCAGCGGGGCGGTGCGCGGCCACTGGTGCAGCAGCCGCTGCGCGCTGCCGTTCTGCCACAGCGGACCCACGCAGTCGCTGATGACGAAGGTGAGCCCGCGGCCGGTGGGATCGTGCAGCTCGTCGGCCGGGCGCAGCCTGGTGCGACGTCCGGGACCGGCGGTCGTACCGACGAGGAGGGCGCCGGAGTCGTCGGCGTACAGGTGGTGGACGCGGACGGAGGCGAACGCACCGGACTGCTGGCAGGCCTGCCGCAGTTCCTCGACCAGTTGTCCCCAGACGGCCATGTTGGGCCCGGTGTCCATGAGCAGCTGGACGTCGCAGCGCCGGCGGCGGCCGGGCCGGACGACCGGGAGCAGGATGCCGCTGGCGGCGGCCTGCTCGGCGGTGGCCTCCTCGTCGATCCGCTCGTCCCGGGGCGGGGCGGCGGCGACCTGGTAGCCGCCGAGGGCGCGCAGCGCCTTCTCCAGGCCGAGCAGCCCGGGCAGGGCGCCGGCGGCGGGCGCTCGGACGGGAACGGCGGTGGGGGTGCCGGCGTCACCGTGCGGGCGCGCCGGAAGGCCGGGGGTGAGCAGAGGCACCGGGGCGGCGGGGGCGTCCGCCCGGGGCCGGGGCGGTTCGGCGGCGGTCGTCGCCGCGTCGGCACCGGCGGGTGATGCGTCCGGTCCGGTGGCGGGCGGGTCCGCCGGACCGGTGCCGGGCTGCCGGGCGGGTGCGTCGCGGGGCGGGGCCGCGCCGAACCGCCGGGCCAGCCAGACCGCGTCGGCCACGTCCTCCGCGGTGAGGTCGAGCCCGCCCTGGCGCAGCTTGCCGATCAGCTCGTCCAGGCGCATCCCGGGCATCCGTCCCTCACCTCGTACGGTCGAGCGGCTGCATGAGCATCTCGGCGATCCGCTCCCGGGTGAGGCTCTGCGCGCGCGGGTCGTGGCGGGTGAGGAAGAGGGCGTTGAGGAGCTGGTCGGCGGCGAGCACCTCGCCGGGTTCGCGCTCCAGGAACCTGCGGATGAGATCGGCCCCGCCGGCGACACCGTCCGCGCCGAGGTGCGCCTCGACCATCGCGGTGAGCTGCTCCTCACCGGGCGGGTCGAGTTCGAGCTGGACGCAGCGCCGCAGCAGCGGAGCGGGGAAGTCGCGCTCCCCGTTGGAGGTCAGGACGATCACCGGGAAGGCGGTGCAGGCGATCCGCCCGCCGTGCACGGCGACCCGGTCGCCGTCGTGGGTGAGCACCTCGACGACGGGTTCGCGGTCGGCCAGCCGCTCCAGCTCGGGGATCGAGAACTCGCCTTCCTCCAGGGTGTTGAGCAGGTCGTTGGGCAGGTCCAGGTCGCTCTTGTCGAGTTCGTCGATGAGCAGTACGCGGGGCTGCTCGGCGGGCAGCAGGGCGGTGCCGAGCGGGCCGAGCCGGATGTAGGACCCGATGCCGGGCGCGGCCGTGCCGCCCTCACCCCCGCGGGCCCGCTCGAGCTGGACGTCCTGGAGGCGGCCTATGGCGTCGTACCGGTACAGCCCGTCCTGGAGGCTGGTACGGCTGACGATGGGCCAGCGCAGCACCTTGCCGAGCCCGAGTTCATGGGCGATGGCGTACGCCAGGGTCGACTTGCCCGTGCCCGGGTTGCCGGTGACCAGCAGCGGCCGGCGTAGATACAGGGCCGCGTTGACCGCGTCCACCTCGGCCGGCCGGGGCGCGTAGCTCTCCACCAGACGGCGGCGGACACCGAGCCGGCGGGCGCTGCTGGGGTCCTCGGGGCCGGCCTCCGCGTCATCGCCCCGGGAGGCCGTGAAGTCACGCCAGGGCGGCGGGGGCGGCAACCGCCGCATGCCGTCGTGCGGCTGACCCACTCCGCAGTAGATCCGCCAGTCGTTCACCTTGGGCTCCTCCCAAATTTGGTGATCATGCAGCGGGCCCGGCCATTTGACCTACGAGGCTACCGTCAGGCGGCCGTGTCTGCCGAGGTTCGAGCGGCCCGGCGTTCACTTCCGGACCTCCGAACAGCCGTGTTGCGGACGGGGTTTGACGGGTGGTCCGGGCGTGCCGGGCGGATCGGGTGCGGGGCGGTCGCCGGAACGGCCATCGGATCGGGGGTCGGCCCGGCCGTAGGACCTTTCGCCGGGCCGTCCGCCGGGCCGTCCCCCGGATCAGCCGTCGGGAGCGGCCAGTGGCGGCGGCCGCATCGTTCCGGCGGCGCGCGGTGGGCGGTCCGGCGGGTCGAACAGCACGGCCAGTTTCCCGCGCAGGCCCCGGGCCCGGGCCGACTCGGGGTCGTACAGGCGGATGCGCAGGTCACGCACCGGTTCGTGCAGGTCCTCGGCGTGCCGGGCAGCGCCCACCGCATGGGCGGCCTGCTCGTGGAAGGCCTTGCACTCGTCGTGGTCGTGCCGGTCCCGGCGCCACAGCACCACCGGATGGCCCGCCATCAGCGCGTCCCTCATCGCCGCCTGCCCCTCCCCGCTCGCCACGGGGCCGCAATAGACAAGAACACAGGTGTCGTCCAGCGCCGACAGGGTGCCGTAGTACAGGTAGCGGCTCCCGGAGCGGGACGGGGCGGCATGGCCGTCGGCCGGGGCCCGGCCGTGCAGCGGCTCGTGCGTGAGCGGCCCGCGGGCCACGCCCCGCCAGCGCCTGCGCCACTCCGGAGAGGGCGGCCGCTCGCTGCGCCGCAGGTCCCGGATGACGACGGTCCGGCGCATGCCGAGCGGCATGGACCGCTCGTCCACGAAGTCGTCGTCCTCGTCGTCCTCGTGGGCTTCGCCGTCCCAGTCGCCGGGGCCGCGGCCGTCGCCATGGCCGCGGTCGTCGTGGTCGTCGCGGAAGGCGCCCGGGTGGTCGGGCAGCAACTGCCATTCGTCCACCGGCAGGTCGAACAGCTTGCGGGGCAGGAAGACCTCGATCCCGGCCAGATGCTCTCCGTGGTCCCCGAGGTCCAGCGCACGGTCCAGCGGGCCGCGCAGCACCGCCGCGAGCCGGTCGACGCGCACCCCCCGGTCGTCGGCGGCGACCGGGGTGACGTCGAGGCCGTCGTGGATCAGCTCCACGCTCCAGGGGTGCAGCCCGCCGTACATGGCCGCGCCGACCCTGACGAGGACGTCGGTACGGCCGGTGGTCACCGCCTCGGCGGTCACGGCCGTCGGCCCGGGGGCGCCCCGGGGGTCGGGGATGAACGGGGGTTCGGGCGCGGACCGGAGCTCGGACGTGGCCGGGAGCACGGGCGAGAGGTGGGACGCGGGCGGGGCCTGGAGCTCGGAGGCGGGCGGAGCCACGGTCACCCGGGCGGGCGCGGCCGTGGTCGCGGCAGCGGTCAGGGGCGTGATCGCGGCGGTACGGCCGGCGGCCGGCCCTCCCTCGATCGCTCCGTCCGGCCCTTCGTCCGGTCCCCCGTCCGGCCCGCGGCCGTCGATCCCGTTCAGCAGTCCCCGGATGGCCCCGCTCACCGCCCAGTGCCGATGCCGCCCGGCCTGCGCGCCGAGCCATTCGGTGAACGCGCCGAGCCGGGCCGGGTCGATCTCGCCGGAGCGCTCGCGCGCGGTCTTCCGCACCACCTTCGCCGCGTACAGCAGGACGGCGTCGAGATCGACCAGCGTCCCGCCGCCCTCCGTGTCCAGGGTGCGCAGTCCGTACAGCAGGGCCGCGCCCTCACGCCAGGTCCGCACGTTCCGCGGCACCAGCGAGCGCAGCCGTTCGCCGCGCACCCGCTCCTTGACCTCCTCCACCAGGTGGACGATCTCGCCCGCTCCGGCGGGCGGCGGCAGCTCGGCGAGATGGCCGTAGAGCCGGGCGCGCAGTTCGGCGGTGATCCCGGAGACGGGCGGCGCCAGGGCGGGCAGCCCGGCCTGCAGCGTGGTCCAGTTGGCGTACGGCGACGGGTCGTCCAGGAGGCGGAGATGGTGCCGGTCGTGTGCGCGCAGTACCTGGCGCAGGACGCCGGACGTGTCGCGCCGGTCCAGCAGCTCGTGCAGCGCGGTGACCGGGACGGCGACGCCCTCCTCCCGCCGGCGGCCCTTGATGACACCGACGACCGAGCCGTGCCGCAGGTCGAGCACGGGTCCGCCGGACAGTCCGCCGATCGGCAGGCTGCCGCCGAGCAGCAGCGCGCGGGCGTCGGAACCCGCGAGTTCACCGGTGCCGTGCCGGACGCCCAGCTCGCCGGTCTGCAGGGACCAGCCGTACAGCCCGATCGGGGCGCGGGCCCCGGGCTCCCGGTCGCCCAGCCAGAGGCACCGCGCGTCGTCCGCGCCCTCGACCCGGACGAGCGCCAGGTCGGGGAACGGCCAGGGGTCACGGAGCGTCTCCGGCTCCTCGGGCCGGGGTGCCAGGAGTACGGCGGTCCCGGTGCCGGAGCGTTCCTCCCAGGCGTCGGTGGCGGCGGGTTCGGTGGTGCGTTCCTGCCAGGTCACGCGTAAGGCGCTCTCCCCTCGGCACACCGCGGCTCCCCCCTTCCCCACGACATGGGCGCAGGTCAACAGCCAGCCCGGGGCTATGAAGAACCCCGATCCCCAGTACGGGTCACGGTCCGTTGCATACCCGTCACCCGCTGCGCCGATGCGCGCGAGAGAGGGGCGCACCATCTCGTCGAAGGCGCTCATGCGGAGCCGGGGGCCGGCGAGCGGGGCGGTGCGACTCCGCCCCCGGATGCCGCGGGATCCGCGCCGTCCCCGGCCGTCGCCGGTTCGGTCCAGGTCAGGGACACCGTCAGGGAGGACGTGCCGCCGCCCTGCGCTATGGCGCTCACGATCCTGCCCGACTGCGCCGTCAGTTCGATTCCGAAGCTGACGGACACCTCGACCGCGGCGGGCGTGTCCAGACCGGCGCGCAAGGAGCGCACGACACCACCGACCGTGCCGGCCAGCCCGCCCGCCATGTCGACGACGCGGTCACCGAGCCCCGTGTCCCAGTAACCGCCCTCGTCGAGCGCCTCCTGGTCACGCCCGCCGATCCTGGCCCAGACGACCGTTCCGTCGTCGAGCCGTACGCGTTCGACTCCTCCACCCATGACGCCCCCGTTCACCGAATGGGAGAAGAAGGCTAACTCCGGTGACAGGTGAGAGGGAGGGGCAATGGACGATACGGCCGACTCGACTTGCCGCTCGCCCTACTCGTCCTACTCGTCGTCCTCGTCGTCGAGCCGGGCGAGCCAGGTCGCGAGCCGCTCGACGGGCACCTCGAAGTCCGGGTTGAGATCGACGAACGTGCGCAGTTGCTCGGCGAGCCACTCGAAGGTGACCTCTTCCTCGCCGCGCCGCTTCTCCAGCTCCTCGATCCCGCGGTCGGTGAAGTACATGAACTGCCTCTCCTGCGAATCCACCCGGCCCCTGTGGGCCCGCCTACAGCCTATGCCTTGACTTTCCGCATCCACGATATATCGTGTTTCACAGAAGACGCGATATGGCGTGTCCGCGCCCCGGCCTAGGAGGCCCCATGTCCGAGTGGTCCATCGCCGACCCCCAGAAGCTGACCTTCGACACCCCGGTACGCGACCTGCACGTCCGCATCGTCAACGGAACGGTGAACGTCGTCGGTACGGACGAAGGTTCCGCCCGCCTGGAGGTCACGGACATCGAGGGCCCACCCCTGATCGTCACCCACCAGGGCGGCACCCTCACCGTCGCCTACGACGACCTGCCGTGGAAGGGCTTCCTCAAGTGGCTCGACCGCAAGGGCTGGCGCCGCAGCGCGGTCGTCTCCCTCGCGGTCCCCGCGGACACGCGCGTGGAGGTGGGCGTGGTCGGTGCCGGCGCGGTCGTCTCCGGGATAAGCGGCGCCTCGGTGATCAAGGGCGTCACCGGTGACACCACCCTCGTCGGCCTCTCCGGGCAGGTCCGCGCCGACACCGTGTCCGGCAACCTGGAGGCCCAGGCCGTCACGGGCGACCTGCGGTTCCACTCCGTCTCCGGTGACCTGACCGTGGTCGAGGGCTCGGGCCCCTCCGTCCGGGCCGACTCGGTCAGCGGCTCCATGATCATCGACCTGGACCCGGACGGCCCCACCGACGTCGGCCTGACCAGCGTCTCCGGCGAGATCGCGATCCGCCTGCCGCACCCGGCGGACGCGGAGGTGGAGGCCAACACCGCGAGCGGCACGATCTCCAACGCCTTCGACGGACTGCGCGTGCACGGCCAGTGGGGTGCCCACAAGATCACCGGCCGGCTCGGCGCGGGCAACGGCAAGCTCCGGGCCACGACGGTGTCCGGCTCCATCGCCCTGCTGCGCCGCCCGCCGGGTGAGGACGAGCCCGACACCCCCCGCGACGCCGGCACCGGCTCGCCCGCCGACGGCACGACCGACGGCACGACCGACAAGAAGGTGCTCTGACATGCCTCCCGTCTTCGCCCACGGCCGCCTGCGTCTGTACCTGCTCAAGCTGCTCGACGAGGCCCCCCGCCACGGCTACGAGGTGATCAGGCTCCTCGAGGAGCGCTTCCAGGGCCTGTACGCCCCTTCGGCGGGCACGGTCTACCCCCGGCTGGCCAAGCTGGAGGCCGAGGGCCTGGTCACGCACACCACGGAGGGCGGCCGCAAGGTCTACGCCATCACGGACGCCGGCCGCGCCGAACTCGCCGACAGAAGCGGCGAGCTGGCCGATCTGGAGCTGGAGATCCGCGAGTCCGTGGCGGAACTCGCCGCCGAGATACAGGCCGACGTGCGCGGCGCGGCCGGCGATCTGCGGCGCGAGGTGCGCGCCGCCGCGTCCGAGGCCCGCCGGGGCTCGGGGAAGAACGGCGGCGATGCGGGGCCCCTCGGGGAGAGCGGCGACCTCGGGGACAAGGAGGCCTGGCGGGCCGCCAAGGAGGAGATGCGCCGGGTCAAGCAGGAGTGGAAGGAGCAGGCCCGCCGCGCCAAGGACGAGAGCCGCCGGGCCCGCGAGGAGGCCCAGCGCGCCCGCCACCAGGCCCAGGAGGCCCAGGCACGGGCACGGGCCCAGGCGCAGGAGGAGATGCAGCGCATCGCGCACCGGGTCCAGGAGCGCGTGCAGGACCACTTCACGCGCGGCGACTGGCCGACCGGCGTACGCGAGGGCCTGACCGAACTCGCCAAGGAGTTCGGCGAGTTCGGGAAGGAGTACGGCAAGGAGTTCGGCAAGGACCGGGGCTTCGGCCGCACCGGGGACGGATCGGGCGCCGGCTCGCGCAAGTCGGCCCCCGCGACGCCGGAGTACTCCGCACCCCCGGAGGACTTCCCGGCCGAGTACGAGCCGTCCTGGGCGCACGAGGCCCCCACCGGCGAACCGGCCCGCGACCTGGACCGCCTGCTGGACCGCTTCCGCGACGACATCCGCGACGCGGCCCGCGACCACGGCGTCAGCGCCGACCAGCTCAGGGACGCCCGCGGGCACCTGTCGGCGGCGGCGGCCCACATCGGCGCGATACTGCGCCGCCCGAGGGTCTGACCCATCGGCGGCCGGGGCCCGCACGGCGGCGTGACCCCGGCCCTCACCTGGGACACGCCGCGACGGGCACGGTCACTCGTTCGTCAGGACGATCTTCCCGAACTGCTCGCCGGACGCCAGCCGTTCGAAGCCCTCACGGGCCCGGTCCAGCGGCAGGACCTCGTCGATGACGGGGCGTACGCCGGTGGCGGCGCAGAAGGAGAGCAGGTCCTCCAGCTCGTCCTTGGTGCCCATGGTGGAGCCGACGACCTTCAGCTCGAGGAAGAAGATCCGGGTCAGTTCGGCGTGCGAGGGCCGGTCACCGCTGGTGGCGCCGGAGATCACGAGCGTGCCCCCGGGCCGCAGGGACTTCACCGAGTGGGACCAGGTGGCGGCGCCCACGGTCTCGATGACGGCGTCCACGCGCTGCGGCAGCCGGGCCCCCGACTCCACCGCCTCGACCGCGCCGAGTTCCAGCGCCCGCTTCCGCTTGGCCTCGTCCCTGCTGGTCGCGAAGACCCGCAGTCCGGCCGCCTTGCCCAGCACGATCGCGGCGGTGGCGACACCACCGCCGGCGCCCTGGACGAGGACCGAGTCACCGGGCCGCACCCCGGCGTTGGTGAACAGCATCCGGTAGGCCGTCAGCCAGGCCGTCGGCAGACACGCGGCCTCGGCGAAGGACAGCTCCTTCGGTTTGGGCAGGATGTTCCAGGCCGGCACGGCGACCTGCTCGGCGAACGTGCCCTGGTAGCGCTCGGTGAGGATGGAGCGGGGCTCCTTGGGGCCGACCCCGTGGCCGCTCTGTCCGATGACGGAGTGCAGGACGACCTCGTTGCCGTCCTCGTCGATCCCGGCGGCATCGCACCCGAGGATCATCGGCAGCTTGTCCTCGGAGAGGCCCACACCGCGCAGGGACCAGAGGTCGTGGTGGTTCAGGGAGGCGGCGCGGACGTTCACCGTGCTCCAGCCCGGCCGGGCCTCGGGGGCCGGACGCTCCCCCAACTCGAGTCCGGTGAGCGGCTGGTCGCGGTCGATTCGGGCGGCGTAGGCAGCGAACATGGGCTCGACGATAGGTGCGTCGTGCAGCCGGCGGAACCGCGGGGGGCTGTGACACATGCCCTCTTGCGCAAGGGCACCCGAGCGGAGCAGCCCGGCGCGCGGCCACGGGCGGCCCACCGGCACCGCCGCGGAGAACACCCGGGACGGACGGGCGGCTGGGCGGCCGGACAGAAGAAGGGCCCCGCCCGAACGGGCGGGGCCGTCCTGCGCGACGTCAGCGACGGGCGACGCCCTCGGCCCGGGCGGCTGCCGCCACCGCCGCCGTCACCGCGGGAGCGACCCGCTCGTCGAACGGCGACGGGATGACGTAGTCGGCGGCGAGGTCATCGCCCACGACGGCGGCCAGCGCCTCCGCGGCGGCGATCTTCATGCCCTCGGTGATCCGCGAGGCCCGCACCTGCAGCGCGCCCGCGAAGATCCCGGGGAAGGCCAGCACGTTGTTGATCTGGTTCGGGAAGTCCGAGCGCCCGGTCGCGACGACCGCCGCGTACTTGTGCGCCACCTCCGGGTGCACCTCCGGGTTGGGGTTGGCCATCGCGAAGACGAAGGCACCCTCGGCCATGGAGGCGACCGCCGCCTCCGCGACCGTACCGCCGGAGACGCCGATGAACACGTCCGCACCCGCCAGGGCGTCCTCCAGCGACCCGCTGATGCCGGCCTTGTTGGTGAAGGAGGCGACCTCGCGCTTGACCGGCGTCAGGTCCTCCCGGCCGGCCGACACGACGCCCTTGCGGTCCGCCACCGCCACGTCCCCGATGCCGGCCTCGATCAGCATCTTGGCGATGGCGACACCGGCCGCGCCGGCGCCCGAGATGACGGCCCGGAGCTGCCCGATCTCGCGGCCGCTCAGCCGGGCCGCGTTCCGCAGCGCCGCGAGCGTCACGACGGCCGTGCCGTGCTGGTCGTCGTGGAAGACGGGGATGTCCAGACGCTCCTGCAGCCGGCGCTCGATCTCGAAGCACCGGGGCGCCGAGATGTCCTCCAGGTTCACCCCGCCGAAGGAGGGAGCGAGCCGGACCACGGTCTCGACGATGTCGTCGACGTCCGTGCAGGCGAGCGCGATGGGCACCGCGTCGACTCCGCCGAACTGCTTGAACAGGATGGCCTTGCCCTCCATCACGGGGAGGGAGGCCTCGGGTCCGATGTCCCCGAGTCCCAGCACGGCCGTGCCGTCGGTCACGACGGCGACCACCGAGGACTTCCATGTGTAGTCGTTGACCAGGTCCGGCTGCTCCGCGATCGCGGTGCACACGCGCGCGACGCCGGGCGTGTACGCGAGGGACAGGTCGTCCTTGTCGCGGACCGGAACGGTGGCCTGCACGGCCATCTTGCCGCCGCGATGGAGCGCGAACGCCGGATCGAAGGAATCCAAGGGCTCGGCCCCGTCCTGATCCGTTGTGTTGTCGCTGCGAGGATTGACGATCTCCGCTGCCACTTTGTCTTACCCCTTAGGTATGCATGGTTTGAGGGTCGACCACTCCTGGTGAGGGGTGGGCGGGCACCGCGCAGGCCCGGTTACCGATACGTACGAGCGGCTGCGCGACGGGCGCGCCGCACACGCGCCCTGAGCCCCGGATGAGGGGTGTAAAGAACCTTCTTACCGGACGGACGGCGCTGACGACGAGTCCATTAGGTGCAAGGTCACATCTGGGAACCAGAAAGCCACACAGGGGTGACACGCGGCTGACAGGACGGTCACGCGGTTGGCAAGGCCCCTGCTGGATGGGAAGGACCACGATCTTCACCGACCACATGGTGAGACGGGTAGAAGTTTTTACGGCTGAAGGCCGGGATCACCGCAGATGGTCCGGGGTGCGGTGCCGGGCAGGGGCCGTCCTGACGTGGTTGGGGGATCACCCGTTATCCGATTTTGACATTGCGACTCCCCTGAATGGGCGAACCCGAATGGCAAGATGCCGTAAACCCACGAGGTCGCGACACCCGAAGGTGTGTGTTTCCGTCGACCCATCGGCACCTCTTTCCACCCGCCGGAGGAACCACCATGACCGCAAGCTCCACCCGTCGTACTCCCGCCCGCGCCCGGACTGCAGCGGTCGGTGCGATCGCGGTCGCCGGCGCCCTGATCCTCACCGGTTGCGGTGACCAGACCAAGGACAGCGGCAACGACTCCGGCAGCTCGTCCGCCGGCAGCGCCCCGCTGGCCGGCAAGCTTCCCAAGGACATCCGCAGCAGCGGCGTCGTCCGGGTCGGGTCGGACATCGCGTACGCCCCGGTCGAGTACAAGGACAACTCCGGCAACGTCGTGGGTCTCGACCCCGACCTGGCGGCGGCCCTGGGCAAGCAGCTCGGGGTGAAGTTCCAGTTCGAGAACGGCACCTTCGACGGCCTGCTCACCGGTCTGCGCTCGGACCGCTACGACATCGCGATGTCGGCGATGACGGACAACAAGAACCGCCAGGAGGGCGTCGACCCGGACACCGGCAAGAAGGTCGGCGAGGGCGTCGACTTCGTCGACTACCTGACCGCCGGTGTCTCCATCTACACCCGCAAGGGCGACACCAAGGGCATCACCACCTGGGAAGACCTCTGCGGCAAGAAGCTCGCCGTGCAGCGCGGCACCACTTCGGAGGACCTGGCCAAGGAGCAGGCCAAGAAGTGTCCGAGCGGCAAGAAGCTCGCCATCGAGGCCTTCGACGACAACCAGCAGGCCCAGACCCGGCTGCGCTCGGGCGGCGCGGACGCCGTGTCCGCCGACTTCCCGGTCGCCGCCTACGCGGTGAAGACCTCCGGCGGCGGCAAGGACTTCGAGGTCGTCGGCGACCAGGTCGAGGCCGCGCCGTACGGCATCGCCGTGGCCAAGAAGGACACCCAGCTCCGGGACGCCCTCCAGGCCGCGATGGACGCCGTCATCAAGAGCGGCGAGTACGGCAAGATCCTGGAGAAGTGGGGCGCGCAGGACGGCGCCGTCAAGCAGTCCGTGATCAACGGCGGTAAGTGACCCGCGGACCCGAAGCGGCCACTGAGAGGCAACACCCGTGACTGACATCGACAAGTCGGCGGCCGGGGAGCAGAGCACTCCCCCGGGCGGCCCGGAAGCCATCAAGGCGATCCCGGTCCGGCACTACGGGCGGTACGTCACCGCCGTCATCGCCATCGCGATCCTCGTCGCGATCATCTACGCGTTCGGCCAGGGCCAGATCAACTGGCACGCGGTACCGGACTACTTCTTCGACGACCGGATCATGAAGGGTGTCGGCAAGACCCTTCTGCTGACGGTCCTGTCGATGCTGATCGGCATCGTGGGCGGCATCGTCCTCGCCGTGATGCGGCTGTCGAAGAACCCGGTGACCTCGTCGATCGCCTGGTTCTACATCTGGTTCTTCCGCGGCACCCCGGTCCTGGTCCAGCTCTTCCTCTGGTTCAACCTGGGCCTGGTCTTCGAGTACATCAACCTGATGCCGTTCTACAAGGACCACTGGTCGAACTTCATGACGCCGCTGCTGACGGCGCTGCTCGGCCTGGGTCTGAACGAGGCGGCGTACATGGCGGAGATCTGCCGGGCCGGCCTGCTCGCGGTGGACGAGGGCCAGACCGAGGCGGCGCACGCCCTCGGTATGAGCCACAGCAAGACCCTGCGGCGGATCGTCATCCCCCAGGCGATGCGCGTGATCGTGCCGCCCACGGGCAACGAAGTGATCAACATGCTGAAGACGACCTCGCTCGTGGCGGCCGTCCAGTATCCCGAGCTGTTCCGCTTCGCCCAGGACATCGGCCAGAACTCCGGTGCCCCGGTGGAGATGTACTTCCTGGCCGCGGCCTGGTACCTGATCATGACCTCGGTGCTGAGCGTGGGCCAGTACTACATCGAGCGCTACTACGCCCGCGGCTCCAGCCGCCAACTGCCGCCGACGCCGTGGCAGAAGGTGAAGGCGAACGTGCTGTCGCTGGGTGGCCCGAGGGGAGCGGTGGGCGCATGACCGACAAGCTGAGCAAGAGCGACGCCGTCCCCACGGGAACGGCCCCGATGGTCAAGGCGGAGGGCGTTCACAAGTCCTTCGGCCACGTCCAGGTGCTCAAGGGCATCGACCTGGAGGTCAAGCAGGGTGAGGTGTTCTGCCTCATCGGCCCCTCCGGCTCCGGCAAGTCCACCTTCCTGAGGTGCATCAACCACCTGGAGAAGGTCAACGCCGGCCGTCTCTACGTGGACGGCGAGCTGGTCGGTTACCGCCAGAAGGGCGAGAAGCTCTACGAGCTCAAGGACAGCGAGGTCGCGCTCAAGCGCCGGGACATCGGCATGGTCTTCCAGCGCTTCAACCTGTTCCCGCACATGACGGCCGCGGAGAACGTCGTCGAGGCGCCGGTCCAGGTCAAGGGCGTCAGCAGGGCCCAGGCCAAGGAGCGGGCGATGCAGCTCCTGGAGCGGGTGGGCCTCGCCGACAAGGCGGGGAACTACCCCTCGCAGCTCTCCGGTGGCCAGCAGCAGCGGGTGGCGATCGCCCGGGCCCTGGCGATGGACCCGAAGCTGATGCTGTTCGACGAGCCGACCTCGGCCCTCGACCCGGAGCTGGTCGGTGACGTCCTGGACGTCATGCGCGACCTGGCCGAGTCCGGCATGACGATGGTCGTCGTCACCCACGAGATGGGCTTCGCCCGCGAGGTCGGCGACAGCCTGGTCTTCATGGACGGTGGCGTGGTGGTCGAATCCGGCCATCCGCGTGAAGTCCTGACGAATCCGCAGCACGAGCGGACGCAGTCGTTCCTGTCCAAGGTGCTCTGAGACTCCGCGGAGCCTCGACCGGAAGAGGGGCGGTGCGGGATTCTCCGTACCGCCCCTCTTCCGTCGTCCCGCGTCGGCTCACTTCACCGCGAGCAGCAGCGTGTCCGAGGGCGAGCACCACACCGGCCGTGCCTCCTCGAAGCCCTTCTCGCGCAGTGCGCGCGCGTGCCAGGCCGGGGCCGGCATGTCACCGTCGGCGTGCTCGCCGTAGATCTCGAAGCGGCGGGCCGTCGGCTCGGCAAGGACCGGGTCCTCGGCGGCCACCCGCCACCACTCGGCCCAGTCCAGCGCGCCGTCCCGTCTGGCCTGATCCATGCGGGCGTGCCGCTGGGCGCGCTCCGCCGCGTTGATCCTCGGGGTGCTCTCGTCGATCATGTGGTCCGCGTTCATGAACACACCGCCGGCGCGCACCAGTTCCGCGAGCCGTCCGTAGAGTGCCGCGAGGGGTTCGCTGTGCAGCCAGTGCAGGGCGGTGGCGGTCAGCACCGCGTCGTAGGAGCCGTACGGCAGCCGCGCCGGCCAGTCGGGGTCCTTGAGGTCGGCGGTGACGAAGGAGACGCGGTCGTCGCCCTCGAAGGTGCCGCGGGCGATGGTGAGCAGGGCCGGGTCGAGGTCGACCCCGGTGCTGGTGGCGTCGGGGAAGCGGGCCAGCAGCCGGGCGGTGATGGTGCCGGTGCCGCAGGCGAGGTCGAGTACACGCGGTGCCGTGCCGACGAGCGCCTCGACCATGTCGAGCATGATCCTGAACCGCTCCTCGCGGTCCGGCATGTACCACTCCTGCTGCCGGTCCCAGCTCTCCTGCCAGGCGGCCCAGTCGGTTCCGGTGCTGGTACTGGTGGTCATGGAAAACCCCGTCTCCTCACGCACGCGTAATACCCTGGATGCACGACCGGCTGTTACCCGACCGCAGACACGACCATAGAGCGCCTCGGTAAGGACTACAAGTGGAACTGGCCTATTACTCGGATTACGCCGTGCGCCTCGTCAACAGCGAGGAGCCGGTCCGGGGCAAGGACTCCCTGACCTCGGTCGAGGCCGTCCGCGACCTCTTCGGCGCCAACGCCTCGGCGGCCCGCCGCGCCGCCGACGCCGACGTGACCCGCTTCCGCTCGGTGCGGTCCCGGCTGCGTTCGGTCTTCGAGGCGGCCGACAGGGGCGACGAGACCCTCGCCGTCGATCTCCTCAACTCACTGCTGCTGGAGTTCCCGGTCAGCCCGCAGATCTCCGGCCACGACCACCGCGACGAGGACGGCCGCCCGCTGTGGCACATGCACCTGGCCGACCACCCCTCCAACGCCACCGCCGGCTACGCGGCCATCGCGGCGATGGGCCTGGCCTTCCACCTGACCGAGTACGGCGTCGACCGGCTGGGCCTGTGCCAGGCGGCCCCGTGCCGCAACGCCTACCTCGACACGTCCACGAACCGCTCCCGGCGCTACTGCTCCGACCGCTGCGCGACCCGTGCCAACGTGGCCGCCTACCGGGCCCGCAAACGTCTGGAGGCCGACCGGTCGGTGAGCAGCGGTCTCGCCGCGGAGAACACCCAGCGCGCGAGCGCCAGCGGCGAACGCTGACCGGGCCGCGGCGGCCGGTAGCGCAGCCGCGCCCTTCCCAGGACCAACTCGTCGGGCACCACCCCGTAGTCGGTGCTGTCACCGCCGGCGTACGGGTTGTCCCCGAGCACCCACCAGCCGCCCTCCCGCCGCTCCACCGCACGCTTGACGACGAGCAGGTCCTGCTGGAAGGGATGCCGCAGCACCACGATGTCCCCCGGCCGGACCGCGGCGCCGTACTGCAGGAGCAGTAGGTCCCCGTGGTGCAGGGTGGGCACCATGGAGGGACCCGTCACCTCGGCCAGACCGAAGGGCGCCCCGGTTCTCCCCCGCTCGCTCTCCTGCGACAGCTCCGGCATCCCGGCACCTCCCCGGTCCGTTCCTCCACCAGTCCCAGTGTGACCCTGGACTTTTGTCCTAAGCCCTAGGGGGCACTCACGAAAACAGGTCCGTCAGGGAGTAATGTCGCACCTGAGAAGACGATCACGAGGAAGGAATGCTCCATGCTTTCCCGCCTGTTTGCCCCCAAGGTCAAGGTCAGCGCGCACTGCGACCTGCCCTGCGGCGTGTACGACCCGGCCCAGGCCCGCATCGAGGCGGAGTCGGTGAAGGCCGTCCAGGAGAAGATGGCCGGCAATGACGACCCGCACTTCCAGGCGCGTGCCACCGTCATCAAGGAGCAGCGCGCCGAGCTGGCCAAGCACCACGTCTCCGTGCTGTGGAGCGACTACTTCAAGCCCCCGCACTTCGAGAAGTACCCGGAGCTGCACCAGCTGGTCAACGACACCCTGAAGGCCCTCTCGGCCGCCAAGGCGTCCACCGACCCGGCGACGGGCCAGAAGGCGCTGGACTACATCGCGCAGATCGACAAGATCTTCTGGGAGACCAAGAAGGCCTGATCTCACGATCACGCCCTGTGACCCGTTTTTCCAGGTCGCCAGGTCCGCCTCCCCGCACCCGGATCGTCAGCATGCCCGCGAGGGCGTCCTGACGGTCCGGGTGCGGTCTTTGGCGCGCCTTTTCCGCGCCGGTCGCGCCGGTCAGACGGCGGGTGCCGGGTCCTCGCCGAAGACCCAGGGCGCCAGCACGACCTGCCAGCCGTCCGGGTCCTCGAAGAGGACGGCGCCGCGTTCGGTCCAGTAGGGGTTCGCGGCGGGGACCGGGCTGTGCCCGTGGCCGGCTAGCCGGCGGGCGGCGACGGTGACGGCCTCGGGGCCGCGCAGATAGAGCACCAGCTGGTTCTCGGGGTGCGGCTCGGGGATGCGGGGCGGGTCGCCGTGCTGGAGGAGTTCCATGTGCACCGGGGTGCCGGGCAGACCGAGGACGATGCCGTCGTAGCCCGCGTGGCCGCGCCACTGGGCGAGCACGGGCAGACCGAGGACGTCGCGGTAGAAGACCACGACGTCGTCGTAGTGCGCGGTCGGCCGGGCGAACCGGACCGCTCCCACATCGAGGTGACCGGGCCAGGAATGCGTCATGGGACGAGGCTGGCACGCGCCGGCGGGAGACGGATCGGGCCGCGGACCTACAGCGGGAGACCGATGCCGCCGGGCGGGCGCACCATGAACACGTCGACCGGGTCCTGGGCTTCCAGTACGAAGCCGTGGCGCTCGTAGAGCCTGCGGGCGGCGCTGCCCCGCAGGACGTTCAGGGCGACGGTCGCCCCCTGGGCGTCGGCGCGCTCCAGCAGGGTGCGCAGGACGGCGGAACCGAGCCCCCGGCCCTGATGGCGCGGGTCGAGGTAGAAGTGCTCCAGCCACTGCCTGTCCCCGGCGCCGGGCCGGACCGTGACGCAGCCGGCGAATTCGCCGCCGCTCAGCACGATGGACGTGTACCGGGTGGAGAAGGAGTCCCGCAGCCGCTGCCGTACCCGGTGCTCGTCGTAGCGTCCGAGGCGTTCCAGGTCCGGGCGCATCACCTCGGCCCGCAGCTCGGCGATCGTCTCGATGTCCGCGGTCGTCGCGGCCCGCGTCGACCACTGCGCGGCGCTCGCCCGCTCGGCCGGGTCCGTCCGCCGGCCGCCCGCTGTCGTCCCCGTGTTCATGGCTGGAGTATCGCAGCCGCGCCGTGCCAAGCTGTCGGGATGAGCCTGGAGGACCTGGTACGGCTGCGGCGGGTGCGCGACCGCATGGACCGCGAGTACGCCGAGCCGCTCGACATGACCGAGCTGGCCAGGGGCGCCCACATGTCGCCCGGCCACTTCCAGCGCAGCTTCCGCAAGGCGTACGGGGAGACGCCGTACAGCTATCTGATGACCCGTCGGGTGGAACGGGCCAAGGCGCTGCTGCGGCGCGGCGATCTGACGGTGACCGAGGTGTGCTTCGCCGTCGGCTGCACCTCCCTCGGCTCCTTCAGCTCCCGGTTCACCGAGCTGGTCGGCCTGACGCCCAGTGCCTACCGGGCCGGCTCCCACGAGGAGAGCGCGGTGATCCCGTCCTGCGTGGCCCGCTCGCTCACCCGGCCGCGCCGCCGGCCGTACTGAACGGTTCCGGCCCGCACCTCCGCGATCGCTCCGGCCGGGAGTTTCCGCGCACGGCGGCCCGGCTGCGCCTAGCGTGAGGCCATGGACCTGAAACTCAAGCAGTGCTTCATCGCCGTGGACGACCACGACAAGGCGCTCCACTTCTACTGTGACGTGCTCGGCATGGAGGTCCGCAACGATGTGGGCTTCGAGGGGATGCGGTGGGTCACCGTGGGCTCGCCGCTGCAGCCGGATGTGGAGATCGTGCTGGAGCCGCCGGGTGCCAGCCCGGACATCTCGGCGGCCGACAAGCAGGCGATCGCCGAACTGCTCGCCAAGGGGCTGCTGCGCGGCGTCATCTTCACCACCGCCGACTGCGACGCGCTGTACGAGCGGGTACGGGAGGCCGGCGGCGACGTGCTGCAGGAGCCGACGGACCAGCCGTACGGGGTGCGGGACTGCGCGTTCCGCGACCCGGCCGGGAACATGCTGCGGTTCCTCCAGCGGCCCGCGGAACCGGACACGGGTCGCTGGCCCGTGGACCCGGAGTCGGGCTGAGACTCCGCGCGCTCGACGCGGCCGGCGCCCTACGATCCCGGCCATGGACACCATCCGCTGGACGTATGCCTTCGCCGACCGCCCCTTCGGCCGTCTCGCCGAGGCCCATGCCTTCTGGACGGCGGTCACGGGCACCCGGCTCTCCGGATTCCGGGGCGAGCGGCAGGAGTTCGTGACGCTGCTGCCGGACGGCGCGGATCCCTGCCTGAAGCTGCAAGGGGTCCTCGACGGGGGCGGCGGGGCCCATCTCGACTTCTTCGTCGACGACGTGCGGGCGTTCATGGCGGCGGCCACCGGACTCGGCGCTGTGACGGTCGCCGATCACTCGGACTGGGCCGTGCTGCGCTCGCCGGGCGGGCAGCCGTTCTGCGCCGGGCTCTGGCAGGGGGAGAAGGTACGGCCGCCGGTCGTCGACGGCAGCCGCCTGGACCAGGTGTGCCTGGACATCCCGCCCGCCGGTTTCGACGCCGAGAGCGCCTTCTGGGCGGCGCTGACCGGCTGGGACCTGCTGACGGGGTCCAGGCCGGAGTTCCGGGTGCTCAGGCCGCCGGCCGGTCAGCCGGTGCGGATCCTGCTGCAGCGGCTCGACGACGACCGTCCGGCCTCCGCCCACCTGGACCTCGCCTGCGCGGACATCGGGGCGGTCCGGACCCGGCACGAGCGGCTGGGCGCCACCCATGTCCAGGACGGGCCGCACTGGACGGTGATGCGTGACCCGGCCGGCGGCACCTACTGCCTGACCGGCCGCGACCCCGGCACGGGCGCGCTGCCGACGGCGGTCGGGGAGCCGTAGTCGGGTACGCGCGGACGGACCTCCCCACACGGTCCGGCGTCGACGGCGCGCGCCCTCCTGCCGGTCACCCCCAGGGCTCGACGTCCACCACGGCGTCGACCGGGACGGGCCCGTACACGTGCGGGAACTCCTCGCCGTTCGGCGGCATGGCCTCGTACCTCACCGGCACGCCGAGCAGGGCCGGGTCCACGACCAGCACGACCAGCTCGTCCGGACCCTCGTACCCGCCGTACAGGAAGGCCGCGATGCGCGGGAGCTGCTCGCGGGTGGAGAAGTGGACGAACCCCTCCTCCTGGAGGGTGCGGCCACGGGTGGACACCTCGTAGGTGCCGCGTGCGCGGGCTTCGTCCCACAGCGCGCGTTCGGTGATGTGGACGATGTGCGGAAGCTTCGGCATGCGGCCACGCTACGGCCCCGGCCGGGCCGCGCACACCGGCGAGAAGCGGCCGGTGCGCGGGCTCGGCACGGGTTCAGGACTGTCGCGCGGTGGACCCACCGGGCCGTGACGGCTCGGTCCCGCTGTCCGGGGCGGCCGGTACGGCGGGCTCGGTGTGCTCCGCGCGGGACGCGCAGTCAGGGTTGTGGCAGGGGCCGGGGCCCCACTTCGGCACCCACGCGCCCAGCGTCTTGTGCCGGCCGACGACGGTTTCGACGGGCTGCCCGCAGACGGGACAGACACTGCTCTCGCTGCCCATGTCCTCAGGGTAGGGCGGGCGAGGACTCAGCGCTCCCTGCAGTACGTCCGCACGATCACTCCGTTGCCGAAGGTGCGGGCCGAGTCCAGGGCGAACTGGGTGATCCCCTGGCTGGTGCCGAACATCGGCATGCCGGTGCCGTAGACGATCGGGTAGCTCTTGACGACGAGTTCGTCGATCTCGTCGAGCAGGGTTCCGGCGAGCCGCGAGCCCCCGCACAGGTAGATGTCCAGGCCGCCCTGCTCCGCCTTCAGTTCGCGCACGCGGCCGACCACGTCGTCGGCGACGATCTCGACGTTCGGATCGGGCGAGGTGCCGAGGGTGCGCGAGGCGACGAACTCGCGCATGTGGGCGTAGGGGCTGGTGATGCCCTCCTTCAGCGCCAGTTCATAGCTGCCGCGGCCCTGGATGACCGTGTCGAACCGCCGGTTCTCCAGGTGGTCGAGGCCGAGGTGCACCCGGCCCTGACTGGCCAGGGTCTCCGGGAACTCCTCCCGGAGGAAGCCGAGATATTCCTCGTCGAGGAAGCGGAACATCGCGGTGGCATCGCCCTGTTCGTCGCCGATGAAGCCGTCGAGCGAGCAGGCGACGAAGTACGTGAGCTTTCGCAAGCGGGTCTCTCTTCTCAGGTTGCGGAGCGGCGAGTTGACCACTGCGCTTGTAGTGCTCCATTTGTAGTACTCCAGTCGTAGTGACTGCAAGGCGTTTCCGGGACGGAGTGCGGTCCGGGACCAAGTGGGAGAAGAGGTTCCGCATGGCGGGCGATCAGGAGCGGCGCGCGGCGCCTGGTGCTGGAACGGGCAAACGGCGGGTCCCGCGCACGGTGGGGGTGCGCGGGGCCCGCCCGGGGCCGGAGCCCCGGTGACCGCGCGGGGTCAGGAACCGCACGGTCCCGGTGGCTCCGGGGTCCTCGGCCGGCCGTCGGGCGACGGCCTGCTCAGCTGCTGCGCCGGGTCACGAACTCGGCCAGGGCCAGCAGTCCGCCCGCCGTCTCCGGGGCGGGGACGGCGCGGGCCAGTTCCTGCACCGCCCGGGCCATCCGGTCGGCCGCCTCGGCCTGTGCCCAGTCCCGGCCGCCGGCCCGCTCGACCGCCAGGGCCGTGCGCGCGATCTCCCCGCTGTCCCCCTCCTCCCCGTCGGCGTACGGCCTTCCGTACAGCGCGGCGAGTTCGGTTCCCGCGGAGGTGCCGGAGGTCAGCGCCGCCACCACCGGCAGGGACTTCTTGCGGGCGGCGAGATCCGCACCGGCCGGCTTGCCGGTGCGCAGCGGGTCGCCCCATATGCCGATCACGTCGTCGATCAGCTGGAAGGCGAGCCCGGCTTGGCGCCCGAAGCCGTCCAGCGCCGCCACGTCCTCCTTCCCGGCACCCGCGTACAGCGCACCCAGCGCACAGGCGCAGCCCAGCAGTGCGCCGGTCTTCGCCTCGGCCATGGCGAGCACCTCGTCCAGGGCCACCTCCTCGGGAGCGCGCCGCTCCAGTGCCGTGTCGGTGTGCTGCCCGGCGCACAACTCGACGACACAGTCGGCGAGCCGGACGACGGACGGTCCGGAAGCCGGGTGCGGATCCGCGGCGAGCAGCCGCAGCGCCAGTGCCTGCATCGCGTCCCCGGCGAGGATCGCGTCGGCGTCGCCGAAGACGGTCCAGGCCGTGGGACGGTGTCTTCGGGTGGTGTCCCGGTCCATCACGTCGTCGTGCAACAGCGTGAAATTGTGGACCAGTTCGACCGCGACGGCGGCCCGGACGGCCGCCGTCCTCGCTCCCGGGCCACCGAGTGCCGCGGCCGCGGCCAGGACGAGCGCCGGCCTGATCGCCTTGCCCGCGTTGCCCGCCGCCGCGGTGCCGTCGGCGTGCTCCCAGCCGAAGTGGTAGCGGGCGATCCGGCGCATCGGACCGGGCAACGAGTCGACGGCCGCGCGCAGTTCCGGGTCCACGACGGCCCGGGTCCGCTCCAGCAGCACCGCGGCCTCCTGCCCGTCCGGCGGGCCGGCCGCGGCGCCACCGGTGGACTCGCGCGGCTCACGCGGTCCGGGTGCGCGCTGTCTGGTCTCCGTCATGAAATCGGCCATGGCTCCCCCTCGCGATGCCCGCGGACGGCGGCGCTCCCGCCCCGGGTGAACGCATACCCCGAGGATGTACCCGCCCCGGAGGGCGGGGACACGGCGGCGCGGTGCGCGGACGTCACCTCCACCGGCCGATCTCGACGTTCTCCAGCACGCCGAGCGCGTCGGGCACCAGGACCGCGGCCGAGTAGTACGCCGTCACCAGGTACTTGATGACCGCCTGTTCGTTGATGCCCATGAACCGGACGGACAGGCTCGGCTCGATCTCGTCCGGGATACCGGACTGCCTCAGCCCGACGACGCCCTGGTCGGCCTCGCCGGTACGCATGGCGATGATCGAGGTCGTGCGCTCCGCGGTGACGGGGATCTTGCTGCACGGGTAGATCGGCACACCCCGCCAGGTGGGGATGCGGTTGCCGCCGATGTCGATGGTCTCCGGAACCAGTCCGCGCTTGTTCAGCTCACGCCCGAACGCGGCGATCGCGCGCGGGTGGGCGAGGAACAGCTTGGTGCCCCGCCGGCGGCTGAGCAGCTCGTCCATGTCGTCCGGGCCGGGTACGCCGTCGTGCGGCTGGATCCGCTGGTCGTACTCGCAGTTGTGCAGCAGCCCGAAGTCCCGGTTGTTGACCAGCTCGTGCTCCTGGCGCTCCTTCAGCGCCTCGACCGTCAGCCGCAACTGCTGCTCGGTCTGGTTCATCGGCTGGTTGTACAGGTCGGCCACGCGCGAGTGGATGCGCAGCACGGTCTGGGCGATGCTCAGTTCGTACTCGCGCGGCCGGGCCTCGTAGTCGACGAAGGTGTGCGGGATGTCCGGCTCGCCGCTGTGGCCGGCGGCCAGCTCGACCTCCTTCTCGCCGAACTTGTTGGTCCGCTGCTCGGGGATGGAGCGCAGCCGCCGGAGGTGTTCGCGCAGCGAGTCGGAGCGCTCGGCCACCTGCTCGAAGTCCTCGCGGCCGAGAACCAGCACCGTGCACGCGGTGTCCGCGCGGGCGGTGTACTCCCAGATGGAGTCCGGGTCCAGCAGCGCTGCCTCGCCGAAGTAGGCGCCGTCGGCGAGGACGCCGAGGACCGCGTCGTCGCCGTACGGACCCGAGCCGATCTTCTCGACCCTGCCGTGGGCCAGCAGGTAGACCTTCTCGGTCCGGGCGCCGAAGGAGGCGATGACCTCTCCCGGCGCGAAGTTCCGCTGGCGGCAGCGCCGGGCCAGTTCGGTGAGGACCTCGTCGTCCTCGTACGAGCGCAGCGCGGGCAGCTCGCCGAGTTCGGCCGGGACGACCTCCACCTGGTCCCCGGTCTTCACGAACGTGATGCGGCCGTCGCCGACGGCGTACGTCAGCCGCCGGTTGACCCGGTACGTGCCACCCTGGACGTCCACCCAGGGCAGCGTGCGCAGCAGCCAGCGGGAGCTGATCTCCTGCATCTGCGGAACGGACTTGGTGGTGGTGGCCAGGTTCCGCGCTGCCGCCGTGCCGAGAGACTGCTGCGGCTTGCCCTGCTCCGTGCGGACCTCTTCGCCTACCGACATATGGGGATGCCCTCTCATGTATGCCCGGCGCCGAATCGCACACCGGTCTCACGAGCAAGCTTCCATTACGTAACGTGTCCGTGCCATTACCCGAAAGAGCGGGAATGGATCATCGCACTACTGGGCAGAAAGTGGGATCTTGTCCAGCGGCACCCGGGATGCGCCACCTGTCCGGATCGGCTCGCACGGCGTGCGAAGGAGGTGGTCCGGGACGTCCGGTTTCGATAGAAGCAGCCTTACGAGTGGGCCGCGACCGGCGGCCGACCGGGCACAGCACGAAGGAGGCGGTCATGGCCCCACCCATGTCCGCGAGCGCGTTTCTGGCCGCACTGCGAGCGGAGGGCGCGACGGTCGTCGAGGTCGGCGACTGGCGGCACCACAACCGCAATCACAAGGGCCCCTGGGGCCCGGTCCACGGCGTGGTGATCCACCACACGGTGACCCGTGGCAGCGCCCACACCGTCGAGGTCTGCCGCGACGGGCACGCGGCGCTCCCCGGCCCGTTGTGCCACGGCGTGATCACCAAGGACGGAAGGATCCACCTGGTCGGCTACGGCCGCGCCAACCACGCCGGGCTCGGTGACGACGAGGTGCTGCGGGCCGTGATCGCCGAGAAGCGGCTGCCGCCGGACAACGAGGCGAACACCGACGGCAACCGGCACTTCTACGGCTTCGAGTGCGAGAACCTGGGCGACGGCGACGACCCGTGGCCCGAGGCGCAGCTGGAGGCGATCGCGCGGGCCGCGGCGGCCGTGTGCCGCCACCACGGCTGGACGGAACGGTCGGTGATCGGCCACCTGGAGTGGCAGCCGGGCAAGGTGGACCCGCGCGGCTTCTCGATGGCGTGGCTGCGGGAACGGGTGAGGGATCGCCTGAAGTCGTAGCCGTCCGCGGCCCACGCCGGGCGACAATGGGGGCGTGACCAGCACCGACCCGCTCGCCCCGCGCCTGCCCTCGCCCCTGCGGGAGGTACGGGACGACCGGTTCGGCCGGCGCGGCCTGCGCCTGCTCCTCAAGCGGGACGACCTGATCCACCCGGAGCTGATCGGCAACAAGTGGCGCAAACTGGCGCCCAACATCGAGGCGGCACGGGGACGGGCGCTGGTCACCTTCGGCGGCGCCTACTCCAACCATCTGCGCGCGACGGCGGCGGCGGGCCGGCTGCTGGGGCTGCCCACCACCGGCGTGGTCCGGGGCCAGGAGCTGGCCGGGCGGCCGCTCAACCCGTCGCTGGCCCGGTGCGTGGCCGACGGCATGCGACTGCACTTCATCGACAGATCGACATACCGTCACAAGCACGAGCCGGAGACCCTGGCCGCGATCCTGCGCGCGGCCGGAGCCGAGGACGCGTACGTCGTCCCCGAGGGCGGCAGCAACGCCGCGGCCGTGCGCGGCTGCCGGGCCCTGGGCGAGGAGCTGGGCGGACGGGCCGATGTCGTCGCGGTGGCCTGCGGCACCGGCGGCACGCTCGCCGGACTCGCCGCCGGGCTGCCCCCCGACAGCCGGGCGCTCGGCATACCGGTGCTCAAGGGCGGCTTCCTGGCCGCCGACGTACAGGCCCTGCAGGAAGACGCCTTCGGCGCCCGCAGCGGGAACTGGTCCGTGGACGACCGCTTCCACTTCGGCGGCTACGCCCGCACGACGCCCGCACTCGACGCCTTCGCACAGGACTTCGAGCAGCGCCATTCCCTGCCCGTGGAGCGGCTGTATGTCGCCAAGATGCTCCACGGACTCGTCTCCCTGGCCGAGGAGGGCGCCTTCGCGCGCGGGACGACGGTCACGGCGGTGGTCACCGGACGGCCCTTCCCGTAGCCCCGCCCCCCCCACCAGCCGGTCGAGTCGCCCTACGCGGCCTCCCGGTAGGCGGCCGCCTCCTCCAGGTCGAGCCTGCGCAGCAGCGCGCGCAGCATCTCGTCGTCGATGTAGCGGTGGTCGCGGAGCCTGACGAACACCTCGCGCTCGGCGCTGATCATGTCGCGGGACAGGCGGCGGTAGGTGTCGTCGACGGACTCGCCGGTGACCGGGTTGACCTGGCCGAGCCGCTCCCAGACGGCGTTGCGACGGCGTTCCAGCACCAAGCGCAGGCGGTCGGCGAGCGGCGGCGGCAGCGCGTTGCGCTCGTCGGAGAGGAGTTCCTCGAGGCGGCTCTCCGCGGCCCGGGAGGCCTGCGCCTGGGCGTTGGCCTCTGCCAGCGTCTCGGCCCGCCGGTCACGGCTGGGGAATTTCAGCAGGCGGATCAGCGGCGGCAGGGTCACCCCCTGGAGGACCAGCGTGCCGATGACCGTGGTGAAGGTCAGGAAGAGGATCAGGTTGCGCTGCGGGAACGGATGGCCCCCGTGCACGGTCAGCGGGATGGAGAAGGCGATGGCGAGGGAGACCACTCCGCGCATCCCGGCCCACGAGGTGACCATCGCCCCCCTCCAGGTCGGGTTCTCCTCACGCGTCCTGATCCGCTCCGACAGCAGGCGGGGCACGAAGGCCGCCGGGTAGACCCAGATGAACCGGGCCAGCACGACGACCACGAAGACCGCGATCGCGTACCAGGCGGCCGTCACGCCCTCGTACTCACCGAGGCCCTTCAAAACGACCGGCAGCTGGAGGCCGATCAGGGCGAAGACCGCGGACTCCAGGATGAAGGCGACCATCTTCCACACCGCGTCCTCCTGGAGCCGGGTGGCGAAGTCGACCTCCCACGCGCGGTGCCCGAGGTAGAGGGCGACGACCACGACCGCGAGGACGCCGGAGGCGTGCACCTGCTCGGCGACGCTGTAGGCGACGAACGGGATCAGCAGGGACAGCGTGTTCTGCAGCAGCGGTTCCTTCAGGTGCGTGCGCAGCCAGTGCAGGGGCGCCATGAGCAGGAGGCCGACACCGACACCGCCGACGGCCGCGATCAGGAACTCCTCGATGCCGCCCGCCCAGGTGGCGCCCTCGCCGATGGCGGCGGCCAGCGCCACCTTGTAGGCGGTGATCGCGGTGGCGTCGTTCAGCAGGGACTCCCCCTGCAGGATCGTGGTGATCCGGGACGGCAGCCCGACCCGGCGGGCGACCGCCGTGGCGGCGACCGCGTCGGGCGGCGCCACCACCGCGCCCAGCACCAGGGCGGCGGGCAGCGGCATCCCGGGGATGACCAGATAGGCGGCCCAGCCGACGACGACGGTCGCGAACAGCACGTACCCCACCGACAGCAGCGCCACCGGCCTGAACTGGGCCCGCAGGTCGAGGTAGGAGCTGTCGCTCGCCGAGGTGTACAGCAGCGGGGGCAGTACGAGCGGCAGGACCACCTCGGGGTCGAGCCGGTAGTCCGGCACCCCCGGGATGTAGGAGACCGCCAGGCCGACCGCGACCAGCAGCAGGGGCGCCGGCAGCGGGGTGCGCCGGGCCGCCCCCGCGACCGCGGCACTCCCCGCCACCAGCAGAAGCAGCGGCATCACGTCCATGGTCCTCGCCCACCCTCGTTTTTCCGCGCGGCCACCCGCACGCCCGTCGTAACCTGGCAATCATGAAACAGTGCACGCACTCCGACGCGCTGCCGCACCCTCAACCCGAGCCGCTCACCGAGACGTGCCCGGAGTGTCTCGCGCAGGGCACACATCCCGTTCAGCTGCGGCTCTGCCTGACCTGTGGCCACATCGGCTGCTGCGACTCCTCGCCGGGACGGCACGCCACGGGGCACCACACGGAGACCGGCCACCCGGTGATGCGGACGTTCGAGCCCGGCGAGGACTGGCGCTGGTGCTTCGTCGACCACGTACTCGTGTGACACTTCAGGGAGCGGCCACCGCCGACGGTTCGGGCGTGTGACGCCGGGGTACGTCAACCCGGCGCGCGCTCTTCCCTTTTGGGCCCGCAAACCCCCTAGACACGGAGCGTGTCCGCAGCTTTACTGTGAGTGACGCCAGGGGGTTGGGGCCCCGGGGACAGAAACGTTCGGAGCGCGATAGCGTCACCGCGGAACCACGTATGCGTTAGCCCGGGGGGCGACCCTCGGCCCCGTAAAGCTTGTACCACCATGGAGGTGAGGGTGTCCCAGATCGCAGGCGAGCCCGCGACCCAGGACTTCGTGGAAGTCCGGCTGCCGGCTGCGGGTGCCTACCTGTCGGTGCTGCGGACGGCCACGGCCGGTCTCGCGGCCCGCTTGGACTTCACCCTGGACGAGATCGAGGATCTGCGGATCGCCGTGGACGAGGCCTGCGCGATCCTGCTGCAGCAGGCCGTGCCCGGCTCCGTGCTCAGCTGTG
Organism: Streptomyces sp. NPDC005706; assembly: GCF_040631045.1. Lineage (NCBI taxonomy): Bacteria > Bacillati > Actinomycetota > Actinomycetes > Kitasatosporales > Streptomycetaceae > Streptomyces > Streptomyces sp. NPDC005706. The sequence goes on along the minus strand of NZ_JBEXYS010000002.1, from coordinate 562,460 downwards.
TCTTCCGCCTCGTCGACGACTCGCTCGAGGTCACGGTGTCGGCGCCGACCACCGACGGCCACGCCCCCTCGCGGGACACCTTCGCCTGGACGGTGCTCTCGGCACTGGCGGGGAAGGTCTCGTCCGCCGTCGACGAGGACAAGACCGTGTCGATCAGCCTCTACAAACAGCGCGGCGCGGGCCCCGGGCCGGCGTGAGGAACGGGGACGGGCCGGTGCGGGACGAAGAGCGCGGCACACGGGAGCTGCCGGCGGAGGGCCGAGGCCCCACGGACGGCGCCCGACGCATGGCGGACGGCATCGACGGCATCCCCGAGCAGGCCAGGCCGCACCCGGAGGACGACTCCGCTGAGGCCGCCGGCGACGGTGCCGTGCAGAGCGCGCCTCCGAAGGCACGCGGCGGATCCGGGTCCGCCGCCCGCGCGGAGGCGGCTCGGGGAAGGGCTACGGGCGGGACGATGAGCGAGCACGAGCGAAACGCGGAGGACGACGCGGTGGGCGCCGAGGCCGTGCACGCCACCCATCACGATCCCCAGGACCGCAGCGGGGCCCGTGCGATGTTCCTCGAACTGCGCCGGCTGAACGCGGGGGGCGCGGAGTACGCGGAACTGCGCAACCAGCTCGTCCGTATGCACCTGCCGCTCGTCGAGCATCTCGCGCGCCGCTTCCGCAACCGGGGCGAGCCACTGGACGACCTCACCCAGGTCGCCACGATCGGCCTGATCAAGTCCGTCGACCGCTTCGACCCGGAGCGCGGCGTGGAGTTCTCCACGTACGCCACCCCGACCGTCGTCGGCGAGATCAAGCGGCACTTCCGCGACAAGGGCTGGGCGGTCCGGGTGCCGCGCCGGCTGCAGGAGCTGCGCCTGGCGCTGACGACGGCCACGGCCGAGCTGTCCCAGCTGCACGGCCGCTCGCCCACGGTCCACGAGCTGGCCGAGAAGCTGGCCATCTCCGAGGAGGAGGTCCTGGAGGGTCTGGAGTCCGCCAACGCGTACTCCACACTGTCGCTGGACGTCCCCGACACCGACGACGAGTCCCCCGCGGTGGCCGACACCCTCGGCGCCGAGGACGAGGCGCTGGAGGGCGTGGAGTACCGGGAGTCCCTCAAGCCCCTGCTGGAGGACCTGCCGCCCCGCGAGAAGCGGATCCTGCTGCTGCGTTTCTTCGGGAACATGACCCAGTCGCAGATCGCGCAGGAGGTCGGCATCTCCCAGATGCATGTGTCCCGGCTGCTGGCCCGGACCCTGGCCCAGCTGCGGGAGAAGCTGCTGGTGGAGGAGTGAGCGGACCGGAGCGGGCCGCCTACTCGGCCCGGCCCGGCCCCTTGATCCCGAGCGCCCGGGTCGTCGCGGGGCTCACCAGGAGCACCAGGGCGACGACCGCCACGACGGCGAGGGCGATACCGCCCGGAATGGCCATGCTGTCGGCCTGGAGCAGGTTGTAGGCCACCGGCAGGGCCATGAGCTGGGTGATCACCGCCGGCCCGCGGCTCCAGCCGCGCCGCAGCAGCAGGCCGCGCGCGGCGAGCAGCGGCAGCAGCGCCAGTACCAGCAGGGTGATCCCGCCGGTCACGGCCTGCTGACGGTCGTCCGGGTCGCCGGTGAGCCCGAGGACCAGGATCCACACGCCGCCGATCACGAGGGCGGCACCCTCCAGCGCGGCCAGCGCCGCCGCGTACGTCAGCCGGCGCGGGCGCGGTCCGGGAGTCGCGGGGGCTTCGGCGGTGTCCGGGGCGGGGTTCTGCTCACTGCTCACCCCTGAAGGGTATCCGCCGGACGTCCGGGGCAGCCGCGGGGAGGTGCAGCGCGCGGACCGCCGTGCCGGGGCCCCGTGGGCAGGCTCACGTCCTCTCCTCTTACCGGATCCCTACCTCGGTCTGGGCCGGGTACCCCCCAGTAGGTACGCTGCCATCCATGCGTGCACTTCTCGTGGTCAATCCGGCGGCAACCACCACAAGCGCACGCAGGCGTGACGTTTTGATCCACGCGCTGGCGAGCGAGATGAAGCTCGAGGCGGTCACCACCGAGTACCGCGGCCACGCCCGCGACCTGGGCCGGCAGGCCGCGCAGAGCTCGGACATCGACATGGTCGTGGCCCTCGGCGGCGACGGCACCGTCAACGAGGTGGTCAACGGCCTGCTCCACGCGGGCCCCGACCCGGACCGCCTGCCCGGTCTCGCCGTGGTGCCGGGCGGTTCCACCAATGTCTTCGCCCGAGCGCTCGGTCTGCCCAACGATCCGGTCGAGGCCACCGGCGCCCTGCTGGACGCCCTGCGCGAGAACAGCGAGCGGGTCGTCGGCCTGGGCCTGACCTCGGGCACGCCCGGCACCGAGGACGAGTCGGTGCCGTCGCGCTGGTTCACCTTCAACGCGGGTCTGGGCTTCGACGCGGGCGTGGTCGGCCGGGTGGAACAGCAGCGCGAGCGCGGGAAGAAGTCGACGCACGCGCTGTACGTACGTCAGGTGATGCGCCAGTTCCTCGGCGAGCAGCACCGCCGGCACGGCACGATCACGCTCGAACGGGCCGGCGAGGACCCGGTCACCGATCTCGTGGTCGCCATAGCCTCGAACACGTCCCCGTGGACGTATCTCGGCAATCGCCCGATGTACACGTCACCTAAGGCCTCGTTCGACACGGGCCTCGACGTACTCGGTCTCAGCCGCCTGTCCACGGCCGCGGTTGCCCGGTATGGCACCCAGTTGCTCACTTCGTCCCCCGAGCGGGGACCCCATGGGAAGCATGCCGTCTCACTCCATGATCTGGACCGCTTCACCTTGCATTCGAAGGTGCCGCTGCCCCTTCAGATGGACGGTGACCACCTGGGGCTGCGAACCAGCGTGACGTTCACAGGCGTACGCCGCGCACTGCGTGTGATTGTGTGAGCGGAAGAGGCGAAAGTCCTTTCACTCGAACGTTTAGGCCAGGATCCACCCCATGGAAGTACGGCTGTGACCCAGTCGACACCGAGGAATCAAAAAAAACTTTCCGGAAGGGGTTGTATCCGCCGCTGAGGTTTGCGAGTCTCTACGTGGCGATCGGGACGGCCCGCAACACCGGCCTCCACTGATCACCGGAACCCCTCTTCAAACCAAAGGACCACGCCGGGGAAGACTCGGCGCTCGGCCCTTCACTTGTTGAGGGATTCGTGAAAGCGTTCACATTCACAAGCAACTTGCACGTAATACCAAGGAGAGGTAGCAGCCATGGACTGGCGTCACAACGCCGTTTGCCGCGAGGAAGACCCCGAGCTCTTCTTCCCCATCGGCAACACCGGTCCTGCGCTGCTGCAGATCGAGGAAGCCAAGGCCGTCTGCCGTCGCTGCCCCGTTATGGATCAGTGTCTGCAGTGGGCGCTCGAGTCCGGTCAGGACTCCGGCGTCTGGGGTGGTCTCAGCGAGGACGAGCGCCGCGCCATGAAGCGCCGCGCCGCCCGCAACCGGGCTCGTCAGGCCTCCGCCTGACATCCCCACCCCGATGACAGCCTGAGCTTGGCGGCGCGTACACCGCGTACGCATCTCCCGCCCCCGAGCCGCAGCGCGCAGTACCCCCGATGCGCATAGCTTCGAGCTTCAGCCCCGGATCACCAAGTGGTCCGGGGCTCAATGCTGTTCGGGCCCGGACGGGCTCACTTCTGCGCGAGCACCGGGATGTCGAGGATCACCCGGGTCCCCCGCTCCGGCGCCGGGACCATGTCGAAGGTGCCGCCCAACTCGCCCTCCACCAGCGTCCGTACGATCTGCAGGCCGAGGTTGCCCGAGCGGTGCGGGTCGAATCCCTCGGGCAGTCCGACGCCGTCGTCCTGGACGGTGACCAGCAGGCGGGCCTCCTTGCTGGTGCCGCCGCGGATCGCGGAGACCTCGACCGTGCCGGTGTCGCCCTCGCGGAAGCCGTGTTCCAGGGCGTTCTGCAGCACCTCGGTGAGCACCATCGACAGCGGGGTGGCGACCTCGGCGTCGAGTACGCCGAAGCGCCCGCTGCGCCGGCCGGCCACCTTGCCCGGTGAGATCTCGGCGACCATCGCGAGCACGCGGTCGGCGATGTCGTCGAACTCCACGCGCTCGTCGAGGTTCTGGGAGAGCGTCTCGTGCACGATCGCGATCGAGCCGACCCGGCGGACGGCCTCCTCCAGGGCCTCCCGGCCACGGTCGGAACCGATGCGCCGCGCCTGCAGCCTGAGCAGGGCCGCGACCGTCTGCAGGTTGTTCTTCACCCGGTGGTGGATCTCCCGGATCGTCGCGTCCTTGGTAATCAACTCACGTTCGCGGCGACGGAGTTCGGTGACGTCCCGGCACAGCACCAGCGAACCGATGCGGGTGCCCTTGGGTTTGAGCGGAATGGCCCGGAACTGGATGACCCCGTCGTTCCCCTCGATCTCGAACTCACGCGGCGCCCAGCCGCTCGCCACCTTGGCGAGCGCCTCGTCCACCGGGCCCCTGGTGGGTGCGAGTTCGGCGGTGGTCCGCCCCAGGTGGTGGCCGACCAGGTCGGCGGCGAGGCCGAGCCGGTGGTAGGCGGACAGGGCGTTCGGTGAGGCGTACTGGACGGTGCCGTCCGCGTCCAGCCGGATCAGTCCGTCGCCGACCCGCGGCGAGGCGTCCATGTCGACCTGCTGGTCGGGGAAGGGGAAGGAGCCGGCCGCGATCATCTGCGCGAGGTCCGAGGCGCTCTGCAGATAGGTCAGCTCGAGCCGGCTCGGGGTGCGGACCGTGAGCAGGTTGGTGTTGCGGGCGATGACGCCGAGGACCCGGCCGGCGCGGCGTACGGGGATGGACTCGACCCGGACGGGCACCTCCTCGCGCCACTCCGGGTCGCCCTCGCGCACGATCCGGCCCTCGTCCAGCGCCGCGTCCAGCATGGGCCGCCGGCCGCGCGGGACCAGATGGCCCACCATATCGTCCTGGTAAGAGGTCGGGCCGGTGTTGGGGCGCATCTGGGCGACCGAGACGTACCGGGTGCCGTCACTGGTCGGGACCCACAGGACCAGGTCGGCGAAGGAGAGGTCGGAGAGCAGCTGCCACTCCGAGACCAGCAGGTGGAGCCACTCGAGGTCGGAGTCGTCGAGGGCCGTGTGCTGGCGTACGAGTTCGTTCATGGAGGGCACGATGCGAGCGTACCCGGGGCCGCACGGGTGACCGAAAAACACCCGCGGGCCGCGGCGCCTGGAAGGGACCCTCAGCCCTTCCGGCACCGCAGCCCGGAGCATCATCGGCCGCGGGGTGTGCGGTCCCGGTCGGCCGAAGGCCGAGGAGCCGGGGCAGTCAGGGCAGAGAGCGCCGGGTCCTCGGTCCGCCTTCCTGTGCGGGGAAGACGGAAGCTGTTCATTTTTCCCTACGGGATCCCCTTACGCATTGTGGACTAGACCACGAGGGCGTGTCCATGCGCGCGGGAGCATGCGTCGATACGGCACACGATGCCACGCAGCCTAGCCCGCCCGGCTCAGCCGCGGGGCCAGATGGCCATGGCAATTTCGGCGAGCGCCTCCAGCTCCGTCCGCGTCGCACCGTCCCGGGCCTGCTGGGACATGCCGTGGAGCACCGCGGTCGCGTGCCGGGCGAGGGCCGCGGCGTCGGTACCGGCGGGCAGCGCACCGGCCGCCGCGTCGGCCCTGATCCGGGACTCCAGGGCGGCCAGGGACGCGTCGCGCCGGTCCCGCAGCAGCCGCTCGACCTCGGGACTCGTGCAGTTGGTGGCCGCGTGCGCGACCAGGCAGCCGTAGGGGTGCTCGGGATCGGTGTACCGGGCGGCGGCCTCGCGCAGTGTGCGCTCTACGGCGGCCCGGGCGGTGGACTCCTCGGCCAGGGCCCGGTCGGCGAAGGCGCCGTGGGTGCCGACATAGACCCCGACGACCTCCTCGAACAGGGTCCGCTTGTCACCGAAGGCCGCGTAGAGGCTCGGGGCGCCGATACCCATGATCCGGGTGAGGTCGGAGACCGAGGTCGCCTCGTAGCCGTGCCGCCAGAAGGCCGTCAGCGCCTTCTCCAGGGCGGTCGCCCGGTCGAAGGAGCGTGGGCGTCCACGTGATTTCGACGGCCTGGCCTGCGCGTTCGTCCCCTGACCGGTCTCCATGGCGGGCATTCTATAGCGATCCCTAAAGAAATGTCGGCTTGGCGTAGTACAGTTTTAATGTAGCGATCGCTAGAAAACAAGGGTGAGGGGACCCCGAACCACTGCCACCGGCCGTCCATTCTGTTAGATTGGTCTAAACCACATGGCGCGTTTCACAGACTTCAAGCCCTCTTGAGAACGGCAGGCCCAGCGTGGAAGTTGTCATCGTTCCGGACGCCGCGGCGGGCGGCGAGCTGATCGCCGAGGCCATGGCCGGGCTGCTGCGACGCAAGCCCGACGCGCTGCTCGGTGTGGCCACCGGTTCCACTCCGCTGCCCGTCTACCAGGCACTGGCCCTCAAGTGGCGCTCCGGTGCGGTGGACACCTCCGGAGCCCGCATAGCCCAGCTCGACGAATACGTGGGGCTGCCCGCCGACCACCCCGAGTCCTACCGCTCGGTGCTGCGCCGGGAGGTGCTGGAGCCGCTCGGCATCGGAATGGGAGCCTTCCTCGGACCCGACGGCACCGCCGAGGACGTCCAGGCGGCCTGCGAGGCCTACGACCGCGCGCTCGCCGAGGCCGGCGGTGTGGACCTGCAACTGCTCGGGATCGGGACGGACGGGCACATCGGGTTCAACGAGCCGTGCTCCTCGCTCGCCTCGCGCACCCGGATCAAGACGCTGACCGAGCAGACCCGGATCGACAACGCGCGCTTCTTCGACGGTGACATCGAACAGGTGCCGCACCACGTGATCACCCAGGGCATCGGCACCATCCTGGAAGCCCGCCACCTGGTGCTGCTCGCCACCGGCGAGGGCAAGGCGGACGCGGTCGCCGCCACCGTCGAGGGGCCGGTCGCGGCCGTCTGCCCGGCCTCGGCGCTCCAGCTGCACCCGCACGCCACGGTGGTCGTCGACGAGGCCGCCGCGTCCAAGCTCAAGCTGGCCGACTACTTCCGCCACACCTACGCCAACAAGCCGGACTGGCAGGGCGTATAGGGGGCGTCCGGCGCGTCCGCCCCGGCGTGCCAGGGGGTGGAGCCGGGGTCTCTGGACTAGACCAGCAGAGGGTGCGCCGGTATACAGAGGAGATCACGGAGCGTGCGGGTGGAGCCCGCCACACGAAGCCGTGCCACGATGTGAGCCGTGGCCGACGGTCGGTCGGTCGCTTTCGGCATCCGGAGCCGGGAAGGCAGAGCATGAGCACCGACGTCAGCAGCGCGGAGCACGAGACCGGCACGACGGTCCGCACCGCGCGCGTGCCCAAGTACTACCGCTTGAAGAAGCACCTGCTCGACATGACGGAGACGCAGGCGCCGGGCACGCCGGTCCCGCCGGAGCGCACGCTGGCGGCCGAGTTCGACACCTCCCGCACGACCGTCCGGCAGGCCCTGCAGGAGCTCGTCGTCGAGGGCCGGCTCGAGCGCATCCAGGGCAAGGGCACCTTCGTCGCCAAGCCGAAGGTGTCCCAGGCGCTGCAACTGACCTCCTACACCGAGGACATGCGCGCCCAGGGCCTGGAGCCCACCTCGCAGCTGCTGGACATCGGGTACATCACCGCCGACGACCGGCTCGCCGAGCTGCTCGACATAACGGCCGGCGGCCGGGTGCTGCGCATCGAGCGGCTGCGCATGGCCAACGCCGAGCCCATGGCCATCGAGACCACCCATCTGTCGGCCAAGCGCTTCCCCGCGCTACGGCGTTCGCTGGTGAAGTACACGTCCCTGTACACCGCGCTCGCCGAGGTCTACGACGTCCATCTCGCCGAGGCCGAGGAGACCATCGAGACCTCCCTGGCCACCCCGCGCGAGGCGGGTCTGCTCGGCACCGACGTCGGTCTGCCGATGCTGATGCTGTCCCGCCACTCCCTGGACCAGGCCGGCCGGCCGGTGGAGTGGGTGCGGTCCGTCTACCGGGGTGACCGGTACAAGTTCGTCGCCCGCCTGAAGCGCCCCCAGGACTGACCATCGCCCAAGACCTTCACGCTCCGCACGCGAAATCGATATGCCGATATGCGGACGAGGTCTTCCGCTGCCGTGACGGCGTCACCTAGATTGCCTGCGCATTACACAGGTGATCAGCGAGGGGACGGAGCCGTGGCATGTCCGAAACGCAAGAAGTGAGACCACCGGTGGTGACACCGGTCCGGGTGGTCATCGGCCTGTGTCTCGCCGCACCCTTCGTGGCGATGCTGTGGGTCGGCTCGTACGCCAAGACGGACCCCGCGTTCATCGGGATCCCGTTCTTCTACTGGTACCAGATGCTGTGGGTGGTCATCTCCACCGCGCTCACGATGCTGGCGTACAAGCTGTGGCAGCGTGACCAGCGCGCCCGTGGTGCCCGGAACGGGGGTGCGACGAAGTGAACGACGGCGTCAACGGCGTCGCGCTCGGCGTCTTCATCTTCTTCTTCCTGGCCGTCACGGTCATGGGCTTCCTGGCCGCACGCTGGCGCAAGGCCGACAACGAGCACTCCCTGGACGAATGGGGCCTGGGCGGACGGTCGTTCGGCACCTGGATCACGTGGTTCCTGCTCGGCGGCGACCTGTACACGGCGTACACCTTCGTCGCCGTACCGGCGGCGATCTACGCGGCGGGCGCGGCCGGCTTCTTCGCGGTCCCGTACACGATCCTCGTCTACCCGCTGATCTTCACGTTCCTGCCCCGCCTGTGGTCGGTCTCGCACCGCCACGGCTACGTCACCACCTCGGACTTCGTACGCGGGCGGTTCGGCTCCAAGGGCCTGTCGCTGGCCGTGGCGGTCACCGGCATCCTCGCGACGATGCCGTACATCGCGCTCCAGCTCGTCGGCATCCAGGCGGTGCTGGACGTGATGGGCGTCGGCGGCGGCGAGAGCACCAACTGGTTCGTGAAGGACCTGCCGCTGCTGATCGCCTTCGGCGTACTGGCCGCGTACACCTACTCGTCCGGTCTGCGTGCCCCCGCCCTGATCGCGTTCGTGAAGGACACGCTGATCTACATCGTCATCGCGGTGGCGATCATCTACATCCCGATCAAACTGGGCGGGTTCGACGACGTCTTCGCCAAGGCGGGCGACGCCTTCAGCCAGGTCAACCCGGCGACCGGCAAGCCGCGCGGCGCGCTCGCACCGCCGGAGGCGGGCCAGTGGACGTACGCCACCCTGGCGCTCGGTTCCGCGCTCGCCCTGTTCATGTACCCGCACTCGATCACCGCGACCCTGTCGTCCAAGAGCCGTGAGGTGATCCGCCGCAACACCACCCTCCTGCCGCTGTACTCGCTGATGCTGGGTCTGCTGGCCCTGCTGGGCTTCATGGCGATCGCGGCCGGGGTGAAGGTCACCAACGGCCAGCTGGCGATCCCGCAGCTGTTCGAGGACATGTTCCCGGACTGGTTCGCGGGTGTGGCCTTCGCGGCGATCGGCATCGGCGCCCTGGTGCCCGCGGCCATCATGTCCATCGCGGCGGCGAACCTGTTCACCCGCAACATCTACAAGGACTTCATCAAGCCGGACGCCACGCCGAAGGAGGAGACCCGGGTCTCCAAGATCGTGTCGCTGCTGGTGAAGGTGGGCGCGCTGGTCTTCGTCCTGACGATGGACAAGACGGTCGCCATCAACTTCCAGCTGCTGGGCGGCATCTGGATCCTGCAGACCTTCCCGGCCCTGGTCGGCGGCCTGTTCACCCGCTGGTTCCACCGCTGGGCGCTGCTCGCCGGCTGGGCGGTCGGCATGGTGTACGGCACGCTCGCCGCGTACGGGGTGGCCTCGCCGACCCAGAAGCACTTCGGCGGCTCCGCGAAGGAGATCCCGGGCATCGGGGAGATCGGCTACATCGGTCTCACCGCGTTCGTGCTCAACGTCGTGGTCACCGTGGTGCTCACGTTCGTCCTGAAGGCCGTGAAGGCCCCGGAGGGCCTCGACGAGACCCGGCCGGAGGACTACACGGCGGACGCGGGCGACCCGGGGGTCGAGGTGGAACTCCCGCCCGCCACCGCGGGCAGCGCCCACTAGCGCGAGCCGGCCACGAACCACCCCACAGCGGGCCGCCGAGGGCACCACCCACGGCGGCCCGCTGTCATGCGAGTTGACCCTGCGGAGCCACCACAACACGCAACAGGCACAACATGTGGGGGTGACACGACAGCCCGGCACTAGATGTATGCTCATGCTCGCTGTCGCCGCAGGGGAATCCGGTGCGAATCCGGAACTGTCCCGCAACGGTGTACTTGCGTGTTTCCGCACGCCTGTTTCAGTCCGAGGACCTGTCGGCAGCGCGCGCCCGGCCGTCCGGTCCGGGTGCTCATCGACGTCCGGGCCTCGTGGAATGGGCCGGGGACGCGACGCCGTGCGCGCTCGCGCTGACCCCTGCCCTCCGCAAGGCCCCGTGCCGAGCGAGGGAGAGCCCCACGTGACCATCGCGCCAGCCGACCCGGCTTCAGCCATCCCGGCGAGCGGAGCCCCGGTGGAGACCGACGGTCCCGGTACCGCGCTGCTGCGGACCCTGACCGAGCTGACCGCCGACCTCCCCGACGCCGATCCCGGCCGAGTCGCCGCGGCCGCGCTGCGCGGCCGGTCCGCCCGGGCCGACGAGGCGGAGTTGCGCGAGCTGGCCACGGAGGCGGCCGCCGGACTGATCTCCGAGGATCCCGCCTACTCCCGGCTGGCCGCCCGGCTGCTGACCGTCTCCGTCCGCGCCGAGGCCGCCTCGCAGGGCGTCACGTCCTTCACCGGGTCCGTCGCCGTGGGCCACCGGGAGGGTCTCATCGCCGACCGCACGGCGGAGTTCGTACGGCTGCACGCCGAACGGCTCGACGCGCTGGTCGACCCGGCGGCCGACGACCGCTTCGGCTACTTCGGCCTGCGCACGCTGCACAGCCGGTACCTGCTGCGCCACCCCATCACCCGCCAGGTGATCGAGACGCCCCAGCACTTCATGCTGCGCGTCGCCGCCGGGCTGGCCGAGGACGACACCGCCCGCTCCGTGGACGAAGTCGCCGCGCTCTACGGGCTGATGAGCCGCCTCGACTACCTGCCCTCCTCCCCCACTCTCTTCAACTCCGGCACCCGGCATCCGCAGATGTCGTCCTGCTACCTCCTCGACTCCCCGCTGGACGAGCTGGACTCCATCTACGACCGCTACCACCAGGTCGCCCGCCTCTCCAAGCACGCCGGCGGCATCGGCCTGTCGTACTCCCGTGTCCGCAGCCGCGGTTCGCTGATCCGGGGCACCAACGGGCACTCCAACGGCATCGTGCCGTTCCTGAAGACGCTGGACGCCTCGGTGGCCGCGGTGAACCAGGGCGGCCGGCGCAAGGGCGCCGCCGCCGTGTACCTGGAGACCTGGCACTCCGACATCGAGGAGTTCCTCGAGCTGCGCGACAACACCGGTGAGGACGCCCGCCGTACGCACAACCTGAACCTCGCGCACTGGATCCCGGACGAGTTCATGCGCCGGGTCGACGCCGACGAGCGGTGGTCGCTGTTCTCCCCGGCTGACGTGCCGGAGCTGGTGGACCTGTGGGGCGAGGAGTTCGACGCCGCGTACCGCAGGGCGGAGGCCGCCGGGCTCGCGAAGAAGACGATGCCCGCCCGGGACCTGTACGGCCGCATGATGCGCACCCTCGCGCAGACCGGCAACGGCTGGATGACCTTCAAGGACGCCGCCAACCGCACCGCCAACCAGACGGCGACCGCCGGCCACGTCGTGCACTCCTCGAACCTGTGCACCGAGATCCTGGAGGTCACGGACGACGGCGAGACCGCGGTCTGCAACCTGGGGTCGGTCAACCTAGGCGCCTTCGTGGACACGGCGGCCGGCGGCCTCGACTGGGAGCGGCTCGACGAGACGGTCCGCACGGCCGTCACCTTCCTCGACCGCGTGGTCGACATCAACTTCTACCCGACCGAGCAGGCGGGCCGGTCGAACGCCAACTGGCGTCCGGTGGGCCTGGGCGCGATGGGCCTGCAGGACGTCTTCTTCAAGCTGCGGCTGCCCTTCGACTCCCCCGAGGCCAAGGCCCTGTCCTCCCGGATCGCCGAGCGGATCATGCTCGCCGCGTACGAGGCCTCCGCGGACCTCGCCGAGCGCAACGGCCCGCTGCCGGCCTGGCGGAAGACCCGTACCGCGCAGGGCGTCCTGCACCCCGATCACTACGGCGTCGAGTTCACCTGGCCGGAGCGCTGGGCGGCCCTGCGGGCACGGATCGCCGAGGTCGGCATGCGCAACTCGCTGCTCCTGGCCATCGCGCCCACGGCCACGATCGCGTCCATCGCGGGCGTGTACGAGTGCATCGAGCCGCAGGTGTCCAACCTGTTCAAGCGCGAGACGCTGTCCGGCGAGTTCCTTCAGGTCAACTCGTACCTGGTCAGGGAGCTGAAGGAGCTGGGCGTGTGGGACGCCCGCACCCGCGAGGCGCTGCGCGACGCCAACGGATCCGTGCAGGACTTCGCCTGGATCCCGGCGGACGTACGGGCCCTGTACCGCACGGCGTGGGAGATCCCGCAGCGCGGTCTGATCGACATGGCGGCGGCGCGGACCCCGTTCCTCGACCAGGCGCAGTCGCTGAACCTGTTCCTGGAGACGCCGACCATCGGCAAGCTGTCCTCGATGTACGCGTACGCCTGGAAGTCGGGCCTGAAGACGACGTACTACCTGCGCTCGCGCCCGGCGACCCGGATCGCCCGCGCCGCCCGGGCGCAGACCCAGACCCCCATCCCCGTGCAGCAGGCCGCCGACCCCGACGCCGTCGCCTGCTCCCTTGAGAACCCCGAGTCCTGCGAGGCCTGCCAGTGACGACCAACGAAGCCAAGCCTGTGCCGTCCAAGAACCTGCTCGACCCCGGCTTCGAGCTGACTCTCCGCCCGATGCGCTACCCGGACTTCTACGAGCGCTACCGGGACGCCATCAAGAACACCTGGACCGTCGAGGAGATCGACCTCCACTCGGACGTCGCCGACCTCGCGAAGCTGACGCCGGCCGAGCAGCATCTGATCGGCCGTCTGGTCGCCTTCTTCGCGACGGGCGACTCGATCGTCGCGAACAACCTGGTGCTGACCCTCTACAAGCACATCAACTCCCCCGAGGCCCGGCTCTATCTGAGCCGCCAGCTCTTCGAGGAGGCCGTCCACGTCCAGTTCTACCTGACGCTGCTGGACACCTATCTGCCCGACCCGGACGACCGGGCGGCGGCGTTCGCGGCGGTGGAGAACATCCCCTCCATCCGGGAGAAGGCCGGGTTCTGCTTCAAGTGGATCAACGAGGTCGAGAGGCTGGACCGGCTGGAGTCCAGGGCCGACCGCCGCCGCTTCCTGCTGAACCTCATCTGCTTCGCCGCGTGCATCGAGGGCCTGTTCTTCTACGGCGCCTTCGCGTACGTCTACTGGTTCCGCAGCCGGGGTCTGCTGCACGGTCTGGCCACCGGCACCAACTGGGTGTTCCGCGACGAGACGATGCACATGTCGTTCGCCTTCGACGTGGTCGACACCGTCCGCAAGGAGGAGCCGGACCTGTTCGACGACGAGCTGCGCGGGCAGGTCACGGACATGCTGCGGGAGGCCGTCGAGGCCGAGCTGCAGTTCGCGCGCGACCTGTGCGGTGACGGCCTCCCGGGCATGAACACCGAGTCGATGCGGCAGTACCTGGAGTGCGTCGCCGACCAGCGCCTGACGCGCCTGGGCTTCGCCCCGGTGTACGGCTCGGAGAACCCCTTCTCCTTCATGGAGCTGCAGGGCGTTCAGGAGCTGACGAACTTCTTCGAGCGCCGCCCGTCGGCGTACCAGGTGGCCGTGGAGGGCACGGTCGACCTGGACGAGGACTTCTGAACCTCCTTCTCCCGGCTCTTCGCACCCCGGGCCTCCTGAGCCTCCCTGAGCTGTCGGTCGACGCGCCTTTCGCGGGCGATGCCGAGGACGGACGGGAGGATCAGGAGGACCAGGATGCCCAGGGTGGTGAGCATTCCGATCAGGCCTTCGATCTGGTTTCCGGTCATGACACCACTGTCGCGCCGCATGCTCCTTACCGACAGTGGCAGGACTGCCGCACACCCTCGATTTACTGCCAGCTTCGGGGCACACTGGCAGCATGCTGAGGAACGTGGCGGCAGTGCTGCTGGACGGCGTGCATCCCTTCGAGCTGGGGGTGGTGTGCGAGGTGTTCGGCATCGACCGCAGTGACGAGGGGCTGCCGGTGTACGACTTCGCCGTGGTCTCGGCGGAGGGCCCGGCGCTGAGCACCCATGTCGGCGGGCTCACCGTCTCGACGCCGTACGGTCTGGAACGGCTGGAGGAGGCCGACCTGATCGCGGTGCCGGCCGGGAGCGAGTACGTGACCCGGGAGTATCCGCCGGCCCTGCTCGACGCCCTGGTGCGGGCCGTGGAGCGGGGCACCCGGGTGCTCAGCGTGTGCTCGGGCGTGTTCGTGCTCGGCGCCGCCGGACTCCTCGACGGGCGGCGGTGCAGCGTGCACTGGCGGCAGGCGAGGGAGCTGGCACTGCGCAATCCCCGGGCGATCATCGAACCGGACGTCCTCTACGTCGACGAGGACCCGGTGATCACCTCCGCCGGCACCGCGGCCGGTATCGACGCCTGTCTGCACCTCGTGCGCAAGGAGCAGGGACCGGAGGTCGCGAAGAAGATCGCCCGGCGGATGGTGGTGCCGCCGCACCGGGACGGCGGACAGGCGCAGTACATCGAGCGGCCGCTGCCCGAGACCCCGTGCGACACGGTCGGCGAGGTGCTGGCGTGGATGGAGGGGCACCTCGACCAGGAGGTGACCGTGGAACAGCTCGCCGCCCGCGCCCACATGGCCCCGCGCACCTTCGCCCGCCGCTTCCAGCAGGAGACGGGGACGACCCCCTACCGCTGGCTCCTGCGCCAGCGGGTGCTGCTGGCGCAGGAGTTGCTGGAGGGCACGGACGAGACCATGGACGCGATCGCCTCCCGCACCGGCTTCGGTACGGCGGCGGCGCTGCGCCACCAGTTCGTCCGCGCCCTCGGCACGACCCCCAACGCCTACCGGCGCGCGTTCCGCGGCCCCGAGGCCGCCTGAGCGCACCGGCGGCGGCCTACCAGGGCACCGGCCTCAGCAGCAGCTTCTGCGGCCGGAGCGTGATGCCCACCCGGGTGGTGTCGTTCGACCCGCCGACCTGCTCGAAGCGGTACTTCGCCGAGACCGCCGCGGTGATCAGGGTCAGCTGGGCCATGGAGAAGTGGTCGCTCGGGCACTTGCGGTTGCCGACGCTGAAGGGGCTCATCGCGTACTTCGGCACCTCCTTGGCCCGCTCCGGCAGCCAGCGGTCGGGGTCGAAGCCGAGGTGGTCGCCGTAGGAGCGGGCGTCGCGCTGGATGGCGTACGGGCTGTAGACGATGTCCGCGCCCTCCGGAATGCGATAACCGCCGAGCGTGGTGTCGGTGATCGCGCGCCGCGTCAGAATCCATACGGCGGGCCGCAGCCGCATGGCCTCGACGACGACATTGTTGGTGTGCGTGAGCCGGCGGACGTGCTCGAATCCGACGGGTTGCCCCCCGGTCACGGATTCGACCTCGGTGCGCACCTTCTCCGCGTGTTCCGGATGTTCCGCGAGCACCTGGAGCAGCCACATGATCGTGGAGGCGACGGTTTCACTGCCCGGGGTGACTATCGCCACCACCTGGTCGTGGATCTCCTGTTCCCCGATGGGCTCACCATTGTCGTCCTTCGCCTCCAGCAATGCCGTCAGCAAATCGTCCGGCTTTTGACCAGATGCCCTCCGCTCGGCGACGATCTCGTCGACCAGGAGATGCAAATCGGCCAGTGCCCGGTTGAATTCACGGTTGGCCGGGAACGGCAGCCGGTACAGCGGTCCGAGCGGAACGACCATCCTGCGGTACATACCGCGGAAGACGGTGGCGAGGTCGGTGCTCAACCGCTCGGCGCGCTCGTCCATGTACTCGCCGCGCAGCAGGCAGCGGGCGGCGACGCGCACCGCGACCCGGAAGGACTCCGAGGTGCAGTCGACGGTCTCGCCGGGCCGCCAGCGCTCGGTCAGCGCGTGCGCCTCCTCCTCCATGACCGGCCCGTACGCGGGGATCGCGTCGAGCCGGAACGCGGGCTGGATGGTGCGCCGCTGACGCCGGTGCCGGGGGCCGTTGGCGGTGGCCACGCCCTCCTTGCCGAGCAGGCCCTCCAGGGACTCCCACAGCGGCCCGTCGATGCGGTAGTCGGTGCTGAGCGCGAGCGCGCCGGTGAGCTCTGGGGTGGTGACGGCGTAGACCGTCTTGGGGCCGAGCCTCAGGCGCACCACGTCACCGTGCGCGCGCAGCCCGGACATGAAGGCGAGCGGGTCGCGGACCAGTTTCAGGCCGTGGCCGAGGACCGGGACGGCGCCGCCGGCCAGGGGTGCCTCGCGCGGTTCCGCCGTCTGGGCTGTCTGGGCGGTCTGGGGCTTCACGGACTCGACGGTCATTTCTCACCTGCCGCTTCGTTGTTGACGTACGGGGGTGTGGACCGGTCCTCCCAGCTGTCGACCATGTACCGGCCCGACTCGTGGTGGAACCAGTAGACGGAGCTGAACCAGTTCCGCATGTTGCCGACACAGGCGCGGACGGCGGTGCCGAGTTCCTTTCCCGATACCGTGCCGTCGTCGGCGAGTTCGTCGGCGAACCGCAGCGCCTCGCGTTCGGCGCCGACGAATTCGCCGACGCATTCCTCGACGCGCCGCCGGATTTCCTCGACCGCCTCCTCGAGGGTCAGGCCCTGATGCGTGACGAGACTGATTCCGAGATTGTGCACCTCGTCGCCCGCGATTTCCTTGGGCAGTGAACAGAGGTCGTTGTACCAGGCGGCGAATTCCTGGCTCAGCAGTGCCGGACGGCGATAGGCCGGGTTTCTCCGTACGGCGTCCGGGAGTTCACGTCCGGCGCTCGGTTCCAGGAGGTCCGTCCATATCCAGTGGGCGAAGGTGAGCCGCCGCAGGGCGAGGTACTCCTCGACCTGCGGGACGTAACCCCGGGTGCGGTTGTGGAACTCGCGGTCGTAGGCGTCGATCACCGCGTGGAAGTGCCGGGTGAACCGCTGGTTCCAGGTGTGCGGCAGGAACGAGAACAGCCGCAGCGCGCTGTCCGCGAGCCCCGCGACCACCGGGTCGGGATGGCCCAGGTGCTGCCGGGGCGCGTCGAGGGCCACGTGCAGCCGGTGGCGCAGGCGCCGCCAGTCGGCGGCCCGGCCGTGGACGATGTCACGGTCGTGGCGGTCGTCCCAGACGAAGAACCAGGCGCTGTAGTCGGCGATGGCCTGCAGGACCTCGTCGGGGGCGTCGGTGTAGTACCCCGCCATGAGGTCGGTGTAGCACAGTCCGTCGGCATGTTCCCGCACCTTGTCCGCCGGCATGAGCCGCTTTTCGAGCAGCCACTGCCGTGTCTTCTCCTGGAGCTTCGGCCAGTACGGGTGGAGTTGTCGTGGAAAGGAGTCCTCGATCACCGGAAGTGCGAGAGACGGCGGTACCGCCACCGAGGTCGTCGATGTGGTGCCGTGTGAGAAAGCGTGCACGAACTGTCCCCTCTCAGCCGCCAGGCGCGCACGGCCCTCCTTGTCGTGCCGGGCGTGCGCCGTTGCGTATCCCCGCACTTCCCATTCAGCACCACAACTGACCGTCGGGGGAACGGATTTGCTTCAATCACCACCCCAGGTTGCCGGGATTCACGTGACGAACAAATGAACGACGCCCGGCCGGGACGGATCCCGGACGGGCGTCGTGACGGACGTCGTCGCTGCTCTGTGCGGTGGCCGGGGTTCCGGCCCGGCGGCTCAGTCGTTGGCGACCACGGGGTAGCGGGGCTCGTTCTCGGCCATCTGCCGCAGCGCGTCCTTGCGGTCGCGCTTGGACAGGCGGTCGATGTAGAGGTAGCCGTAGAGGTGATCGGTCTCGTGCTGCAAACAGCGTGCGAAGTAGCCGGTGCCACGGACCTTGATCGGGTTGCCCTTCTCGTCCTGGCCGGTCACCTCGGCGTAGTCGGGACGCGCGAGCGGCGCGTACGCCGTGGGCACGGACAGGCAGCCCTCGTTGCTGTCGTCCAGCCTGCGCCGGTCGGCGGGCAGGTCGACCAGCTTCGGGTTGCACACCACGCCGACGTGCCGGACGCCCTCGTCGTCCTGGCAGTCGTAGACGAAGACCTTCAGGTCGACGCCGATCTGGTTGGCGGCCAGGCCCACGCCCTCGGCGGTGCGCTGGCTGGCGAACATGTCGGCGACCAGCTGGTCCAGCTCCGCGCCGAACTCGGTGACGTCCTTGCACTCCTTGTGCAGCACCGGGTTGCCGACGACCGTGATCGGCCGTGAGGTGCCGCGCTCGCGCCAGGTCCCCTCGCGCTCCTCGCAGTCCCCCGTGTCGACGACGTAGCCCTCGTCGTCGACGGGGAGCACGCCCGCGTGCTGCTGATCGGTGTCCTGCTGCGCCATGACCGACGTATGCCTTCCTGCAAGCCTTGGAAATCTCGGGTACAGCCTAAAGGTGGCCGGTCACCGGTGGTCAGCAGACCTCTTCGAGATCACGCCAGTCCCTGGAGTCCGGGCTGTCCGCGACCCAGCCGTCGAGCAGCCCCCGGACCAGCGACGCCGGCGCGGCGACCCCGCACTCCCGCTCCGGCACCCAGAGCTGCCCGTCGGTACGGTGCCCGAGGGGTCCGGGGTGACCGGGTTCACTGTGGTCGTGGGGGTCGAGGTGCTCTCCGTCGCCCTCGTCCGACGGCATCCGCGACTCCGAGCACATCCGGCACAGCAGCCGCACCGAGGAGGACCAGTCCTCCGCGGCGAACCCGGCGTCCGCCGCGAGCTGCTCCAGGGCGTCCCGGTCGGCCTCCGTGGCCGCCTCCAGCAGCACCACCCAGGTCGGCACGGGTGAGGGCGCCCACAGCTCGATCTCGTCGAACACCGGGAAGGAGTGCCCGGCGGACGTGGTGCGCTCGCCGTGCGGGACGCCGTCGTGCAGCACGACCTCCCCCCAGCGCCGGCCGGACGAGGGCAGCGGAATGGACAGCACCTCGATCCGCGCCGGGTCCAGCCTGCGGCCCCACACCACCTCGGCCTCGCCCTCCGGCGAGAGCCGTACGGCCGCGCTGCCCAGATCCATGCCGAGGGGCTCGCCGGCGGCCGTGGCGCCCCCGGGCACCCGCAGCCCGTAGGCCTGCCAGGCGCGCCGGGCCAGCGGCCAGTCCTGCAGTGCGGTGGCGGCGATGCCGACGTTCCACCAGTCGGGGGCGCCGGTCTCCCGGTCCAGCAGCGCGACCGCCCGCAGACCGGCGGCGCGGGCCTGCTCCCAGTCGTGCCGGAACTTGTGCAGCAGAGCGAGGTTGAACCAGGACTCCGCCAGCCAGGGTTCCAGGTCGGCGGCGCGTGTCAGCAGCTCGCCCGCGTCCTCGTACCGGCCGTCTCCGATGAGCGTGAACGCCCGGTCGGTGGCCTGCCGCCAGGAGGCGGAGGGCCGGTGTCGTCCCTTTCCGAAGATCCTCACGATTCCCGCCTGCCAGTTCCATTTCCGCACAGTGGGCTGGCTTGTGCCCCCGGACACCCTCTCCCTCGCATCCAACCACGTACGGCCTCAAAGGCGCTCATTACCCATGGGTTACCCCATCACCCGCAGGGTCAGACAGCGCCTGGGAGAGTACCCGGGCAAGGGATTCGACAACCTCGGGAGCGTAGTCCCCGGCGGTGGCCAGGCGCAGCTCCTCCAGGGCCATGAGCGGCCCCTCGGGTCCGGCGTCGCGGGCCTTCTCCTCGTAGGCGTTCACGGCCCGCACGATCCGCGCGGCGAGCGGCTGCTCCGGGTACGGGTCGGCCTGCCGCTCCACGACCGTGGCGACCCGCGCGTCCACCCCGGTCTGCCGCACGACGGCGCCGCCGAGCAGCGCGATGCGCCGCTGCTCCTCGCCGGGCAGTGCGGCGGTGGCTCCGGCCGGGACCGGGTCGACGAGGCTGAGCTGGCCGATGTCGTGCATCAGCGCCGCGTACTCGAGCACGGTCAGCTCGGGCCGGGACAGGCCCAGGTCGCGGCCGACGGCCCGGCTGAGGGCGGCGACCCGGCGGGCGTGCCCGGCGGGGGTGCAGCCGGCCACCTCGGTGGCCCGGGCCAGGGAGGCGATGGTCTGCCGGTAGGTGGCCCGCACGGCGGCGTAGCGGCGGACCGACAACTGGGTGAGCAGCAGCGGCAGACAGAACACGGGCAGCGCCCACAGCCCGGCGACGGCGACCGCGAGCGCCATGACCGCGCCGGTCGCGCACACGGCGGAGCCGATGCCGAGCAGTCCGCGCAGTTCCTCGCGCAGCAGCGGGCCGAAGCGCCAGCGGGTGCGGGAGTGGGCGAGGGCGGCGGCGAGGACGGCGTCGCAGAGCGCGGTGAGGACGAGCAGTGCGACGAGCAGCAGGGCGTAGGCGGGGCCGTCCCAGCTGCGGAAGACGCCTCGATTGAAGAGGGGCTGGAAGCAGACGGCGGCGAAGCCGGCGGTGAGGACGCGGCGGGCGAGGTGGTCGAGGGTGGGGGTGCGGCCGCACCAGATGTGCGGGACACCGCCGAGCAGGGACGCGGCGAGGACGACGGTGACGACCTGCGCGGCGCTGTGCCCGGTGGGATGCCCGGCGTCGGGCCCCAGCAGGGCGTACGACAGCGATCCGGCGGTGCCCAGCGGCGCGGTGCGGCGCGCTCCGGTGCCGGACCAGCGGGTCAGCTCGCCGACGGCTATGAGCAAGCCGAAGGCGAGCGCGACGCCCGGGTCGTCGACACCGCTCCACAGGGTGAGGGCGAGACAGACGGTGGCGGTGAGGGCGGCGCAGCCGTGGATGAACCTGAGGGCGGTCACCGGTGCGCCCCGCTGCGGCGGCCGGCGGCCGGCTGGGCCGGGACCGTGCGCGGGGCGTCGTCGGCGGTGACGGCCGGGTGCCAGCCGTGCCGGCCCAGCGCCCGGACGAGTGCCGTGACCATGCGCGGGTCGAAGTGGGTGCCCGCGCAGCGCTCCAGCTCCTTGACCGCCGCCTCCACCGGGCGGGCCCTGCTGTAGGACCGGGTGGAGGTCATCGCGTCGAAGGCGTCGGCGACGGCGACCACGCGGGCGCACTCCGGGATCTGACCGCCCGCCAGCCCGTACGGGTAGCCGCTGCCGTCGAGCCGTTCGTGGTGGTGCAGGATCGCCGCGCGGGCCTCACCGAGGAAGGAGATGCCGCGGACCATCTCGTGGCCGTACTCCGGGTGCAGTTCGATGATCCGCCGCTCCTCGGGGGTCAGCGGGCCGTCCTTGCGCAGCAGCCGGGTGGGGACGCCGAGTTTGCCGACGTCGTGCAGGATGCCGGCGAAGCGCAGCACCTCGACGCGTTCGTCGTCCAGGCCGAGTTCGCGGGCGATCAGCACCGAGGCCCGGCCGACCCGCTCGCTGTGGCCGCGGGTGTAGCCGTCCTTGATGTCGACGGCCTGCACCAGGGCGCGGATGGTGGCCTGGTGGGCGGCCCGCTCCCGGTGGTACTGGGCGAAGACCCAGCAGGAGACGCCCATCGGCAGCAGCACGAGCAGCGCGGAGACGGGGCCGTACCGGCTGCGCCACAGCACGGCCATCATCAGCCCGGCGAGCCCGTGCACCGCGACCGGCGCCAGCGAGCGGGACAGCAGCCCGCGCCAGGGCCTGCGCGCCGGCACCCGCCTCCACTGCCTGACGGGCGTGGGCGGTACCCCCACGCCCGCGGCGAGGATCCCGCCGTCGAGCACGGTGAGCACCACGCAGAACGCGAGCACGGCCGCCCCCGCGGGTACGAGGGCGTAGGGGAAGGCGTGGGCCACGACGGCGTCCCGGCCGCCGAGCGCCCAGTGGACCTGGGCCGCGGCCCACACGGCGAGCGCCGGCTGCGCGGCCCGCCAGACGCGCCGGGGCAGCACCGGCCCGTGCTCGACGTGGGCGAGCAGGGCGGCCGGCAGCGGGACCAGCGCGGCGGCGGGCGGCGGCAGCAGGAAGGCGCCGGCGAGCAGCACCGGATAGAACGTTCCCCCGAAGCGGCGCCGCACGACGTGCTCGCAGGCCGCGTACAGCGCGGCGAGCAGGGCCAGCGCCCACCAGGGCGTGCGGGTGGTGTGCAGGGGCAGGACACAGAGCGCGGCGAGGAGGGCGACACAGGCCACATAGCCTTGCGCTCTCGCCGGAACCGCCGCCTCCATCGCGCCCTCCCCCGACCGTGCCGGTGCAGGCTCGGAGCCTAGGGCGGGGTTCGGGGGGTCCGGGGGCCCATGTCCCGAGGATTAGCACGTTCGGGTGACAGGGGCGGCCGGCCGGAGGGCGCGGGTCAGGACTCCTGCGGTGTCACCGGGGTGGCGGGGGCCTTGGTGACGTCGTGCTCGGGGACGGTCTGCCCGGAGCGGATCAGGTCGATCCGCCCCATGACCTTGGCGCGCAGGTCGGCGGGCACGTCGTCATGGCCGCAGCAGCGCTTGACGAGCTTCTTCACGGCCTGCTCCAGGCCGTACTTCTCCAGGCACGGCGAGCATTCCTCGAAGTGGTGCTGGAACTTGTCGCGGTCGACGTCCGGCATCTCGCTGTCGAGGAACTCGTAGAGGTGGTCGAGGACCTCACTGCAGTCCGTCTCGTGCGGCTCTCCGCAGCTCATGAGCCCGAGCCTTTCGCTTCGTTCGACTCTCCGGCGCCCGCCGGGACCAGTCCGCGTTCGCGGGCGTAGTCCTCCAGCATGCCGCGCAGTTGACGGCGGCCCCGGTGCAGCCGGGACATCACCGTACCGATGGGTGTCCCCATGATGTCCGCGATCTCCTTGTACGCAAAGCCCTCTACGTCCGCGAGGTAGACGGCGATGCGGAACTCCTCGGGGATCGCCTGCAGCGCTTCCTTGACGTCCGAGTCGGGCAGGTGGTCGAGCGCCTGCGACTCGGCGGAGCGCAGACCCGTCGACATGTGCGACTCGGCGCGGGCGAGCTGCCAGTCCTCGATCTCCTCGGCCGCGCTGCGCTGGGGTTCGCGCTGCTTCTTGCGGTACGAGTTGATGAAGGTGTTGGTCAGGATCCGGTACAGCCACGCCTTGAGGTTGGTGCCCTCGCGGAACTGGTGGAAGGACCCGTACGCCTTGGCGTAGGTCTCCTGCACCAGGTCCTCGGCGTCGGCCGGGTTGCGCGTCATGCGCAGGGCGGCCGAGTACATCTGGTCGAGGAATTCGAGCGCGTCCCGCTCGAAGCGCGCGCTGCGCTCCGCGGTCGACTCGGAGCCGGTCTCCGTGTCCGCGCTCATGCCCTGGCCCTCGGGCTGCTCCGCCTGGCCGTTGTCGGTCCCTGCGTCGGTACCGGTGACCGGACCCACCTCCTCAAGTTCCCGGACGGGACCGAGACCGGTCCCTCCTGTTTCGGAGGATAGAACACGACCCGTACCCGCCGCCGCTCGAATAGGAGCGGTCCTGGCCGCGTGCAGCACCGTCCAGTCCAGGTCAGCACGGCTGCTGCGGCTCGGGCAGTACGTCGAACCCATGCGGCGGACTTCCTTTCCCACGACGTCGGCGCTGATCCCTCAGCACTTCTGTCCGCCTCAACAGCGCCCCGCCGCCGGGCATTCCCGGGTCACCCGAGTGAACCGGCCCACTCCACGACACCGTCGGTGACGATCTCCAGCGCCCGCTCCTGGGTGATCTCCGCGCGCTTGGCGACGGCGAACCCGTGATCGCCGCAGGGCACCTCGATCAGCCGGTGGGTTCCCTCGGGGAACTCCGCCGGCCTGCCGAAGGGGTCGTTCCCGCCCTGCACGACCAGCGTGGGCACCCCGGCGCCGAGCAGTTCCGCGGCGCGGGACTTCTCCGGTCTGCCCGGCGGGTGCAGCGGGAAGCTCAGCGCGAGCACGGCGTGCGCGCCCAGCTCGGCGGCGGTGCGGCAGGCGACCCGGGCGCCCGCGCTGCGGCCGCCGGAGACGACGGGCAGTCCTGGCGCCGCCAGCGCGGGCCACAGGCCGCGCCAGCCGGTGTCCAGGGTCTTCGGTGCGGGCGCGAGCTTCTTGCCGGCCACCCGCCAGGGCTGCTCGACGAGGGCCACGGTCACCCCGTGCGCGGGGAGCACCCGGGCGAGCGCCTGGAGGTCGCGCGCCTCGATGCCGCCCCCCGCGCCATGGCTCACCGCGAGGACGAGCCGGGCCCCGTCCGCCCGGTGCCAGGTGATCCGGGCGTCGCCGGTGTCCGTCGGGACGGTCTGTGTGGTCATGGTGGTCACGTCAGAAGAGTGTGCCGACTTCCGGGGCGTCCAGCTCCTTCAGCAGTTCCGGGCCGCCGTTGCGGACGTTGCTGACGGCGGTGGATACCGGGTAGGCGCGCATCAGGCCGTGCGGCGGCGGGTCGAGCAGCTCGCGCAGGCCGTCCGGGTCGGTGCTGGACGGGTCGAGCCAGGCGTCCCAGCGCTCCGGGGTGAGCATGAGCGGCATGCGGGGGTGGATGTCGGCCAGGGAGTGCGGTCCCTCGGCGGGCGCGACGGCCAGCGGGGTTCGCTCCGCCTCCGTGGTGATCACCGAGCAGGTGACCCACCAGGCGCCCGGGTGGTCGTCGGGCAGGGTCCGGTCCCGCCAGAACTCGTACAGGCCGGCCATCGCGAAGACCGAGCCGTCGGCGGGCAGTACGAAGTACGGCTGTTTGCGCGGCCGCTTCTTCTTCCCCTCGGCCTCCAGCGCGCGCTCCTCGGTGCCGGTGACCCACTCGTAGTAGCCGTCGGCGGGCAGGATGCAGCGCCGGGTGGCGAAGGCGCGGCGGTAGGCGGGCTTCTCGTGCACGGTCTCGGCGCGCGCGTTGATCATCCGGGCGCCGCCCTCGGGCGTCTTGGACCAGGACGGCACCAGGCCCCACTTCAGCCTGCGCAGCTGCCGAACCGGACGCGGGTCCGCGGCGTCTTTCAACGGACGGTCCAGGACGGCGTAGACCTCCTTGGTGGGAGCCACGTTGTAGTCCGGCTCCAGGGTCTCCTCCGGCTCCCACTTCTCGATCTCAAAGACTCCTGCGAGATCCTCGGGCCTACGACTGGATGCATACCGTCCGCACATACGTGCCACACTGCCAGACTCCGTACGAGGACAGGGAGCTACTCGGTACATGGAAAGCCTCACCGCCGGTCTCTGGGACCGGCTCACCGGCACCCAGCCCGATCCGGACCTGTGGGTGGTGCTGGCCACCGGGGTCGCCGCGCTCGCCGTCGTCGTACCGCACAGCCTGTGGCGCATAGCCCGCAACGCCATCACCATCGCGCACGAGGGCGGGCACGGTCTGGTGGCGCTGCTCACCGGCCGGCAGCTCACCGGCATCCGCCTGCACTCCGACACCAGCGGCCTCACGGTCAGCCGGGGCAAGCCCTACGGCCTCGGCATGATCCTCACCGCGGCGGCGGGATACACGGCACCCTCGCTGCTGGGTCTGGGCGGTGCCGCGCTGCTGGCCGCCGGCCGGCTCACCCTGCTGCTGTGGGCGGCGACCGCCCTGCTGGTCGTCATGCTGGTGATGATCCGCAACGCTTACGGGGTACTGACCGTGGTGCTGACCGGCGGCGCCTTCCTGCTGGTGTCGTGGCTCACCGGGCCGCAGGTGCAGGCGGCGTTCGCGTACGCGGTGGTGTGGTTCCTGCTGCTCGGCGGGGTGCGGCCGCCGTTCGAGCTGCAGGCCAAGCGGATGCGGGGAGGCGCGGGGGACTCCGACGCGGACCAGCTGTCCCGTCTGACGCACGTCCCCGCGGGCCTGTGGCTGTTCCTGTTCCACGCGGTGTCCCTGTGCTCCTTGATCGGCGGCGGCCGCTGGCTGCTGGAAGGTTGATACCGGGCCCTCCTTATAAAGTGGCCCCATGGCCCCGAACACCGCCCACCCCGCCCTCTGGCCCGCCCCGCACGCGAGCGGAGCCGTCGACGCGACGGTCCACGTGCCCGGGTCCAAATCCGTGACCAACCGAGCCCTCGTGCTGGCCGCCCTCGCCTCCGAGCCCGGCTGGCTGCGCCGTCCGCTGCGCTCCCGCGACACCCTGCTGATGGCCGGCGCCCTGCGGGCCATGGGCGTGGAGATCGAGGAGACCGTGTCGTCCAGCTCATCCGGCGCGGGCGGCCCCGACGGCTCGGGGGAGGCCTGGCGCGTTCTGCCCACCGGCCTGCACGGTCCGGCCACGGTCGACGTCGGCAACGCCGGCACGGTGATGCGCTTCCTGCCGCCGGTGGCCGCGCTGGCCGACGGCCCGATCCGGTTCGACGGGGACCCGCGGTCGTACGAGCGTCCCCTCAACGGCGTGATCGACGCGCTGCGGGTGCTCGGCGCCCGGATCGACGACGACGGCCGGGGCGCGCTGCCGCTGACCGTGCAGGGCGCCGGGGCGCTGGACGGCGGTCCGGTGTCGATCGACGCCTCCTCGTCGTCCCAGTTCGTCTCGGCACTGCTGCTGTCCGGCCCGCGCTTCAACCAGGGTGTCGAGGTCCGGCACACCGGGGCCTCCCTGCCCTCCATGCCGCACATCCGGATGACCGTGGACATGCTGCGCGCGGTCGGCGCCCAGGTGGACACCCCGGAGTCGGGCGGCGAGCCGAACGTGTGGCGGGTGACGCCGGGTGCGCTGCTCGGCCGGGACCTGACGATCGAGCCGGACCTGTCCAACGCCCAGCCGTTCCTGGCGGCGGCCCTGGTCACCGGCGGCAAGGTGCTGATTCCGGACTGGCCGGAGCGGACCACACAGCCGGGTGACCGGCTGCGCGAGATCTTCACCGAGATGGGCGGCTCCTGCGAGCTGACCGAGTTCGGGCTGGTGTTCACCGGCTCGGGCGCCGTGCACGGCATCGACGTCGACCTGAGCGACGTCGGCGAACTGACCCCGGGCATCGCCGCGGTCGCCGCGCTCGCCGACTCCCCCTCGACCCTGCGGGGCGTGGCCCATCTGCGGCTGCACGAGACGGACCGGCTGGCCGCGCTCACCAAGGAGATCAACGAACTCGGCGGCGACGTCACCGAGACCGCCGACGGCCTGCACATCCGCCCGCGCCCGCTGCACGGCGGGGTGTTCCACACCTACGAGGACCACCGCATGGCCACCGCCGGCGCCATCATCGGCCTGGCGGTCGAGGGTGTGCGGATCGAGAACGTGGCGACGACGGCGAAGACCCTGCCGGACTTCCCCGAGCTGTGGACCGGGATGCTGGGGAACTGACGGGCGGACTGGGATCATGCGCCGTTACGGCAAGCACACCGACGAGGACGACATCCGCAGCCGCCCCAACCGCAAGGGCAACCGGCCGCGCACCCACATCCGGCCCAAGCACGAGGACGCGGCCGAGGGCATGGTCCTCACCGTCGACCGGGGCCGGCTGACCTGCCTGGTCGAGGGCCGGACCGTGCTGGCGATGAAGGCCCGGGAGCTGGGCCGCAAGGCGGCCGTCGTGGGCGACCGGGTGGCCCTGGTCGGCGATCTGTCGGGCAAGAAGGACACCCTCGCGCGGATCGTGCGCATCGAGGAGCGCACCTCGGTGCTGCGCCGCACCGCGGACGACGACGACCCCTACGAGCGGGTGGTCGTCGCCAACGCCGACCAGCTGGCGATCGTCACGGCCCTCGCCGACCCCGAGCCGCGCCCGCGCCTGATCGACCGCTGCCTGGTGGCGGCCTACGACGGCGGTCTCGAGCCGCTGCTGGTGATGACGAAGTCCGACCTGGCGTCGCCGGACAAGCTGCTGGAGCTGTACGGCGCGCTCGACATCCCGTACGTCGTCACCAGCCGGGAGGAACTGGAGAACGACGACGCCGCCGACCGGGTGCGCGAGTATCTGGACGGCCGGATCACCGCGTTCGTGGGCCACTCGGGGGTGGGCAAGACGACCCTGGTCAACGCCCTCGTCCCGGCGGACCTGCGGCGTACGACCGGCCGTGTCAACGCGGTGACGGGCCGCGGCCGCCACACCACCACCTCCGCCCTCGCGCTGCCCCTCTCCGGGGCGGCCGACTGGGTCATCGACACCCCGGGCGTGCGCTCCTTCGGCCTGGCGCACATCGATCCCTCCCGGGTGATCCACGCCTTCCCGGACCTGGAGCCGGGCACCGAGGGCTGTCCGCGCGCGTGCAGCCACGACGAGCCGGACTGCGCCCTCGACGCGTACGTGGAGGAGGGCCACGCCGACCCGGCGCGGCTGTACTCGCTGCGCCGGCTGCTGGCCACGCGGGACCGCACGGAGGGCGACTGAGAGCCGCGGGGTTTGCCGGGGGTCGCGTTCGGTAAGTGCATAATCGCACCGAGCCGGAGATCCGGACCTACGGGAGGACCGCACATGGCGTGGCTGCTGGTCATAGTGGCCGGGATTCTGGAGACCGGTTTCGCCGTGTGCCTCAAGCTCTCGCACGGGTTCACCCGGCTGTGGCCGACGATCGCCTTCGCGTCCTTCGCCCTCGGCAGCTTCGGCCTGCTGACCCTGTCCCTGAAGAAGCTCGACGTCGGTCCCGCGTACGCGGTGTGGACCGGGATCGGCGCGGCGGGCACCGCGATCTACGGCATGGTCTTCCTCGGCGACCTGGTGTCGACCCTGAAGATCGTCTCGATCTCCTTCGTCATCATCGGCGTGATCGGCCTCCAGCTGTCGGGCTCGGCACACTAGGACCTGTTCGGAGCCGGCTCACGGCTCAGACCAGGTGCCGGACCAGGACGCCGCGCACCAGTTCCGCCACGCCGTCCTCCCCCGGTGGTGCCGCGACGCAGGACAGGGCGAGGCGTACGGCCAGTTCGCAGGAGCGGGTCAGGTCGGCGGTGTCCTCCGTGGCCGCGGCGGCCAGCACGGTCACCGCCCGGTCCCGCACGAGCCGCACGAAGTCGCCGGGCGAGGGCAGCGGCCCGTCCGCCCGGCGCTGCGCGGGTACGGCGGAGGAGGACCGCACCGCGGCGAGCGCCGGCGCCGGGAGGCGCTCGTTCCAGCAGCCGGTGAGCATGGCCCGGACCAGCGCGCTGTCCCGGGCCGCCGACGCCATCCACTCGGCGGTGGCGGTGAGGCGGTCGCGCGGGTCGGTGTGCGCGGCGAGGGCCCGTTCCACCCCGGCGAGATATCCGTCGGCCTCCCGCCGTACCAGGGCCCTGGCCAGCCCCTCCTTGCTGCCGAACTCGTTGTACAGCGTCTGCCGGGACACCCCGGCCGCCGCGGCCACGTCGACCATCCGCACCGCGGACCACGGCCGGCGCGCGAGCGCCGAGGCGGCGGCGTCCAGTAGGGATTCCCGGGCCGCAGGCATCATCGCCTCCCTGGAACGGACAACTCTGCGCCCAGATTTGACGCGCTCCCCCGCACTGTCAAGGGTGCGCGGGCCACCGTTCCGCCCCACCCGGTCCTGCCCCTTGTGGCCCCGCGGCGTCCATGGCAGATACGGTTCAAGGCATGCCGGACTACCTTGACGACCTCCGCCTCGCCCACGTACTCGCGGACGCGGCCGACGCCACCACCATGGACCGTTTCAAGGCGCTCGACCTGAAGGTGGAGACGAAGCCGGACATGACCCCGGTGAGCGAGGCGGACAAGGCGGCGGAGGAGCTCATCCGCAACCACCTCAAGCGCGCCCGGCCACGGGACGCGGTCCTCGGGGAGGAGTACGGCGTCGAGGGCACGGGGCCCCGCCGCTGGGTGATCGACCCGATCGACGGCACCAAGAACTACGTCCGGGGCGTCCCGGTCTGGGCCACCCTGATCTCGCTGATGGAGGCGGGCGAGGGCGGCTACCACCCGGTCGTCGGCCTCGTCTCCGCCCCCGCGCTCGGCCGCCGCTGGTGGGCCGCGAAGGGCCACGGCGCCTTCACCGGCCGCAGTCTGACCTCCGCGTCCCGCATCCACGTCTCGCACGTCGGCGAGCCGGCGGACGCGTCCTTCGCGTACTCCTCGCTCTCCGGCTGGGAGGAGCAGGGCCGCCTGGACGGCTTCCTCGACCTGACCCGCCAGGTGTGGCGCACGCGCGCGTACGGCGACTTCTGGCCGTACATGATGGTCGCGGAGGGCTCCGTCGACATCTGCGCCGAACCGGAGCTGTCCCTGTGGGACATGGCGGCGAACGCGATCATCGTCACCGAGGCCGGCGGCACCTTCACCGGGCTCGACGGCCGTCCGGGCCCGCACAGCGGCAACGCGGCGGCCTCCAACGGCCTGCTGCACGACGTCCTGCTGGACCATCTGGACCGGCGCCGGCGCCCCTGAGTATCCGGCGAGTTCCGCGCACGCCCTCAACTGGCCGCGCGCGCCCTCTTGTTGACTCGCTCTTTACCGGGCACTCTGAGGTCGACCCCCACTTGTGAATTTGTGAATCCATGCACAACGTCATGGATTCCTAGGAGGTGGCCTCATCCCATGCTCGTCCAAGACGCCATGAGCACGGTGGTCCTCACCGTCGGCCCCGCCCACACCCTCCGTCAGGCAGCCGCCCTGATGTCCGCCCGCCACGTCGGCGCCGCCGTGGTGCTCGACCCCGACGCCGGCGGGGTCGGCATCCTCACCGAACGCGACATCCTCAACTCCGTGGGCCTCGGCCAGAACCCGGACACGGAACGCACCCACGCCCACACCACCACCGACGTCGTCTTCGCCACCCCGACCTGGACCCTCCAGGAGGCGGCCCGGGCCATGACCCGCGGCGGCTTCCGGCACCTGGTGGTCCTCGACCGGGGCGAGCCCGTCGGCATCGTGTCGGTCCGCGACATCATCCGCTGCTGGGTCCCGGCCCGGGAGCCCGCACCGGCGCTCTGAACACACAGGGGCGGGCCGGACCCCCTCGGGGGCCCGGCCCGTCCTGGCGGGCGGCCGAGCCGGCACAGGCGACCCGGCCGGCGCGGCTCAGCCGCGCAGCGCCCGCACCGCGGCCTCCAGCCGCTTGCCGAAGTCGGCGTCGGCGTCGCGGAAGTTGCCGATCGCGCGCTCGGCGATGTCCTCGCGCGAGACCTGGGAGATCGCCCCGGCCAGGTTGGCGACCAGGCGCTCCTTCTCCTCCTCCGACATCAGCCGGTAGAGGTTGCCCGCCTGCACGAAGTCGTCGTCCTCGGCGTGCAGCGGCGTCGGGTGGCCGCCGGTGCCGGCGCGGAAGCCGTCGAACGGCTCCCACAGCGGCCGGCCGGTCTGCGCCGGACCCCCGAAGCTGTTCGGCTCGTAGTTCTTCGCGCCGCCGTGCCGGCCGTCGTAGAGGTGGCCGTCGCGGGAGTTGGTGCGCGCCTCGGCGGCGTGCGGGCGGTTCACCAGCAGGTGGTCGGCGTTGATGCCGACGCGGTAGCGGTGCGCGTCACCGTAGGCGAACAGACGGCCCTGGAGCATCTTGTCGGGCGAGGGGCCGATACCGGGCACGAAGTGCGCGGGGCTGAAGATCGACTGCTCGACCTCGGCGAAGACGTTTTGCGGGTTGCGGTTCAGCTCCAGCCTGCCGATCTCCATGACCGGGTAGTCCGCGTGCGGCCACACCTTGGTCAGGTCGAACGGGTTGAAGCGGTACGTCGCCGCGTCCGCCGCCGACATGATCTGCACGCCCACGGTCCAGCTCGGGAACTCGCCGCGCTCGATCGCCTCGCGCAGGTCGCGCTGGTGGGAGTCGGGGTCCTTGCCCGCCAGGACCCCGGCCTCCTCGGCGGTGAGGTTCCTGATGCCCTGGTCGGTCTTGAAGTGGTACTTGACCCAGAAGACCTCGCCGGCCTCGTTGCTCCACTGGTAGGTGTGCGAGCCGAAGCCGTCCATGTGCCGGTACGACGCCGGGATGCCGCGGTCACCGAACAGCCAGGTGACCTGGTGGGTGCTCTCCGGGCTCAGGCTCCAGCAGTCCCAGACGTTGTCCGCCTCCGTGGAACCGGTGTAAGGGTCGCGCTTCTGGGTGTGGATGAAGTCCGGGAACTTGATCGCGTCACGGATGAAGAACACCGGGGTGTTGTTGCCGACGAGGTCGTAGTTGCCCTCCTCGGTGTAGAACTTCAGCGCGAAGCCGCGCGGGTCACGTACCGCGTCCGCCGCGCCCAGGTTGCCGGCCACGGTCGAGAAGCGCAGGAAGGTCTCGGTCTCCTTGCCGACCTCGGAGAGGAAGGCGGCGCGCGTGTACGGGGTGACGTCCGCGGTCACCGTGAAGGTGCCGTACGCCCCCGCGCCCCGGGCGTGCACGACGCGCTCCGGGATGCGCTCGCGGTTGAAGTGGGCCAGCTTCTCCAGGAGCAGCTGGTCCTGAACGAGCACCGGGCCACCGACGCCTGCGGTCTCGCTGTTCTGGTTGTCGGCCACCGGTGCACCGGCCTCCGTGGTGAGCGGTCCCTGCGTCACGTACGCCTCCTGCGTCATTACCGACCAGTCCTGTCCATTGGTCAAAGCCCGACTTCGATCCTACATTGGACTTTGTCCAAGTCAAACATCGTTCCAAAGTCACACCTGTTCGGGATCTGGTCCTCTTGCTGTTACGCTGCTTCCATGAGCGACCTACTGGAACGGCTGCGCGGACGCGGATGGCGGATGACCGCACAGCGACGCGTGGTGGCCGAGGTTCTCGACGGCGAGCACGTCCATATGACGGCCGACGAGGTCCATGCGCGGGCCGTCACGAAGCTGCCGGAGATCTCCCGGGCGACCGTCTACAACACGCTGGGCGAGCTGGTGACCCTCGGCGAGGTGATCGAGGTCACGACGGACAAGCGCGCCAAGCGGTACGACCCGAACGCGCACCAGCCGCATCACCATCTGGTCTGCGCCCGGTGCGGAGCGATCCGGGACGTGCACCCCACGGGCAACCCGCTCGCCGACCTCCCGGACACCGAGCGTTTCGGCTTCACGGTGTCGGACGTCGAGGTGACGTACCGGGGACTGTGCCCGAACTGCGCGGGTGCGTGACCCGGGGCATGTGACGCGGGGCATGGAGGAGAGGGGCCGCGGCCCCTCTCTTTTCGCGCGCTCGCGTCCGGGAAGCGGAAACGACCGAGGGCCGGAACCCATTGCTGGATTCCGGCCCTCGGCCTTCAGTAGCGGGGACAGGATTTGAACCTGCGACCTCTGGGTTATGAGCCCAGCGAGCTACCGAGCTGCTCCACCCCGCGTCGGTGAACACGACACTACGGGAGGGAAGCCCGCGGAAGCAAATCCATTGCCGGTGAGTGACGGGGTCACGCCGAAAGCTCTTCCCGCAGGGCGTCCCGCAGCCGGCCCGCCCGCTCGGACACCTCCGCCGGCCCCAGCGCCACCGCGCGGTCGGCCCATCTCTGGCCTTCCGCCAGCTCACCGCGACGCGCGTAGACCAGGGCCAGCCGGAGCGCCGCCCGGCCGTGCCCGGCGTCGGCGGCCCGCGTCCACCACACCGCCGCCTCGGGCTCGCTGCCCTCCCGGGCCAGCAGCAGGCCGAGGTTGAACGCCCCGTTGCGCGATCCGGCCTCGGCCGCCGCCCGGTACCACCGTGCGGCCTCGACCACGTCGCCCCGGGCCGCGGCGAGCATGCCGACCCGCACCTGGGCACGGCGGTGTCCCTGGGAGGCCGCCCGCTCGTACCACTCCTCGCACTCGGTCTTCTCGTGCACGATCTCGCCGAGCTCATGGGCCGGATCCGGGGGCCGGCGCGCGTCCAGCAGGGTCGCGAGCCGGTACGCCGCCTCCGGGTTGCCGCCGCCGGCCGCGCAGCGCAGGTGCCGCTCGGCCTCCTGCTCGTCGCCCTCGCGCAGCCGGGCGATGCCGACCTGCAGCGCGGCCTCGGTGTGCCCGGCGGCGGCCGCCCGCTCGTACCAGCGCAGCGCGATCCCGGCGTCCTCCCCGGTGCCGCGCCCGGCGTGCAGGATGCCGAGGTTGAACGCGGCGTCCACACTGCCGGCCTCGGCCGCCTTGGAGAACCAGGGCTCCGCACCGGCCGGGTCGTCGCCCTGGAGCAGCAGGATGGCCAGCGCGTTCGCGGCCTCCCGGTGCCCGGCGTACGCCGCCCGCCGGTACCACTGCTCGGCCTGCGCGGTCCGGCCCTGCTCGGCGCAGAGCAGCCCGAGGTTGTAGGCCCCGTTGTCGTCCCCGGCGTCCAGCGCGGCCCGGTACCAGCGCTCGGCGGTCTGGGTCTCGCCGCGCTCGGCGTGCAGCGCGCCCAGGGCGTTGGCCGCGTTGCCGTCGCCGTCCTGGGCGGCCCTGAGCCACCACACGGCGGCGCTCTCGGTGTCCCCGGCGTCGCGCAGCAGGAACCCCAGCGCGCACGCGGCGCGGGCCTCCCCGTCCTTGGCGGAGGTCAGGTACCAGCGGCCGGCCTCCTTGAGCTCCCCGCGCTTCTCCAGGATCGCCCCGAGGTGCAGCGCGGCCCGCCGGTGACCGCGCGCGGCGGCCTGCCGGTACCACTGCTCGGTCTCCTCGACAGCGTTGTCCGGCCCGGCCTCGTCCTCGGCACCGGCCTTCCGGTCGAGCGCGCGCGCCAGCCGGTAGGCGGCCTCACGGTGCCCGCGTTCGGCGGCGGCCCGCATCCAGTCCCCGGCCGTGGCGTCCCCGCGGTGCTCCAGCAGGTCGGCGAGCGCGTAGGCGCCCAGGGCGTGGCCCTGCTCGGCGGACTGGCGCAGCCAGTACTCGGCGGCGGGCTCGTCCCCGCGCTCACGGTGGTGGCGGCCCAGCGCGTGTGCGGCGGCGGCCGAGCCGGCCACTGCGGCGATCCGCCACCAGCCGGCGGCCTCCTCGGCATAGCCGCGCTGGTGCAGGAGGACACCCAGGTTGTTGGCGGCGGCGCGGTCGCCGGCCGCGGTGGCGGCACGCAGGTGGGGCTCGGCTCCGTCGAGGTCTCCGCTGCGCAGGAGCATGGCACCGAGGACGCTCATCGCCTCGGTGTCGCCGGTCCGCGCGGCGAGCCGGAGGCGTACGTCCTCGGCCGCATCCCCCGTGTCGCCCATTTCGTCCCGGGTCGGCCCCTCACCCGGAGACTGCACAAATCGCCCTGTCTCGAACAGAGTTGCCTTGTCCCCCATAACGTCCATCGTCGCACCACCCGCAACCTGGGTACACCCGGTATACCGCAGCCCGTAAGGTCACTTCAGCGTTTTGTCGACATGCCCACAGAGAGATAAGTCAAACACAGATAGCCCAACTCCCCACGGCGGCGCGGCCGTCCCCCCCGATCTGTACATGAGTTCGCACACCACGAAGGCCCGGATCCCTGTAAGGAATCCGGGCCTTCGTTTTCAGTAGCGGGGACAGGATTTGAACCTGCGACCTCTGGGTTATGAGCCCAGCGAGCTACCGAGCTGCTCCACCCCGCGCCGTTGTTCACAACCGTATCACGGCGCGGGGCGGTCTTGATCAGCCCTTGTCGCCGCCCGCGGGCTTGTCCCCGCCCGCGGCCTTGTCCGCCTTGGCCTGGGCGTCCTCGGCCCGCTTCAGCGCGGCCTCGAGATCGTCCTGCGCCTTGGCGTACGCGGACCAGTCCGGCTTCGGCTTCTGCAGGGCCTCCTGCCCGGCCTCGAACGCCTTCTGGGCGTCGTCGAGCGCCTGCCTGACCGTCGGGTTGGTGGTGTCCGGCGGGTTGTTCCCCGTCTTCGGCGGTGTGGTCGAACCCTGTACGCCGAACACCTTGTTGAGCGCTTCGTCCAGGGTGTCCTCGAAGGCGGTCCGGCCTTCGTAGGTGACCAGCACCTTGCGCAGCAAGGGGTACTTCAGCGAACCACCACGGACGTAGACCGGCTCCGCGTAGAGCAGTCCTCCGTCCAGGGGCACGGTCAGCAGGTTGCCGTACTCGACCTTGGAGTGGCCTCTGCTCAGCAGGCTGATGGTCTCGGCGATGTCCGACTCGGAGTTGAACTGGCTCTGGACCTGCTTGGGGCCGTAGACAGTGGTGCTCGCCGGCAGTTTCAGGACTCTGATCTTGCCGTAGTCGCTCGTGCCCGGGTCGGAGTCGACGGCCATGAAGGCGCTGAGGTTGTCCCGCCCGTTCGGCGTGAACGTCGTCGTGAGCGAGAACGCCTGGGCGCTCTGGTCCGGCATCTTCATACTCAGGTAGTACGGCGGCACCGCGTTGCCCGAGTCGTTGGACGGGTCGTCGGGCACCTCCCACACCTCGCTGCCGCTGAGGAAGGTCTGCGCGTCGGTCACGTGGTAGCGGGTCAGCAGCTCGCGCTGGACCTTGAACAGGTCCTGCGGGTAGCGCAGATGCTCCATCAGGTCCGCGGAGATGTCCGCGCGCGGCTGGACCGTGCCGGGGAAGGCCTTCATCCAGGTCTTCAGCACGGGGTCCGCGCTGTCCCACTGGTAGAGCTTGACCTCGCCGGTGTACGCGTCGACGGTCGCCTTCACCGAGTTGCGGATGTAGTTGACCTGGTTCTGCTGTGCCACCACCGCGCGGGAGTTGTTCGTCGCGGTCAGCGAGTCGGCCGTCGTGTCACCGAGCGTCGTGCGGGAGGCGTACGGATAGCCGTTGGTGGTCGTGTACGCGTCGACGATCCACTGGATGCGGTGGTTCACGACGGCCGGATAGGCGTCGCCGTCGATGGTCAGCCAGGGGGCGACCGCCTCGACGCGCTCCTTGGGGGTGCGGTTGTACAGGATCCGCGACCCCTTGCCGATCGCACCGGAGTAGAGGATCTGCGGCTCGTTGAACGCCACCGCGTACGCCGCCCGGTTGACCGGGCTGTCGAGGTTGACCCCGCTCTTGCCCTGGTAGCTGGTGGTCTTCTCGCGCTCGTTGTCGGAGTAGTCGACCTCCTTCTGGGGGCCGCCGACGATCGAGTACGTGGTGGTCTTCTCGCCGTAGTAGATCTGCTGCTGGTAGCTGCCGAGGGCGCCCTCGGACGGCAGGTTCTTCTCGGTGAAGACCGGGCGGCCCTCGGCGTCGGCCTCGGTGCCCTTGGCGGCGACCGCGCCGTAACCGTGCGTGTAGCGGAAGTGGTCGTTGATCCAGTTGTTCTTCGGGATGCCGCCCAGGTTCAGCTCGCGCAGGCCGATGACGGTGTCCTGCTCCTTGCCGTCCTTGGCGTACCGGTCGACGTCGAGGTTCGCCGGGAACCCGTAGTAGCCCTTGATCTGCTGCAGTTGCTGGAACGTCGGCGAGACGACGTTCGGGTCCATGATGCGGATGCTGGCCGTGTCGCCGACCTGGTCACGCAGCTTGGTCTTGTCCGTGGTGGCGGACTTGCCGGCGTACTCGGTGACCTTGGTGTCGTCGATGCCGTACGCCTCGCGGGTCGCCTTGAGGTTCTTCTGGACGTACGGGGCTTCCTTGGCCTGCTCGTTGGGCTGCACCTGGAACTTCTGCACGATGGCCGGGTACAGGCCGCCGATCAGGATCGCGGAGAGGACCATCAGCCCGAAGCCGATGACGGGAAGCTGCCAGGTGCGCCGCCACAGGGTGGCGAAGAACAGCAGCGCGCAGATGACGGCGATGCAGAACAGGATCGTCTTGGCCGGCAGGTAGGCGTTGGCGTCGACGTAGCGCAGGCCGGTCCAGTTGCCGGTCGCCTTGAAGTCGCTGGACTTGACGGCGAGCCCGTACCGGTCGAGCCAGTAGGCGACCGCCTTCAGCGCCACGAAGACGCCGAGGAGCACCGACAGGTGCCCGGTCGCGGCGGCGGTGGCGCGCGCTCCCGGGCTGGTGACACGCAGTCCGCCGTACAGGTAGTGGGTGAGCGCGGCGGCGATCAGGCACAGGATCGCGGTGGCGAAGCCGAAGCCCAGCAGGAACCGGTACCAGGGCAGGTCGAAGGCGTAGAAGGAGACGTCGAGGTGGAACTGCGGGTCCTTCTGGTGGAAGGGCACGCCGTTGACCCACATCAGCCAGGTACGCCACTGGCCGGCCGCGGAGGCGCCGGCGATCAGACCGACGAGGCAGGCCACGGCGAGCAGGAGCCAGGTCTTGTAGGGCGCGATGCCCATCCGGTAGCGGTCCAGGCTCTGCTGCTCCATGGACATGGCGCTCAGCGGCGGCCGCAGCCGGTGTGCCAGCCAGATGTTGAGGCCGACGGCGACGGCCATCAGCAGACCGAAGACGAAGAACAGCCCGATCTTGGTCCACAGCATGGTGGTGAACACGGACGAGTAGTGCACCGACCGGTACCACAGCCAGTCCGTCCAGAAGCCCGCGAACATGGTGAACACCATGCCGAGGACGGCGAGGACCCCCAGTGTCATGAGCAGGGCCCGGGCCCGCCGGGACGGGCGTCCCGCTCTGATCCGTGGCCCCGTCGGGCCTCCGCCGCGGTCCGGCATCTGGAAAGCCAAGGTGCGCACCTCGAAGTTCGCTGTCGATACGTCAGGCCCCCGATTTCACGGGCCGGCCGAGGCCCCCCGTGATCGCGGGCCACACCTATGCAACTTACTCACGGTTCACTCGGTTCCCGATTCCGCCCGGGAACGAGGCAGGATTGTGACCATGTCCAACACTCCCATGGCAGCGAACCCGCTCACCCGGGCCGTACTCGAGATCGACGAGTACGCCTCCGGCCTCGGCTGGGACCAGCCCGCCCGCCTCTTCGCCCTCGTAGACACCGCACGACTGCGGGCCCAGGAACCCTCGCTCGCCACCCAGCTCGGCCTCGACGACGAGTCCGAGACGGTCGGCCTCACCCCCATCGAGCAGGACGAGGTTCCGACGGACAAGGCACTCGACGAGTTCCTCGGCACCATCGCCTGGCCGGACGCGGTGGTGGGCTGCGCGCTCACCGTGGAGCGCCTGATGCTGCCGCCGTCCGCCGAGGCGCAGGTACCGCAGGGCCTGAGCGAGGCCAAGCTGGCGAAGTGGGTGGCGGAGCACCCCGAGCGCCAGGAGGTCCGCATGACGGTCGCGGTGCTGCGCGACGGCGGCCGCGAGTCGGCGCTGCGCCTGCGCGAGAAGGACTCCGCGACGGAGGTCCTGACGGGGCCGGAGCTGGTGCCGGGCCTGGCCGAGGCACTGGCGGCGACCTTCGCGGACTGATTCCCTCCGGTACGGCGATGGGGGCGCTCCCGGTGATCGGGAGCGCCCCCAGCCGCGTTCTCGAGGACCGCCGGTCAGCTCTTGGTGGTGCACTTCGGCAGGGCGGCGGTGTCTCCGCCGCGGATGTCCTTCAGGGCGTCGAGCGCGTCACCGATGGTCTTCACCTTGACGAGCGTGAGCCCGCTCGGGGTGTCCTTGGCGGCCGCCGCGCAGTTGTCGGCGGGGGTGAGGAAGTACCGGGCGCCCTTGTCGTGCGCGCCGACGGTCTTCATCTCGATGCCGCCGATCGGCCCGACCGTCCCCTTGTCGTCGATGGTGCCGGTGCCGGCGACGAAGTTGCCGCCGGTGAGGCTGCCCGGGGTGAGCTTGTCGTAGATGCCGAGCGCGAACATCAGCCCGGCGCTGGGCCCACCGACGTCGGCGAGCTTGATGTCGATGTTGAACGGGAAGGTGTGGTCGGTCCCGGCGGAGATCCCGACGATGGCGCGCCGGGCGCCGCTGTCGTGGGAGGTCGCCGTCGTGATGGCGACCTCCCGGGTCTTCGTCGCCGTTTCGTGCCGCTTCGCCGCCGCGGCCTGCTCCTTGACCGGGACGACGGTGAAGACGACCTTCTGGCCGGGCTTGTGCCGGGTGACGAACTCGGCGACATCGGACGGCTGCTTGACGGCCGTACCGTCCACGGCCTTGATCACGTCCCCCGCGTGGAGCCTGCCCTCGGCCGGGGAGCCCTTGACGACGGTGGAGACGATCACCCAGGACTTCACCGGGACGCCCAGCTCCTTCAGGGCGGCGACCTTGGCGCTCTCCTGGGACTGGCTGAACTCCTCGGCGTTCTCCTGGGTGGACTGCTCCTCGGTCTTGCCGTCCGGGTAGAGGGTGTCGTGCGGCACGATCTTGCTGTCGTGCGCCAGCCAGCCGTAGACGGCCTCCACCAGGTTCATCCGGAAGTCGGCGCTGGTGACCCGGACGGTGGTCATGTTCAGGTGACCGTCCGTCGCGTACGTCTTGTGGCCGGAGATCTGCAGCACCGGCTCGCCCTCGTGCTCCCCGAGCGTGTTCACGGTCGGCCCGGGGGACATCTCCGCGTACGGCACGGGGATGAGCACACCCGCGCACAGGAGCGCGATCAGCATCAGGGTGGAGGCGAGCATCGTCGCGGTGCGGCGTGGCATGCCACGACATTACGGGACGCCTCTGTCAGCGCACCGTCAGGGCACCTCTCCTCAGGCGCCGGGGGCGCCCGAGTGGGACTTCTTCTCCATGGCCTCGCGGAACCGGGCGTAGCCGTCCAGCTCGGGACCGTCGCTGCGGATCCTTCGGGTCCGATTGGCCCAACCGCCCCACAGTCCGGCCGCGACCGCGGCAACCAGCGGAATCAGCAACCAGGCGAGCGCCGCCATGCCGACCTCCCAACCCCATGAGCGTCCGCGACTGACTGATCAGCAGATTAACCATTCGCACTGACAACGCTCACGCGAGGGGGGTGGTTACGCAACCGGACGGGCCGGTGCGCCGGCGGTGACGCCGGTCAGCAGGCGCCGACCCATTCCTCGGTCCCGTCGGAGAACCGCTGGTGCTTCCAGATGGGCACCTCGTGCTTCAGGTCGTCGATGAGCCTGCGGCAGGCCTCGAACGCCTCACCCCGATGGGGGCACGACACGCCGACGACGACGGCGAGGTCCCCGACCCGGAGGTCCCCCACCCGGTGGACGGCGGCCAGTGCCCGCACCGGGAACTCGGCGGCGACCTTCTCGGCGATCCGCCGCATCTCCGCCTCGGCGCTGGGGTGGCAGGAGTAGCCGAGGGCGCCGACGTCGGCGCCGCCGTCGTGATTGCGCACCGTCCCCACGAAGAGGGCGACGCCGCCGGCCGCGTCGTCCCCGACGGCGGCGAACACCTCGTCCACGGAGAGCGGGGTCTCCCGGACGCCGATCAGCTTGATGGGGTCCTGCGCCGCCTGCTCACCGGGGTGATCGTTCGTGGGTGCCATGCCCCCCATCGTGCCGCACACCTCCGGCATCCCGGAATACGACTTTCACCAGGCACGCGCGCGGGACGCCTTGGAGCCTCCTACAGGTGCGCGGAGCGCGGCCGCTCGCGCAGGCCCTCGACGCAGCCCCTCGCGTCACCTCCGGCGGGCCTTGCGGGCCCGCCGCACCACCGCGGCGGCGCCCAGCAGCGCCACCGTCGCGCCCGCCGCGCCCGCGGCCGTGGCGTCCTTGCGTCCCAGCCGGCGTCCGGCGACGGTGTGCCGCCCCGCGACCTCCTCCAGCAGCTCCGCCAGCACCTCCTCGTTGGTCCAGCGGGGCCGCCATCCGGCGTCGTGCAGTCGGCTCCCGCTGACCACCCAGGGGTACATCGTGTACGCCAGGTCCCCCGCCGGGGACGGGGTGAGGCCGATCCGGTGCAGCCGGGCGGCGGCGCCCAGTGCGACCGCCGACGGCAGTTCCATCCGCCGGATCCCGGTCAGCTCCTCGACCTCCTCCTGCTCCAGCCATCCGTCGCAGCCGACGGCCAGTTCCCCGTCGACCTTCTCCAGGACGGCGTACTCCAGAGCGGCACACAGGTCCTCGACGTGGCAGAACTGCCAGGCGGGCCGCGAACCGGCGGCCACGAGCAGCCGGGGCGACTCGAAGTACCTGGTCAGCGCGGTGTCGGTACCTCCCACCAGCACCGCGGGCCGCACCACGGTCACGTTCAGCCCCGGGTGCGCGCGGGGGGCGCGCCGGGCCAGCCGCTCGATCTCCAGCAGGTCCCCGACGCCGGTGGCCTCGGCCGTCGCCCGCAGCTCGGCGTCCTCCGACAGGGGAAGCTCGTTGTCCGGCAGTGCCCCGTAGACCATCGCGGAGGTGCACAGCACCACCCGGTGCACTCCGGCCGCCGCGGCGGCGGTCAGCACGGTCTGCGTCCCCCGGACGTTGTAGGCGGTGCGGGCCGCCGGATCGGTCTCCAGGTCGAGGTCGAGCGCGAGGTGCACCACCACGTCCGCGCCCCGCAGCTTGTCCGCGATCGCCGGGTCGCGCACGTCCAGGATGTGCCACTGCGCGGCGGCACACTCCCCGCGCCGCTCGTCTATGGCGATGACCTGCTTGATCTCCTCGGCGGCCGCGAGCCGCTCGGTGAGCATCGCGCCGACCCCGGCGGCCGCGCCGGTGACCGCGACGACGGGCCCGCGCACGCCGGTCGTGCCGTCGGCGCGCAGCGCCGTGGTCGAGGGGCGGTGGTCGGGCGACGGGCGGTCTGTATGGTTTCGCGCTGCGCGAACCTGCGGATCTGGGGAACTCACCGGGCGTCTCCAGTGGTTGTCTTCGGTACGGGCGCGAGTGAGGCGCACGTACCAGGTGCATCCATCCTGCCGCAGGCTTTCCGTGGGCGAAGCACCGAGGCCCGATCGGGTCCGGGTGTCTACGCTGGGTGGTGATGTCGGGCAGCCGCGCCGCCGGAGAGAACCGGTGGCCTTACCAGCCGAGGAATCCCGTGAGTGACACCCCATTCGGATTCGGCCTTCCGCCGGAGGAGCCGGAAGACGGCGACGAGGGCAAGAAGAAGGACCAGCAGAGCGGTGGTGAGCAGGGACCGGCCAACCCGTTCGGTTTCGGGCTGCCCGGAGCCGGAGGCTTTGGCGGCCCCGGCGCCGACAACCCGCTCGCAGCGATGTTCGGATCCCTGAACCCCACCGACCTGGGCGCCGCGTTCCAGCAGCTGGGCCAGATGCTCTCCTACGAGGGCGGCCCGGTGAACTGGGACATGGCCAAGCAGATCGCCCGCCAGACGGTCTCGCAGGGCACCCCGGACGGCGTGAAGGACGCGAGCATCGGCGGCGCCGAGCGCTCCGCGGTCCAGGAGGCCGTCCGTCTGGCCGATCTGTGGCTGGACGACGCGACGTCCCTGCCGTCGGGCGCGGCCTCGGCGGTGGCCTGGTCCCGCGCGGAGTGGGTCGAGGCGACCCTGCCCGCGTGGCAGGAGCTGGTCGACCCGGTCGCCGAGCGGGTCGGCGCGGCGATGGGTGACGTCCTGCCCGAGGAGATGCAGGCCATGGCGGGCCCGCTGATCGGCATGATGCGCTCGATGGGCGGCGCCATGTTCGGCACGCAGATCGGACAGGCCGTGGGCGTGCTCGCGGGCGAGGTCGTCGGTTCCACCGACATCGGCCTGCCGCTGGGCCCGGCCGGCAAGGCCGCGCTGCTCCCGGCCAACGTGGAGGCGTTCGGCAAGGACCTCGGCGTGCCGCAGGAGGAGGTCCGGCTCTACCTGGCCCTGCGCGAGGCGGCCCATCAGCGCCTGTTCGCGCACGTGCCGTGGCTGCGCTCGCACCTGTTCGGCGCGGTCGAGGGCTACGCGCGCGGCATCAAGGTCGACACGGCCAAGCTGGAGGACGTGGTCGGGCAGTTCGACCCGCAGAATCCCGAGCAGCTTCAGGACGCCCTCCAGCAGGGCATGTTCCAGCCGGAGGACACGCCCGAGCAGAAGGCGGCGCTGGCCCGCCTGGAGACCGCTCTGGCGCTCGTCGAGGGCTGGGTGGACGCGGTGGTGCACGCGGCCGCGAAACCGCGCCTGTCGTCCGCCGACGCCCTGCGCGAGACCCTGCGCCGCCGCCGCGCCACCGGCGGCCCGGCGGAGCAGACGTTCGCCACGCTGATCGGCCTGGAGCTGCGCCCGCGCCGGCTGCGTGACGCCTCCCGGCTGTGGGCCTCGCTCACGGACGCGCGCGGAGTGGACGGCCGGGACGCCCTGTGGGCCCACCCGGACATGCTGCCGACCGCCACCGACCTGGACGACCCCGACGGCTTCGTGCACCGCGAGCAGCTGGACTTCTCCGAGCTGGACAAGATGCTCGGCGAGGCGGCGGGCGGCGCCGGCGAGAAGCCGAACCTGAAGAAGGACGACGAGGCCGAGGGCGACGACACCGAGTGAGCCTGTACGACGACGCGGTCCTCGTGCTCAAGGAGTACGAGGACCAGGCCGATCTGCGCCAGGCCTACCTGGACCATCTGGCGGCGCACCCGGACGGCATGTGGAAGGCGTGCGGGGACGGTCACCTCACGGCGAGCGCGCTGGTGATCGATCCCGAACGCGACCGGGTCCTGCTCACCCTGCACCGGAAGCTGCGCATGTGGCTGCAGATGGGCGGCCACTGCGAGCCCGGCGACGCCACCCTGCGGGACGCCGCCCTCAGGGAGGCCACGGAGGAGTCGGGGATCGCGGGGCTGTCCCTGGTGCCCGGCGGCCCGGTCCGCCTGGACCGGCATCCGATCCCGCCGCCCTGCCACTGCCACTTCGACGTCCAGTACGCGGTGCTGGCCCCGCCC
Organism: Streptomyces sp. NPDC005706; assembly: GCF_040631045.1. Taxonomy (NCBI): domain Bacteria; kingdom Bacillati; phylum Actinomycetota; class Actinomycetes; order Kitasatosporales; family Streptomycetaceae; genus Streptomyces; species Streptomyces sp. NPDC005706. The sequence goes on along the minus strand of NZ_JBEXYS010000002.1, from coordinate 518,302 downwards.
GGAGCCGTCCAGGAGATCAGCGACGAGTCCCTGGACCTGCGCTGGTTCGGGTACGACGAGGTGGCCGGCGTGGCCGACGAGTCCGTCGTACGCCTGCTGGAGGCGGCGCGCGCCCGGCTCTGAACGCACGAGGGGGTGACCGCCCGGGCGGTCACCCCCTCGTCGGTTCGCCCGCGCTCAGCTCCAGACGTTGCCCTGGTTCTGTCCGCGCGCCCCCTGCTGCCCCATGCCGAACTGCGCGGCGACCCCCTGCCCGATCTGCGCGTTCTGCGGCGGCAGCAGCTCACTGGGCTGGACCAGCGCGAAGCCGGAGCCCATGAAGCTCAGCTCCCAGCCCTCGCCGGTGCTGCCGCGGCGCCGCCAGACGCCGGAGGAGTGCGTCTGGGCCTGCATCTGCACCCGCAGCCCGGTGGACCAGGCCACGATCGCGTCGGCGTCGCAGTTGACGTACTTGTCGGGCGTGACCTGCATCAGCAGCGGCGCGCCCGAGGTCATCAGGGCGACCTTGCCGCGCCCGGTGATGTTGAGCTGGTACTTCCCGGAGCCGGAGATGCCGTACAGGCTGTCGACCGCGATGACCTCGTGGTGGAGTGAGGAGTCCATGGCGAGGACGTAGGAGCTGTCGACGGTCAGCCCGTCCTGCTCGACGTCCATGACGTGCACGTACTGGGCGAGGTTGGCGAGGTAGACGGTGCCCTGTCCGTGACAGCGCATCAGGTCCAGGCCCTCGCCGGTGTGCCTGCGCGCGCGTGCCTGGCCGTTGCTGCGGTACTCGGCGTCGAACTCGACCAGGCCCTGGTAGGCGACCATGGCCCCCTTGCGGGCGAGGAGGTCGTCGTGGCCCTCCAGGGTGACGCGGAGCATCTGCTTGTTCTGCAGGCTCCAGCGCTCCTGGGTCTGCTGGTCGTTGTGGGCGAAAAGCGGGCTCTGCATGATGTTCTGACTCCCCCTCAGCCCCGGAACCGAAGGCGGTCGGTGCTGTCCTCGCTGGGCTGGACGACGACGATGCCCTGGCCGGAGAAGGCCATCTGGTAGGCCTCGCCGCTGCCCCGGCCGATCAGCGACTGCGCCTTGAAGCTGCGCTTGCCCTTCACCTTCAGGTTCGGGGACCAGGCGACGAGCGCGTCCGGGTCGACGTACGTCTCGTCCTCGCCGCCGCCGCAGTCGACCACGATCGGCTTGCCCCGGGAGGTCAGCGCGACCCAGCCCTGCCCGGAGATCTTGGTGTTCCACAGGCCCTGTCCGGCGAACTTGGCGAGCCCCTTCACCCGCTCCACGCCCCAGCTGAGGTGGGCGTCGAAGGCGAGCAGGTTGGTGGCGTTGACCGAGATGCCGTCGCCGTTGAGGTTGATCACGACGACGTCGGCGCCGTAGTCGGCGAGGTAGAGCAGTCCGTCGCCGGAGCACTTCATCAGGGGTGCGCCCTCACCGGTCATCCAGTCGCGGGCGATCTGGCGGACGGCCGGCGGATTGGGCTCGTACTGGATGAAGCCCTCGTAGGCGACCATCGACCCCACGCGCGCGAGGAGGTCGCTGCCGGTCTGCATGGCGACCTTCAGCATGTGGCTGCCGTGGTTCTCCATGCGGGCGGTGACGGGTGCGGGGGCGTAGCCCGCGAGCGGCTGGTTCATGACGGGCTCCCTCAGACCTCGTACGGCTGGACGACGATGAAGTTGCCGGGAGCGCCCCGGAACTGCAGGTTGACGCTCTCGCCGGTGTCGCCCGGGTAGGCGTTGCGGCGCATCCGGACCTGGCTGGAGACGATCACCTGGGAGGCCGCCGACCAGGCGACCACCGCGTGGCAGTCGGCGAACGTCGTCGGTGTCACCGGCAGCACCACGGGGGTGCCGTGCGTCTTGACGACGATCGTGCCGGTGCCCTGGAACTGCATCGTGAACAGCGCGCCGCCGGGGATGCCGTGACCCTCGATGCGCCGGACCTCGTACTGGAGGCTCTCGTCGAAGGCGAGGACGTTCTCCGCCGAGACGCAGATCGCGTCGCCCTGGAGCTCGACGGGGTGCACGTGGGTGGAGTTCTCGGCGAGGAACACCTGGCCCTGGCCGGTGCAGCGCATCAGCTGCATCTCCTGGCCGGTCGCGTTGCCCACGATCCGCCCGGCGAACCCGGCGCCCTTGTAGCTGAAGTCGACCTTGCCCTGGTAGAGCACCATGCTGCCCTGCCGGGCCAGCACGGGCTGGCCGCCGACGCCGAGGTCGACGCGGATGAGCTTGGAGTTCTGCGGCGTCCAGCGCTGCCCGGTGGGCGTCTCCCTGAACTTCTGCAGCGCGGCCGTCACTCCGGCACCGCCCTGAGGGGCGCCCTGCGGGACGCCGTAACCGGCGGCCTGCTGGCCGGGGACCTGGCCGTACGGCGGCTGCTGCCCGTAACCCGGGGGCATGGGCGCGCCGGGCTGCCCGCCGTGGGAGGGCTGCTGGCCGTAGCCCGGAGGCATCGGGGCGCTGGGCTGACCCCCGTAAGGGGGTTGCGGCGGCTGACCGTAGGGCGCGGGAGCCGGGGCCGGGGGCGGGACGGTGCCGCCGGGGGGCGGGGTCAGGGGCGCGATGACCGTCGGCGCGCCGTGCACGTTCGGGGCGGGCGCCGGGGCCGGGGGCGGGGTGAAGCCCTGCAGGGCCGGAGGGGGCGTGGGCGCGGGTGCCGGCGCGGCGGGGGCGCCGAACGCGGGCGGGGCGGCTGCCTGGGCGGGCGGGGCGAAGCCGGGCGCGGCCATGGGCTGCGGCTGCTGCGAGGCGGCCGGCGCCTCCTCCTCCAGCACCTCGCCGCCGAAGTTCTTCAGCAGCGCGTCGAGACCGCCGTCGAAGCCCTGTCCGACCGCCGCGAACCGCCAGACGTCCTTGAAGTAGAAGTCGCCGAGCATGACGGCCCGCTCCGTGGAGAACTCCGAGCCGTCGAAGGAGTACCGCGCGACCTCCTCGCCACCGGCCACGATGCGCAGGTATCCGGGGCCGATCTGCGACATCTGCCCGGCACCGTCGACGGTCGCCGTGAAGGACAGCTTCCGGATGTCCGCCGGGACGCGGTCCAGGGTGACCCGGAACGACTCCGTGTCACCCGCCTGGGCGCCCAGCAGCTGGACGGACTCCTCCGGGGTCTTCGGCTGGTTGAAGAAGATGAAGTACCGGTCGTCCGAGAGGCGCTCGTCGGCGTCCAGACCGAAGCAGCTGATGTCGAAGGTCAGTCCGGGGGCGGAGATCTGCACGCCTACGTACAGATCGGTGCCCGTCGTCAGGTCACTGATCCTGGCCTTGTGGCCGCGTTGGAATTCCCTGGCCATGCGTTACGACCGTCCCCCATCCCGAATGCGAGTGCGTCGCGCCAGGCTAACCGCAAATTTCGGCAAAGGACGCGGCCGGTGCGAGTCGGTACAGACCCGGTACACAACCGGCCGCGCGCCCCGCGCGCGGTCCGGTCACTCGCCTCGCGCGCCGGGCACGTGCGGCAGCCGTCCGGCCGCCACCACCCCTTCGAGGTAGCCGCGGGCCCGCTCGGTACGCGGGTAGGACTCCAGCAGCCGCCAGAAGTCGGCCCCGTGACCGGGCACCAGCAGATGCGCCAGTTCATGGCAGAGGACGTAGTCGATGACGTACTCCGGCATCCCCTGCAGCCGGTGCGAGAGGCGGATGCTGCCCTCGGCCGGAGTGCACGAGCCCCAGCGCGTGTTCTGGTTGGTGACCCAGCGCACGGACGCGGGACGCGCCCGGCCGTCGAAGTACTGGGCCGACAGCCGCTCGGCACGCTCGGTCAGCTCGGCGTCGCCCAGCACCCGTTTGCTCTCCTGGGCGGCGAGCTTGGCGAGCATGAGGGTCACCCAGCGCTGCTCCTCCGCCTCGGACATCCGGGCGGGGATCAGCACGACGGTGCGATCGCCCTCGCGGTACGCGGAGACCGTCCGGCGGCGCCGGGTACTCCTGCGGACCTCGATCGCGCTCGCCCCCGAGCCGCTCGGCGGCTGGCTCGTCGTGCTGCGCTGTGGTTTTCCGGCGCTGTGCAGGGGGTCGGCGGGCACGCCCCGACGTTACCCGCTGGGACGGGCCGAAGTCCCGGCTCCGGGGCGCCCGGATACCGGTGGCCCACCATGTGTTTGATTTGTACGACCGATATGTCCGAGTGGCACCGCCGATCAGTACGACTAACACCCCCAGCCTGTGGACAACTTCGGACACCACTTCGGCACGGCCCGGCATGCTGGCGGGGGTCGGCGGAGCGTGACCGGCGCCACCGGCCCACGGGACACGGCCCGACCCGACCTGGCTGCGGGACGCTTGCCCACACGAGGAACAATTCAGGAGAATACGACGGACACGGGGGCTGTCATGCATCCGATGGTGAAACCCGCGCTGCGGCGCGGCTGGCGCGACCTCAACACCGTGCAGTTCGGGATGACCCCGGCGCACGCGATGACACTGGGACCGATGGACACGGCGACCGGCAGCTTCCTGGACCTGCTCAACGGCACCCGCGGCCTGCCCCTGCTGCGGGACGAGGGCCGGCGCATGGACCTGCCGGACGGCCAGGTCGACGCGCTGCTCGAGCGGCTGGCCCGGGCGGGCCTGCTCGACGACACACGCGGCGGCGGGCCGGCCGCCGACACCCTGCGGGAGCGGACGGACGTCCTGGAGCGGCTGCGCCCCGACCTCGCCTCGCTGTCCCTGACCACTCCGGAACCGGGCGGCGCGGTCGGCCGGCTCGCCGCCCGCGGCTCGCTGCGCGTGCAGGTGCGGGGTGCGGGGCGGGTCGGGGCCGTGCTGGCGTCGGTGCTGTCCGGGGCCGGGGTCGGGGAGGTCGACGTGCGCGATGTGGGACGCGTCGAACCGTGGGACGTGACCCCGGGCGGGCTCCCCGCCGACTCACTGCGCGAACGCCGGCAGGACGCGGCACGGGCGGCGGTCCGCCGTGCGGCCCCGGGCCGGCCCGCGCGCCGCACCCGCTCCGCCCGCGCAGCGGCCACCGGAACCGACGATCCCGGCCTCTCCCTCGTGATCCTCGCCCCACGGGACGACGTCGCCGTGCACGCGCCGGACCCGTTCGCCGCCGAACCGCTCATGGCCTCCGGCACTCCTCATCTCTACGCGGGGGTCGTGGAAGGGACGGGCGTCGTCGGGCCCCTCGTCCTGCCGGGCGGGACGAGCTGCGCGGGCTGTCTGCACCAGGACCGCACGGACCGCGACGAGGCCTGGCCCCGGCTGGTCGCCCAGTGGCGCTCCGGCAACGCCCGCCGGGTGGGGGCGTGTGACATGGCTCTCGCCACGGCCGTCGCCGGACTGGCCGCGGCCCACGCCCTCGCCTTCCTCGACGGGGAGTCGCCGTCCAGCGCGGGCACCCGCTGGGAGGCATCCCTACCGGGTCTGACCTGGCACTCCCGGCCGATCTGGCCGCACCCGGCATGCGGATGCGGGGCAGTGGAGAGAGGTGTGGGCAAGCACTCCTCCACGGACGGGGAGCCGCGCGAGACAATGGTGGTGCGACGGCCGTCGCCGGAGCAACGACGCGAGGCAGGCGCGTTGCGGCCGACTGGGACTTGGAGGGCGCATGTCTGATCTTCCGCGCAAGGCGGTCACCCGTACCGCCAAGCTCGCCGCGCTCCCGCTCGGCTTCGCCGGCCGGGCGACCTGGGGGCTGGGCAAGCGGATCGTGGGCGAGTCCGCGGAGATCGTCGGCCGGGAACTGCAACAGCGCACGGCTGAGCAGTTGTTCAAGGTCCTCGGCGAGCTCAAGGGCGGGGCCATGAAGTTCGGGCAGGCGATGTCCGTCTTCGAGTCCGCCCTGCCCGAGGAGATCGCCGGCCCCTACCGCGCGGCGCTCACCAAGCTCCAGGACGCGGCGCCGCCGATGCCGACCCGCACGGTCCACGCGGTGCTCGAGGAACGCCTGGGCGCGGAGTGGCGCGAGCTGTTCCTGGAGTTCGAGGACAAGCCGGCCGCCGCGGCCTCCATCGGGCAGGTCCACCGCGCGGTGTGGCACGACGGCCGCGAGGTGGCGGTCAAGGTGCAGTACCCGGGCGCGGGCGAGGCCCTGCTGTCCGATCTGACCCAACTCAGCCGCTTCGCTCGGCTGCTGGGGCCGCTGATCCCAGGCATGGACATCAAGCCCCTGATCGCGGAGATGCGGGACCGGGTCTCCGAGGAGCTGGACTACGCGCTGGAGGCGCAGGCCCAGCAGGCACACGCGGAGGAGTTCGCGGACGATCCGGACGTCGTGGTCCCGGCAGTGGTGCACCAGTGCGATCAGATCCTGGTCACGGAGTGGATCGACGGGATCCCGCTGTCGGAGATCATCAACGGCGGCACCGAGGAGCAGCGCGACCGGGCCGGCCAGCTCCTGGCCCGCTTCCTCTTCTCCGGCCCGGCCCGCACCGGTCTGCTGCATGCCGATCCGCACCCGGGCAACTTCCGTCTGCTGCCCGGCGGCCCGGACGGTGACGGCGAGTGGCGCCTGGGCGTGCTGGACTTCGGCACCGTGGACCGGCTCCCGGGCGGCCTGCCGGAGCCGATAGGCGTCTCGCTGCGGATGACCCTGGACGGCGAGGCGGACCCCGTCTACGAACTGCTGTGCACGGAGGGGTTCGTCAAGGAGTCCATAGAGCTGGACCCCGACGCGGTTCTCGACTACCTGATGCCGATCATCGAACCGGCCCGGGTCGAGGCGTTCACCTTCACCCGCTCGTGGATGCGCAGCCAGGCCGCCCGCATCGCCGACGTCCGCTCCCCCGCCTACCAGCTGGGCAAGCAGCTCAACCTGCCACCGGCCTACCTGCTGATCCACCGGGTGACGCTGAGCACCATCGGTGTGCTCTGCCAGCTCGGAGCCACGGTGCGGCTGCGTGAGGAGCTGGAGGAGTGGCTGCCCGGCTTCGTCCCCGCGGACGAACTGGACGAGGAGGAGCCGGCGGCGGAGGCGTGACGGCCGCAACGCACGGCGGGGGCCGGTCCGTTCGGACGGACCGGCCCCCGAGGTGAAGGTTTCGCCTCCCTGTGCCGGGAGGCCACCGCTTCAGGTGTGCTGGATCACTGCATGACGGCCATGGCCAGCGCACGGCGGGCGCGCATCGAGGCGCGCTCCGCCCGGCGCTGCATGCGGCGAGCGGTCGCCAGGCGCGCGGCCCGGCGTTCCTGCTCGGCGTCGTGCAGCATGTCGTGCATATGCGCACGAGCCAGGGCTTCTGGGATGAGTTGCATCTCTCGGGTCCTGTTCTGACGCGAGTCGGTCGCGCCGGTGGTGGTGAAGTCTGGGGTCGCGGAGCCTGCGGGCTCGCTGGTGGACGGCTTCATCGGGGCCTGCTTCTTGGGGTCGTGCGTGAGGGGACGGTCGATGGTTCCTGTGGTGTTCATGCTGTGACCGGGTTCTTGCGCGGGCGGCCACGCGGCCGCTTCCGGGCGACGACGACACCCTGGACGAACAGCTCGCCACCCCAGACGCCCCAGGGCTCACGCCGCTCCTTCGCCCCGGCGAGGCACGCCTCCATCAGCGGGCAGGTGCGGCAGAGGGACTTGGCGTACTCGACGTCGGCCGGCGACTCGGCGAAGAAGACCTCGGGGTCGTAGGAACGGCAGGGGACGGGTACGCCGAGGTTCTCGATGGCGTCGTCGAGCGCGGTGAGCGCGGTGAGCGGGATCAAGGTGGAGTCCTCCGTGAGGCCGGGCGGGGGGATCGTTCGTGAAGGCGGTACGGACGGGGCGTGCGCTTCGAGTTGCACGGTTCGGTCTTCCTCGTCTGGTCGTTCCGGCCTGTTGACCGGGCGTCGGCTTGGTACCGGGTTCTTTTCCTGTCCCGAGGCCCCTTCGCTCCGTCGTCCCCGTTCGGGGAAAACAGAAGGGCCGCGGATCCCGGGTGGGGTTCCGCGGCCCTGAAGGCGCCGGCCTGATCGACGATCAGGCTGGATCACTCCAGGGTTCTGGCCCACGGAAGGCCCACATCAGGTGGTGCTGCGTCGTCTGCTTCCGGAATCCGGCACCGGCCGCCGCAAAGGCATAGGCATGTGCCTGTGCCGCTACCGCTTCCAGTGCCTTCGTCGGTCGCTCATTGCGCTCACGGACGGGAAGGACCGCGAGAGCAGGGGAGGACGCCGGACGGACGGCACGAATGCCGGACAGACCGGTGCCCTGGTTCGAGGCGCCGAGCATGCACGTGGAGACGGCCGAGCGATCGGTCAGTTTGGCCGTGCTGATGATGGTCTCGATGCTGATCACTGGACTCGCCTCCTCTCGGCGTCTGGGGGGACCGGGGTGAACCGATCCGTTCGGATATGCAAGTACAACACGGAGTCAGGACCTTGGAGAAGGCCGCCGCTTCCGTGCCTAGAACCTATGGGGATTGCCGGGGCATGCGCAAACTATTTTTTCGACGAGTTGGCGTCAGTCGCGCCCGTCGCCCGACTCAATCTCCTGACCTGCGCAGATGGCCAGAACATCGGCTCCATAACGCTGCAGCTTGCGGGCACGGACACCAGGGATGCGGGAGAGCCCCGCGGGATCCTCCGGCCGCGCCTCGGCGATGGCCATCAGGGTGCGGTCGGTGAAGACGCAGAAGTCCGGCTGCCCGCTGCGTTGCGCCTGGACCGCACGCCACGCGCGCAGCCGCTCGTAGAGGCCCTCGTCCATGTCGGAGGGGCAGTCCTCGCAGCGCATCAGCTTCATCTCACCGGCGTCGGTGAGGGTGCGGCCGCAGACCCGGCACCGGGCCACGGTGCGCTGGGTGCGCCGGGGGACGGCCGGGGTGCTGACCGCCGCGCCGCGCTCGACGCCACCGCCGGCGGCGATGCCGGCGCGGCCGGCGGTGGCGGCGGTCCCGGGGCGCAGGCCGTCGAGGAAGCGGCTGGGCCTTCGGCTGGGGCGTCCGCCCGGTGCGCGGGACAGGGCCCAGGAGAGGTGGAGCCGCTCTCTGGCACGGGTCACACCGACGTAGAGGAGGCGGCGCTCCTCCTCGATCTGTTCGTCGGTCTTGGCGTAGGTGATCGGCACCATGCCCTCGGCGATGCCGACGAGGAAGACCACGTCCCACTCCAGGCCCTTGGCCGCGTGCAGGGAAGCCAGGGTGACGCCCTGGACGGTCGGGGCGTGCTGGGCGCCTGCTCGCTCGTCCAGTTCGGCGACGAAGTCGCCGAGGGTGGCACCGGGGCGGGCGACGGAGAGGTCGTGGGCGAGGTTGACCAGGGCGGCCAGGGACTCCCATCGCTCCCGGACGGCGCCGGAGCCGGCCGGGGGTGTGCTGGTCCAGCCCTCTCCGGACAGCACGGCGCGTACCTGCGAGGGCAGGTCGTCGACGTCGTCCAGCAGGGCGTCGTTGCCGCCGAAGCGGGCCGCGCCGCGCAGGGCCACGCTCGCCTTGCGGACCTCGGGCCGGTCGAAGAAGCGTTCGGCGCCACGCAGCTGGTAGGGGACTCCGGCGTCGGCGAGAGCCTGCTCGTAGGTCTCGGACTGGGAGTTGGTCCGGAACAGGACGGCGATCTCGGAGGCCGGGACACCGGCGTCGATGAGCCCCCGGATACGCCGGGCGGCGCCTTCGGCCTCGGCGGGCTCGTCGGTGTACTCGCTGTAGACGGGCTCGGGTCCGGGCGCGCGCTGGGAGACCAGTTCCAGCCGGTGGTCGGCGGCGCGGCCGTGGGCCTGCGTCAGCAGGCCGTTGGCGAGGTGGACGACCTGCGGGGTGGAGCGGTAGTCGCGGATCAGCTTGACGACCGTGGCACGTGGATGACGGGCGCGGAAGTCGAGGAGGTGGTCGGGCGTTGCTCCGGTGAACGAGTAGATCGTCTGGCTGGCGTCCCCGACGACGCAGAGGCTGTCGCGCTCGCCGAGCCAGAGTTCCAGGAGCCGCTGCTGGAGCGGGCTGACGTCCTGGTACTCGTCGACCACGAAGTGCTGGTACTGGGCGCGTACCTGTTCGGCGATGTCGTGCCGGTCCTGGAGGACGGCGACGGTCAGCAGCAGCACGTCCTCGAAGTCGATGACCGCGCGGTTCCGCTTGAGGTCCTCGTAGGCCGCGTAGACATGGGCGATCTCCGCCCGGTCGCGCGGCGCCTCCCGGCCGGCCTTCGCAGCCGCGTACGCGTAGTCGGCGGGGACGGTCTGGGTGACCTTGGACCATTCGATCTCGGCGGTGACGTCCCGCAGCTCGCCGCGGTCGAGGCGGAGGTTGCAGGCGGCGGCCGCGTCGGCGACGAGCTGGATCTTGCGGTCGACGAGCCGGGGCATCGAGCCGCCGACTGCTTTCGGCCAGAAGTACTGGAGCTGCCGCAGCGCCGCGGAGTGGAAGGTGCGGGCTTGGACACCCTGCGCGCCGAGCTGGCGCAGGCGTCCGCGCATCTCCCCGGCGGCACGGTTGGTGAAGGTGACGGCGAGCACGCTGGACGGCTGGAGGACGCCTGCCCGCACCCCGTAGGCGATGCGGTGGGTGATCGCGCGGGTCTTGCCGGTGCCCGCTCCGGCCAGGACGCACACCGGGCCGTGCAGGGCGGTGGCCACTTCGCGCTGCTCGGGGTCAAGGCCTTCGAGCACCGCGTCGGCCGTGTCCGGTACCTGCGGGAAGAGGGTGGAGTGCGTTGCTGCTGTCACATGGCCATGCTGCCAGGTCGCCCGGGACCGCTGTGCCGGTTGTCCACAGGCGGGGGCTCGCGGTCGTACTAATGCGGCAGGCATCACAGAGGCGGACGTGAGCGGCGGCACCCGGCGCACCGCGGCCCGGACCCGGGGCTGGGGAATGCCCGCCCCATCCCTTACGTTCTTCCCCTGGACGACCTTCCCCGAGCTGCCTGAGGAGCGCGAGAGACATGCAGGGCACTGTGACGATGTACAGCACGACTTGGTGTGGCTACTGCCGTCGGCTGAAGAGCCAGCTGGACCGCGAGGGCATCGCTTACACCGAGATCAACATCGAGCAGGACCCCGAGTCCGCCGCCTTCGTGGAGAAGGCGAACGGCGGAAATCAGACGGTCCCGACCGTCCGGGTGCTTCCCACCTCCGGTGGCAACGAGGTCGTGATGACGAACCCGAGCCTCGCCCAGGTCAAGCAGGCCCTCACCGCCTGACCCTCGCGCCGCACGACCCCCGACGGCCTCGATGGCCGGTCGGGGGTTTTGTGTGCCGCCCGACTCTCCGCTCGGCCGCGTCGATTCGCCGCCGAGCACGGTCACGACGCGCTCAGGGACGAGTTCTTCGAGGCCGCGAGGGAGGAGCGTCCCCCGCTCCCCCAGGAAGACGGGACCCCGCCTGCCTCGGCCGGCTGACGGGGTCATGGACGGTGGACCGCCCCGTGTCTCAGATGACGCTCCGCGTCGGCAGCGGCTTGCCGTACCACATCTCGATCAGGCGGGCGGCGATGGAGATGCCGTAGGGCGGCAGCACCTCGCCGGTCTCGAAGGCCGTGCACAGGTCCTCGCGGGAGAACCAGCGGGCCTCGTGGATCTCGTCGCCGTCGACGGTGATCTCGGTGGAGGTGGCACGGGCCATGAAGCCGAGCATGAGGCTGGACGGGAAGGGCCAGGGCTGGCTGGCCACGTACTCGACCGGACCGACGTGGACGCCGGCCTCCTCGAAGACCTCGCGGCGCACGGACTGCTCGATGGACTCGCCGGGCTCGACGAAACCGGCGAGCGTGGAGAAACGGCCCTCGGGCCAGTGGACCTGCCGGCCGAGCAGGATCCGGTCGTCCTCGTCGGTGACGGCCATGATCACGGCCGGGTCGGTGCGCGGGTAGTGCTCGGCGCCGCAGGCCGGGCAGCGGCGGATGTGGCCGGCGGCGGCGATGACCGTGCGCTCGCCGCAGCGGGAGCAGAAGCGGTGGGTGCGCTGCCAGTTCTCCAGGCCGACGGCGTGCACCATGAGGCCCGCGTCCCGCGGCGACAGCAGCAGTCCGGCCTCGCGCAGGCCCGCCGGGCGCGCGGACTGGTCGATACGACCGGGCAGGGCGTCCTTCTGGAGCGCGAAGTAGCTGACGCCTTCCTCGTCGTTGCCGAGGAAGTAGCGGTGGGCTTCGGTGAGCGGCGCCTCGAAGGAGGGGGTCATGACGAGTTCGGTACGGCCGTCGGGCGTCTCGTCGATGAGCACCTGGCCGCCGGAGACCACGAAGCAGCGGGTCGTGGGGTGGCTCCACGCCGCCGCGAGCCAGGCTTCGTCGAGCCGGTGGTGGGCGGCGCGGTCGATGCCGCTCGGGGCGGTCAGCGAGATGGGGCGGTCGGCGGTCTGGTCGGTCCAGGTGGTCACAGGTGCTTCCAACTCCCCCAGTGCAAGGTGCAACGGTTCGTTTCGGCGGGTGGTTCGGCGGACGTGGGGCGTGAGGGCACCGGGCCGGGCGCGGGCGGGGCGAGCGGGCGGTTCTTCCAGTGTGCCCCGCGCGCGGTGCCGTCCCGTACGGCGCTTGCCGGTCAGGGGGCGTGCCGCCAGTTCCCGGCGAGGTCGCCCCACAGGTAGGCGCTGGTCTCGACCCCCTTGAGGAGAAGGTCGAGCTCGACCTTCTCGTTGGGGGCGTGCCAGCCGTCGGAGGGGACGGAGATGCCGAGGAAGAGGACGGGGGCGCCGAGGACCTCCTGGAGGTCGGCGGCGGGGCCGGAGCCGCCCTCGCGGGTGTAGCGGACGGGCCCCTGGAAGGCGCGGCTCATGGCGCGGGCCACGGACTGCAGTGCGGGGTGGTCGAGGGGGGTCAGGCAGGGGCGGGTGGCGGAGCCGAAGTCGATCTCGTGCCGGATGCCCGCGGGCACCTGCTCGGAAGCCCAGGCGCGGACGGCCTTCTCGATGTGGTCGGGGTCCTGGCCGGCGACCAGGCGGAAGGAGAGCTTCACCGTGGCGGAGGACGGGATGATCGTCTTGCTGCCGGGGCCCTGGTAGCCGCCGCCGATGCCGTTGACCTCGGCGGTGGGGCGGGCCCAGATGCGTTCCAGGGTGGTGTGTCCGGCCTCGCCGTGGGCGGCGCGCGACTTGGCGGTGCGCAGCCACGTCGCCTCGTCGAAGGGGAGCTGGGCGAACAGCTCGCGTTCGCGGTCGGTCAGCTCGACGATGCCGTCGTAGAAGCCGGGGACGGCCACGCGCGCGTGCTCGTCGTGCAGTGCGGCGACCAGGCGGGCCGCGGCGGTGGCGGGGTTGGGTACGGCACCGCCGAAGGAGCCGGAGTGGATGTCCTGGTCGGGGCCGTACAGGCGGATCTCGCACTCGGCGAGGCCGCGCATGCCGGTGCAGACGGTCGGGGTGTCCTCGGACCACATGCCGGTGTCGGAGACGATGACGGCGTCGGCGGCGAGCCGTTCGGCGTGCTCCTCCACGAGGCCGCGGAAGTGCGGGGAGCCGGACTCCTCCTCGCCCTCGATCAGGAGTTTGAGGTTGACCGCGGGGGCGGTGCGGCCGGTGGCGGCGAGGTGGGCACGGACACCGAGTGTGTGGAAGAACACCTGGCCCTTGTCGTCGGCGGCCCCGCGCGCGTGGAGGCGGTTCCCGCGGACGACGGGCTCGAAGGGCTCGCTGTCCCAGCCGTCCTCGAGGGCGGCGGGCTGCACGTCGTGGTGGCCGTAGACGAGGACCGTGGGTGCCTGGGGGTCACCGGAGGGCCATTCGGCGAAGACGGCCGGGGCGCCCGGGGTCGGCCAGACCTCGGCGGTCGGGAAGCCGGTCTCCCTGAGCTTGGCGGCGAGCCAGTCGGCGCTGCGCCGTACATCGGGTGCGTGCTCGGGCTGGGCCGACACGGAGGGGATGCGCAGCCATGCGGTGAGGTCGTCGAGGAAGGCGGCGCTGTGCTCTTCGATGTACGTACGGACGGCGCTGTCCGGGGTCTGGCTCATGCTCACGAGCCTATCGGCCCGCGGGGGCATCCTCGGCGGGCGGTTCGTCACACTCGGGTGCCCTCGGCCGCCTCTCGCGGGTGGTCCGGGTGATCGTCGGTGAGCAGTCGTTCCAGGGCGGCGCGGTCCGGCAGGGCCTCGGGGCGTACCACCTCGCCGGTGCGTACGTACAGGAAGGCGGCCGTGACCGAGTCGGGCGGTACGCCCTGCTGCTCGGCCCAGGCGAGCCGGTACACGGCGAGCTGGAGGGGGTCGGCGGTGTGGGCGCGGTGGGTCTTCCAGTCGAGGATCTCGTAGGTGGCCCGGTCGCCGTCGCCGTTCTTGTAGACGGCGTCGATGCGGCCGCGTACGACCCGGCCGGCGAGGGTGAGCTGGAAGGGGGCCTCGATCCGCCAGGGGGTGCGGTGGGCGTACTCGGTGCGTTCGAAGGCCTCCTTGAGGGCTTCGAGGTCGCGTTCGTCGGTGATCTCGGCCTCGCTGCCGGGCAGCTCGTCCGGTTCGAGCATGGGCAGGGTGAGTTCCTCGAAGCGGGCTTCGACCCAGGCGTGGAAGCGGGTGCCCCGGCGCGCGGCGGGTTGCGGAGGCTGTGGCATGGGGCGCGCGAGTTCCTGTGCGAGCCCGTCGGGGTCCTGGGCGAGGCGCATCAGCTGGGACGCGGTGAGGGTGGCCGGCAGGGGGACGTCGGTGATGCCGCGGCGGGCGCGCAGCAGCTCGCCGGTGAGCGCGTCGAGGTCGCGGTCCCAGGAGGCGATGGCGCGGGCCTCCTCGGGTGTGACAGGGGTCTCGTCCGGGGGGTGGGGTGCGGGGAGCGCGGGCCCTGCGGGGCGGGTGTGCTCTCGGCGGTGGGTCCGCTCGTCGGGGGCGGGCGCCTGGTGGGGGACGGCCGGCCGGCCGGCGGTCCAGGAGTCCCAGCCGCCGGGCTCCTCCGGGGAGGGCGCGTGCTCGTCGTACGCGGATTCCGCCTCGCGGGGCATCTCGTCGCCGTGGGGGTCCTCGCCGTACGGGTCGTCGTGCAGGAAGTCCTCGTCGTACGGGAAGTCCTCGTCGTCCGGCGGTGTCGGCCAGTCCGGGTCGTCGAGGGTGCCGGGGCCGTGGTCGTCGGGCGGCCGGGTGTGCTGCCGGGCGGCCAGGGCGTCCAGGTGGGCGCGGACGGTGCCGGCGGCCGCGCGGCGCCGGGCCAGGGCGGTGTCGTCCAGCGGCAGCGGCCACGCCTGTTCGGCGCCGGCCGTGTGGAGCGCCGGGTTCTCCTCGTCCTCGGCCGGTTCGTCGGCCCAGGCCTCGATATCGCCGTGGCCGGCGGCGCAGTGGTCGTGCAGGGCCCGGAGGAAGTCGGAGGGCCCGCGCGGCTTCTTCTGGCTGGGCCCCCACCAGTGGCCGGAGCCGATGAGCAGGGAGCGGGGGCGGGTGAAGGTGACGTATCCGAGGCGGAGTTCCTCGGTGTGCTGGTGTTCCTTCATGGCCTCGTGGAAGGCCTTCATGCCCCGGGAGTCCCAGGAGCCGATGTCGGGCAGGGTGTCGGTGTCGCCGCGCAGGGCGTGCGGCAGCACCTTGGCCTGCGCGGTCCACTTCTCGCGGCCCTGGGCGCTCGGGAAGGTGCCGTTCACCAGTCCGGGGACCACCACGACGTCCCACTCCAGTCCTTTGGACTTGTGCGCGGTGAGCACCTTGACGGTGTTCTCGCCGCCGGGCAGGGCGTTGTCGAGGCCTTTCTCGTACTGGGCGGCGGTGCGCAGGTAGCCGAGGAAGGCCAGCAGGGTTGCCTCGCCGTCGCCGGCCGCGAAGGAGGCGGCGATGTCGAGGAAGTTGGACAGGGTCTCGCGGCGGCGCGCGGCGAGCGCGTGCGGGGAGGCGGACAGCTCCACTTCCAGGCCGGTGACGGCGAGGACGCGGTGCAGGACGTCCATGAGCGGGTCGGACAGGGAGCGGCGCAGGTCACGAAGTTCTCTGGCGAGGTAGGCGAAGCGCACGCGCGCGTCCGGGGAGAACGGCAGTGTGTCGTCGTCCCGCTCGTCCTCGTGCAGAGGTGACTCCAGGAACGTGTCCAGGGCGTCAGCGAGCGATATCACCTCGGAGGGGTCGGTTCCCTCGACGGCCTCGGCGAGCCTGCGGTCGGGGTCGTCGGTGCCGTCCGCGCGCGCGTGGGCGACCAGCCGGCGGGCGCGGCGGCCGAGGAGGGCGAGGTCGCGGGGGCCGATCCGCCAGCGGGGGCCGGTGAGCAGGCGGACCAGGGATGCGTTGGCTCCGGGGTCCTGGAGGACTTCGCAGACGGCGACGAGGTCGGCGATCTCGGGCAGGTGCAGCAGCCCGGAGAGACCGACCACCTCGACGGGGATGTCACGGGCGACGAGGGCGCCCTGGATCTCGGCGAAGTCGGTGGCCGTGCGGCACAGCACGGCGATCTCGCCGGGCGCCCTGCCGGTGCGGACGAGGTGGGCGATGGAGTCGGCGATCCATTCGGTCTCCTCGGCGTGGGTGCGCAGCAGGGCGCAGCGGACCGTGCCGTCGTGCTCGGCGCCGGGGGCGGGGCGGAGGGCCTCCACGCCCGCGTGCATGGCGCGCAGTGGTTCGGCGAGGCCGTTGGCGAGGTCGAGGAGGCGGCCGCCGCTGCGGCGGTTCTCGCTGAGCGCCTGGCGGGTGGCGGGGTGGCCGTCGCGGCGGGCGAAGTGCTCGGGGAAGTCGTCGAGGTTGGCGACCGAGGCGCCGCGCCAGCCGTAGATGGCCTGGCAGGGGTCGCCGACGGCGGTCACGGGGTGGCCGGTGCCGCCGCCGAACAGGCCCGACAGCAGGACGCGCTGGGCGACGGAGGTGTCCTGGTACTCGTCCAGGAGCACGACGCGGAACTCCTCGCGCAGCAGGCGGCCCACCTCGGGGACGCCGGCGAGGCGGGCGGACAGTGCGATCTGGTCGCCGAAGTCGAGCAGGTCGCGTTCGCGTTTGGCGGCCCGGTAGCGCAGGACCAGGCCGGCCAGTTCGCGGCGGGCGGCCGCGGTTTCGGGGACCTTGCGCAGATCGGCGTTGGTGAGCTTGGCGTCGGCCAGGGTGTGCAGCAGGCCGGCGTCCCAGGCGCGCAGTTCCCCGGGTTCGACGAGGTGTTCGGCGAGTTCGGAGTCGAGGGTGAGCAGGTCGCTGACGAGGTCGGCGAACGAGCGGGTGAGCGCGGGGTAGGTGCCGGGGGCTTCGCGCAGTACGCGCGCGGCGAGCTGGTAGCGGGTGGCGTCGGCGAGCAGCCGGGTGGTGGGTTCGAGCCCGATGCGCAGACCGTGGTCGGTCAGCAGCCGGCCGGCGAAGGCGTGGTAGGTCGAGATGACCGGCTCGCCCGGCGGGTTGTCCGGGTCCGGCCACGCGGGATCGGCGGACGGCGCCGTCGGCGAGGGGTGCCGGCCGGGCGACGGGAGGGCGTCGGGGTCGGTGACGCCGGCTTTGATCAGCGCCGTGCGGACGCGTTCTGCGAGTTCGCCCGCGGCCTTGTTGGTGAAGGTCAGGCCGAGCACCTGTTCGGGGGCGACCTGGCCGGTGCCGACCAGCCAGACCACGCGGGCCGCCATCACCGTGGTCTTGCCCGAGCCGGCTCCGGCCACGATCACCTGCGGGGCGGGCGGCGCGGTGATGCAGGCCGTCTGCTCCGGGGTGAACGGGATACCGAGGAGCTCTTTGAGCTGTTCGGGGTCGGTGATACGGGCGGGCATGTCGTCAGAGGCTAGCGCCGGGCACTGACAACCGGGGACGCGTCGGCCGCCCGGGCAGGAGGAACCGCAGGTCAGCGTATGTGGTGCCGTGCGTCACGGTGCCTCGTGGGAGGTCATTCGACCACGTGCCGCCCCTCCGGCCGGGCGCTGCACGAGGCGCGGAACGCGCAGTGGGCGCAGTGCTGGCCGGTGGTGGGCGTGAAGCGTTCGTCGAGGACCTTCCCGGCGGCGGTGGCGAGCAGCTCGCCGACCCACTCCCCCGCGGGCGGCTCCTGGGTCTGCACCTTGGGCAGGGTCTCCCCGCCGTCGCGTTTGGCCGCGCCCTGTCGCAGGTGCACCAGTTCCGCGCCGCCGGCCTCGGGACGGGCGCCGTCGAAGGCGTCGTCGGCGGCGCCCTCGCGGACGGCGAGCTGATAGACGGCGAGCTGCGGGTGGCGGGCCACCTCGGCGGCGCTGGGTGCCTGCTTGCCGGTCTTGAAGTCCACGACGTAGGCGCGGCCGTCGCCGTCCGTCTCGATCCGGTCCATCTGGCCGCGGATGCGGACCTGGTAGTCGCCCGCCGCGATGGTGACGTCGAAGTCCTGTTCGCTCGCCATCGGGGTGCGGCCGGTGCGGTCCAGGACGTGCCAGTTCAGGAAGCGTTCGAGGGCCGCGCGCGCGTTGTCCTTCTCCTGGTCCGACTTCCAGGGCGCGTCGAAGGCGAGCGCGTTCCACACCGAGTCCAGGCGTTCCATCAGGACGTCGAGGTCGGCGGGGCTGCGGCCGGAGGCGACCTCGTCGGCGAGGACGTGGACGACGTTGCCGAAGCCCTGGGCGGCGGTGGCGGGTGCGTCGGCCTTCACCTCACGGCCCAGGAACCACTGCAGGGCGCAGGTGTTGGCGAGCTGGTCGAGAGCGCTGCCGGAGAGCACCACGGGCTGGCCGCGGTCGCGCAGCGGCACCTTGCTCTCGGTCGGCTCGTACATGCCCCACCAGCGGTCGGGGTGGGCGGACGGCACCAGGGGCCGCCCGTCCTCGTCGGTCAGGGCGGCGAGCCTGGCAAGGCGGCGTGCGGCCGCTTCCCGCAGCGCGGCGGAGGCGCCCGGGTCGACGGTGGTGGCGCGCAGCTCGGCGACCAGCGCGGCCACGGCCAGCGGCCGGCGGGGGCGGCCGGTGACGTCCCGCGGTTCGACGCCCAGCTCGGTCAGGAAGCGGGAGGGCTGGTCGCCGTCGTCGGCCGGTGCCTTCACGGCGGTGACGACGAGACGTTCACGCGCGCGCGTGGCGGCCACATAGAACAGGCGGCGTTCCTCGGCGAGCAGCGCGCCCGGGGTCAGCGGTTCGGCGAGTCCGTCGCGGCCGATGCGGTCGGCCTCCAGCAGGGAGCCGCGGCGGCGCAGATCGGGCCACAGTCCCTCCTGGACGCCCGCCACGACGACGAGCCGCCACTCCAGGCCCTTGGCGCGGTGGGCGGTCATCAGGCGGACGGCGTCGGGGCGTACGGCCCGGCGGGTGAGGGTGTCGGCGGCGATGTCCTGGGCCTCGATCTCCTCCAGGAAGTTCAGGGCGCCGCGGCCGCCGATGCGTTCCTCCGCGCGTGCGGCGGTGGCGAACAGCGCGCACACCGCGTCCAGGTCACGGTCGGCGTTGCGGCCGGCCGCGCCGCCGCGCCGGGCGGCGCGTTCCAGCCGGCCGGGCCAGGGCGTGCCCTGCCACAGGTCCCACAGCGCCTCCTCGGCGGTGCCGCCGGCGGCGAGGCGCTCGCGAGCCGTGCGGAGCAGTGCGCCCAGACGCTGTGCCCCGCGCGCGTAGGCCGGGTCGTGGACGACGAGACGCTCGGGTTCGGCGAGAGCGCGCGCGAGCAGTTCGTCGGAGGGCGCCGGCAGCGGGTTCCCGGCGGCCCGTTCCTCCTCGCGCAGGGCGCGCCCGAGGCGGCGCAGGTCGGCGGTGTCCATGCCGGCGAGCGGGGAGGCGAGCAGGGTGAGCGCGGTCTCGGCGTCGAGCCAGGAGACGTCGTGCTCCTCGCCGTCCGTTTCCTCTCCCGGAGGCCGTGACTCGGTCGTCTCCCCCACGCGGCCTTGCCGTGACTCGGTCGTCTCCCCCGCAGGGCCTTGCCGTGACTCTGCTTCGGCCACCGTCCGGAGGGCGGTGAGCAGAGGGGCCACCGCCGGCTCGTGGCGCAGCGGCAGGTCGTCGCCGTCGATGTCCAGGGGGACGCCGGCCGCGGTGAGGGCCCGGCGGAGCGTCGGGATGCTCCTGGAGCCGGCACGCACCAGGACGGCCATGTCGTTCCAGGGGACGCCGTCCTCCAGGTGCGCGCGGCGCAGGATGTCGGCGATGTTCTCCGTCTCCGTGCCGGGTGTCGGGTAGGTGTGCACCTCGACCCGGCCGCCGTCGCGTACGGCCTCGGGCTCCCGGTGGGCGCGCACCTTCTCGGCGGGCAGCCGGGTCAGCGGCATGCGCCGGGTGATCAGGCGGGTGGCGGCCAGCAGGGCGGCGCCGGAGCGGCGGGCGGTGCGCAGCACCTCGACGGGCGCGGGCCGGCCGTCGGGGCGCGGGAAGGCCGCCGGGAAGTCGAGGATGCCGTTCACGTCGGCGCCGCGGAACGTGTAGATCGACTGGTCGGGGTCGCCGAAGGCCACCAGGGTGCGGCCGCCGCCGGCCAGGGCGTGCAGGAGCCGTACCTGGGCCGGGTCGGTGTCCTGGTACTCGTCGACGTACACGGCGTCGTACTGGGCGGCGAGCCGGGCCGCGACCTCGGGGCGGTGGGCCAGCAGGACCGCGCGGTGGACGAGTTCGGCGTAGTCGATGACGCCCTGGAGGTCGAGGACGTCGAGGTACTCGGCGAGGAAGGCGGCGGCGGCACGCCAGTCGGGGCGGCCGATGCGGCGGGCGAAGGCGTCCAGGGCGCCGGGGCCGAGGCCCAGCTCACGGCTGCGGGCGAGGACGGCGCGGACCTCGTCGGCGAAGCCGCGGGTGGTCAGGCAGGCGCGCAGCTCGTCGGGCCAGCGCACGTGGTTGAGGCCGAGCCGCTCCAGGTCGGGCTGCCCGGCGAGCAGCCCGCGGACGGTGACGTCCTGCTCGGGTCCGGACAGCAGGCGCAGCGGCTCCGCGAACAGATCGCTGTCCTGGTGGGCGCGGAGCAGGGCGTAGCAGTACGAGTGGAAGGTGGTCGCCCGGGGCGCGCGGGCCGCGCCGATGCGCAGGGCCATGCGGTCGCGCAGATCGACGGCGGCCCTGCGGCTGAACGTCAGCACCAGGATGCGTTCGGGGTCGGCGCCGCGGGCGATGCGCGCGGCCACGGACTCGACCAGGGTGGTGGTTTTCCCGGTGCCGGGACCGGCGAGGACGAGCAGCGGTCCGGTGCCGTGGTCAACCACGGCGCGCTGGGCGGCGTCCAGTCGAGGGGGATCGGGCTCCGCGGGCGGGGTACGCACCAGGCGGTAGGCGCCACGGTCCCCCTGCCGCACCGGAGGGTGCGGCAGACGGCTGGTGGTGGAGGAGGAGCTCACGTGGTTCGCCGGTCCTGGTGGTTGTGCTGGTGGGCGGGCGGTCACGCGTGCGAGGCGGTGGCCGCGGGGTGAGGGGGGCACGTGCAGCCGACGCTACGCCGCCGCATCGGACGGAAGCAGGGCTTCCGCTTCTTCCCTCACGGCTCCTGGACCCCTCGGGGCCCCGGCGTCACGCGCATCCCTCGGCTAACGAACGTACGTCATGCAACGGACGTCCCCCGTGTCCCTCGTACGGGCCACCGATTCCCCTCGGGGGCATCCGATGGCGGAAGCTGTCAGGTGTGACCGTCCGTGCCCGTGCCGCCGTCCCATCGCGCCCGCCTCATGTCGAGTCGCGGCTGATGGCCCTCGGCGCTCCTGCCCGCCGCCTTGAGCGGGGTGCCCTCCGCCCGGTAGTGGGCGAGCGCGCCGAGCTCGTGGCCGGGCAGCAGCACGCCGTCGGCGCGGACCACGCGCCACCACGGGACGGTGCCCCCGTAAAGGGACATCACCCGGCCGACCTGGCGCGGTCCTCCCTCCTCGAGCCACTCGGCGACGTCGCCGTACGTCATGACCCGCCCGGGCGGGATCAGCTCGGCGACCTCGAGGACCCGCTCCGCGTACTCCGGCAGCGCGTCCTCGCATCCGTCACGGGTGTCCTCGGCAGGGCTCCGCTCGCTCATTCGCCCCATCCTGCCGCACCCCACCGACAACGCGGCGCGGAAGCCCGGGGGCGGGCCCCTCGCCCTCGGGCGGCGCTTGCGGCAGACTGTCCGACCCCGCATCTGCACCCTGCTGCCCGCGAGTGCCGGTGGGGCATGCCACCATCGTGCGGGCGGTGACCGGTGATACGAGACCAAGAAGAGACGATGAAGCAGCAGGGTGTGCACCCCGAAGGCGCGGCGGGCACCCCTGACGCGTCCGCGCGTCCCGACGCCGCCACCTCCGGCCAGGAGGGGACCCGCGCGGCGGCCCGGGACGGCGGCGCCGTGACCGGCGAGGGCGCGCGCGAGGACTCCACGCGCGCGCGTGAAACCGACGCGGACGCCGCCGAAGGGGCGCCCCCCGGCACCCTGCGGCCGGGCGAGGGACCCGGTGACGGGACTCACCCGGAGGAGGTGGAGGGTGACGAACCGCTGCTTCCCGCGCGCGTGCACCGTCCCTCCGACCTCATGCGGCTGCTCGTGGGCGTACTCGCCGTCGTCGTACTGCTCGCGGTGGCCGCGTTCGCGCACGGCACCACCTCGGGCCTCGAACAGGACATCAACAAGGGCACCGGGCAGGCCCCCGACCTGCTGATCAAGATCGCGGGACTCGCCTCCAGCATCGCGATCCTGCTGGTGCCGGTCGCCTTCGCGATCGAACGGCTGATCAAACGGGACGGGCTGCGGATCGCCGACGGCGTGCTCGCGGCCGTACTCGCGCACGGAGTGACCCTCGCCACCGACCTGTGGGTGGCCCGGGCCGCACCCGGCTCCATCCAGGAGGCGCTCACCCAGCCCTCGCCGGGCGACATCCACGCCCTGACCGACCCGGTGCACGGCTATCTGGCGCCCGTCATCGCCTATATGACGGCCGTCGGGATGTCCCGCAGACCCAGATGGCGCGCGGTGCTGTGGATCGTGCTGCTGCTCGACGCGTTCTCGATGCTCGTCACCGGCTACACGACGCCCTTCTCGATCATCCTGACCGTGCTGATCGGCTGGACCGTCGCCTACGGCACGCTGTACGCGGTCGGCTCGCCGAACGTCCGCCCCACCGGGCAGACGCTGATGGCGGGCCTCAGGCACGTCGGCTTCCACCCGGTCGCCGCGGCCCGCGAGGAGACCGTCGAGTCGGAGAACGGCGACCGCGGCCGGCGCTACTTCGTCACCCTGGAGGACGGCCGGCCGCTGGACGTCACGGTCGTCGACCGGGAGCAGCAGGCCCAGGGCTTCTTCTACCGGGCCTGGCGCAACCTGACCCTGCGCGGCTTCGCCACCCGCTCCAGCCTGCAGTCGCTGCGCCAGGCCCTGGAGCAGGAGGCGCTGCTGGCATACGCGGCGATCGCGGCCGGCGCCAACGCGCCCAAGCTGATCGCCACCTCCGAGCTCGGTCCGGACGCGGTCATGCTCGTCTACGAGCACACCGGCGGGCGCACGCTGGACTCCCTGGCGGACGAGGAGATCACCGACGAACTGCTGCGCAACGCCTGGCGTCAGGCGCAGGCCCTGCAGTCCCGGCGGATCGCACACCGCAGGCTGGCCGGTGACGCGATTCTGGTGGATCGTTCCGGCAAGGTGATCCTCACCGAGCTGCGCGGCGGCGAGATCGCGGCCGGTGACCTGCTGCTGCGCATGGACGTCGCCCAGCTGGTCACCACGCTCGGCCTGCGGGCGGGCGCCGAGCGGGCGGTGGCCTCGGCCGTCCGTGTGCTCGGCCCGGACGCGGTCGCGGACTGCCTGCCGATGCTGCAGCCCATCGCCCTGACGCGCTCCACGCGCGCGACGCTGCGCCGCCTCGGCCGGGAGCGGGCCGAGCGCGAACGCGAGGCGGTGCTCGAGGCCTCCCGGCAGGCCAAGCAGGCCCGGGCGGAGGAGGCCGCCTCCGCGACGGCCGGTGCCGCGCCCGGAAAGCCCGACAAGAAGACGGTCCGGGCCGAACAGCGGGCCGAGAAGCGGGCCATCGACGAGGCCCTGGACGAGGCCCGCGAGGAGGACCTGCTCACCCAGATCCGGCACGAGGTGCTGCGGATCAGGCCCCAGGCACCGGTGGAACCGGCCCGCCTGGAACGGGTGCGGCCGCGCACGCTGATCAGTTTCATCGCCGGCGCGATCGGCGCGTACTTCCTGCTGACGCAGCTCACCCACATCGAGTTCGGTCCGCTGGTCGCCAACGCCCAGTGGGGCTGGGTGCTGGCGGCGGTGCTCTTCTCCGCGCTCAGCTACGTGGCCGCCGCGATGGCGCTGCTGGGATTCGTACCGGAGCGGGTGCCGTTCCCGAGGACCGTGGGGGCCCAGGTCGCCGGGTCGTTCGTGAAGATCGTGGCACCCGCGGCGGTCGGCGGCGTGGCCCTCAACACGCGCTTCCTGCAGCGCGCCGGAGTGCGCCCGGGGCTCGCGGTCGCCAGCGTCGGCGCCTCGCAGCTGTTCGGGCTCGGCTGCCACATCCTGATGCTGCTGTCCTTCGGCTACCTGACGGGCACCGAGAAGACGCCGTCGCTGTCACCGTCCCGCACGGTCATCGCCGGCCTGCTGACGGTGGCGGTGCTGGTGCTGGTGGTGACGTCGGTGCCGTTCCTGCGGAAGTTCGTCGTCACGCGCGTGAGGTCGCTGTTCGCCGGTGTCGTGCCGCGCATGCTCGACGTGCTCCAGCGGCCGCAGAAGCTCGTCACCGGCATCGGCGGGATGCTGCTGCTGACCGCCTGCTTCGTGATGTGCCTGGACGCCTCCATCCGCGCCTTCGGCGACGGAACGACCTCGCTGAGCATCGCCAGCGTGGCCGTGGTCTTCCTCGCCGGCAACGCGCTCGGCTCCGCGGCGCCCACCCCGGGCGGTGTCGGCGCGGTCGAGGCGAGCCTCACGCTCGGCCTGATCGCCGTCGGCCTCCCCAAGGAGGTCGCCGCACCGGCCGTCCTGCTGTTCCGGCTGCTCACGCTGTGGCTGCCGGTGCTGCCCGGCTGGCTCGCCTTCAACCAGCTCACCCGCAAGGGCGCCCTGTAGGCACTCCACCCGGACCGGGGCCCGGGCATCGCTCGTACGGCCCGTGCCCCGCGCGCCCCGGCCCGCACGCGCGCACGATGGGAACATGGCGAACCCCTCCAGGCTGCGTGCCGCTGCCCTGACCACCAGCGCCGTGCTGCTGGCCGCCCTGTTGGCCGGGTGCGGCGACGGTGCCGGGAACGGGGATCTGACGGCACAGAAACTGGACTGGAAGGACTGCCCCGCCCCGTCCGCGGCGGAGGGCGGTGGCTCCTCCCCCTCGCCGCTGCCGGACGGCACCCAGTGGCAGTGCGCCACCATGAAGGCGCCCGTGGACTGGAGCAAGCCGAAAGGCGACACCCTCGATCTCGCCCTGATCCGCGCCAGGGCGAGCGGCGACGCGAACAAGCGGATCGGCTCGCTGATCTTCAACTTCGGCGGTCCCGGCGGCAGCGGCGTCACCACGCTCCCCGCGTTCGGCCAGGACTACGCCACCCTGAACACCCGGTACGACCTGGTGAGCTTCGACCCGCGCGGAGTCGGCCGGAGCGTCCCGGTGGAGTGCGAGAGCGACGCCCGGCTCGACCAGTACTTCCAGCAGGACGCCACACCCGACGACAGCGCCGAGCAGACCCAGCTCGTCGACCGCACCAAGGAGTTCAACGCGAACTGCGAGAAGCACTCCAAGAAGATCCTGCCGCACGTGCGCACCACCGACGCGGCCCGCGACATGGACCTGATGCGCCAGGTACTCGGCGACGACAAGCTCTACTACTTCGGCATCTCCTACGGCACCGAACTCGGCGGCGTCTACGCCCACCTGTTCCCGGGGCACGTCGGCCGCGCGGTCCTGGACGCGGTCGTCGACCCCACCAAGGACCCCGCGCAGAGCGCGCTCGGCCAGGCCCAGGGGTTCCAGCTGGCGCTCGACAACTTCGCCGAGGACTGCACGTCGAAAACCGAGGACTGCCCGATCGGCGACACCGCGCAGGACGTCAAGGGCCGCATCGCCAAACTGCTCAAGGACCTGGAGAAGAAGCCGATCCCCGGTGCCTTCCCGCGGCAGCTCACCCAGACCGCGGCGACCAACGGCATCGCGCAGGCCCTGTACTCGAAGGACTTCTGGGAGTACCTCACCGAGGGGCTGCAGCAGGCGTACGAGGGCGACGGCAAGATCCTGATGCTGCTCTCCGACTCGATGAACGGGCGCAGTGAGAACGGCGAGTACAGCAACATCACCGCGGCGAACATCGCCATCAACTGCGCCGACGAGAAACCGCGCTACACCGCGGCCGAGGTCCGGCGCAGCCTTCCGCAGTTCCGGGCCGTCTCCCCGCTGTTCGGGGACTACCTGGCCTGGGGCATGCTCAGCTGCACCGACTGGGCGGTGCCGGGCGCCGGAGACCATCCCGACGTCAGCGCACCGGGATCGGCACCGATCCTCGTCGTCGGCAACACCGGCGACCCGGCCACGCCGTACGAGGGCGCGAAGAAGATGGTGGACGCGCTCGGCAAGGGCGTCGGCGTCGAGCTGACGTACAAGGGCCAGGGACACGGGGCGTACGACAGCAAGAACAAGTGCGTGCAGAGCGCGGTGAACGGATACCTGCTGGACGGGAAGGTGCCGAAGGCCGGCACGGTCTGTTCCTGAAGAACCCGCACCCTTCGGCGAATATGCAGGTCAGACGGTTATCCACAGCCCGTCACGGGCTTGCGCGCCGCCACCTACCATGACGTGAACGCCTGCCGCGGCACGACGCGGGGGGGGCCTGCGAGGGGGGTGCGCATGCTTCGGGTTCTGCGGTGGACGGCCGGGGTGGCCGCGGCGCTGCTGGTGGCCGGGTGCGGTGGCGGTGGCTCGGGCGGGAGCCCTGACGAGGGCAAGGCAACGGGCCCGGCCGGACGGAGCGGCCCGGCTTCCACACCGGCGGCGCCGACCCCGGCGGACCCGCCCTCCTCGCTCACCTCGCAACAGCTCGACTGGCACCGGTGCGGGGCCACCGAGGGCTCCGCGGCCCCGGGCGACGAATGGCGGTGCGCCACGCTCAAGGTGCCGCTGGACTGGTCGGACCCCGCTGGTCGGACGATCGGCGTCGCCCTCATCCGGGCACGGGCGACCGGAAACGACCGGATCGGTTCCCTGCTTTTCAACTTCGGCGGCCCCGGCGGCTCGGGCGTGTCGACGATGCCGTACTACGGCGCCACCGTCACCACGCTGCGCGAGCGCTACGACCTGGTGAGCTTCGATCCGCGCGGGGTCGGCGCCAGTGAGGGCGTGCGCTGCCGCGGCGACCGGGACATCGAGGCCGCCGAGGCCGTGGACGCCACGCCGGACGATCCGGCCGAGGAGAAGGCGTACTTCCAGGACGCCGCCGACTTCGGGAAGGGATGTGAACGGGCCGCGGGCCGGCTGCTGGCGCACGTCTCGACCACCGACACCGCGCGTGACATGGATCTGCTGCGGCAGGTGCTCGGCGACCGGACCATGCACTACTTCGGCATCTCCTACGGCACCGAACTGGGCGGCGTCTACGCCCACCTGTTCCCCCGGCGCGTCGGCCGGATGATCCTCGACGCGGTGGTGGATCCGACCGCGGACACGGTGGGCCACGCGAAGAACCAGACGCGGGGCTTCCAGCGGGCACTGGAGGACTATCTGAGATCCACCGGCCAGGACCCGGAACGGGGCACGCGGAAGATCGCGGCGCTGCTGAAGAGCATCGACGCCAGGCCCCTGCCGACCGCGTCCGGACGGAAGCTGACCCAGACGCTCGCCCTCACCGGCATCATCCTGCCGCTGTACAGCGAGGCCGGCTGGCCCAGGCTGACCAGCGCGCTGAAGGCGGCCGAGCAGGGCGACGGCTCGAAGCTCCTCGCGCTCGCGGACCAGTACAACGAACGGAGCTCTTCCGGACGTTACGGCACCCGGGCCCACGCCCAGCGGGCCATATCGTGCCTGGACGACAAGCAGCGGCCCACACTCGCCCGGACGAAGCGGCTGCTGCCCGAGTTCCAGCGGATATCGCCGGTGTTCGGGGACTACCTCGGCTGGGACACGGCCGGCTGGTGCCACGACTGGCCGGTGGCCGGGCAGTTCGACACCCCGGGGGTCAGCGCACCGGGTGCGGCGCCGGTCCTGCTCGTCGGCAACACCGGGGACCCGG
This sequence comes from Streptomyces sp. NPDC005706, assembly GCF_040631045.1. Lineage (NCBI taxonomy): Bacteria > Bacillati > Actinomycetota > Actinomycetes > Kitasatosporales > Streptomycetaceae > Streptomyces > Streptomyces sp. NPDC005706. The sequence continues at coordinate 490,525 of NZ_JBEXYS010000002.1, read as the reverse complement.
CGACCCCCTACGAGGGCGCCCGCAGGATGGCCGACGAACTGGGCAAGGGCGTGGGCGTCGAACTCACCTGGAAGGGCGAGGGACACGGCGCGTACGGCAACGGCAGCGACTGCGTCGACTCGGCGGTGAACGCCTACCTGCTCGACGGAACGGTGCCGAAGGACGGCAAGGTCTGCTCCTGACGACGGCCGGCGGAGCGGGGAGGAGGCGTTCCGGCATGGGACACGGCCGTGCCGGAGGGGACTAGTCCGATCGGTCGGGGTCGTTCCTGTTACTCACTTTCGGGTGACACCGGCTCGGCGGGGCAGGACGGCGGGCCGGCATCGCGAGCCGCACAGGCCAGTACTGAAGCGGCTGTTTCCCTGACGAACGTTCAATTCGGCGTGTTGGAGTCATACATGGACGATGCAGCAGAGAGTCACAGGAATATGTTCAACCCGTAATGGCGCGCACATCTCCCCCACAAACCGGGCGCACGGCTTGCACAGTGTGAGTGCGCGGCCAGCCGGCCGCCGCTCGTACAACGCACCACCACTGGCCTGCGGCGTTCTTCGCTCCGCAGATCCGTAAGGGGGGTGCCATGGACTCCTGTAGGGGGATCCTCGTGACCGTTTCCGCATCCGTGCGCCGCATGACCGCTGTCGCCGCCGTGGCGGCCGCCGCCGTGGGAGCCGTGGCCCTGCCGGCCTCGGCCGCCGACCACCACCCCGGCCGTCACCACCGCGACACCGTCTACATCAGCAGCGTGCGGTACGACGCCCCGGGACGCGACGACCGCTCCAACCGCGCCCTGAACCGGGAGTGGGTCGACATCACCAACAACTCGCGACGCCCGGTCAACCTCAACGGCTGGACCCTGGCCGACAGGGACGGCCACACCTACACCTTCCACCACTACCGGCTGGCCGGACGCGGCACCGTCCGCGTCCACACCGGCTACGGCCACGACACCCGCGGCGACCTGTTCCAGGACCGCAACCGGTCCGTCTGGGACCGCTCCGACACGGCGACCCTGCGCAACGACCGCGGCCGCTTCGTCGACGACGCCTCCTGGGGCCGCGGCGACCGCGATCACCGGGGCGACCGTGACCACCGCGGCGACCGCGGCCACCGCGACGGTGACCACCGCACCCGCCACTGACCACACCCCCGAGCCGGTGAACGCTGACACGCGTTCCCGCTGACCAGGTGGGCGTGGCACTCACCCGGGAGCCACGCCCACCACACGCCACTCGAATCCCCGAAGCCCACGGCTCTGAGCTGGTCAGAGCCGTGGGCTTCGGGCGTGGTCGCCGGTCGGCGAAGAAGGTGCGTGTACACCGGCGGCGCCACGGGAGCCGCCGACGCGCCGCCCGCCGACCGTCAGTAGCGGTGGCCGGGCCAGTGCGGATCCGTGTAGCGGTCGTCACCGGTGAGTCCGAGCAGCCGTATCCGGTGCCGCAGCTCCGCCGAAGCGCCCGACTCGCGAAGCCGCACCGCGGCGGGGCCGAGGAGCCAGGCGACCAGTTCGACGCGCATCTCCTCCTCGTCGTGCTCGTACCAGCCGACGCGCCACGGCAGACCGTCTCCCAGGAGCTCGTACTCCCATTCCGCGGCCGCCTCGGCGAGACGTCGGTCGCTGAGGGGTCCGCTCTCCTTCTCCCAGTCGGCCAGCCAGGGGCCGACCGTTCCGGAGGCCTCGGCGCACACCGCGAAGACCTGGTGCGCCGGCACGGCCGCATCGGCGTCGGTGAGGCTCTGCACCCACCAGGCATGCAGGAACTCCCGTACCGGATCGGCGTGCTCGTCAGGCCACCGCTGCCAGCGGGCGCGGGCGAAGGAGCTCCCCGCCTCTTCCAGATCGGACAGGGTCTCCGCGCGACCGGCGGCCAGGGCAGTGGCGAACTGCGGCAGGATGCGGCGCAGCACAGCCGCGTGGTCGAGCCAGTCGACGGCCTGCCAGGTCCGGCGCAAGAGGTCCGGCTCCAGTTCCACGTCCGGCGTCTTCAGCAGGGAGAGCTCCTCCGGACTGCCCCAGTGACATTCGCAGTTGCTCTCGTCCGGACGGGCGGTCATGCCACGGAAGGTGACCGAGAGACTGTCCAGGGCAGCGCTGAGGCGGCGGCGTGCGGGATGGTCGGCGACATGCATGGTCTACCCGGCCTTCGAGGACTCCGTACGGCTTCCGCCGGCCGAAGATCGACACGTTACCCGGTGAGGCGGAGCCCTTGCCATCGACATCCGACGACGTGAACCGGTGGCCCAGTGCTTGACGGCCGGCCCGGGCAGCGTGACTTACGGTCCGTCATGACGGATCGTTTCGCCGAGATCACCTCCGTGGAGGAGTTCATCAGGCTGCGACAGGGCGAGGACCCGGAGGAGTCCAACCGCTCGGCACGGGCGGCCTTGCCACTGGCAGTCTGATGGGATCTGGTGCGCGACCATCCCGGCATGCTTTTCTGGGCCGCACACAACAGGACGGCGCCGCCGGAGATCCTGGCCGAGCTGATCAAGGATTCCGCACGACTCGGTGCGGAGGCTCGTCGCGGGCCACCGACGCTCGCCGCGCTCGGCGATCACGCGTTCGGCCGACGACCCGTGGCCGGTCATCGCGCAGGAGGCCCACGCCCGCCTGGCGCATTGGCCGAACTGACGAAGCCCACCGCATCCGAGCTGTTCAGAGCCGTGGGCTTCGTCGGTTTCGCTGGTCAGCCGGAGCGCTGATCAGTACACCGGCGAGTCAGGGCGCGCGCTGGCCCTGCGGTGCGGTGGCTTTTGGGCGCCCTTGCCAGACGTGTACCAGGCCGTTTGGTGGCCCCGCCCGTTCACGGGCCGGCCACCGCGCTATGGAGCAGGCTGGAAGGTCACAGTGCTGCCGGGGCATGCTTCCGCGAGTTGTGTGAGTGCTTCGAGCTCGACGGCGTCGACGGTGAGCCCCCAGCGCAGCTTGGTTGCGATCCACTCCGAGGTGTATCGGCAGGTGACGTCGACGGCCGGTGGCAGCCACTCGGCCGGGTCCTGGTCGGCTTTGCTTCGGTTCGAGGCCGCGGAGACGGCGACCAGGGAGGTTGGGACGGCGAGGTCGTTGGCGTACGCCTCACGCCGCTGGGCAGTCCATTGCGATGCCCCGGAATCCCAGGCCTCGGCCAGGGGCACCATGTGGTCGACGTCCAAGGCGGCCGCGGGGGTCAGCCACTTGGCGTCGTAGTACGACCACCATCGCCCCCCTGAGAGCTTGCAGCCCGGGAGGATCTCTGGCGGTTCGACGGCCTCGGAGATGAGCACCTCCGCTCGTGTGTTGCATCCGTCGGTGGAGTTCTGGCCCGCGTTCCAGTGCTTGAAGCTGGTGCGCTGGTAGCCGTCCCGCACCTCCGCCGCAAGGGGGAGGACAAGGACCGCGGTCGACATCGGGAGTGTGTAGCTCGGGATGGACAGGTCACGCGCGTGGGCCGGCGTGGGTGCCACGAGAGGCACGGCGACAAGTGCGGCCGCAATCGCGGCGCGCCTGAGGTTGCTGATCACGCACCGCAGGATTGACCGAAAGTACTTCAATCATGAGATCCGACTCGAACGAATGAGCCGAACAGGTGCATGCGTTCACCGGGCAGGTGCGCCACCTGGCACCGTGGAGGAGAGCGTGTGTCGAAGCAGTCGCCGCACGGCCCACGACGCCGACCGCCAACGACAGAAGCCCACGGCATCTGAGCTGCTCAGAGCCGTGGGCTTCGTCAGGTCCGCCGGTGGGCGGGAGCGGTGATCAGTACACCGGCTTGTCCGGTTCGATCTGGTTGACCCAGCCGATCACACCGCCGCCGACGTGTACCGCGTCGGAGAAGCCCGCGGACTTCAGGACCGCGAGGACTTCCGCACTGCGGACACCCGTCTTGCAGTGCAGGACGATCTTCTTGTCCTGCGGGAGGCCCTCCAGGGCGGTGCCCATGAGGAACTCGTTCTTCGGGATCAGACGGGCGCCGGGGATCGAGACGATCTCGTACTCGTTCGGCTCGCGGACGTCGATGATCTCGATGCTCTCGCCGTCGTCGATCCACTCCTTGAGCTGCTTGGGAGTGATCGTGGAGTCGGCGGCCGCCGCCTGGGCCTCCTCGGAGACGACGCCGCAGAAGGCCTCGTAGTCGATGAGCTCGGTGACGGTCGGGTTCTCGCCGCAGACCGCGCAGTCCGGGTCCTTGCGGACCTTGACCTGGCGGTACTGCATCTCCAGGGCGTCGTAGATCATCAGTCGGCCGACCAGCGGCTCACCGATGCCGGCGAGCAGCTTGATGGCCTCGTTGACCTGGATGGAGCCGATGGACGCGCACAGCACGCCCAGCACGCCGCCCTCGGCGCAGGAGGGGACCATGCCGGGCGGCGGGGGCTCCGGGTAGAGGCAGCGGTAGCAGGGGCCGTGCTCGGACCAGAAGACGGACGCCTGGCCGTCGAAGCGGTAGATCGAACCCCACACGTACGGCTTATTCAGCAGCACGCACGCGTCGTTGACCAGGTAGCGGGTCGCGAAGTTGTCCGTGCCGTCGACGATCAGGTCGTACTGGCTGAAGATCTCCATCACGTTGTCGGCCTCGAGCCGCTCCTCGTGAAGGATCACGTTCACGTACGGGTTGATGCCCTTGACGCTGTCACGCGCGGACTCGGCCTTGGAGCGGCCGATGTCGGACTGGCTGTGGATGATCTGGCGCTGCAGGTTCGACTCGTCGACCTCGTCGAACTCCACGATGCCGAGCGTGCCGACGCCCGCGGCGGCCAGGTACATCAGCGCCGGCGAGCCCAGGCCGCCGGCGCCCACACAGAGCACCTTGGCGTTCTTCAGCCGCTTCTGCCCGTCCATCCCCACGTCGGGGATGATCAGGTGGCGGGAGTACCGGCGGACCTCGTCTACGGTGAGCTCAGGGGCTGGCTCGACCAGGGGTGGCAGCGACACGGGGACTCCGTTGGTCGGTCGATCACTACGGTTGTTCTCCCTGTAACACTGCCACGGGCTTCTTCATTCCGAGACACCTGTTCCGATCCGCGAGACGATCTCGTCCCAGTAGCCGGGCATCGTCTCCCAGGGGTCGGCCCGGCCGCCCCGGTCGGTGCGATCGGTGAGGTAGATCGTGCCCGCGCCCTGCCAGCGGGCGATGCGCAGCGCCTCCTCCAGGTGGCCGCGCGGCACGCCGTGCACGAAGTGGCAGAAACGGTCGGGCGGATAGTCGGCGGTCCACTCGGCGGCCTGCGAGAAGCGGTAGTCGGACCAGGGGCCCGCGAACGTCACCAGTTGGTCGGCGTTCTCCGCGTATCCCGGGTGCGGGTGGCCGCCGTGGCCCAGGACGATGTGGGCGGTGTCACTGATCGCCCGCAGGGTGGTGACCGCCCGGCGGACCGCGGGCAGCGCGCCGCGCTCGGTGGGGCACCGGTCGAGGAGGAAGCCGTCGACGCGGTACCACTCGAGGTGGCGGTGCGCGTCGGAGAGCAGGTCGCCGAAGGAGCGGGCGCCGTGGGCGAGGTCCAGGTGACCGAGGACCCGCACGCCCCCGTTGCGCAGCCGGCCCGCGGCTTCCAGGCAGTGCGGGTCCGGACGGCTGCCGGGCCCGGCGGCGACGTTGAGCACCACCCAGTCGAGGGGTGTGCCGGGGCGGGTGAGTCCGGCCCACTGGTCGGGGGCGACCAGCGGATGGGCGTAGCCGGGGATGCCGAGGCCGGTACGGACGCCGGTGCCGGTGGTGCTCGCTGTGGTGCTGGTCAGATGCGGCATGCCGCCTCCATCCAGATGTCCGCGAGGGATTCCTCGAGGTTGATGCGGGGGCGCCAGCCGAGCCGGTCGCGGGCGGTGCGCACATCGGCCTGCTGCCAGCTGCCGCAGCCGTCCGGGTACGGGTAGGCGACCGGGGCCGCGTGCTCGGAGTCGGCGCGGGGGTGGCCGATGGTGCTGCGCAGCGGCCCGGGGGGCGCGTCGAGTTCGTGCAGGGCGCCGCCGTATCCGGCGACCCGGGCGAGGACGGCGGCGGCGTCGCGGAGGCGGACGGCGCGGCCGGAGCCGATGTTGATGACGCCCTGCGCGGCGGAGAGGGAGGCGGCGTGCACGGCGCGTGCGACGTCGCGGACGTCGATGAAGTCGCGCTGGACGCCGAGTCCGGCGAGCTTGAGTTCGCCGTCGCCGGACTGCATGGCGCGGCGCATGGCCTCGGCGAGCCGGCCGAGCGGGGAGCCGGCCGGGGTACCGGGTCCGGCGGGCGAGAAGACGCGGAGCACCACGGCGTCGAGGCCGGAGCCGAGGACCAGTTCGGTGGCGGCCAGTTTGCTGACGCCGTAGGGGCCGCCGGGCCGGGGCACGGCGTCCTCGGCCGTGGAGGAGCCGGGCTGGCTGGGGCCGTACTCGGAGCCGCAGCCGACCTGCACCAGCCGGGCCCCGCAGCCGCTGCGGCGCAGGGCCTCGCAGACGGTGGCGACGGCGACGGTGTTGTGCCGGACGAGGTCGCGGGCACCGCCCCGGGTGGCGCCGGCGCAGTTGACGACCACTCCGGGGTGGACCGCGTCGAGGAAGCGGGTGAGCGCTCCGGGGCTGCCCGAGGCGAGGTCGAAGCGGACGTCGGCGTCGTCGCCGCGGCCGAGCGCGGTGAGCTGGACGGCCGGGTCGGCGAGCAGGCGGTCGGCGACGAAGCGGCCGATGTATCCGTTGGCTCCGATCAGCAGGACCCTCATCGGGCAGCTCCCGGGGTGTGCGCTCCGGCGGCTCCCAAGGCTCCGGACGCTCCGGGCGCTCCGTGTCGGGAGGTGGTCATCTGGTCTTCTCCTTCGAAGGGGTGATGCGGTGGCCTGCGGTGGGGGGCCGGACGCCGTTTGCGTTGCCGGGTGCCGCCGCGCGCTCGGGACGAGTGGGGGCGGACGCGGCCGGGGACGGTGGCGGAAGGTTCACTCAGGTGCTCCCGCCGGGGCGTGGGCCGAGGCCCGGGTCAGGGTGCGCAGCGCGTGGACCAGCAGGGCGAGTGCGGCGGCGCCGCACACGAGCGTCGGCACGGCGGCCGGGCCCCAGGCGTCCACCACGGTCTGGACGGGCGCGGCGAGGAAGGCGCAGCCGGGCAGCCGGGCGGCCAGCAGCAGGGCGAGCGCCGCCGCCTCGGTGACCGCGGCGGCTCCCAGGGCGAACTCGGGGGCGCGCCGCCGGCGGTGCGCGACAAGGAGGCGGGCGAGCAGCAGGAGGGCGCCGAGGGCGAGTCCCTGCGGGAGGGCCGCGCTCTCGTGCAGCGCCGTGCCGCACAGGGCGAGCAGGCCGGTGAGGGCGCCCAGGAACAGGACGAGGACACCGGCCAGCAGGGGCCGGGCGGCGCTGGTGAAGTCCTCGAGACCCCGGCTGCCGGCGAGCCTGCGGCGGGCCCCGGCGGCCAGGAGGTGAGCGCACCAGGCGGCCGGGGCGCAGGCCAGGGTGAGCGCCAGGGCGGGTGCGGCGGTCATCGGCCAGGGGCCGTCGGGAGCACCGGTGGGCAGGGCGTCGGGGCCGCCGGCGACGACGGCCTCCAGCAGTCCGTCGCCGAGCAGCGCGTAACCGAGCAGCCAGAGGGTCCACGCGCGGGTGGCGGCCGCCGTGCGCCACGGGACCCGGCCCGGCACCGCGGCCAAGGGGCCCCGGCGCAGGGCGGCGCGCGTCGCGGCGGCCAGGGCGAGGAGGCCGACGGCGGCCACCAGCGGGCGGGACCGGCCGTGGGTGAGGCGCAGTACGGTCAGGGCGGCCGCGGCGAGCGCTCCGGGCAGGAGGGTGAGCAGGACCCAGCCGGCCCGGACGCGAGGTCCCCGCCCGGGTTCGGGACGGGTGTTCGGTGCGCCGTCGCGGGGCACGCGCGCGTACAGCTCCTCGGCGAGCGAGAAGACGTCGCGGTGGCGGAACCGGGCGGCGGTCCGGTCGGTGACGCCGTGCGCCTCCAGTCCGGCGGCGATCTCCAGCGGGTCCACGGCGCGCTCGCACAGGTCACGGTGACGGTGCAGCAGGGTCTTGACGGGGTCGGCGGTTCCGCGCCGGAACGGGGTCGTACGGGTCCCGCCGGGCGCGGCGTCCGGGCCCGGCCGGGCCGGGGGCGCGGAGTCTGCGGCGCCCGCGTCCGCATGGCCCTCGGCGGCCGGTCCGGCGTGCGCCACGGCACCGGTGAGCCATTCCCGCGACCGCTCGTCCCAGGCCGTGGCACCGGCCGGCATCCCCGGGTGGTCGCGATCGCTCAGCCGGTCCACGGTGTTCGGCGCGTCCGTGCCGTTCACCGCGTCCGAACCGCTCGGCGCGCCCGTGCCGGGCGACTCGCGCGGGACGTCCCTGTCACCGTCGACGCCCTCCACCCGGCCGGAACCGCTCGGGGCGCCGCCCTCCGTCCTGTTCACAGCGCACCCTCCGATGCCGCTCCCGAGGTCGCGCGGACCGGTTCGCCGGGTGCCCGGCAGGACGCCTCCCGGGTGCGTTCCCGGGCCGTGGGGCCGGTCCAGTGGACGGGGACATGGGTCTCCGCCGGAGCGGCGAACGGCAGCGGGTCACCGGCCTCGTCGACGACGACCCGGCGCACCGGGCAGCGCGAGACGATCTCCAGATAGATGCCGTTGAACGCCGCGATGTTCTGCTCGACGGTGAACAGCTCCAGCGCGCGGGCCCGTGCGGCGGCACCGAGGCGCTCACGGCGCTCGGGGTCGCGCAGCAGCGCCACGCACGCCTCGGCGAGCGCCCGGGGGTTGCGCGGCGGCACGACCAGGCCGGTGCCGCCGATCACCTCCACCACCGCGCCGACGTCGGTGGACACCGTGGCGCGGCCGCTGAACATGGCCTCCACCAGGGTGTTCGGGAAGCCCTCCACGACGCTGGAGAGGAGGACGACGGCGTCGCCGGCGTACGCGTCGGGCAGGGTCGGCACCTCGGGGCCGCCGATCTCCTCGAACGAGACCGGGTTGTCCCCGACCGCGTGCACGCCCTCCGCCTCGTCCGGGAAGAGCTGCGCGGCGAGCACCCGGCAGTGGCCCAGGTACGCCTCGCCCTCCGGGCCCACGGGCGTGCCGACGATCCGCAGCCGGGCCTTCGGCTCCTCCCTGCGGACCTCGGCGAAGGCGTGCAGCAGCGACACGAGGTCCTTGGCGGGTTCGACGCGCCCCACCCAGCCGAGCGTGTACGGATCGGCGCGGTCCGGGGATTCGCCGACCTCGGTGAAGCAGGAGGCGTCCATGCCGGGGTGCACGGTGCGGATCCGGGCGCGGTCGGCACCGCACCGTTCCTGCCAGCGGCGGGCGTGCGCGTTGCCCGGTGTGAGGAGGGTGGCGCGCCGGTAGACCTCGGTGGCGAGCAGGCCGTGGAAGGCGGCGAGCAGGGCGCGTACGGCGGGGGCGGCGTCGTCGGGGCCCAGGGCCAGGTAGTGCGAGCGGAGCTGCACGCCGTACTCGGTGACCAGCAGGGGCACTTCGCACAGGTGCCGGGCGAGCAGTCCGGGCAGGGCGGCCGTGCCGCCGGCGGTGGCGTGGCAGAGGTCGGCGGCGCCGAGGCCGTCGTCGCCGTACCAGTCCAGGGAGAGGGGACGCAGGGCGCGTTCGAGGTGGGCGGTGACCGTGAGCAGGTCGGCCACGCGTGCCTCGCGCGCCGTGCGCGGCGCGCCGGGGGCGCGGCAGGCGCGTTCGAGGGTGCGCAGGGCGGTGTCGGAGCGGAGTGCGCCGACCAGTCCGCCCTCGTCCCGGGCGAGTTCGGCGAGACCGTACAGTGCGCTGCCGAAACGGTCCGCCTCGTGAGCGGGCCCGGTTCCGGCGGTTGGGCCGGAGGCGGCGCCGGGCCCGCCGCTCAGGGCCTCGACCAGCTCGCCGTAGCACTCGGTGAAGCGCCGGCGCGCACGCCGGCCATGGGTGACCCCGTCGTGCTCGGCCGTCCACAGCGGAGCGGTACGCACCTGGCCGACCTGCGGCGGAAGCGGGACCCGGCCCGCGTCCTCCTGCTGCCGGTCGCGGCTGAGCGCGTAGACGTCGAACTCGTGCTGGGCGAGCCCGCGCACGAGCCGGTCGCACCAGAGCCCGGCGTCACCATCCACATACGGGTAGCCACCCTCCGTAAGCAGTCCGATGCGCACGTGTGCACCCCCGATCTCCGTGAGTGGGAAGCCGCCTTCGTCCCGGCGGTTCGCAGCGGCACGAAGGTATGCGGACACAGCGGTGGCGCGATGGACGGTTGTCCATCGCGCCACCAAAAGGGGTGAACGGGCGTAACTTTCGGGTGCGGGTCGCGTTCCGTCGCGCTAGGACTGCGGAAGGTGATCGTCCGAGCGTGAAACGTTACGCCGCGGCCAGCTCCCGCCGGGCCGCCCGCCGCCGGGCCGCGAGCTGCGGATCGAGGGCGGGCACGGCGGCCAGGAGCTGCTTCGTGTACGCCTCGCGCGGGGCGTCGTAGACCTCGTCCACGGGACCGGACTCCACGATCCGTCCGCGGCGCATCACCGCGACCCGGTCGCTGACCTGGCGGACCACGGCGAGGTCGTGCGCGATGAACACCAGCGCGAGGCCGAGTTCCCGCTGCAGCTCGCCGAGGAGCGCGACCACCTGGGCCTGCGTGGTGACGTCGAGCGCGGAGACCGGCTCGTCCAGGACGATGACGCGCGGGTCCGCGGCGAGCGCCCGGGCGATGCCGACGCGCTGGCGCTGGCCGCCGCTGAACTCGTGCGGGTAGCGGTCGTAGTGCGCCGCCTCGAGCCCCACGCGCTCCAGCAGGTCACCCACCCGCGCCCGGATGCGCCGCTCGTCCCGCTCCCCGCGCGCGCGGAGCGGGTCCGCGATGGACTCGCCCACGCCGCGGCGGGGGTTGAGGGAGGAGACCGGGTCCTGGAAGACCATCTGGACGGCCGGGTCCACGCCGGTGTGCGGGCGTCCCGCGTGGCGGATCCCGCCGGCGGTCGGCTCCAGCAGCCCTACCAGCATGCGGCCCAGCGTCGTCTTGCCGCTGCCGCTCTCCCCCACGACGCCCAGGGTCTCGCCCCGGCGGACGGTCAGCGAGACGTCGTCCACGGCCGTGAACGCGCCTTTGCCACGCCCGAACTCGCGCCGCAGGCCGGTGGCCTCCAGCACGACCTCCCCGGACGCCCGCGCGGCGGCCCGTGGCGCGTCCACGCGCGGGACGGCGTCGAGCAGCTCGCGGGTGTAGGCCTGCCCGGGCGACGCCAGGACCGCGCCGACCGGGCCGTGTTCGACGGCCCTGCCGTGCCGCATGACCAGCACCTCGTCGACGCTCTCGGCCGCGACCCCGACGTCGTGGGTGACGAGCAGCAGGCCCATGCCGGTCTCCTCGCGCAGCGTGTGCAGCAGGTCGAGGATCTGGGCCTGGACGGTGACATCGAGGGCCGTGGTGGGCTCGTCGGCGATCAGCAGGTCCGGCTCGCAGGCGAGCGCCATGGCGATCAGGGCGCGCTGGCGCATGCCGCCGCTGAACTCGTGCGGACGGGAACGGGCCCGCCGTACCGCGTCCGGGATGCCGACCCGGTCCAGTACCTCGACGGCACGCGCGCGTGCGGCGCGGCGCGACACGCGCGTGTGCACGCGGTGCACCTCGGCGATCTGGTCGCCGATCGCGTAGTACGGGTCGAGCGAGGACAGCGGGTCCTGGAAGACCATGGCCGCCTTGGCGCCGCGCAGCTCGCGCAGCTCCTCGTCCGAGGCCTGCCGCACATCGGTACCCGCGACGCGGACCGAGCCGCCGACCCGCGCCCCGGTGCCCCGGTGCAGGCCCAGCAGGGCACCGGCGACGGTGGACTTGCCGGAACCGGACTCGCCGACCAGCGCGAGGGCCTCGCCCCGCGCCAGCCGGAAGGAGAGGCCGTCCACGGCGCGCAGGGACCCGAACTCCACGGTCAGGTCCGTGACTTCGACCAGGCTCATGCGAGTACCACCCGTCGGTCGGCCACCGCGTACAGGACGTCCGCGACGGCGTTGGCGATGACCACGAAGAAGCCGATGACCAGGACCATGCCGACGACGACCGGCAGGTCGACCACCTTGACCGCGTGGACCAGTTCCTGCCCGATGCCGGGGAGGCCGAAGAGGGTCTCGGTGAGGACGGCCCCGCCGACGGCTCCGCCGAAGTTGTTGGCGTTCAGCGCGATGACCGGCGCGAGCGCCCCGCGCAGGGCGTGCCGTCCGACGACCGAGCGTTCGGAGACCCCGTAGGCGCGGAACGTCCGTACGTGGTCCTCGGCGAGGGTCTCCAGCATGGCCGCCCGGGTCAGCCGGGCGAACGCCGCCGCCTCGATGAGGGCGAGCGAGAGCCAGGGCAGCAGCAGGTTCCACGCCCACTGCTCGGGATCGTCGGTGAGCTTCACGTACTGGGGGAAGGGCAGCAGCCGCAGCTCCCCGCAGACCACGATCATGAGGACCAGACCGATGACGAAGACCGGCGTGGCCGTGCCCGCGAGAGTGAGCGCGGTCAGCGCCCGCTCGGTGAACCGGCCGCGCCGCCAGGCGGAGAGCACTCCGGTGCCGACGCCGAGGACCAGCCAGATCACCATCGCGCCGGACACCAGCGACAGGCTGACCGGGAGCTTGGTCAGGATGATGTCCGTCACCTGCCGGTCGCTCTGGTAGGAGAGCCCGAGGCAGGGCGCCGGGCAGTGCGCCACCGAGGTGCCGGTCGAGTAGTCCTGGCCGACGAACAGGCCCTGCAGGAAGTGCCAGTAGCGCAGGTACAGCGGGTCGTCCAGGTGGAGCTGCTGGGCGACCTGGTGGACTTGGACCGGCGAGCAACGCGGGCCGCAGCTGATCTGGGCGACGTTGCCGGGGGTGACGTAGAAGACGACGTAGATGATCACCGAGATGGCGAACAGGGTGACCAGGACGCCGACGGCGCGGCGCAGCACGAAACCGCCGAACCCGCTCATGCGGCGTCCTCCTTGCCGGCTCCGGCCGCTCCGCCGTCGACCTTGCCGGCCTCGGCCGCCCTGCCCTCGCCCTTGGCGCCCGTACCGACACGCAGCCGCGAGGCCGCGCGCGGGTCAAGGGCGGTGCGCACACCGTCGCCGAGGACGGTCAGCGCGACGACGGTGACGAAGAGGGCTCCGGCGGGCAGCAGCAGGTACTGCGGCGCCGCCTGGTACCAGACGTCGGCGGCGGTGAGCATCTGCCCCCAGGACGGCGTGGGGGGCTTCACGCCCACACCGAGGAACGACAGGGCCGCCTCGACCGAGATGTTGATGGGGACGAGCAGGGCCGCGTAGGTGATGACGGGCGCGGCGAGCCCGGGCAGCAGTTCACGGCGGGCGATCCGCCAGGTGCCCCAGCCGCTGAGCCGGGCGGCGGCCACGTGGTCGAGCCCCTTGAGGGTGAGCGTCTGCGCGCGCGTGATCTTGGCGATGTTGCCCCAGGCGATCAGGCCGATCACGAAGGTGACCAGGACGGGCCGGGGGAAGCTCGTCGGCACGATGGCGAGCAGCGCCAGCGCCATGATCATCAGGGGCAGGGCGACGATGATGTCCGTGAACCGGCTCAACAGTTGGTCGACGAACCGGCTGCCGAGCGCCGAGGCGACCCCGATCAGCACACCGAGGGTCACCTGGAGCACGGTCGCGGCCAGCGCGACCCCCAGCGACACCCGCGCCCCGAACACCAGCCGGGCGAACAGGTCGCGCCCGGTCTGCGGCTCGACGCCCAGCCAGTGGGCGCCGCCGGCGCCGCCGAACGAGCCGATCGGCACGCCCCCGCGCGCGGAGTCGATCAGGGACGGGTGGTAGGTGGTGGGGTCCTGGCCCTCCAGGGCGGTGAGCAGCGGCGCGGCGAGCGCCACCAGGACGAGCAGCGCGACGACGGCCGCGGCGACCAGGGCGGCGCGCTGCGCCCGCAGCCGCCGCCAGAACTGACGGGCCCCCGAGGCCCCCGGGACGGTGGTGTCCGTCCCGGGGGCCTGGGTGGCGACAAGTGCCTCGCTCACGGCCTTACTTCACCGCGACCTGGGAGATGTCGAGGACGCCGGTCCAGTCGCTGATGACGATGTTCCGCACCTCCTCGCCGTACAGGCGCTTGTAGACCGGGTGGAACAGCGGCACCACGAGGGCCTGCTCGCCGATCTTCTTGTCCAGCGCGCCCCACCGCTTCGCGGCCGCGTCGAGGTCGGTCAGCTTGTTGATCGCGTCGATCTCGCCGTTGACCGACTTGTCGTCGAGCAGGGCGGTGTTGAAGTTCGCGCCGTCCTTGACGATCTGCCGGCCGTCGAAGATCGGGGCGAGGAAGGGACCGCCGGAGGGCCAGTCGGCACCCCAGTGGGCGAGGAAGAAGCCCGGCTCGGTCCTCACGCTGTGGATCTTGTCCGCGTAGTCGTTCTCCTCCAGGCCCTGCAGCTTGACCGTGACACCGGCCTTCTTGAGGGCGTCCTGGATCGCGGTCGCGATCTCGGGGCTGGTCTCGAAGTCCTTGCTGTTGGAGTGGGTCAGCGTGACGGTGAGGCCGTTCTTGTGGCCGGCCTGCGCCAGCAGTTCCCTGGCCTTGGCCGCGTTGCCGGACCTGCCCGCCGGGAACGGGTCGGAGGGCGTGTACCCGAAGGACTTCTGGTCGGGCAGGAACGTGGTGGCGGGCTCGGCGAGCGCGCTGCCGCCGGCCGCGTTGACCACGGAGGACCGGTCGATGGCGTAGGAGATCGCCTGCCGCACCTTCGGGTCGTCGAACGGCTTCACCTTCGGGTTGAAGGCGATGTAGTTCGTGTAGCCGAAGTGGCCGGTGCCCACGCGCGCGGCCAGTTCCTTGTCACCGGTGACCTTGGCGAGTTCGGCCGGGCCGAGGTTGGTGTCCGTGGTGACCGCGGCGGCGTCCGTTCCCTGGGACGCGGAAAGCCGCTGGTTGATCACGGAGGAGTCGAGGCCGGAGCGGACGTCGATGGTGTCCGGGTAGGCCTTGCGCTCGGCGTCGACCGCCGTGGACCAGTACGTGTTGCGCTTCAGGACGAGGTGCTCGCCGTCGTTCTCGTTGCTGACGACCTTGTAGGGGCCGGACGAGACCGGGTGCTCCTCGTACTTCGTGCCCGTGTCCTTGGCCTTGGGCACGGGCGTGAACTGGGTCTGGGTGGCAAGGTACGGGAACTCGCCCTCGGGCTTGTTCAAGTGGAAGACGATGGTCCGCTCGTCCGGCGTCTCGATCGCCGACAGGCCATTCTTGTCCTTGTAGGGGCCCTGGTAGTCGGCGGCCCCGACCAGCCAGTCCCGCAGGTAGGGGGCGCCGCCCGACAGTTCGGGCGCGAAGGAGCGCTCGATGCCGTACTTGACGTCGGCGGAGGTGATCGGGGTGCCGTCCTCGTACTTGAGGCCCTTGCGCAGGGTGTACGTCCATACGGTCGCGTTCTTGCTGGGACGCCCGGTGTCGGTGGCGAGGTCGGGGACGACCTCGGCGCCGGCCGCGCCGTTCTCACGGTTGCGGGTCGTGAGGGTGCGGAAGACGAGCGAGGGGACGTTGCCGCCGCCGGAGGTGTACAGGCGGGCGGGGTCGAAGTCCGCCTGCGGGTTGGAGTTCAGCACCGTGAGCGTGCCGCCCTTGTGCGGCGCGGAGTCGCCGGCTGAGCCCTTGGCATCGTTGTCCTGCGGACCGCAGGCGGCGGCGCCCGCTGCCACGACCAGGCTGACGGATGCCGCTGCCACGCGGCGCGCTATGACGGACGGTTGACGCATCGGAATGACGACCTCTCGGGGCTGATCGAGAATTTCTCGACAAGTGAGACAGATGAACGAGGAGCGAGACGGCTGCGGGCAGACGTCGGCCCCGGCGTCGGGTCGTCGAAGACACCCGTGACACGGTCACGGACGGAAAAAAGGGAAGTAGTCGCGACGCGAACGCCAGGGAGGCGGCGTCAGCGACAGTGGATGTCGGCCACGCAGAGCGCGGTCACACCGAACAGCGCCAGCTCGATGGCTGCGCTGTGCGAGACGGTATGACGGGACCACATGCCGAGAAATATGAACGAACATGCGACTCATGTCAATCTGACATAAGCGCCACCTGTCAACTCCTGGGATACGGCCAGGGGTTGGGTCGGCAGTGGATTCCGTCGTGGTCGAGGAACTTGGTCTGCTGCTGCATGACCGGGGCGAGTTCACCGTCCCTGTCACAGGTCACATGGCCGTGACCGAGCCGGTGCCCCACTTCGTGATTGATCAGCATCTGCCGGTAAGCATGAATTTTGTCCCCGTATGTCTCACTTCCCTGTGCCCACCGGTAGGCGTTGATCATCACGCGTTCGGTGGACGCCGAGTCGCAGGAGACGTTGTCCTCCGCGGTGTCCAGGCCGGACTTGGCACACCATGTGGCGGTGGTGCCCGGACTGGCGAGCGTGATCACGAAGTCCGGCTTGCCGGAGGAGATCCGCTCGAAGGTACGGGCGCCGTCATGGGCCCAACTGCGGTCGTCGTTCAGCGTCTTCTGCACGGCCTCGGCGAACAGCTCACCGTCCAGCCCGAGTCCCTGCTCGACATCCACCCGGTAGGTGTACTTCTGTCCCCCGCCGGGCGCCTTGTCGAGGCCCGGGACCGCGTCGAACTTCCCGGAGCCCTTCAGTCCGGCACTGAGCTGGTACGTCCGGGCCATCTTCTGGTCGTACGTCAGCGCCGCCACGCTCGGCGCGGCGGCGGGCGCGTTGCCGCCGGGGGCGCGGGCGTCGCCCGCCTGTCCGGTGGCGGACCGGGCCTGGAGGCCGCTGCCGTCGTGGCCGTCGGCGACCTGTCCGGCGACGACGATCGCCAGGGCGGTGGTCACGGCGGCGGCCGCGATACCGGTGAAGGCCCGGCTCCTGCCGCCGGAGCGCTGTGCGGGCACGGCGGCCTCGGACCCGTCGCCGCCGGGCCCGGAACCCACTCCGGCAACCGGCTCCGCGTCGGGGTCGTGCGGCCCCTGCCGGCCGTCCGGTCCGGGGCGGCGGCCGGGGCGGGGGTCGAAGACGTCGATGTCCTCGTCGAAGGCGTCCAGGTAGTCCTGCCGGGGGCCGCCCTGCCGCCGCCGCTGCCGCGGGAGGGCCGTGCCGGGGCCGCCCGCGCCCTGCCTGGCACCGGCAGTCGCCGGTCCCCCGGGCATCCCGGTGCCACCGGGAGCCGTCCCGGCGCCGCCGGCCGCCCCCTTGAACTCGCCCCAGCCGCCCCCGGCTTCACGCTGCTCGGGATGCCCGCCGCGGGCCCGGGAGACACCGCCACCGACCCGCGGCGTCCCCTGCGCGGGCGTGCCGTCGGGCAGTCGCGGAACGCCGTGAGCGGGCGTGCCGTCGGGAAGCCTGGGCACCCCTCGGGCCGGCGTGCCGTCCGCGGGACGCGGAACACCACGAGCGGGAGTGCCGTCCGGAAGCCTGGGTGCCACACGGACAGGGGTGCCCTCCGGAAGGCGCGGCACTCCATGCGCGGGCGTGCCGTCCGGGAAGCGCGGCACTCCACGGGCCGGCGTGCCGGGCGGGAAGCCGGGCACCCCCGGCGCCGGGCGCGGTCCCGTCCCCTGGGCGCCCGGGGCGCCCGCCGGGGCCTGCCGCTGGCCGGGCAGCCAGAGCTCGCGTCCGGCGCCCTCGCCTGCGGCGCCGGGGGCCGCGCCCCGCGCCTCTCCCTGTGCCTTTATGGCCGCGGAGTCGCCCTTGGGGGCCGCTCCGCGGCGACTGTGGCGTCCCACCAGCCCTCAGCTCTCCGTGTCCGTGTCCGTCTCCGCGGCCGGATCGCCGCCCGGTGTCCCGGCCTGTGCGAGGAGGTCCCGGAACGCCCCCGCCACCACCTCCGGGTACTCCATCATCGCCACGTGCCCCGCCTCCGGCAGCGACAGCAGACGCGAGTCGCGGAAGGAGCGGGCGGCCTTGCGGGCCATGCGGAAGCCGACCAGTTGGTCGCGACCACCGTAGATCAGGAGGGTGGGGGCGAGCACACGCTCGGCCTGGCGCCACAGCCCGTGCTGTCCGCCCAGGGTGTAGGCGTTGACGATACCGCGCGCGGAGCGTGCCATCGCGTCCCAGAAGTAAGGCAGTTGCTGCCGCCGTTCCAGTTCCTCGACGGCGTGCCCGAACGCCTCGGTGGACACGCGTCCCGGATCGCCGTAGCAGAGCGCCATGACGCCGCGCACCCGCTGTTCGGCCGTCCACTCCCGGGTGAGCCGGGTGAACAGCGCGGCGATGCCGGGCACGCCCAGCAGCCCCGTCGGCACCGCGGTCCGCTGGATCCGCAGCTCCGGCAGGGCGGGCGACACCAGGGTGAGCGTCCGGACGAGATCCGGCCGTACGGCGGCCACGCGCGTGGCGACCGCGCCACCGAGGGAGTTGCCGAAGAGGTGCACCGGGCCGCGATCGGCGGCGTCCAGACAGCGGATGACCGCGCGCGCGTGCCCGGTGATGGAGTAGTCACCGTCGTCCGGGGGCGGGGAGTCGCCGAAGCCGGGCAGGTCCACCGCCTCGCCGTCGACGACGCCGTCCAGTTCCGCCATCAGCGACGACCAGTTCTGCGAGGAACCGCCGAGTCCGTGGACGAAGAACGCGGGCGGCAGCCCCTCACGCGCGGGCGGCCGCGAACGCAGCGACAGAGTGACCCCCGGCAGCCCCACCGACCTCAGCCGCTCGCCCTCGCCGACCCGGACGGGCGCGACCCTGGGAAGGACACTCGCGGCCGGTACGGAAGGCGACTCGGTCGAAGACATGCGGCAATGTTACGAGACGATCACATAGCGGCTCATGTGTTCGCCGTCACAGATTGCACCCGTGCGTCACGGACACAGGACCGGGAACGCGGCGCGGACCGGACGGGGCGACGCCCCTCCATGACCCGCGCGACCACACGGCCGACGGACGTCCATGGCATGGCACCGGAATCAGGTGTCTCCTAGGCTCATACAGAGGGCACCCGGATCTGGCCCCTGCTGGTTCCAGGGACGTTCGTAGGAAGGGAGCCCACCATGACCCACGACTCCATCGAGGACCCCATCGAGCCCGACGCGATCGAGGACCGGGAGAACGACAGCCTCCCGGAGATCGACGTCGAGGCCCCCGAGGTGGACTCCGCCGAGCAGCACACGGACGTCACCCCGGAGCGCGACGACCCCCTGACGGACGTGGACCCGGCCCGTGGCAACGAGGCCGACCTCGTCGAACAGCGGCGCGTCGTCGCCCTCGACGAGGACGACTACCGCTGACCTCGCGGCCACCCCGCGGGACCCGTTCGGCCGCGCCAGGGGGGCGTCAACCGCTTTCATCGCCGTCCGGTACGTGAAATTCTGCGCTCGCACCGCGCACAGCACGGTTACCGAAAAGTACGATGGCCGCGCGGCCTACGCCGCACGTGGACGACATTGGGAGGCGGCGTGACAGCCATCGAGCAGACTGAGGCGGCACGCCCGCGTGGCACACGGCTGCCACGCCGAGCCCGACGGAACCAGTTGCTGGGCGCCGCCCAGGAGGTCTTCGTCGCTCAGGGCTATCACTCCGCCGCGATGGACGACATCGCCGAGCGGGCCGGCGTCAGCAAGCCGGTGCTCTACCAGCACTTCCCCGGCAAGCTGGATCTCTACCTCGCGCTGCTGGACCAGCACTGCGAGGCGCTGATCCAGTCGGTGCGCAACGCGCTGGCGTCGACGACCGACAACAAGCAGCGCGTCCGCGCCACCATGGACGCCTATTTCGCCTACGTGGAGGACGACGGCGGCGCCTTCCGCCTGGTCTTCGAGTCCGACCTGACGAACGAGCCCGCGGTGCGCGAGCGCGTCGACAAGGTCACCAACGAATGCGCCGAGGCGATCTGCGACGTCATCGCCGAGGACACCGGTCTCTCGCGCGCGGAGTCGATGCTGCTCGCCTCCGGGCTCGGCGGTCTCGCCCAGGTGGTGGCGCGCTCCTGGCTGCACAGCGACCGCAGCGTGCCGCGTGACCAGGCGGTGCAGCTGCTGACCTCGCTGGCCTGGCGGGGCATCGCCGGCTTCCCGCTGCACGGCATCGACCACCACTGACGGTCATTTGTTCCCCCGCGGTGTTCGCTGATGGCGTTCCGGCCCGCAGCGTGTACGTCCCCTCACCGGGCTAATGTGTGCTGGTACGGCGCGGAAGATCGCGCACAGCACTGACCGTCGGAGGGACATAGCCGTGGAGGTCAAGATCGGCGTGCAGCACGCGCCCCGCGAGATCGTTCTGGAGAGCGGTCAGAGCGTCGCCGAGGTCGAGCGCGTGGTGGCTGAGGCCCTGGCCGGAAAGACGCCGCTGCTCAGCCTCGAGGATGAGAAGGGCCGCAAGATCCTGGTGCCGGCGGACCGTCTGGCGTACGTGGAGATCGGCGAGCCGACCGTCCGCAAGGTCGGCTTCGGCACTCTGTAGGTCCCGTTCAGCGGAAGGGGCCCGGCGGCACTGTGCCGCCGGGCCCCTTCCGTCTTGCGGTGCCCGCGCCGTCGGGGTACCCGTGCCGGCCTGGTACCCGTGCCGACGTGGTGTTCGTGGCGGCGCGGTGTTCGTGGCGGCCGCGCACAGACGGAGCACAAGTCGTTCACAGAGGAGGGTTGTACTCCGCAGGTCACGGGTAGGACGGGCTACAACCGTGAAGCACCGGCCGGCCTTGGGAGGGACCCCGACATGATCCTGGAAGCACTCGGATCCGCATTGGTCGGTCTGCTCCTCGCCTGGGCGGCGACGCAGCGGCTGGCACACCGCCTGCCCGCCCCCGCCCTGGTCTTCGCGACGGGCGTCGCCGGTGCCCTCTTCGGTGACTTCGTCACCCACAGCGCGCTCGGTCCCGGGACGGCCCTGCTGAGCCTGCTGGGCGCCGCGGTCGTCTCGGCGGCCTCCCTGTCCCTGCTCCTGCGCCCGGCCGGCCGCCGGCTGCGCCGACGATCGATCCCGGCGTAGCGAGCGACGCCGTCGCGGGGGGCGCGTACCGCCCCCCGAACGCCGGGCCCGGTCTCAGGCCGCGAGGCCCAGCGCGGCCATCCGCTTGGTGTGCGCCTCGGTGATACGGGAGAACATCCGGCCCACCTCGGCGAGGTCGAACCCGTCGGCCACGCCGCCCACGAGCATCGTGGACAGCGCGTCCCGGTCGGCGACCACGCGCTGCGACTGCGACAGCGCCTCGCCCATCAGCCGCCGCGCCCACAGCGCCAGCCGCCCGCCCACGCGCGGGTCCGCGTCGATCGCCGCGCGCACCTTCTCCACCGCGAAACCGGCGTGCCCGGTGTCGTCGAGAACGGCCAGGACCAGCTCGCGCGTGTCGGAGTCCAGGCGGGCCGCGACCTCCCGGTAGAAGTCACTGGCGATCGAGTCGCCGACGTACGCCTTGACCAGGCCCTCCAGCCAGTCCGAGGGGGCCGTCTGCTTGTGGAAGCCGTCCAGGGCCGCGACGAACGGCTCCATCGCGGCGGTCGGCTCCTCGCCGATCTCGGTGAGCCGGTCGCGCAGCCGCTCGAAGTGGTGGAACTCGGCCGAGGCCATCTTGGCCAGCTCCGCCTTGTCCGCGAGCGTCGGCGCCAGCTTGGCGTCCTCCGCGAGCCGTTCGAACGCCGCGAGCTCGCCGTACGCGAGCGCTCCGAGCAGGTCCACCACCGCGGCGCGGTACTGCGGGTCGGCGGAGGCCCGGGTCCAGTCCTGGGCGGCGACGCCGGTGGGTCCGGCAGCGGCGGCGGGCGCGTTCTCAGGCTTGTCAGAGCTAGTCATGAGGCGCACAATAGTCCGCTCGCCCTGCCCCGGAAGCCCCTGGCCAACCAGTGTGACCACGACTACGTGAGCAAATCGGCCATCGCATGTGCGCGAATCCGGGGTATGGTGGTAATGCGCCTGGCTGAGTGCGTCGACGATGTTCGACGCGTCCCGACAGGCCGCACGCATGAGGATGCCCGGTCGGTGGCCCGATCGGCTCCGACCCGACAGCCCTCCCCGGCCGTACGGCACATACGTACGTCGACCGGAGGGACACCCTCAGCGGTACGAGCGCTAGAGCGTCGGCAGAGGTCCCGTGCTTTACGGCTGACCCGAGTGGTTCGCCCGTATGGCAGCCGACGTCCCCGGCACGGTCCGTCAAAGACCCCCGCGCTCGCCTCGCGCCGCGCCACACAGAAGAGGCAGCATCCTGACTACGACGTTTCGTGACCTCGGAATCCTTCCCGAGACGGCCGAGGCCCTGGAGGCCGTCGGCATCGTCACCCCCTTCCCCATCCAGGAGATGACGCTCCCCGTCGCCCTTTCCGGCACGGATGTCATCGGCCAGGCCAAGACCGGCACCGGCAAGACGCTGGGCTTCGGCCTCCCGCTCCTCGAGCGGGTGACGGTCCCCGCCGACGTGGAGGCCGGCCGCGCCGCCCCCGAGGCGCTGACCGAGGCCCCGCAGGCGCTCGTCGTCGTCCCCACGCGCGAGCTGTGCCAGCAGGTCACCAACGACCTGCTGACCGCCGGCAAGGTGCGCAACGTGCGCGTCACCGCGATCTACGGCGGCCGGGCGTACGAGCCCCAGGTCGAGATCCTGAAGAAGGGCGTCGACGTGGTCGTCGGCACCCCGGGCCGGCTGCTCGACCTCGCGGGCCAGAAGAAGCTGGACCTGAAGCACGTCAAGTGCCTGGTCCTCGACGAGGCCGACGAGATGCTCGACCTGGGCTTCCTGCCCGACGTCGAGAAGATCGTCGCCATGCTCCCGGTGAAGCGCCAGACCATGCTGTTCTCGGCGACCATGCCGGGCGCGGTCATCGGTCTCGCGCGCCGCTACATGTCGCGGCCCACGCACATCCGTGCCACCGCGCCGGACGACGAGGGCGCGACGGTCGCGAACATCAAGCAGTTCGTCTACCGCGCGCACTCGATGGACAAGCCGGAGATGGTTTCCCGCATCCTGCAGGCCGACGGCCGCGGGCTCGCGATGATCTTCTGCCGCACCAAGCGCACCGCCGCCGACATCGCCGAGCAGCTCGAGCGTCGCGGCTTCGCCTCCGGCGCGGTCCACGGCGACCTGGGCCAGGGCGCCCGCGAGCAGGCTCTGCGAGCCTTCCGCAACGGCAAGGTCGACGTCCTCGTCTGCACCGACGTCGCCGCGCGCGGCATCGACGTCGAGGGCGTGACCCACGTCATCAACTACCAGTCCCCCGAAGACGAGAAGACGTACCTGCACCGCGTCGGCCGCACCGGCCGCGCGGGCGCCAAGGGCACGGCGATCACGTTCGTCGACTGGGACGACATCCCGCGCTGGCAGCTCATCAACAAGGCGCTGGAGCTGGGCTTCAACGACCCGGCGGAGACGTACTCGAGCTCTCCGCACCTGTTCTCCGACCTCGGCATCCCCGAGGGCACGAAGGGCATACTGCCGCGCTCGGAGCGGACCCGCGCCGGGCTCGACGCGGAGGAGCTCGAGGACCTGGGCGAGACCGGCGGTCGCGGAGCACGTGGCCGTGACCGGGGCGGCCGTGGTGGCCGCGCCGAGTCCGGTGCCGCCCCGTCGGCCGAGCGTGAGCGCGCGGCCCGCACCCCGCGCCGTCGCCGCCGCACGCGCAGCGGGGCCCCGACGGACGCCTCCACCGCCCCGGCGCCGGTCGCCGAGTCCGGCACCGCCGAGGAGTCCACGGGGGCCCGTACCCCGCGCCGTCGCCGCCGTACGCGCGGCGGGAGCGCGGCCGAGCCGGTGACGGCCGCTGCCGCGCCCGCGACCGTCGAGTCGGCCGCCGTCGAGACGGTGGACACGGCGGAGGGCCCGGCCGCCCTGGACGCTCCGGAGAAGCCGCGCCGCCGCCGCACGCGGAAGGCCGCCGAGCCGGCCGGGACCGCCGTGGCCGAGGCACCGGTGACCGAGGCACCCGTGGCCGAGCCCGCCCCCGTGGCGGCCGCGCCCGAGGCCGTGACCGAGGCCGCCGAGCCGAAGCCGCGCCGACGGACCCGCAAGACGGCCGAACCGGCCGCCGAGGCAGCCGTCGACACCGTGGAAGCCGCGGAGACCAAGCCGCGTCGCGCCCGCAAGGCCGCCGCCGCTCCGGAAGCCGCGGAGTCGGAGGCCGAGGCCAAGCCGCGCCGCACCCGCAAGGCCGCTGCCGCCGCCGAAGCCGCCGTGGACACCGCGGAAGCCACCGAGGCCAAGCCCCGCCGCACCCGCAAGAAGGCGGTCGCCGCACCGGAGACCGCCGAGGCACCCGAGGCACCCGTGGCACCCGTGGCACCCGAGGCCGAGGCCAAGCCGCGCCGCACCCGCAAGACCGCTGCCGCCGCCGAAGCCGCCGTGGACACCGCGGAAGCCACCGAGGCCAAGCCCCGCCGCACCCGCAAGAAGGCGGTCGCCGCACCGGAGACCGCCGAGGCACCCGTGGCACCCGAGGCCGAGGCCAAGCCGCGCCGCACCCGCAAGACCGCTGCCGCCGCCGAAGCCGCCGTGGACGGTGCCGAGGTGGTCGCGCCCAAGGCACGGCGGACCCGTAAGGCCGTCGCCGAGGCAGCCGTCCCGGAGATTCCGGCGCAGGCCACCGAGGAGCCGGAGGCCAAGCCGCGCCGCCGGACCACCCGCAAGGCGACGGCGCCCGCCGCCGAGGCCGCGGAGGCGGCTCCGAAGGCGCGCCGCACCCGCAAGGCGACGGCGGCCGCGGAGGCTACCGAAGCCTGACCGGCGCGCCGGCGTACCAGCCGGAACAGCGCGACGGCGTCGACCTGATGGCCCGGCCCACCTCGGTGGGCCGGGCCATCGGGCGTTCCCTCCCCGCCTCCGCCCGGCACACGGCCCGTCACCCGCCGCACGGCAACGCCCGATAGCCTCTTCCCATGAGCAGGCCTGCCACCTTCGTCCCGCCCGCCGGTGCCCGTGCGTACTCCCTGCGGACCGCGCGCGGTGAGTTCGCCGTGGTCGACGCGCCCGTCGCCGACGGGGTCGAGCCCAGAGGGGTCGCGCTGCTGCTG
Source organism: Streptomyces sp. NPDC005706 (assembly GCF_040631045.1). NCBI lineage: Bacteria > Bacillati > Actinomycetota > Actinomycetes > Kitasatosporales > Streptomycetaceae > Streptomyces > Streptomyces sp. NPDC005706. The sequence continues at coordinate 465,744 of NZ_JBEXYS010000002.1, read as the reverse complement.
CCGGGGTTCACCGGCAGCAAGGAGGACTTCAACCCGCTGCATGTGCCGCTGGCCGAGCGCGGGTACCGGACCCTGGCCGTGGACGGGCGCGGCCAGTTCGAGTCGGACGGCCCCGAGCACGACGAATCCGCCTACGCCCAGGAGGAGTTGGCCAGGGACGTGCTCGCGCAGGTGGCGGCCGTCGAAACGGCACCGGTGCATCTGATGGGGCACTCGCTGGGCGGGCAGGTCTCGCGCGCGGCCGTGCTGCTCGACCACTCCCCCTTCGCTTCGCTCACCCTGATGGCCTCGGGCCCCGCGCAGATCTCGGCCTCTCAGCAGCAGCGCGTGAAGCTGCTGCGCGACGCGCTCGCGGTGATGACGATGGCCGAGGTGTGGGACGCGATCCAGGCGATGGAGGCGCCCGAGGAGACCGCCACCGGCGGGCTGGACGGCGGCCTCGACAACCGGGCCGACCTGCGGCGCCGCTGGATGGGCAACAAGCCCGCCCAACTCCTCGCCGCCGGGCGTCAGTTGTGCTCGGAACCGGACCGCGTCGCCGAACTCGCAGCCGTGCCACTGCCCTTCCACGTGCTGTCGGGCGCGCTGGACGACACCTGGCCGCTGGCGCTGCTCGACGACATGGCGGCGCGGCTGGGGGCCCGGCGGACGGTCGTCGAGGGCGCCGAGCACTCCCCCAACACCGACCGTCCCCTCGCCACGGCCCAGGCCCTCGCCGACTTCTGGGACGCCCACCCCACGCCCAGCGGCTGACGGGCAAGGTGTCTCCCCGGGCGGAGCAGGAAGGGTGGGACGCTGACCCGATGGACGGGTCAACTGCCGCCTGGATCAACACCACCCACGACTGGGCCGCCGCTGTCGACCTGCGTCATCTCGCCCGGATCCGCCGGGATCCGGCGGAGTTCGCCCCCGGCGGCCCGGTGCACCTGGTCCTCGAGGTCGTCGCCTATGCCGCCGACGAGGCTTCGTCCCGAGCGGGGGGACGCTGCCTGATCACCCTGCACGGCGACGGCTCCGTGTCGGTGGCGGACGACGGCCGGGGCACCGACACCCGCGTGGCCGGTCACGGCCGGCTCGTGAAGAAGCCGGTGATGGCGACGAGGGACCTGCGGTTCTTCGACCACCCGGATGCGGAGCGGCTTCCGGACGGGCATCCGCGTCGCGGCATGTCCGTCGTCTCGGCGCTCAGCGAGTGGCTCGTGCACACCAATCGCCGTCTCGACGGGGCCTGGACCCAGCGCTATGAGCGAGGCGTGCCGGTGACCGGTCTGGAGCCTCTTCGGCCCGACGGAAGCACGGGGACGACCGTCCGTTTCGCGCCGGCCGGGTCGCTCCGCCGGCTGGGGCCGTTGGACGCGCACGACTTGACGCGGTGGACCGCGCACTGGCCGGACCTGGAGGTCCGCCTCGACGACCGCCGCGACACCGGGGATCGACCGGCCCGGTAGGGGCCGCGCCGCGGACCGGCCGGGCCGGCGGGCCCCCTCACCCGGCGCGGACCTGAGGCCGCGGCCCCGGCCTAGTACTGCGTCTGCAGGTGCTCCCAGAAGCCGTCCCTGAGGGCGCGGCGGAGGTCGGCCTGGCCGCGCAGGGAGTACTGGAGCATGCCCTCGGCCTCGACCAGCAGGTCCTGGTCGACGGAGCCGGGGAGGTAGGGGTGGCCGGGCAGCAGCTCGACCAGGGCTTCGCGGCCCCGCGCGGAGAGCCACTTGGCCGCGATCTGGGCGCCGACGAAGCGGACGCCCTCCCGGGTGGGCCGGGCCCCGGCGGCGGGCTCGTAGGCGGCGGCCGTGCGCCGCGAGACGTAGGGCTTGAAGAACTCCAGGTCGAGGGTGCGCTGGCTGTCGACCTCCCAGAGCAGTGGCTCGGCCTGGTTGCGTCCCTCGGCCGCCTCGATGCCCCAGAGATGGACGCGGGCGCCGTAGCCCTGGGCCGCCTCCACCGCCGACACCAGGTCCTCGTCGCCGCCGAGCAGGGCCGCGTCGCTGATGGCGCGGTGCCGCGCCAGTGACTCCAGGTCGCTGCGGATCAGGGAGTCGACGCCCTTCTGCTGGTTGTTGGCGTTGAGGTTGCCGAGGCGGACCTTGACGTCGGGCAGTTCGGCGATGGTCTGCTGCTCGGCGGTGTGGATGCGGCGGCGGGCGCCGTCGTACCAGTAGACGCGCAGCAGCCGGCTGTCGGCGAAGATGGTGCGGGCCCGGTCGATGAGGGCGTCGATCAGGCCCTCGGCGTCGAGGTCGAAGGCGCGCCGGTCCTCCGTCCCGGCGACGAGCCGGCCCGCGGCCGCGTAGAGGTATCCCGCGTCGACGAAGATCGCGTGGGTCGAGGGCGTCTTCGCCACCTCGGCGAGCATGCGCTGCAGCAGCTCGTTGGTGTGGTCGATGCGGGCGGCGAGGGCCGCCAGGTCGTCGTTCATCGCCTCCATTGTCCTGGCGATCACGCTGCGAACACAACCGCTCTCGGTCAGTCCTCCGTACGCCGCTTACCGGTCAGTAATTAGACGTTCGAAAAATTTATTTAGCGTAGGGAATGTTTGTAACACGCAGCTCGTTGGATACCTACGACAGCACGTCACACCAGTAGTTCTCCGCAGGAGGATGACCAGACGAAGGGAGAAGCCCTTGCGCTTCGAAATCATGCGACTCGACGAGGTCGACGGCACCACCGTGGACAGCACCGTCGTGGACGCCGCCTCCGTCAACCGGATCGTTCAGCAGGCCGCAGCCGTAGGACAGCGCCTCTGGATCCGCCCGGCCGAGAGCCCGGCCTCGTAACACCCGGCGCTCACTCAAGCTTTCCGGGGGAGCCGAGGCCCGCTTCTCAGCTCCCCCGGATCACCTGAGTGACACCGTTGATGATCTGCTGCACGGCGATCGCGGAGAGCATCATGCCCGCGAGCCGCGTCACCAGGACCACGCCGCCGTCCTTGATGACCCGGATGATCAGCAGCGAGTAACGCATCACCAGCCACAGCACGACATGGATCGCGAGGATCGCGGCCCACACCGAGGCCTGCGTGGCCACACTGCCGGCCTTCTGTACGGCGAGGATCACGGACACGATGGCGCCGGGCCCCGCCAGCAGCGGCATGCCCAGCGGCACGAGGGCGACGTTCACGTCCTTGGTCTGCTTCGGCTCGTCGGTCTTTCCGGTGAGCAGGTCCAGCGCGATCAGAAGCAGCAGCAGGCCGCCCGCGATCATCAGCGCGGGGACGGAGACGTGCAGGTAGTCGAGGATCTGGTGGCCCAGGACGCCGAAGGTGGCGATGACTCCGCCCGCCACGCACACGGCCTGGAAGGCCATGCGCTTCTGCACCTTGGCCGGACGGCCGGCGGTCAGGGCGAGGAAGATCGGGGTGATCCCAGGGGGATCCATGATGACAAAAAGGGTCAGGAACAGGGAGCCGAAGACGGCGAGGTCGAACATGGTGGTGCTACAGGCCTTGCTGAAGAGAGATACAGGGACGATCGGGTGAGGCGGGCCGGCCGCCTCAGGCCCCGCCGGTCCCCGGCACCGGGAACGCCCCGGTGGCCCGCCGGGTGATCTCGCCGTAGACCTCGGGGTCGGTCGTGTACTCGCCCAGCGAGACGGTCTTGCGGCTGCCGTGGTAGTCCGAGGACCCCGTGACCAGCAGCCCCAGCTCCTCGGCGAGGCCGCGCAGCCGCGTCCGCGCGTCGGCGTCGTGGTCCATGTGGTCGACCTCGATGCCGTCCAGACCGGCGGCCGCCAGTTCGGCGATCACGGACTCCGGCACCGTGCGGCCACGCTTGGCGGCGGCCGGGTGCGCGAAGACGGCGACTCCGCCCGCACCCTTGACCAGCCGGATCGCCTCGAAGGGGTCGGTCTCGTGCTTCTCCACGTAGGCCCGGCCGCCGTCGGCGAGCCACTCCTCGGTGAACGCGTCACCGACGGTGGGCACGACGCCCAGCTCGACCAGCGCGGTGGCGACGTGCGGCCGCCCCACGGAACCGCCGGCGGCGATCCGCTCCACCTGCTCCCAGGTGACCGGCACGCCCAGCTCGTTCAGCTTGGCGACCATGCCACGGGCCCTCGGCACCCGGTCGTCCCGGACCAGCTCGCGCTCGGCGAGCAGAGCGGGCTCCTCGGGGTCGAAGAGGTAGGCCAGCATGTGCATGGAGATGCCGTCGACACGGCAGGACAGCTCGGCGCCGGTGACCAGGGTGAGCCCCTCGGGCAGCGCGGCGATCGCCTCGGCGTACCCACGGGTGGTGTCGTGGTCGGTCAGCGCGACGACGTCCAGGCCGGCCGCGGCGGCGCCCAGCACCAGCTCGGCCGGGGTGTCCGTGCCGTCGGAGGCCGTGGAGTGACAGTGCAGGTCGATGCGCACGGCTGCTCCAGGCGGTGACGGGACGGGCGGGGACACCTAAGGATAGCGGCAGGAACCGGATGCCCTGTCACACCCGCAACCCCTGAGCGCCCCCTACAGCAGGCGCTCAGGGTTTCAACAGTCTCGGCGACAGCGCGCCGCACGGCACCAGGTCTATCTCGGCGCCCGCGTCCCGCAGATCGGCCAGCACCAGTTCGTCGTACATGAGCAGGCCGGACTGCTCGGGCCACACCACCGCCCACAGCCACAGCCCCAGCGCCTCGCCCGCGAAGACCGCGCGGTCGTCGGGACCGCCGGAGACATGCCAGAGCGGGGTGGGGCGCCCGGCGGCCAGGACCTTGGCCTGGGGCGGCTTCTCGACGTTCATGTAAGGACCCGGGTCCGGGCCGTCGATGCCCGCGTAGTGCGCGCCGAGACCGACACCCAACTCCTCGGCGACGAGGATCAGCTCGCCCATGCCGCCCAGCGGACCGGGACCGGAGCACGCCACGGCGGTGGCACGGCCGCCGCTGCGGTCGTCCCCCGCGTAGGTCACGCCCGTGAACAGCCACCCGACCGGCAGCGGCCACGGCATCCACACCGGGACCTGCGTGCGGTGCACGACGACGTTGAGCGCCTCGACGCTGGGCGGGATCACGGGCTGCAGCGGATACACCGTCCCGTGCGCGTCGCACTGCCAGGAATCGGCGAAAAGGCCGGGAGCCCTGACCCGGCCACCACACTTCGGGCAACTGGGTTCGCCCCTCATAGGGCTCCACGGTCCTACCCCGACCGGCCCGCGTCAAGGACGATCACCCGTCCGGGCGGAAGCGGCGCGGCCCGCCCGACCAGGGAAAATTAGATGCATCTTGCATTAATTAGCCCGGCTAACTTACTGTGTGCATAAACCAACTATTCAGCCGGGACGGGAGAAGCACATGGACCCCTTCGACGCGGGAGCCGGCGGCATCCTGCGACAGCCCAAGGCGGTGTGGGCCACGGCCGGCGCCTCCGTCGTCGCCTTCATGGGCATCGGTCTGGTCGACCCGATCCTGCCGTCCATCGCGCAGGGCCTGCGTGCCACACCCAGCCAGGTGTCCCTGCTCTTCACCTCGTACTTCCTGATCACCGCGGTGGCGATGCTGCTGACCGGCTTCGTCTCCAGCCGCATCGGCGGCCGCAGGACCCTGCTGCTCGGCCTCGCGTTCGTGGTCGTCTTCGCGGGCCTGGCCGGCACCTCGGGATCGGTCGGCGAGCTCGTCGGTTTCCGCGCGGGCTGGGGCCTCGGCAACGCACTGTTCGTCTCGACCGCCCTCGCGGTGATCGTGGGCGCGGCGGCCGGGGGCAGCGCGGCGGCGATCCTGCTCTACGAGTCCGCCCTCGGTCTCGGCATGGCCTGCGGTCCGCTGCTCGGCGCGCTCCTCGGCAACGCGAGCTGGCGCTACCCCTTCTTCGGCACGGCCACGCTGATGGCGATCGGCTTCCTGTGCATCACGGCGTTCCTGAAGGAGCAGCCGAGGCCCGCCCGGAAGACCTCGATACTGGACCCGCTCAAGGCGCTCGGCCACGGCGGCCTGGCCTCGGCGGCCGTCTCGGCGTTCTTCTACAACTACACGTTCTTCACGGTGCTGGCCTTCACGCCGTTCGTGCTGAACATGACCCCCTACCGCTCCGGCGCGGTGTTCTTCGCCTGGGGCCTGCTGCTCGCGGTCTTCTCGGTGATCGTGGCCCCGCGCACGCAGAAGCGGTTCGGTTCGCTGAAGGTGCTCGGCGGCTCGCTGGTGCTGCTCGCGGCGGACGTGCTCGTGCTCGGCTACGGCGACCACACCACGGCCGTCGTCTGCACGATCCTGTCCGGCGCCTTCATCGGCGTGAACAACACGGTCTACACCGAACTGGCCCTCGGCGTGTCGGACGCGCCGCGCCCGGTGGCGAGCGCGGGCTACAACTTCGTCCGCTGGTTCGCGGCCGCGGCCGCGCCCTACTTCGCGCCGAAGATCGAGGAGTGGACCGACATCCACGTCCCGTTCGTGGTCGCGGCGGTCACCGCCGTGCTCGGCGCGGTCGTGGTCCTCGTACGGCGCAAGGCCCTCACGCTCCCCCACTCTCGGCTTCGCTCGAGCGGGGGGACCCCCATGGCGGAGGAGCTCGAGCCGCGGCACGCCACCGAGGACGGGGTCGGCGCCTTCGCCAACTGACCGGTCAGGAAAGGGCCTTGGTGAGCTTGCTCACTCGGCCCCGGCGTCCAGTGGGACGGATCTGCGGGCGGGATCCCTCAGGTCCGTCCCGTTCGCCAGCCAGCGCTCCTGGAGGGCCGCGGCGCCGTGCACCCGCTTCCAGGCGGCCTCGTTGGGGGTCATCGGCAGCAGCGGCAGGAACCGCACCGGGTCCATCGGGTCGTCCAGCGCCAGATCCTCGACGAGCCCGCCCGGCTCGCCCACCAGCACAGAGCTGAACGGGGCGCCGGGCCACAGCGGTTCACCGACGTCCAGGGAGGCGCCGGGTGCCACGACCACACCTTCCACCTGCGGGGACGCGGCGAGCACGGCGAGCGGGCGGAGCACCTTGTCGGTGTCGGCGCTACCGGCGCGGACCGACAGGACCAGTTCGGCGCGCGGGCCCTTGACGGGGTCGGCGAGCATCGCCGTGGGGTCGGCCATGGGGTGCGCGGACATGCCGAGCGAGGCGTAACGGACCACGTCCCCCTCGTGGAACCGGAGCACCTCGATGCGGTCGGTACCGAGGAAGGTGACCGCGGCGCGCGCGTCCGGTTCGCCCAGCGCGGTGCTCAACCGTGCCTCGACCAGAGGAAGAACATCAACCATGCGGTGAGCATAGAACTCGTCAGCACCGGGCAAAGCGGCGCCTTGACACCACACGCTGCTGCTACGCTGAGCCGGCGGTTCGGGGCAGCGCGCCTGGGGGTGCCCCCAGGTCCTTCAGACACTGGGGGAGTCGCTATCGAGTCCCGACGCTGAGACTCCCTTACGAGGGACCGGCCGGAGGAGGTGGGGCTGTCATGGATCGAAGTCGACCGTGCAGTACCACTCGCTCTTCCGGCTGCTGATCTAGTTACCGGCTGGCCGCCGCCTTCCCTTTCGCGTCGTCGTTCGGAAGAGCACTTCGTCTCGCTTTGCCTGATCTGTCTGACCTGAATCAGTTCTGCATCAGTAGCGAAGTCGCCACCGCGACGGTGCGGTGCTCCCCGCTTTGTGGACGTGCCAAACATCCTTCCCCGCCCCGGGCCGGGAAGACTTCCGCCGGACGTCCCCATTCCGGGTAGTTCCACCCGTCGACGCGCGCTTTCGCTGCCCGCCCGCGAAGGAGCCTGCCCATGTCGATGATCCGCGACCTGCGCGCCGTGGTCCGCCCGTCGTCCCGTGTCTCGCCGCGCAAGGAGCAGAGCGCGCCGTACGACACCACGCGGGACCCCGCGACGCCCTCGGCCGTCGTCGACTGCGCCGTCTACCGCGACGGCGCCCGGGTGCGCAGTGCGGAGCCGCTGAGCCCGCAGGAGGCGATGCGGCTGGTGCGCCGCGACGGCGGGTTCGTGTGGATGGGCCTGCACGAGCCCACCGAGTCGGAATTCGCCGGTATCGCCCGCGAGTTCGGGCTGCACCCGCTGGCCGTGGAGGACGCGGTGCAGGCCCACCAGCGGCCCAAGCTGGAGCGGTACGACGACTCGCTGTTCACCGTCTTCAAGACCATCCACTACGTCGAGCACGACCGGCTCACCGCGACCAGCGAGGTGGTGGAGACCGGCGAGGTCATGTGCTTCACCGGCCGGGACTTCTTCATCACCGTCCGGCACGGCGGCCAGGGCTCGCTGCGGGCGCTGCGGCACCGGCTGCAGGACGACCCCGAACTGCTCGCCAAGGGCCCCTCGGCCGTGCTGCACGCGATCGCCGACCACGTGGTGGACGGCTACATCGCGGTGGCCGACGCGGTGCAGGTCGACATCGACGAGGTCGAGACCGAGGTCTTCTCGCCGGGCCGGCGGGGCGGTGTCTCGCGTGGTGTGGACTCGGCGCGGATCTACCAGCTCAAGCGCGAGGTGCTGGAGTTCAAGCGGGCGGTGGCCCCGCTGCTGCGGCCCATGCAGCTGCTGAGCGAGCGGCCGATGCGGCTGGTCGACCCGGACATCCAGAAGTACTTCCGGGACGTCGCCGACCACCTCGCCCGCGTCCAGGAGCAGGTGCTGGCCTTCGACGAACTGCTCAACTCCATCCTCCAGGCCAATCTGGCGCAGGCGTCCGTCGCGCAGAACGAGGACATGCGCAAGATCACCGCCTGGGCCGCGATCATCGCCGTACCGACGATGGTGTGCGGGGTGTACGGCATGAACTTCAAGTACATGCCCGAGCTGCACTGGCGGTACGGCTACCCGGTGATCATGGGTGTCACGGTCGCCCTGTGTCTGGGCATCCACCGCACCCTGAAGCGCAACGGCTGGCTGTGAGCACCCCTGGTTAGGCTGGGCGCATGACAAGCGAGCTGCTCGATCAGGCCCTCGTCGAGGAGGCCACCAAGAAGTCCGGCCTCATCTGGGTCAGGGGCGCCGATGCCCCGGCGGCACGTGCGCTGTGGCACGTGTGGCACGAGGGCGCGGTGTGCCTGGTCGGCGACGGGCCCGGGGAGCAGCCGCTGACCGGCCTCGCCGACGGCGGCTCGGCCGAGGTGACCGTGCGCAGCAAGGACAAGGGCGGACGGCTGGTGACCTGGCGGGCCACCGTGTCCGAGCCGGCCCCCGGCTCACCGGAGTGGGAGACCGCGGTGGCCGAGCTGAAGGGCAAGCGGCTGAACGCCCCCGACGGTGAGGAGATGCCCGCGCGGTGGGCCCGCGAGTGCAGGGTGCTCCGTCTGGTGCCGGCCGGGACCTCGCTTCCGCTGCCCGCCGGGAGTCTGGCAGAGCGTCCGGTGCCCTCCCCGGCGACGACGCGCCGGGCGGTCCCGGCCGCTCTGCCCCGGCTGCTGGCCGGGCGCCGGAGGAAGAAGTAGCGCAGGGCCGGCTACGACGTCGGGAGCTGCTTGCCGTAGTCGACCGTCTCGCCCTTCGCGGGCCGGGCGACGGTGAAGTCCTTGCCCCAGTCCGAGAAGGTGAGCGTGCCGGCGGAACCGGCGCGCTCCAGGCGGAGCGGGTACGGCTTGCCCTCCAGGGAGACCTCCAGGGTGCCGCCGTCGCCGTCGTCGCCGGTGATCCGGATGGTGCGGGTACCCGCCGTCTCGTGGTGGCCGTCGGTCGCCAGCGGACCGTGCAGGGTCAGCAGACCGTCGAGGAGGAGGTCCTTGTCCGTGAAGCCGCTGAACTTCTTGTACGCGGGGTCCGCTTGCGGCACCTTCACGTACTTGCCGTCGAGCTTGCCCGCCGCGGACTTGTCGCCGCCGTTCCAGAACTCCGCGTCGGCCTTCAGATACAGCTGTTCGCCGATCCGCAGCAGCCCGAAGGTGGCGCCCTGGGAGGTGACCGAGCCGGTGCCGCCGTCGTCCTTCAGCCGCATGTCCAGCCGGTACGTACGGCCGCTGGTGACCACGGTCCCGGCCAGCCGCACCGCGGGAGCGGCGTCGGCGGCGGCACGGGTCTTCGCCTGGATCCGGTCGGCGGGCAGCTTGCCCACCCCGTTGGTCCCGGCGTCCGGATCGTCGCCGCACCCCGTCAGCACCGTCGCTCCCGTCACGGCCAGTGCGCATGTCGCGGTCACCAGCGCGGCCCGGCGGACACGGCCCAGGGGCATCGCAGTCACAGGTGGGGCTGCCTTTCTGACGGGTGCTGAGCGGCGTACGGCAGCGTACCGGGGCCCCGCCCGCCCGGCGGAGCCAGTCCGTCCGGACCGCCCACCAGGGCGTATCGGATCGGTACGGGCTAGCCTGAAGCGCACGCGAGCGGGCAGAGAACAGCAATCCCACGCAAGGCGAGCAAAGGAAGCACAGCCATGGCAGCCGGCGCCCCCCGGATCTTCGTCTCGCACCTCTCCGGGGTCCCCGTCTTCGACCCGGCCGGCGACCAGGTGGGTCGCGTACGCGACCTGGTGGTCATGCTGCGCGTCGGGCGACGGCCCCCGCGCGTCCTCGGTCTGGTCGTCGAGCTGTCGACCCGGCGCCGGATCTTCCTGCCCATGACCCGGGTGACCGGTATCGAGTCCGGCCAGGTCATCACCACCGGTGTGCTCAACGTGCGCCGCTTCGAGCAGCGGCCCACCGAGCGGCTGGTCTTCGGCGAGCTGCTGGACCGTCGGGTGCGGCTGGTGGAGAGCGACGAGGAGGTCACCGTCCTCGACCTGTCCGTGCAGCAGCTGCCCGCCCGCCGGGACTGGGAGATCGACCGCGTCTTCGTCCGCAGGGGGAGGAAGGGCGGTGCCTTCCGCCGGGCCAAGGGCGAGACCCTGACCGTCGAGTGGTCGTCCGTCACCGGCTTCTCCCTGGAGGAGCACGGACAGGGAGCCGAGAACCTGCTCGCCACGTTCGAGCAGCTGCGCCCCGCGGACCTCGCCAACGTGCTGCACCATCTCTCCGCCAAGCGCCGCGCCGAGGTCGCCGCGGCCCTGGACGACGACCGTCTCGCCGACGTCCTGGAGGAGCTGCCGGAGGACGACCAGATCGAGATCCTCGGCAAGCTGGCCGAGGAGCGCGCGGCCGACGTCCTGGAGGCCATGGACCCGGACGACGCGGCCGACCTGCTGGCCGAACTGCCGGAGGCGGACAAGGAACGGCTGCTGAGCCTGATGAAGCCCGCCGACGCGGCCGACATGCGGCGCCTGATGTCGTACGAGGAGCACACCGCGGGCGGCCTGATGACCACGGAGCCGATCGTGCTGCGCCCGGACGCCACCGTCGCCGACGCGCTCGCCCGGGTCCGCAACCAGGACCTCTCCCCCGCGCTCGCCGCCCAGGTCTACGTCTGCCGCCCGCCCGACGAGACCCCGACCGGCAAGTACCTGGGCACCGTCCACTTCCAGCGGCTGCTGCGCGACCCTCCGTACACCCTGGTCAGCTCGATGGTCGACGACGATCTGCAGACCCTGGACCCGGACGCCGCCCTGCCGGTCGTCGCCGGGTTCTTCGCCGCGTACGACATGGTGGCCGCCCCCGTGGTGGACGAGTCCGGCTCGCTGCTCGGCGCGGTGACCGTGGACGACGTCCTCGACCACATGCTGCCCGACGACTGGCGCGAGACGGAGTTCCACCTGGACGAGGGAGAGGAGGCGGCCACTCATGGCTCCTGAGCGCGACACCGCGACCCGCGAGCGCAACCCGGTGGGCGCCACGGCCGCCACCCGGCCCCGCGCCCCGCGTCTGGACCAGCCGCGCCCGCCGCGGCGCCGGATCCTGCCCGAGTGGGACCCGGAGGCGTTCGGCCGGCTGTCGGAGCGGATCGCCCGCTTCCTCGGCACAGGACGCTTCATCGTCTGGATGACGGTCGTCATCATCCTGTGGGTGCTGTGGAACATCGCCGCGCCGGCGGGGCTGCGCTTCGACCAGTACCCGTTCATCTTCCTGACCCTGATGCTGTCCCTGCAGGCCTCCTACGCGGCCCCGCTGATCCTGCTGGCGCAGAACAGGCAGGACGACCGCGACCGGGTCAATCTCGAGCAGGACCGCAAGCAGAACGAGCGGTCCATCGCCGACACCGAGTACCTGACCCGGGAGGTCGCCGCGCTGCGCACCGGTCTCGGCGAGGTGGCCACCCGCGACTGGATCCGCTCGGAGCTGCAGGACCTGGTGAAGGAACTGGAGGAACGGCGGCGCCACGACGGGCATGTCGTATTCCCGGCAGAGCGGGCGGAACGGTCGCCCGGACGTGACGCAGACGACCGCTGAGGGGCTACCCGCACGCCCCTCGGGGCGCCGTACCATCGTCTCTATGGCTACGGAAGACGCGGTGCGCGAGGCACTGGCGACGGTGAACGACCCCGAGATCAACCGACCCATCACCGAGCTGGGGATGGTCAAATCGGTGGAGATCGGGGAGGACGGCGCGGTCGCGGTCACCGTGTACCTGACGGTCTCCGGCTGCCCGATGCGCGAGACGATCACTCAGCGGGTGACCGAGGCGGTCTCCCGGGTCGAGGGCGTCACCCGTGTCGACGTGGCGCTGGACGTGATGAGCGACGAGCAGCGCAAGGAGCTGGCGAACGCACTGCGCGGCGGCCAGGCCGAGCGTGAGGTCCCGTTCGCCAAGCCGGGCAGCCTCACCCGGGTCTACGCGGTCGCCTCCGGCAAGGGCGGCGTCGGCAAGTCCTCGGTGACGGTGAACCTGGCCGCGGCGATGGCTGCCGACGGTCTGAAGGTCGGTGTCGTGGACGCCGACATCTACGGCCACAGCGTGCCGCGCATGCTGGGCGCTGACGGCCGTCCGACCCAGGTCGAGAACATGATCATGCCGCCGTCGGCGAACGGCGTGAAGGTCATCTCCATCGGCATGTTCACCCCGGGCAACGCGCCGGTCGTCTGGCGTGGCCCGATGCTGCACCGCGCGCTGCAGCAGTTCCTCGCGGACGTGTACTGGGGCGACCTGGACGTCCTGCTGCTGGACCTGCCGCCCGGCACCGGTGACATCGCCATCTCGGTCGCGCAGCTCGTGCCGAACGCCGAGATCCTGGTCGTGACGACGCCTCAGCAGGCGGCGGCCGAGGTCGCCGAGCGGGCCGGCTCCATCGCCGTGCAGACCCACCAGAAGATCGTCGGTGTGGTGGAGAACATGTCCGGCCTGCCCTGCCCGCACTGCGGCGAGATGGTCGACGTCTTCGGCACGGGCGGCGGCCAGCGGGTCGCGGACGGCCTCACCCGTACCACCGGCGCGTCGGTCCCGGTGCTCGGCAGCATCCCGATCGACGTCCGGCTGCGCGAGGGCGGCGACGAGGGCAAGCCGGTGGTCCTGACCGACCCGGACTCCCCGGCGGGTTCCGCGCTGCGGGCGATCGCGGGGAAGCTGGGCGGCCGTCAGCGCGGCCTGTCGGGCCTGTCGCTGGGGCTGACCCCCAGGAACAAGTTCTGAGGGCTCTCGCGGCCGTACGGCCCGGGACGGAGGGGCGCCGGGAGGTACTGGCGCCCCTTTCCCATGCCTCCGGGGCCCGCCGGGCGTACGCGGCGATTCCCCGTGCGTACGCCGCCGGGGTCCCTCAGGCGTACGCGGCGACGTCCTTGACGACCGCGAAGCCGAGTCCGTACGCGCTCATCCCCCGCCCGTAGGCGCCGACGTGCACGCCGGACCCGGTGGAGCCGGCCAGCACCCAGCCGAACTCGGACTCCCGGTAGTAGAAGGGCACGGGCACCCCGTCCACCGGCAGCGAGAGCCGGGACCACTCCGGTCCCTCGAGATCGTCGGCCAGCGCCCAGGCGGTCTCGGTCTGCTGGTCCAGCCAGTCGTCGCGCAGGCTGTGGTCCATCTGCCCGGGCCAGGTGAAGGACAGCAGTCCCACGCCCGCCAGCCAGGCCGCCGAGGAGACCGACGTCGCCTCCAGCAGTCCCGTGCCGTCGGCGCTCCGGCGGGACGGGTTCGCGGCGACGGTGACGACGACCGCGAACTTCTCCCGCGGCTCGTCCGTGGCCGCGGCCATGTGCTCGTTGCGCACGGAGGGCTCGTCGCCGTGGCCGATCGAACCGTGCTCGACGGCGCCGTCGGCCGCCGTACCGACCTGCATCAGCCAGCGCGGCCCCGTGAAGGCCTCGTCGAGGCCGTACCAGGGGAAGGGTGCCCGCAGGTACCCGTCGATGGCGCGCGGGGCGGAGGGGGCCGGTTGTCCGCCCTCCGCGGCCGGCGTCTGTGCGCCCACCCGACTTGTCGTCTCCATCTGCCCGGACGCCTCCTCGCTCTCGTCGGACCGGGAGGCCCGCCCCCCTTCGGGCGTACTCGTCCGGTCCGCACAACAACTCGGCAGCATATCCACATGCATGAGGGCAGCAGGGAAACCGCCCGGCGCGTGGGTCGCGCGGACCGCCCGGGTGGGGCCTGTACGACGTGAACGGGCTGTGAGGTGCGTCACTGCGGCCCGGTTCGGATCAGGTGGCGTCCGCGTCGAACGGCGGGGGGCCGTCCTTGCCGGAGTCCTCGGGCTTCTTGGTCATGTCGATGCGCCCGCCCGACGAGGAGGACGAGGCGTCGCTGTCGCGGCTGTGGACCGCGTCCGTGACCTCGGCCATCTCCTTCTTCAGGTCGAAGCCGTTGCGGATCTCCTTCAGCCCCAGGTCCTCGTTGTCCAACTGCTTGCGGATGAAGGTCTTGGGGTTGAGGTCCTCGAAGTCGAAGTCCTTGAACTCCGGGCCCAGCTCGGTGCGGATGTCCTGCTTGGCGCTCTCCGAGAACTCGCGGATCTTCCGGATCGTCCGCGTCACGTCCTGGATGAACTTGGGGAGCTTGTCCGGACCGAAGACGAGCACGGCGAGAACAATGATGGTCACCAGCTCGAGTGGGCCTATGTCATTGAACACCTGACGCTCCTCTTGCGATCCTCGGTCGCCCAACGGTACCCGGCCCGCCTGTCGGACGGGTACCGCCCGGTGGTGAGACTTGGGTCAGTTCCGCCCGGACGGGTTCGCGGGGGCGGCAGAGGGGGCGCCGGAGGCCGGGGGCGTGTCGGGGACGGGGGCGGACAGTGTGTCCGGACCCTTCGGCCCGGGCGTGGCGGGCCAGGAGGTCAGGGGCAGCGGTGAGATGTCGTCCAGCGGGCGTATCAGCGGGGAGACCGCGGCCGCGCCGGCCATCACCGGCGCCGTCAGGTCGCGCATGACGTCCTGGACCTGCCCGGTGAGGGGCGGCTGGGAGCCGGGCAGCAGCGGGGCCGACAGGGAGGTCGGCGCCGCCGGGCCCGGGCCGAGCAGGCTGCTGCCCTGGGCGAGCAGCGGCCCCACCGGACGGCGGCGCTGCGTGTCCGGTGTCGCCGCACCCGGGACCGAGCCCGCGCCCGCACCGGCCGAGCGGGCCGGGACCACGTTGCCCGTGCCGGAGCCGCCGCGGGTGTCCGCGGCGAGGTCGCCGGGGATGGCGGTGGTGACGCCGCCGAGGGCGACCGCGGCCAGCGACACCGCCCCGGCGGCGGCGGCCGCGAACCGCAGTCCGCGCGAGGCGGAGCGGTCGGCGTCCGGGCGGCCGACGGGATGGATGCGGAAACCGCGCTCCTCGGAAGCGGGGGCCGCCGCGTGGGCGGACGCGGCCGGGACGTAGCCGAACTCGAAGCGCTCCTCGCGCCGCACCCCGAAGATCCCGGTGTCGGAGCCCCGGCCGAGGAAGCCTCCGCCGGGCGCCGGCGGGCCGCCGCCGTCGAGGTCGCCTCCCCCGGGAAGGCCCTGCAGACGGGCCAGGAAGCTCTCGGAGGGGGGCGGCGGGGCCGCCTCGGCGAACACGTTCTTCAGCCGGCGCTGGGCGTCCGCCTCCGCCTTGCACCGGGCGCAGGTGGCCAGGTGGGCGAGGACGCGCTCGCGCGACTCATGACCGAGCTCCCCGTCCACCAGGGCGGAGAGCCGGTCTCCCAGGTGCTGCTCCGCGAGGTGCGGCTGAGCGGGTTTCGGACGGGATCCGTTCACGCGGTCGCGCCCCCTCCCCCCAGAGCGGGGACACGGGCCACGAAGGAGCGCCGCTCGGCCCGGCGGGCCTCGGGCGACCGGTGGGCGAGGGCCTTGCGGAGCTGGGAGCGGCCGCGGTGGATACGGGAGCGGACCGTGCCGAGCTTCACGCCGAGGGTCGCGGCGATCTCCTCGTACGACAGCCCCTCGATGTCGCACAGCACGACGGCGGCGCGGAACTCGGGCGCGAGGGTGTCGAGCGCCTGCTGCACGTCGGCGTCGAAGTGCGCGTCGTTGAAGACCTGCTGCGGGGTCGGCTCCTTGCTGGGCAGGCGCTCGGCCGCGTCCTCGCCGAGGGCGTCGAAGCGGATGCGCTGCTTGCGCCGGACCATGTCCAGGAACAGGTTGGTGGTGATGCGGTGCAGCCAGCCCTCGAAGGTGCCGGGCGAGTACGTCGACAGGGAACGGAAGACACGGACGAAGACCTCCTGGGTGAGGTCCTCGGCGTCGTGCTGGTTGCCCGTGAGGCGGTAGGCCAGGCGGTAGACCCGTCCGCTGTGCGTGCTGACGATCTCCTCCCAGGTGGGCGGAGTCCACGCCTGCCCGTCCGCGTCGGTGGAGAAGGTCGCGGTCTGGGCCTCGCCGGCGGCGCCGGCGGTCCGGCTGTGGTCAGCAGCAGTGTCGGTCACGGATTTCGGCTTCCCCGACGACCCGAGAAGACGCCTCAGCATCCCTCTGCGGTCAACAGGCGCAGCCGCACCTCCCCTGTCAGCTCTGGTGGTGTCCAGTGGAGCCCCTACCATAGCCACCTCGCCCGTTAGGACCGGATAAGCGGTTTTACGAGAAATTGATCTGGGCTGATACGGCTCATACGGCTGCGTCAGCATGTGCTCGGCGTCCCGATCCACCGCTCGCCCCCCATCGCGTCCGGGCCCTTCGTCTCAACCCTGTAAACGCGCGGTCCCATCTGCGGGTTCCCGACGCCAACGGATACAGTCACGCCCAGGCACCCACGGGGACAGGAGAGCGTCATTACCGGCAACCGGCAGACTAGCTGGGCGTTCGCCGACGCCTATGTCGCCGAGGACGAAGCGCTGCGCTGGGCCCGCGACCGGGCCCGCGAGGCAGGGCTGCGCTCGGTGTCGCCCGGCACGGGTGCCGCGCTCCGGCTGCTCGCCGCCTCCGTGGACGCGAAGGCGGTCGCGGAGATCGGCACCGGCTGCGGGGTGTCCGGAATCCATCTGCTGCACGGCATGCGCCCGGACGGGGTGCTCACCACGGTCGATCCGGAGCCGGAGCACCAGCAGTTCGCCCGGCAGGCCTTCCGCGCCTGCGGCTTCGCCAGCAACCGGGCCCGGTTCATCCCGGGCCGCGCGCTGGACGTGCTGCCCCGGCTCGCGGACGCCGGCTACGACCTCGTCTTCTGCGACGGGGACCGGCAGGAGTACTCGGACTACCTGGGTGAATCGTTGCGCCTGCTGCGTCCGGGCGGCCTGGTGGTCTTCGAGGGCGTCTTCGCCAACGGCCGCACGGTCGACTCCGGACCGCAGCCCTCGGAGGTGCTGCGGCTGCGTGAGCTGCTGCGCACGGTGCGGGAGAGCCAGGAACTGGTGACGTCGCTGCTGCCGGTGGGCGACGGGCTGCTGTGCGCCGTCAAGCGGTGAGAAGGGCACCCGGGGGCCCCGGACACACGTCCGCCCCGGCACCGCTTACGATGCCGGGGCGGACGGAAGGACAGGATCGCCGGCTCGTCAGACGACGACCTTCTTGAGGGCGTCGCCGAGCGCCTCGGCCTCGTCAGGGGTCAGCTCGACGACGAGTCGACCGCCGCCTTCGAGCGGAACGCGCATGACGATGCCCCGCCCCTCCTTGGTCACCTCGAGCGGGCCATCACCCGTCCGCGGCTTCATGGCCGCCATGCTCGTTCCCCTTCCTGAAACCAGGCTCATCGTCTGCCGAAGCCCCACGAAGGGCACCCCGCGGTCCTCGTACCGGACACGCGACACCGGCATCGAACACATTGCTTCCAGGCCATTATCCCGCATCGCAGGACCCGATGACCAACATCAGTCGGCATCGCTTGCGCAACGCGCGCGAGCAAAACCACCCAATTCGGCGATGTGGCTGCGATACTGCGCCCCCGCGCGGACGCCCGGGGAGCGGCCCCGCTCCGTTTCTGTTTGACGCAGGTCACACGTCCGGTCCGGCCCCCGGGCGGCGATCTCCGCCATGCTGTCCTTCGGACCGTGGCGTACTGAGCGGTACGTCACCACTTCTGACCGGAGGGGATGCCCCATGGCCGACACCGTTCTCTACGAGGTGACCGAGGGACTCGCGACGATCACGCTGAACCGCCCGGAGGCGATGAACGCGCTGAACATCGCGACCAAGGTCGCCCTCCGGGAGGCGGCGGAGTCCGCGGCCGGGGACAGCGCCGTCCGGGCGATCCTGCTGACCGCGGCCGGGGACCGGGCGTTCTGCGTGGGCCAGGACCTCAAGGAGCACATCGGGCTGCTGGTGTCGGACCGCGAGACCGGTTCGGGGCAGACCATGACCACGGTCAGGGAGCACTACAACCCGATCGTGCGGGCGCTGACCGGAGCGGCGAAGCCGGTGGTCGCCGCGGTGAACGGGGTCGCCGCCGGGGCCGGTTTCGGTTTCGCGCTGGCCGCCGACTACCGGGTGGTGGCCGACACGGCGGCCTTCAACACCTCGTTCGCGGGCGTCGCGCTCACCGCCGACTCCGGCATCTCCTGGACGCTGCCCCGGGTTGTCGGCCCGGGCCGCGCCGCCGACCTGCTGCTCTTCCCGCGCAACATCAGCGCGCAGGACGCCCTGGAACTGGGCATCGCCAACCGGCTCGTGCCCGCCGCCGAACTGCGGGCCGAGGCCGAGAAGGTGGCCCGGGCCCTGGCCGAGGGCCCGACGGTGGCGTACTCGGCGATCAAGGAAGCGGTGGCCTACGGCCTGACGCACTCCCTCGCCGAGACCCTGGACAAGGAGGACGAGCTGCAGACCCGCGCGGGCAGCTCCGAGGACCACGCGATCGCCGTCCAGGCCTTCGTGAACAAGGAGAAGCCGAAGTACCTGGGCCGCTGAGCTACCGGGCCTGCGGGCGGGTGCGGCTCACGCACCCCTCCAGGTGGTCGTCGACCAGCCCGCAGGCCTGCATCAGCGCGTACGCCGTCGTGGGGCCGACGAACTTCAGGCCCCGCTTCTTCAGCGCCTTGGACAGGGCCGTGGACTCGGGGGTGACGGCGGCGACGTCGGCCAGGGTCCGCGGCACCGGGCGGCCCGCCGGGTCGGGGGCGTGCGACCAGATCAGCCCGTCCAGTTCGCCCTCGGCCCAGCCGGCGAGCACGCGCGCGTTGGAGAGCGTCGCGTCGATCTTGGCGCGGTTGCGGATGATGCCCGGGTCGGCCAGCAGCCGCTCGCGGTCCTCGTCCGTGAACGCGGCGACCTTCTCGATGTGGAAGCCCGCGAACGCGGCGCGGAAGCCCGGGCGGCGGCGCAGGATCGTGATCCAGGACAGGCCCGACTGGAAGGCCTCCAGGCTGACCCGCTCGAAGAGGGCGTCGTCGCCGTGGACCGGCCGGCCCCACTCCTCGTCGTGGTACGAGACGTAGTCCTCGGCGGACAGCGCCCACGGGCAGCGCGCCCTGCCGTCGGGCCCGGCGAGGGCGGCTCCGGCGCTCATCGCTGGTCCTCCTGGCCCGGCTTGTCCAGCCGGGCGTGCGCGGCGGCGCGGGCGCCGGCCAGCGCGGACTCCAGGTCGGCGATACGGGCGTCCCGCTCGGCGAGTTCGGCGGCGAGCCGGCCGAGGGCGTCGTCCACGTCGGACATGCGGTAGCCGCGCGGCGCGAGCGGGAAGCGCAGGTTCTCCACGTCCTGGCCGCCGACCGGCCGGTCCGGGGGCAGCGGGTCCCGCAGCCGCTCCGGGGCGGCCTCCGGCAACGGGCCGCGCTCACCGCCGCTGACCACGGCGAGTGTCACCGCGGCCACCACGACGGCCAGGGCGACGACCAGGAACAAGAACATCAGCATCGCCAGGGGTCCCCACGCTCGGTACCGGACGCTGTGCCGGAAGACGAATCTGTCAGGCTCCGATCGTGCCATGCGAGCCGGGCGGTTAGGGTCGCAGGCGGCTGTACCGAGGGACGTTCTAGGAGAGGTCACAGCGGATGCTCAGGCTGGGCAAGCGGGAATTCGGGTCGCACGAGCCCGTGATCATGGCGATCGTGAACCGGACCCCGGACTCCTTCTACGACCAGGGGGCCACCTTCCACGACGAGGCGGCCCTCGCGCGCGTGGAGCGGGCGGTGGCCGAGGGCGCCGCGATCGTCGACATCGGCGGGGTGAAGGCGGGACCCGGCGAGGAGGTCACGGCGGAGGAGGAGGCACGGCGGACGGTGGGCTTCGTCGCCGAGGTACGCCGCCGCTTCCCGGATGTGATCATCAGCGTGGACACCTGGCGGGCCGAGGTCGGCGAGGCGGTGTGCGAGGCGGGCGCGGACCTGCTGAACGACGCCTGGGGCGGCGTCGACCCCGCCCTCGCCGAGGTGGCCGCGCGGCACGGCGCGGGGCTGGTGTGCACGCACGCGGGCGGGGCCGAGCCCCGGACCCGTCCGCACCGGGTGACCTACGACGACGTCGTCGCCGACATCCTGGAGGTGACCCTGGGGCTGGCGGAGCGCGCCGTCGCCCTGGGGGTGCCGCGGGAGTCGGTGCTGATCGATCCCGGGCACGACTTCGGCAAGAACACGCGGCACAGCCTGGAGGCGACGCGGCGGCTGGACGAGATGGTCGCCACGGGGTGGCCCGTGCTGGTGTCGCTGTCCAACAAGGACTTCGTGGGCGAGACGCTGGACCGGCCGGTGAAGGAACGGCTGATCGGCACGCTGGCGACGACCGCGGTGTCTGCGTGGCTGGGGGCCCAGGTGTACCGCGTGCACGAGGTCGCCGAGACCCGCCAGGTCCTGGACATGGTCGCCTCCATCGCCGGCCACCGCCCCCCTGCGGTCGCCCGCCGCGGCCTGGCGTAGACGAGGGCCTGGGGTGGACGAGGCCGGCGAAGGGGCCTTGCAAACCCCCGAGACGGGCGGGCGGGTGGGAAAAAAGGAGGCCGGGGCGAAGCCCCAGGCCCCGCCCCGCCCAGGCACAGCGCCTAACGCCCCGCCTCCTTGGACACCAGCGCCACCGCTTCCTCGACGTCGTCGGTCACGTGGAACAGCAGCAGGTCCTTCTCCGTCGCCTTCCCCTGGGCCACCAGCGTGTTCTTCAGCCAGGACACCAGACCGCCCCAGTACTCGGTGCCGAACAGGACGATCGGGAAGCGGGTCACCTTCTGGGTCTGGACCAGGGTGAGGGCCTCGAAGAGCTCGTCCAGGGTGCCGAGGCCGCCCGGCAGCACCACGAACCCCTGCGCGTACTTGACGAACATCATCTTGCGGACGAAGAAGTAGCGGAAGTTGAGGCCGATGTCGACGTAGGGGTTCAGCCCCTGCTCGAAGGGCAGCTCGATGCCGAGCCCGACCGAGGTGCCGCCGGCCTCGCACGCGCCCTTGTTGGCCGCCTCCATGGCCCCCGGGCCACCGCCGGTGATCACGGCCCAGCCGGCTTCGACCAGCCCCCGGCCGAGCCGCACGCCCGCGTCGTACTCCGCGGAGTCCACCGGTGTCCGCGCGGAGCCGAAGACACTGATCGCGGGCGGGAGTTCGGCCAGCGTGCCGAAGCCCTCGACGAACTCCGACTGGATCCGCAGCACCCGCCAGGGATCGGTGTGCACCCAGTCGGCGGGGGCACGCTCGTCCAGCAGCCGCTGGTCGGTCGTACTGGGCGTCACCTTGTCCCGCCGCCGGAGGACCGGTCCGAGCCGCTGCTCGTCCGGCGGCTGCTTCTTCCCCAGGGGGTTGCCGGTCGCCATGTGCGCTCCCTCCGCTTGCGGGTAGTACGGACTCAGCCTAGATCCACGCGGGTTTCGGACGGGGGACGTGAGCATGTCCGGCGTGCGGCGCCCGGTGGCCTCCGCTACGCGGTCAGCCAGGAACGCAGCCGCTCCTCACCCGCGAGGATCTTGGCCACTTCTACCCGCTCGTCCCGCTTGTGTGCCAGGTGCGGGTTGCCGGGGCCGTAGTTGACGGCGGGCACGCCGAGCGCGGAGAAACGGGAGACGTCCGTCCAGCCGTACTTGGGCTGCGGGGTGCCGCCCACCGCCTCGATGAAGGCCGCCGCGGCCGGGTGGGAGAGGCCGGGCAGCGCGCCGGGGCTGTGGTCGTCGATCACGAACTCCGCCACCCCGCAGTCCGCGAACACCTCACGGACATGCGCGATCGCCTCCTCCTCGGTGCGGTCGGGGGCGTAGCGGAAGTTGACCGTCACCACGCACTCGTCGGGGATGACGTTGCCCGCCACTCCTCCGGAGATCCCCACGGCGTTCAGGCCCTCGCGGTACTCCAGGCCGTCGATGACCGGCCACCGGGGCTCGTAGGAGGCGAGCCGGGCCAGGATCGGGGCGGCCGTGTGGATGGCGTTGGAGCCCATCCAGCCGCGCGCCGAGTGCGCCCGCTCGCCCCGGGTCTTCAGCAGCACCCGCAGCGTGCCCTGGCAGCCGCCCTCGACCTGGGCGTCGGAGGGCTCCAGCAGGACCGCGAAGTCACCGCGCAGCCAGTCCGGGTGGGCCTCGGCGACATGCCGCAGGCCGTTGAGGTCGGCGGCGACCTCCTCGTTGTCGTAGAAGACGAACGTCAGGTCGCGGTTGGGGGCGGGGACCGTCGCCGCGATGCGGAGCTGCACCGCGACGCCCGACTTCATGTCGCAGGTGCCGCAGCCCCACAGCACGCCGTCCTCGTCCAGCCGGGAAGGCACGTTGCCGGCGATCGGGACGGTGTCGATGTGGCCGGCCAGCACGACCCGTTCCGCGCGGCCCAGGTCGGTGCGGGCGATCACGTTGTTGCCGTGTCGGTCGACCGTCAGGTGCGGCAGCGCGCGCAGTGCGGCCTCGATCGCGTCCGCGAGGGGCTTCTCGGTGCCGCTCTCGGAGGGGAAGTCCACGAGCCGGGCGGTGAGCTCGGCGGCGTCCAGCGTGAGGTCAAGGGAGGTGTCGGCCATGGCCTCGACCCTAGGCCATGACGTTGTGGCGGGTCCGCGCCGCGCTGCGCGGACCCGCCGCCCGGGGCGGGAGGCCCTCCAGTACCTTGTACGCGTGCCAGAGCCGTCCCCCACCCGTCCCAAGCGTCGCGGCCGCCTCCTGCGTTTCGGGGCGGCCCTGTTGGTCCTGTGCGGCGTCGCCGCCTACCTCGTGGTGCAGTACGTCACCGGTGGCCCGGGCGCCCGCGGCTGCAAGGTGGTCGCCGGCGGCGACGGGGCGTCCTACGAGTTCACGCCCGAGCAGGCGGTGAACGCGGCGACGATCGCCGCCGTGGGCACCGGGCGGAACATGCCCGAGCGGGCCATAACGATCGCGCTGGCGACCGCCCTCCAGGAGTCGGGGCTGCGCAACCTCGAACACGGCGACCGGGACTCCATCGGCCTGTTCCAGCAGCGGCCCTCGCAGGGCTGGGGCACCGAACGGCAGATCATGGACCCGGCCTACGCGGCGGGCATCTTCTACGCCCACCTGGCCAAGGTGCCGGACTACGCCGGCCTGCCGCTGACGGTGGCCGCGCAGCGGGTGCAGCGCAGCGGCTACCCGGAGGCGTACGCCAAGCACGAGCCGGACGCCGAGCTGCTGGCGGCCGCGCTGACCGGCCGCGCGGCGGCCTCGCTGACCTGCGCCGGGCGCCCGGAACGCACCGCGCGGGCGACGGGCCCGGACGCGGTACGGACGGCGTTGGTACGGGACTTCGGGCGGGACGCGCTGCAGGAGACGAACGCCGTGGTGGGCGGTACGCCGGTGCCCTCGCCGTCGCCATCGCCGAGCGTGACCGCGACCGCGCACGGGCGGACGGTGACCGTGCCGGTGTCCGAGGGCGCGCGCGGGGCAGTGGACGCGACGGGCGAGCGGGAGCGTGAGCGGGGCTGGCAGCTGGCGCACTGGGCGGTGGCCAACTCCTCGGCGCTGCACATCCAGCGGGTGTTCTACGCGGACCGGGAGTGGACCGCGAGGGACGGCGGCGGCACCTGGCACCGGGTCGGCGCGGACGGTGCCGGCGGTGCGGAGAAGTCCGCCGGGTCGGTCCGGATCGTGGCCGGACAGTAGTACGGGGACTCACCCGGCCGGGTTGCGCGGCCGCAGTGCGGGCGCGTCTCCGGCTGGGGGCGGAAGACACTGCTACAGCCCTTGGGAATCAAGGGCTGTAAGGATTCTGCACCACCCCCGGCGGACTCCCTTTGCCCGTTTTTATCCACAAACGATTATGCGATGCGTTGCCCATTCTTTACCTTCGGCGTCCGCAACCTTCATCGGCCTCGAGCGGTAAGCACGGCGTCCGGGCCCGGACACACCACCGTTCCTCCCGTCGAATGGAGCACCATGTCCCTCCCCCTGACCCGCCGGATCGCCCGTGCCGCGCTGCTCGTCGCAGCGGGGGCGGCCGCCGGGGTCGGTGCGGCCGGCTCTGCCGGCGCGGCCACGAACCTGCCGGTGGCCACCCCGGAGCTGGGCGGCCTGACCGCGCTGGACAGCGCGGCCAACGTCGGCAGCACCGTCGACGGTGCGACGCAGCACGTCACCGGTATCGCCGGCAGCACGGGCGGCAAGGCGGCCAAGAAGGCGGGCCCGTCCGCGGCCAGGACGGGCGCCGGCACCGTGAAGAAGGCGGCCCCCGCGGCGAAGAACGCGGCCGGGAACGCGGCCCGTACGGCCGGCGGTGTCATCGGGCGCACCGCGACCGGCGCCGCGGGCGGGCTGACCACCGGCTCGCTCACCCAGGGCGGGCTGCCGACGTCGTCCCTGCCGGCCGCTCAGCTCCCGCTCGGCGGCTGAGTTCCGCCGTCACCGGTGAACGGCCGACGGGGTCCGGGGAACACTCCCCGGACCCCGTTCACGTGTCCGGAGCCGCTACGCGCCCAGGCGCTCCACCGCCGCGCGCACCCGCTCGTCCGTCGCGGTCAGGGCCACGCGCACGAACCGGTCGCCGGCCTCGCCGTAGAAGTCGCCGGGCGCGACCAGGATGCCCAGGGCGGCCAGGTGGGCGACGGTGTCCCAGCAGGACTCGTCGCGGGTGGCCCACAGGTAGAGGCTGGCCTCGCTGTGCTCGATGCGGAAGCCGTGGCCGAGCAGGGCCTCGCGCAGCAGCGCGCGGCGGGCGGCGTAGCGCTCGCGCTGGACGCGGACGTGCTCGTCGTCGCCCAGGGCCGCCACCACCGCGGCCTGCGTCGGCGCCGAGGTCATCATGCCGCCGTGCTTGCGGATCTCCAGCAGCGGGCCCAGGACGGCCGGGTCGCCCGCCAGGAAGGCGGCGCGGTAGCCGGCCAGGTTGGACCGCTTGGAGAGCGAGTGGACGGC
This sequence comes from Streptomyces sp. NPDC005706, assembly GCF_040631045.1. Classification (NCBI taxonomy): domain Bacteria; kingdom Bacillati; phylum Actinomycetota; class Actinomycetes; order Kitasatosporales; family Streptomycetaceae; genus Streptomyces; species Streptomyces sp. NPDC005706. Next base: position 440,476 of record NZ_JBEXYS010000002.1, on the reverse strand, counting down.
CACGATGCCGTCGTAGGAGCCGCCGTTGACGTCCGGGTGCAGGACCGAGACCGGGTCGGCCTCCCAGCCCAGTTCGAGGTAGCACTCGTCGGAGACGAGCAGCACGCCGTGGGCGCGGGCCCAGGCGACGATCCCCGTCAGCTCGTCCTTGGACAGGACCTTGCCGGTCGGGTTCGACGGGGAGTTGAGCCACAGGAGCCTGAGGTTCGCCGGGTCCAGGTCGCGCGGGTCGTCGTAGACCTCGTACCCGGCGCGGGCCAGGCGGGCGCCGACCTCGTACGTCGGGTAGGCCAGGCGCGGGTACGCGACCTTGTCGCCGGGGCCGAGACCGAGCTGGGTGGGGAGCCAGGCCACCAGTTCCTTGGAGCCGACGATCGGCAGGACGTGCCGGTGGGTGACGTCCCGGGCGCCGAGGCGGCGCTCCAGCCAGCCGGTGATCGCGTCGCGCAGCGCCGGGGTGCCCCAGACCGTCGGATAGCCCGGCGAGTCGGCCGCGTCGACCAGCGCCTTCTGGATCAGTTCGGGGACCGGGTCGACCGGGGTGCCGACGGACAGGTCGACGATGCCGCCGGAGTGGGCCGCGGCCGTCTTCTTGTACGGCTCCAGCTTGTCCCAGGGGAAGGTCGGAAGCCGGTCGGAGACTGCGGACACGGGTGCTGGCTCACTTTCTGCTTCGGCGAACACCACGGTCCCGCACGGCGCTGATCGAGGCGATCGGCCGTACGGGACCGGGGCGGCGCGCTGCGGGCCGCTGGGCCGCCGCCCAGCGGGTCACTAGGCCTGCGGCGGCAGCGCGGCGATGAAGGGGTGGTCCCGCTCGATCAGGCCCAGCTTGCTGGCCCCGCCGGGGGAGCCCAGCTCGTCGAAGAACTCGACGTTCGCCTTGTAGTAGTCCTTCCACTCCTCCGGAGTGTCGTCCTCGTAGAAGATCGCCTCGACCGGGCAGACCGGCTCACAGGCACCACAGTCGACGCATTCGTCCGGGTGGATGTACAAGGACCGCTGGCCCTCGTAGATGCAGTCGACCGGGCACTCCTCGATGCACGCCTTGTCCTTCACGTCGACACAAGGCTGCGCGATGACGTAGGTCACGCTGTCGTTCCTCCTCGATAGGGCGCTGGCGGGCCTGTCGTAGGCTCCGCCGCCTGGCGCGCGGGAGCGCGGCGTCGTCGATGCCCGCCCCTAGTATCTCCGTTCTGGGGCAAGATCCGAACAGGAGGGGTGAACTGACCGGTGGAAATCTCGGCGCACGGACGCCTCGAGGTCCGTATCACCGCTGCTGACGTGGGCAAACGCGTCTCCGTAAGGCGCTTGAGCGAGCCCGGGTCGGGGCCGGAGAAGTTCACCGACACGGTCGGTGTTCTCACATCATGGGACAACGGCGTGCTCATGATCACATCGCGGGACGGGCGCGCCGTCCGGATCGCGGAGTCCGCGCTGGTCGCGGGGAAGGTGATCCCGGCCGCGCCGGCCCGCCGTCGGGGCCCGGTCGCCACTTACGCGGAGCTGGCCCGGGTCGCCGCACGGGCGTGGCGGCCGGTGGAGAGCGAGCGGCTGGGCGAGTGGGAGCTGCGCGCGGCCCAGGGGTTCACCCGGCGCGCCAACAGCGTGCTGCCGCTCGGCGATCCGGGGCTCGGTCTCGACGCCGCCCTGGAGGCCGTACGGCGCTGGTACGGCGAGCGGGGCCTGCCCGCCTACGTGCAGACCGCCACCGGCGCCGAGGGCACGCAGGAACTGCTGTGCGCGGAGCTGGAGCGGCGCGGCTGGGTGCGCGAGGTGACCGCCGAGCTGTGGACCGGTGCGCCGGCGCCGCTCGCGGACGCCGCCGAGGGCGCCGGGGTGGTGCTGTCCCGGGAGGCGGACGAGGAGTGGCTCGCCCGGTACCGGCGCAAGGGGGTGAGCGAGGTGGCCCTGCGGGTGCTGGGCGGTGGCCCCTCGGTGTGGTTCGCGACCGTGCCCGGTGCCGCCGGCGAGGCTCCGGCGGCGATCGGGCGGTGCGTGGTGGACGGGCGCTGGGCCGGGTTCGCCGCCGTGGAGGTCGATCCCGCCCGCCGCCGGCAGGGCCTTGCCACCGAGGTGATGGCCGCGCTGGCCCGGCGGGCCCTGGACGAGGGCGCCTCGGCGGCCTGGCTGCAGGTGGAGAGCGACAACGAGGGGGCCCGGGGACTGTACGCCCGGCTGGGCTTCGCGCCCCACCACGCGTACCACCACTACCGGCTGCCGGACACCGGTGGCGCCGGAGGGTCGTAGCGATCGCCGTGGGAGGGCATGACCCAGGCATGCGGCACCCTCGACTCCCGCCCCCGTACCCGCCTCCGCCGGAGCGGTCGGCGGCGTTGCGGCGGCGGTTCGACGCCGAGGCCCGGTCCGAGCGGCCGGACCTGTCGGCGCTGTGCCTGCTGATCGGCGCCGAGGCGGACGGCTCGCTGGACGAGGACGGCATCGACGCGGCCCAGCAGGAGCTGGACGGGCTGGCCGGGCGGCTGCCGTACCGGCCGGGCGGGCCGCGGGCGTGGGCGGAGGCGGTGCGCCGGCTCCTGGGCGAGGACGAGGCGTTCCACGGCGTCCCCGCCGACTACCAGCGGCTGGAGTCCTCGCTGCTGCACGAGGTGCTGCGGCGGCGGCGCGGGCTGCCGATCCTGCTGTCGGTGGTGTGGCTGGAGGTCGCCCGGCGGGCGGGAGCGCCGGTGTGCGGGGTCGCGCTGCCGGGGCACTTCGTGGTCGGGTTCGGGGCGGCGCCTGAGCAGGTGCTGGCCGATCCGTTCGACGGCGGGCGGGTGCTGACCGGTACGGATGCCGAGCTGCTCGTGGCCGGGGCCACCGGGGCGCCGTTGCAGCCGTCGATGCTGGAGCCCGCGACACCGCTGGAGGTCGTGCAGCGCATCCTCAACAACGTCCGGGCGTGGGCCTCGGCCCGTCCCGAGCGGTCGGACGTCGCGCTGTGGGCCCTGGAGCTGAGCCTGCTGCTGCCCGCGCATCCGGCCCGGCTGCGCTATGAGCGCGGTCAACTTCTGGTGCAGCGCGGCGAGTTCGAGGACGGCGCCATGGAGCTGGACGCTTACGCGCATCTGATCGAGGTGGTCGACGAACCGGCCGCCGACCGGGTGCGCCGGCAGGCCCGGACCGCCCGGTCGATGCTCAACTAGGCAGCCGGGTCCGGCCCGGAACGCGGGCCGCGCCCGGCCGGAACCTCAGAGCCAGCCCTTCTCACGGGCTGTGCGGACCGCCTCCGCCCGGTTGCGGACCGCGAGCTTCTGGATGGCCGTGGAGAGGTAGTTGCGGACCGTGCCCTGGGACAGGTGCAGGGCCGCCGCCAGTTCCGCGTTGGTGGAGCCGTCGGCCGCCGCGCGCAGGATCTCGCGTTCGCGGTCGGTGAGGGGGTTGGCGCCCTCCGCGAGGGCCGCCGCGGCCAGGGTGGGGTCGATGACCCGCTCCCCGGCGAGCACCTTGCGCACCGCGGCGGCGAGTTGTGCGGCCGGCGCGTCCTTGACCAGGAAGGCGTCGGCGCCGGCCTCCATCGCGCTGCGCAGATAGCCGGGACGGCCGAAGGTGGTGAGCACGACGAGCTTCACCTCGGGGTACTCCCGGCGCACCCGGGCCGCCGCCTCGATGCCGGTGCATCCGGGCATCTCGATGTCGAGCAGCGCCACGTCCACGCCGTGCGCGCCGACGGCCGCCTGCACCTCGTCGCCGCGCGCCACCTGGGCGACGACCTCGATGTCGTCCTCGAGGCCGAGCAGGGCGGCCAGCGCCTCACGGACCATCGACTGGTCCTCGGCGAGGAGGACCTTGATCGGGCTGCTCATGCCCGGGATCCTACGTGCCGTCAGGGCGTCAGCGGCACCCGGGCGACCAGCCGGAAGCCCCGCCCGGCGCGCCCGGCCTCGAGCATGCCGCCGGCCTTCTCCAGCCGCTCGGTCAGGCCGGTCAGGCCGTTGCCGGGGGCGCCGCCGGGGCCGCCGGCGCCGTCGTCCTCCACGGAGAGTTCGAGCACGGGGCCGTCCAGGGTCTGTCGGTGCAGGAGCTGGACGACGCAGCGGCGGGCGCCGCTGTGCCGGACCACGTTGGTGACGGCCTCGCGCAGCGCCCAGGCGAGCGCGGCCTCGCTGTCCTCGCCGGCGCCCGCGAGGTCCGGCTCGGCGGGCAGTTCGGCGTTCACCCCGGCCGCGGTCAGCGCGACCTGGGCGCCCGCCAGCTCGGCGGACAGGCGGGGGCGCCGGTATCCGGTGACGGCCTCCCTGACGTCCACCAGGGCCTGGCGGCTGACCTGTTCGATGTCGGCGACCTGCTGGGCCGCCTTGTCGGGGTGCCCGGGCAGCATCCGCCCGGCCAGCTCGCTCTTCAGCGTGATCAGGGAGAGCGAGTGGCCGAGGAGGTCGTGCAGGTCCCGGGCGAGGCGCAGCCGCTCCTCGTTGGCGGCGAGATGGGCGACGGTGGCCCGGGCCTCGCGCAGCTCGACCGTGGTGCGGATGAGCTGGACGACACCCGTCATCGCGAACCCGATGAGCACCACCACCAGCACCAGGTTCCACGCCGTCGTCACGTCGGTCGCCAGGCCGACCAGCATCATCACCACGCCGGTCGCCGGGACGGCCCAGTAGGCGGCCCGGAGCGGCAGGGCCGCCCCGCAGGCGACGGAGACGTAGCAGAACAGGCCGAGCCAGGCGGCGCCGAGCGTGAGGCACAGCACGACGGCCAGCAGGCAGAGGACGACGATGAGGCCGACGACCAGGGACCGGCGCATCGGATGCCCCATGTTCCGGAAGACCAGCAGCAGGTAGACCCCGGCGAACACCGTCAGGCCCAGCCAGCCGGCCGCCGTGCCGGAGGGCGTGTGGTGACCGGCGGCCAGGTCGTGGACCGGGGAGCTCATGAAGACCAGCCAGACGGCGACCCAGACGAGCTTGCGCAGCAGCTCCCGGCGGTTGCGGGGCGGCTGCCCCAGGCCCGTGGGGCGCTCCGGGCCGCACGGTCGGTCCTCGGTCGTCATGGCGCTCACGCCTTCAGCGTGTCCTTCCGGTACAGCCAGGCCGCACCGCCCGCGAAGAGGACGAAGTAGACGGCGAGGACGGCGATGTCCGACGAGTGCGGGGCCTGGCTCTGTTCGATCGCCCGCCCCAGTGCAGCGTACGCGTGCGTCGGGAGCCACTCGGCGATGTCCTGCAGGATCCGCGGGAAGGTGGTGGAGGGCATCCACAGGCCGCCGAGGATCGACAGACCGAAGTAGACGATCATCGTGATCGGGCGGACCGCGTCACCCGAGGCGACGTAGCCGATGGCGACGCCGAGCGCGGCGAAGACCAGACTGCCCGCCCAGATGACCCCGGTGAGGGCGAGCCACTGCCAGGTGTCCAGACGCACGTCCTTGAAGGCGGCGGCGACGACGAACACCACGACGATGGACGGCAGGCTCACCACGGCGGCGCTCGCGGTCTTGGCGAGGACGTAGCCGCGGCCGGGCAGCGGGGTCAGCCGGAGCTGCCGCACCCAGCCGCTCTCGCGCTCCTTGGCGATGCGCTCGCTGTTGCCCATGAGGACGGCGGTCAGGGCACCGAAGGACGCCATGGAGACCATCAGGTAGGTGGCGACCGTCAGGCCGGTCTCGTCGACCTTCTCGCCGGAGCCGGCGCTGCTGGAGAAGATCAGGTAGATGAACGAGGGGTAGAGCACCGAGAAGAACAGGAACTTCTTGTTCCGCAGGGAGCGGGCCAGTTCCAGCTTGATGAGGGAGTTCACGACTGCTTGGCCTCCTCGGCCTCCGTGATGGCGACGAAGGCCTGCTCCAGACCGAGCCCGGCGACTTCGAGGTTGCGGGGGTAGACACCGAGGCCGTACAGGGCGTGGACGGTGGCGTCGGCGTCGGAGGACTGGATGCGGACGGTCTGCCCCGAGACGTCGAACGACGTGAGGAACGGAAGGTCGCGCAGGGCCGCCTCCTCGATGCTCCCCTCCAGGTCGAAGGAGATCCGGCGGGCTCCGGCGCGGGCCTTGATCTCGGCGGCGGTGCCGTCCGCGAGGAGCCGGCCCCGGTGCAGCACCAGCACCCGGTCGGCGATGGCGTCGGCCTCTTCGAGGTAGTGGGTTGCGAAGAGGACCGTTCGGCCCTGGTCGGCCTGCTCGCGCATGGTGGCCCAGAAGGCCTGGCGGGCAGAGACGTCCATGCCGGTGGTGGGCTCGTCCAGGACGATCAGGTCGCTGTCGCCGGCGGTGGCGAGGGCGAAGCGGACGCGCTGGGCCTGGCCGCCGGAGAGCTTGTTGACCTTGCGGTCGGCGATCTGCGTGATGCCCGCGCGGGCGAGGACGTCCGCGGCCTTGTACGGCTTCGGATGCAGCGAGCAGACCAGCTTCACCAGTTCGGCGACGGTGACCTCGTCCATCAGCCCGCCGCTCTGCAGCATGGCCCCGACCCGCCCGGCGACGATGGCCTCGCGCGGGCTGGTGCCGAACACGCCGACCGTGCCGCTGTCGGGGTGCTTGAGCCCGAGCAGGAGGTCGAGCGTGGTGGACTTGCCGGCGCCGTTCGGGCCGAGCAGTGCGACGGTCTCCCCCGGGTACAGCCGGAGCGAGAGGCCGTCGACGGCCCGCACGCTCCCGTACGTCCTGGTCACCTGGTCGAACCCGACCACCGGGGTGGTGGTGGCCGGTGCCGCTGTCGTTGTCATGTCCCCATGCTGGCCGGGCGGGGCGGGGGCCCGGCAGTGTCGGCGGTCCTCAGTGCCGGATGACAGATGTCATGCGGTTCCGGTGACATGACGAAAAGGGGGCCGTCCGGCCCGCGGACGCCCCCCTTCCCGGACTCGTTCCCGGTCTCGCTAGCTCGGGTTCGTGTCGATGACCGCGACCCGGTTCGTCCCGCTCGTCAGCGCCTGGCGCAGGGCGACGTACACGTCCTGGGGCGTGACCGCCGTCTTCTTGCCGGTGCCCCGGGTGATGAGCACGCCGTCGAAGGTCTGGCCGTAGAGCTGCTTCAGGGCGGCCAGGTCGGGCTTGTCGGTGAGCTTGCCGTCGGGCGTGGCCTCGACCCGGAGGAACTTCCACAGGGACTTCTGCGGGCTCATCTCGATCGAGTGCACGGCGTCGGTCCGCACCGTCACGTTGGCCGACATCGCCGGCTCCGCGAACTCCTTCATCTCGCGGTCGACCTCGGCCTTGGAGACCGTCGGCTGCCGGGTGGCGGTCGGGACCGCGACGGGGGCGGCGGTGCCGGTCTCCACCAGCGTGCGGTAGGCCTGTTCGACGGCCCGGGTGGAGCCGGCCGCGTCGATGGCCTTGCCCTCCTTGCCGTAGACGGCGACTGCCTTGCCGGCGCGGAACTCGACACCGCCCTCGACCACGGAGCCGGAGCCGCCACCGGCCTGCTGGAGGGCCGCCTGCAGCTTCTCCTCGTCCACCGGCATGACCGGCTCGACCTCGCGCTTCTGCCCGAAGAGGGAGCCGATCACGGAGACCGGGTTGTAGTCGCTCTGCGCGGCGTCGCTCACCGTGGCCGCGAAGTCGAACTGCAGGCCCGCGTTGTCCGGCTCGACGGAGACGGTCTTGCCGCCCACGGCCAGCTTCAGCGGCTTGTTCACCCGCCCGCCGAAGGCGTCGTCGAGCTTCTTGACGGCCTCGTCGCGGGTGCCGCCGCCGATGTCGACGCCGAGCACGGTGGTGCCCTTGGGCACGTCGGTGTGGTTCATCAGCAGCCCGGCGCCGTAGGCACCGGCCGCGACGACGACCACGCCGACGGCGAGCAGCACCAGCTTGCTGCGGCCCTTCTTCTTCGGCCGGGCCGCCGCCTTGGGCTGCGGGGCCGGGTCGGGCAGCTTGGGTGCCTGGTGCGGCACCGGGCCGTCACCGGGAGTGCCGGGGCCGAACGGTGAGTTCCCGGCGGACGGGACGACCGGGATGCCGCTGGTGACGGTATGGCCGGAGACGTTGCCGGCGGCGCGGTATCCGGGCGTGCCCGGTTCGGGGGCCGGCTTCTGCGGGGTGAGGATCGCGGTGTCGTCGCTGAGGCCGCCGCCGGGGCCGGGGAAGGCTCCTGGGGCCAGCGGACCGCCCTGGCGGCCCTGGCCGCTCGCGCCGCCGGGGAGCGAGTGGCTGCCGGTGTCCCCGGGCAGCGGATGGCTGCCGGTGTCGCCGGGCAGCTGGTGACTGCCGGTGTCGCCGTAGCCGCCGAAGGACTCGCCCAGATCCCGGTCCAGGTCGCTGAGCGAGCTGCGGGGAGCGGCCGGCGGGATCCTCGGACCGTCGCCGGTGACCGGTCCGCTCGTCGGGCCCGCGGGGCCCTTGGGGCCGCGGGCCCCCTGGCCGTTCTGTCCGTTGAAGCCGCTGGGGCCGCCCGGGCCGCCGAGTCCGCCGGCTCCGCCCGCGGGGCCGCCGCCGGGGCCGTCGAACCCGCTCGGTCCGCCATCGGAGAAGAACGGCAGGTCGTCGCGGCTCGGCTCGTCGCCGCCGGAACGGGCGCCGCCGCGCGGGCCCGCGGCCAGCGCCTCGGTCACGTCGAAGGAGCCGGTGCCGCCGCCGTGGCCCGGGGCCACGGGGCCGCCGGTGGCGCCGGGCAGGCCGGCTCCGTTGGTGCCGCCGGGGCGGGAACCGCCCGGTGCGCCCATGGCGCCGACGACACCGCCGGGGCGGCCGGCGCCCGGGCGGGCGCCGGTGGCACCCGGCCGCGGGGACGGTGCGGCGGGCGCGGACGGTGCCGCCGCCGAACCGCCGGGCTGTCCGGAGCCGTTCGTGCCGCCGCCGCCCGGACCGCCCTTGGGCGCGGACGACTTGCGGGGCGCGAACCAGTCGCTGGTCTTCTCCTCGGCCTGCGGCGCGGGCTCGGCGGGCGTCTCGGCGGCCGCGGGCGCCGGGGCGGCCGGAGCGGGCCGCGGGTCGGACCCCGCGTCGTCCTTGGCGGCCTCGGCGTCGCCGACGGGCTTGCGCACCACGACCGGCGGGATGGGCCGCGACCCGGGGATGTTGATCCGGATCCGGGTCGTCAGCGTGGTCTCGGTCTTGCGTTCCTCCGGCTGCGCGGCCGAACGGCCCGCGTCCGCACCGGTTTCGGAGGCGACGGGGGTTCCGTACGGAGGCGTCCCGGAGGGGTATGCGGCTCCGCCGCGCCCGTTGGGCCCGGAGGACGGAGTGTCAGTTTCACGACTCAAGGCAGGTTCTCCCGGTTGGCTCCACCGCCCGTTACGACCTCAGCGGGCAGTTCGGCGGCGCGCACCACCATACTGGCCACTTCTGGCGCGTATCCCATGACCGCTGAGGAAATGCACACCGGACTCGCACGTGCGCCGTACGGCGAAGTGGTACGTCACTTGCCAAGTCGGGCAGCGTCGCCGCCGGGTTGCCGCCCCGCACCAAGGGTGGCGCAGATCACAGCCACCGCCATGCCGCCGAACAGGAAGAGGTAGGAGCCCAGTCCGGCGCCGAACAGGAAGTCGCCCTCCGGGCGGCTGGCGGTGAGCAGGATGACGGCGATGATCCAGCCGGCCACCGGCGCCACCGCCCCGCCCCGGCCGCGCAGCACGTAGGCGCCGCCGAGGAACAGCCCGGCCGCGCCCGCGAGGGCGAGCAGCAGGCCTCCGGGGAACCAGGCACCCTGGACCAGGGCCCCGGCGAGGGCGACGACCGCACCGAGCACGAACAGCCCGGCGTAGGCGGCCATCCGCCCGGCCGAGGGGCGCCGCAACGGCTGGGCCAGCGCGGATCCGCGTCCGGCGGTGCTCATGACGCTTCCTCGGCGTCGCCGGTGACACCGGCGAACAGGTCGGTCTCCCCGGGCTCGGCGGTACCGCGCACCAACTCGTAGTACTCGGTGGTGAACAGTGGCTGCGCAAGCTCGTTGGAGAGCGCGAAGCAGGGCTCGGCCACCTCGATCTGGGTGGCGTGGGCGCGCATCGCGGCGGCCTTGGCCGAGGCGTGGACGGTGCCGTCGACGGTGGTGGTGATCCGCTCGTCGTCGACCACTCCGGGCACGTCGTCCAGGGAGGCGCCCTTGGCGAACGGCAGCGCGGGCAGCTCGTCCTGGAGGCGGGCGAAGGCGGCCTCGGCGACGGAGCGTGGGACGCGGTTCCAGTAGACCTTCTCGATCCGGTGACCCTGTTCGGCCGCCAGTTCGACGGCGCGCATGGCGACGCGGTGGGCCTGGATGTGGTCCGGGTGGCCGTAGCCGCCGTCGTCGTCGTAGGTGACCAGGACCTGCGGGCGGATCTCCAGGATCACCTCGACGAGCGACCCGGCGGCGGTGTCCGGGTCGGCCTGCCAGAAGCAGCCGGGGTCCTCGTTGTCGGGGGTGCCCATCATCCCGGAGTCGCCGTAGCGGCCGGCGCCGCCGAGCAGTCGGAAGTCCGTCACGCCCAGCTCACCGAGGGCCGCGGCCAGCTCGCCGCGGCGGTGCGCGCCCAGCGCGGCGCCGGTCAGATGCCGCAGCTCGGGCGGGATGACCTCGCCCCGCTCACCGAGGGTGCAGGTGACCAGGGTCACATGGGCGCCCTCGGCCGCGTACCGGGCCATGGTCGCGCCGTTGTTGATCGACTCGTCGTCCGGGTGCGCGTGCACCAGCAGCAGACGCCGGTCGGGCAGTTCCGTCATGGGACCACCCTACGAGGCGCCGCGCGGCGGCGTCCGGAACCGGGCTCCCTCATCGGCGATCTCCCGATTTTCCCGATTCACGCACCCTGGAGCGCCCGGCCGCCCCACTCTTGATGAGTGATCGCGCTGTCGCGCAGGGTCACTGGGAACTACGGAGGGGCGCGGATGTCGGTGGACGGTGAGGCGGTGCGGGTCCGGACCGGGGCGGCACAGACCGATGAGCCCGGGTGGGAGGTGGATCCGGACGACGACTGGGCGCTCGCCGTGGTGGCCACCGTGGGCAGGCAGTTGCGGCTCCGCCGGGAGGCGGCCGGGATGCGGGCCGGGGAGTTCGCGGCGGCGGTCGGCTACGGCGAGGATCTCGTCTACAAGATCGAGGCCGGCAAGCGGATCCCCCGGCCCGAGTTCCTGGACACGGCGGACGAGGTGCTGGACGCCGGGGGCCTCATCGCGGCGATGAAGGAGGACGTGAAGAAGGTCCGGTATCCGAAGAAGGTGCGGGATCTGGCGGAGATGGAGGCGCGGGCGGTCGAGATCGGAGTCTACGAGTGCAGCAGCATCGCGGGGCTGCTGCAGACACCCGAGCACGCACGGGCGCTGCTGGAGTGCTGGCTGCCCGCCTACTCGCCGGAGGATCTGGAACGGCGGGTGGCCGCCCGCATGGCCAGGCAGTCCGTGTTCGACCGGTCCCCGGCCCCTTTCCTCAGCTTCGTCCTGGAGGAGTCGGTCCTCCTCCGCCGGGTCGGGGGCACAATGGTGCGCAAGCAGCAATTCGAACGCCTGCTGGACGTGGGACGGTTGAACAACGTCTCGCTCCAGGTCATGCCCATGGGCAGCGTGGCTCACCCCGGTATGAGCGGCAGGATCGAACTCCTGAAGTTCGAGGACGGGACAGCGGTGGGACGCTCGGACGGCGCCTTCAGCGGCCGCCCGGCCTCCGGGCTGAGGCAACTGCGCATTCTCGAACTGCGATATGGCACGATCCGAGCCCAGGCTCTCCCGCCCGGGGAGTCACTGGCCCTCATCGAGCGACTGCTTGGAGAGACATGACCCACAAGGTTTCCACCTGGGACACCTCTGACCTGGCGTGGTTCAAGAGCAGCTACAGCAGCGGCCCCGACGGCGACTCCTGCGTCGAGATCGCGACAGCCCCCCGCACCGTGCACGTCCGTGACTCGAAGGACGTCGAGGGGCCGCGCCTCGCCTTCGCCCCCGCCGCGTGGTCCCGCTTCGTGCCGTACGCGGTCGAGGGCTGAGCCGGCTGCCGCCGCCGTCCGGCGTCGGCAGCCCTCAGAACTTGATGCTGCCGATCATGCTGGCGACGTTGGTCGTCAGCTCGCTGATCGTGGGGGCCACGGTGGAGGAGGCGAGGTAGAACCCGAGCAGCATGCAGACGACCGCATGACCGCCCTTCAGTCCCGACTTCTTGATCAGCAAGAAGACGACGATCGCCAGCAGCACCACCGCCGAAATCGAGAGTGCCACGGCGGCTCACCTCCAAAAATCCCAGGGACGCGGGGGGTTCGGACTATGGGGGTTGTGACCCGGTCGTATGCCGGGCGTCGATCTGTACGGCAAGTCCATGCGGACGCCAGCGGGTTCATACCCACTCAGCGGTAGTGATCATAACTATCCGTACTCGCGCATCGCTCGGCGCACGGCCGCACAAGGGGGCGCATGGCCAATATGGTCGGGGTATGACGACCGAGGCTCACTCCTTCCCCCGTCGGCACGCCCGCACGCAGCGGTTCACGCTCGGCGCGCCGCGCGCGTTCGCGGTGGCACCCGACGGTTCGCGTGTCGCGTTCCTGCGTTCCAACTCCGGTACCGACCGGGCCAACTCGCTCTGGGTCCTGGACCCGGCGGACGGCTCGGAACGCCTGGCGGCCGATCCGGGCGCCCTGCTGCAGGGCGCCTCTGAGGAGCTGCCGCCCGAGGAGCGGGCGCGCCGGGAGCGCAGCCGGGAGGGCGGGGCCGGCATCGTCGGCCACGCCACTGACGCCGCCGTGGAGTTGGCGGCTTTCGCCTTGTCAGGGCGGCTTTTCACGGCCGAGCTGCGGGCCGGTACGGCTCGCGAACTCCGGGTCCCGGGGCCGGTCATCGACCCGCGCCCGTCGCCGGACGGACGGCACATCGCGTACGTGGCGCGGGGCGCGCTGCGGGTGACGGGCGCCGAGGGCGAGGGCGACCGGGCGCTGGCGGAGCCCGAGAGCGAGCAGGTGACCTACGGGCTCGCGGAGTTCATCGCGGCCGAGGAGATGAGCCGCAACCGGGGTTTCTGGTGGGCACCGGGGTCGGACCGGCTGCTGGTGGCGCGGGTGGACGACACGCCGGTGCGGCGCTGGTGGATCGCCGACCCGGCCCACCCCGAACGTGACCCGAACCACGTCGCGTACCCGGCGGCGGGGACTCCCAACGCGGAAGTACGCCTGTTCGTCCTCGGCCTCGACGGAGGGCGCACGGAGGTCGCGTGGGACCGGGCGCGCTATCCGTATCTGGCGCGAGTGCACTGGTCGGACGCGGGGGCGCCGCTGATCCTGGTGCAGGCCAGGGACCAGCGCAGCCAGCTCTTCCTGGCGGTGGACCCGGACACCGGTGCCACCCGGATGGTGCATGCCGACGAAGATCCAACATGGCTGGAACTCTTCGCCGGGGTGCCCTGCTGGAGCCCGTCCGGACAGCTTGTCCGGATCGCGGACGAGGGCGGCGCGCGGGTGCTGACGGTGGGCGAACGGCCCTTGACCGGAACGCAGTTGCACATCCGTTCGGTGCTGGATGTGACGGCCGACGACGTGCTGGTCACGGCGTCCGCGGGCGAGGAGGCCGCGTCGCCGGAGATCGGCGAGATCCATGTGTACCGGGTGAACGAGCTGGGCGTGGAGCGCGTGTCGCAGGAGCCCGGCGTGCACTCGGCGGTGCGGGCGGGCGGCGTGACGGTGCTGGTGTCCGCCACGTTGGACAGTCCGGGGGCCCGTGTCCAGGTGCTGCGTGACGGAAAGCGGACGGCGACTGTCACCTCGTACGCCGAGGATCCCGGTATGTCCCCTCGCGTGACGCTCACCCAGGGGGGCGCACGCCGAATTCCGTGCGCCGTGCTTATGCCTACGGACTACCCCGGTGACACTCCCCTCCCCGTGCTCATGGACCCCTACGGCGGCCCGCACGGCCAGCGGGTGGTCGCCGCGCACAACGCGCACCTGACCTCGCAGTGGTTCGCCGATCAGGGGTTCGCGGTGATCGTGGCCGACGGGCGGGGCACACCGGGGCGCTCGCCGGCGTGGGAGAAGGAGATCCGGGACGACCTCGCGGCCGTCGTGCTCCAGGACCAGGTCGACGCGCTGCACGCCCTGGCCCGGGACTTCCCGCTCGACCTCGGCCGGGTGGCCGTCCGGGGCTGGTCCTTCGGCGGCTATCTGGCCGCGCTGGCGGTACTGCGCCGCCCGGACGTCTTCCACGCCGCGGTGGTGGGCGCGCCCGTCACCGATCTGCGGCTGTACGACACCCACTACCAGGAGCGCTACCTCGGCCTGCCGGACGAGCAGCCGGAGGTCTACCGCCGCAACTCGCTGATCGACGACGCGGGCCTGGTCGACGCGGCCGAGCCGCACCGGCCCATGATGGTCATCCACGGCCTGGCGGACGACAACGTGGTCGTGGCCCACTCCCTGCGCCTGTCCTCCGCCCTGCTGGCCGCGGGCCGCCCGCACGAGGTCCTGCCGCTGTCCGGGGTGACCCACATGACCCCGCAGGAGAACGTCGCGGAGAACCTGCTGCGCCTGCAGCTCGACTTCCTCCGCCGTTCGCTGCCCCAGCCCGGCGAATCCGCGTGAACTGCCTTAACAAACAGGCAACTTCACGGAAGCGGTACCGATATACGGACGCGCGAGGCTGAACAGCGTACGGCCGTGCGGGTGCCGTGAGCGGGCCGGGATGCGCCATGTCATCCCGGCCCGCTGCCGTTGCCGGCGGGCTCACCCGCCGCCTCCGCCCGGCCGGGCCCGGAGCGGCCCGCGGGCAGGGTCTCGGCGAAGTGGCAGGCCGAGTCGTGGGCCGCCGGGCCCCGGTTCCCGCGGAAGACGGCCGGGACCGCCAGGGCCGGGACCTCCCGGGCGCACCGCTCCTGGGCCTTCCAGCAGCGGGTGCGGAAGCGGCAGCCGGAGGGGATGTCCGTGGGCGACGGCACGTCGCCGGACAGGATGATCCGCTCGCGGTCCTCCCTGGTCTCCGGGTCGGGCACCGGGACCGCCGAGAGCAGCGCCTGGGTGTACGGGTGGGTCGGATGGTCGTAGATCTCGGTGTCCGTGCCGGTCTCCACGATGCGCCCGAGGTACATCACCCCGACCCGGTCCGAGATGTGCCGGACGATCGACAGGTCGTGCGCGATGAACACGTAGGAGAGGTCGAACTCCGACTGGAGACGGTCCATCAGGTTGATCACCTGGGCCTGCACGGAGACGTCAAGGGCGGAGACCGGTTCGTCGGCGACGATCACCTCCGGGCGCAGCGCCAGGCCCCGCGCGATACCGATGCGCTGGCGCTGCCCGCCGGAGAACTGGTGCGGGTAGCGGTTGATGTGCTCCGGGTTGAGACCCACGACGTCCAGCAGCTCCCGGACCTTGCGCCGGCGCTCGCCCTTGGGGGCCGCCTCCGGGTGGATCTCGTACGGCTCCCCGATGATGTCCCCCACCGTCATACGGGGGTTGAGCGAGGTGTACGGGTCCTGGAAGACCATCTGGATGTTGCGGCGGACGGCCTTCAGGGCCCGGCCCGACAGCCCGGTGATGTCCTCGCCCTTGAACCGGATCGAGCCCGCCGTCGGCCGTTCCAGGTTGCACAGCATCTTCGCGACCGTCGACTTGCCGCAGCCCGACTCCCCGACGATGCCCAGGGTCTCGCCCCGGCCCAGGTGGAAGTCGACGCCGTCGACCGCCTTGACCGCGCCGACCTGTTTCCGGAAGACGATGCCCCGGGTCAGCGGGTAGTGCTTGACGAGGCCGCCGACCTCCAGGACGGGCTCAGTGGTCGCGGTCATCCAGGCACTCCCTCCAGAAGTGGCAGGCGCTGCCGCGCTCCTCGGAGACCGCGTACAGCGGGGGTACGTCGGTGCGGCAGACGTCCCGGGCCATCGGGCAGCGGGGGTGGAAGGCGCAGCCGGGCGGGATGTGCGTCAGGCTCGGCGGCAGGCCCTTGATGGCGTACAGCTCCCGGCCCTTCAGGTCCAGGCGCGGGATGGAGTCCAGCAGGCCGCGGGTGTAGGGGTGCGCGGGCGCCTTGTAGATGTCGTGCACGGGGGCCGACTCCACGATCCGTCCCGCGTACATCACCGCGATGCGGTCGGCCACGTCCGCGACGACCCCGAGGTCGTGGGTGATCAGGATCAGGCCCATCCGGTACTCGCGCCGCAGCTCGGCCAGCAGCTCCATGACCTGAGCCTGCACGGTGACGTCCAGGGCGGTGGTGGGCTCGTCGGCGATGATGAGCGCGGGCTCCAGGGCCAGCGCCATGGCGATCATGATGCGCTGGCGCATACCGCCGGAGAACTGGTGCGGGTAGTCCCGCACCCGCTGCGCCGCGGCCGGGATGCGCACCCGGTCCATCAGCTCGACCGCCCTGGCCCGGGCGTCCTTCTTCGACATGCCCCGGTGCACCACGAACATCTCGCCGAGCTGGTCGCCCACGCTGAGCACGGGGTTGAGGGCGGACAGCGCGTCCTGGAAGATCATCGCCATCCCGGAGCCCCGGACGGCGCGCCGCTCCTCCTCCTTCAGCCGCAGCAGGTCCTGGCCCCGGAAGAGGATCTCCCCGTCCGTGATCCGGCCCGGGGGCATGTCGAGGATGCCCATCACGGCCTGCGCGGTCACCGACTTCCCCGAGCCCGACTCGCCGAGCACCGCCAGGGTCTCCCCCGCGTCGACGGCGTACGACACCCCGTTGACGGCCTTGGCGACCCCCTCCCGGGTACGGAACTCCACGTGCAGGTCGCGCACTTCGAGCAGCATGCCGTCCGTCACCTCAGCTTGGGGTCGAGGGCGTCGCGCACCGCGTCGCCGAGCATGATGAAGGCCAGGACCGTGACGGCGAGGGCGCCCGCGGGCCACAGCAGCGCGTGCGGGGCGTTGCGGACGTAGGGCGAGGCGGCGGAGATGTCGATGCCCCAGGAGACGCTGGGCGGCTTGAGGCCGACCCCGAGGTAGGACAGGGTCGCCTCCAGCGCGATGTACGTGCCGAGCGCGATGGTCGCGACGACGATCACCGGGGCGACGGCGTTCGGGGCGATGTGCCGCAGCAGGATCCGGGAATGGGAGGCGCCGAGGGCGCGGGCCGCCTGGACGTAGTCGTTCTGCTGGACGGTGATGACCGAGCCGCGCGCGATCCGGGAGATCTGTGGCCAGCCCAGCAGCACCATGAACCCGATGACCGGCCAGACCGTGTTGCTGGTGACCACCGAGAGCAGGACCAGACCGCCGAGGACGACCGGGATGGCGAAGAAGATGTCGGTGCCCCGGGAGAGCACCGAGTCCCACACACCGCCGTAGAACCCGGCCAGGGCGCCCAGCACCGACCCGAGCAGCGCGACCCCGAGCGTGGCGCAGAAGCCGACCGTGACGGACGTACGGGCGCCGTACACGGTCCGGGTGTAGACGTTGCAGCCCTGGCCGTCGTACCCGAAGGGGGCGCCGGGGCCGGGGCCGTCCTGGGCCTTGGCCAGGTCGCAGCTCAGGGGGCTGCCGGGGGCGATGGCGGACGGCCACAGGGAGATGAAGACCAGGAAGAGGATGACGAGGGCGGAGACCAGGAAGACCGGGTTGCGGCGCAGGTCCCGCCAGGCGTCGGACCACAGCGAGCGCGGCCTGCCGGTGTCCTTCGTGCCCCCGGGTCCGGGGCCGCCCGGGGTCCGTTCGAGTGTCGTCGCCTCACTGGCCGCGAAGTCCATGGCGCCTCCCATGCCGGTCCCGGCGATCGCACCGTCCTGCTCCCGTGGCCGTTCAGGCATAGCGGATCCTCGGGTCGAGTACGGCGTACAGGAGGTCCACGAGCAGGTTGGCGGCCAGGAAGACCAGTACGAGCACGGTCACGAAGCCGACGACCGTCTGGGTGTTCTGCCGCAGGATGCCCTGGTAGAGCTGGTAGCCGACGCCGTGGATGTTGAAGATCCGCTCGGTGACGATGGCGCCGCCCATCAGCGCGCCGATGTCGGTGCCGATGAAGGTGACCACGGGGATCAGGGAGTTGCGCAGCAGGTGCCGGGTGATGACCCGGTGCCGGGGCAGGCCCTTGGCGACGGCCGTGCGCACGTAGTCGGCCCGCTTGTTCTCGGCGATGGAGGTGCGGGTCAGCCGGGTGACGTAGGCGAGCGAGACGGAGGCGAGGACCAGGCCGGGCACGATCAGCTCGTCGAAGGTCGCGGCCGGGGAGACGGAGGGCTTGATCCAGCCCCACTCGACGCCCAGCAGCAACTGGAGCAGCAGGCCGGTGACGAAGGTGGGCACGGCGATGACCACGAGGGTGACGACGAGCACCGAGGTGTCGACGGGCCGGCCGCGCCGCAGCCCCGTGACCACGCCCAGGGCGATGCCGACGACGATCTCGAAGAGGATCGCCACGATCGTCAGCCGGATGGTGACCGGGAACGCCGCCGCCATCAGCTCGGTGACCGGCTGGCCGTTGAACGCCGTCCCGAAGTCCCCGGTGAAGACGTTCCCCATGTAGGTCAGGTACTGCTGCCACAGGGGCTTGTCGAGGCCGAACTCCTTGCTGAGCTGGGCCGCCGTCGCCGGGTCGCAGCTCCGCTCGCCGCACAGGCCGGCGATGGGGTCGCCCATGACGTTCACCATCAGGAAGATCAGCAGCGTGGCCCCGATGAACACCGGGACCATCTGCAGCAGCCGCCTCACCACATAGCGCCCCATGACGGCTCAGCCGACCTTGATCTCGTTGTAGACCGGGACGCTGAAGGGGTTGAGCGCGACGTGCGACAGGCGGGCGGAGTAGCCGGCGCTGCCGTTCTGGTACCACAGGGGGATGGCGGCCATGTTGTCCCGCACCACACCCTCGGCCTGCTGGAAGAGCGCGACCGAGCGGGCGGTGTCGGTCTCGGCGTTGGCCCGGTCGACGAGACGGTCGAACTGCTTGTTCGACCACGTGCCGTCGTTTGAGGAGGCTCCCGTGTAGTACAGCGGCTGCAGGAAGTTCTGGATCAACGGGTAGTCCATCTGCCAGCCGGCCCGGAAGGGACCGGGCATCTTGTGCCGGGAGATCTGGCTGCGGAAGTCGGCGAAGGTGCCGATCGGGTTGCCGACGCAGGCCCGGTCGTCGCCGAGGGCGTTGTTGATGGAGTTGCACACGGCGTCCACCCACTGCTTGTGTGAGCCGGAGTCCGCGTTGTAGGTGATCTTCAGCCGCCCGCCGGGGATCCCGCCGCCCTCCTGGATCAGCTTCCTGGCGCCGCCGGGGTCGTAGTCGCAGGCGTGGCCGCACAGGCCGGACTGGTAGCCGCCCTTCGCGCCGAGGACCGGGGAGGTCCAGTCGGTGGCCGGGGTGCGGGTGCCGCGGAAGAGGGTCCGGGTGATCTGCGCGCGGTTGATCGCCATGGACAGGCCGGTGCGCACCTTGCGGGCTCCGTCGGTGTTCCACTTGGGGTCGTAGAACGGGAAGGCGAGGGTCTGCAGGATGCCGGCCGGGGTGTTGATGTAGCGGCCGTCGAGGTCGGTCCGCACGTTCTTGAGCTGGGTGGCGGGCACGTCGTCGACCAGGTCGAGGTTGCCGGCCAGCACGTCGGTGTACGCGGTGTTGTTGTCGGTGTAGACCAGCAGGCTGACGCCCTCGTTGCGGGCCCGGTCCCGGCCCGGGTAGGCGTCCCACTTCTCCAGGGCCATCGCGGAGCCCTTGATGTACGACCGGACCCGGTACGGCCCGTTGCCGACCGGCTTGCTCACCCAGGCCGCGTGGTCGGTGAAGAACGCCCTCGGGAGCGGCGCGAAGGCGACGTAGCCGAGGGTGTCGGGGAAGCTGGAGAACTTCTGGTTGAGCCTGACCGTGAAGGTCAGGGGGCCGGTGACCCGGAGCCCCGACAGGGTGTCCGCGGTCTGCTTGCCGCTGTCGGGGTGGACCTTGTCGTAGCCCTCGATGTAGCCGAAGAAATACGCGTTCTTCTGGTTGTGGCGCAGGCTCGCCCCGTAGTTCCAGGCGTCGACGAAGGATCTGGCGGTCACCTTCTCCCCGTTGGAGAAGGTCCAGCCGTCCCTGACCCTGACGCGGAAGTTCGTGGAGTCCGTGGTCTCGATGCTCTCGGCGAGCATGTCCTTCGCCTGGCCGGTCCTGGAGTCGTACCGCTTCAGGCCCCGGAAGATCATGTCGAGCACCTTGCCGCCCTGCACCTCGTTGGTGTTGGCCGGCTCCAGCGGGTTCTGCGGGTCGCCCCAGGAGGAGGACAGGAATCCGGCGCCGCCCGCGCCGCCGGCGCCGCTTCCGCAGGCCGTCGCGGCGGCGAAGGCCAGCACCACCGCGCCCGCGGCCCGTCGGGCGCGCCCGGCTCCGCGCATCGGCACCTCCTCCTGATACGTACTCAGACATATCACGCGAAAAGGCATATAAAACTCACAGCTCGCGGCGGATTCCCCGATCCCCTTACTGATCGACGGATCAGCAGGCAGACTCACGGCATGGTCGATCGCGCATTCGCCGACATGGAACTCGCCTCGCTGTACGACAGGTTGAACGCCTGGGGCCCCTCCGACGACTTCTACCTGGGGCTCGTCATGGAGGCGGAGACGGTCCTGGACGTCGGCTGCGGGACCGGCCGGCTGCTGCGCGCCGCCCGGGACGCGGGCCACCAGGGACGGCTCACCGGCCTGGATCCGGCCGCCGCCATGCTCGTACAGGCGCGGCGGGCCGAGCCGGCCGTCGAATGGGTGCTCGGGGACTTCGCGACGCACCGCTGGGAGGGGGCGTTCGACCTGGTCGTGATGACCGGTCACGCCTTCCAGGAGCTGCTCGGCGACGAGGACGTGCGCGGCTGTCTGCGCGGGGTCCGGCGGGCGCTCGCCGACGGCGGCCGGTTCGTCTTCGAGACGCGGAATCCGGCGGCCCGCGCCTGGGAGCGCTGGACGCCGGAGACGGTGTACGAGATCCCCGACGGGGACGGAGGCCTGGTGAAGGTGTGGCACGACGCCGAGCCGGCCCCCGTCGGGGACCGGCTCGGGTTCACCGAGACCTACGCGGGCGCACGGTGGGACCGGCCGCTGGTGTGCCGCAGCACCCTGCGCTTCCTCGGCACCGACGCCCTGGACGGCTTCCTCGGCGAGGCCGGGCTGGCCGTCGCCGAGCGCTACGGGAACTGGCGGCGGGGGCCACTGACCCCCGCCGGCCCCGAGATCATCACCGTGGCCCGGGCGGCTTCCTAGGCCGCGTCCGGATCAGGCCTCCGGGGTCTCGCCCTCCTCCAGCGCCACCAGCGCCGGGTCCATGACGATGTCCTCGTCACGGGCCTCGGTCGTCGGGTCCTCCGGGAAGTGGCAGGCCGTCAGGTGGCCCGCACGGTTGCCGGAGATCTGCACCAGCGGCGGCTCCTCCGTCGCGCACTTGTCCTGTGCCTTCCAGCAGCGGGTGCGGAAGCGGCAGCCGGACGGCGGGTGGATCGGCGACGGGACGTCGCCGGAGAGCCGGATGCGCTCCCGGTCCGCGGTCTCCGTGTCGACGCCGACCTCCGGCACGGCCGACAGCAGGGCGTGCGTGTAGGGGTGACGCGGCCGGTTGTAGATCGACTCGCGGTCACCGACCTCGACGATCTTGCCGAGGTACATCACCGCGACGCGCTGCGAGAAGTGCCGCACCACGGCGAGGTCGTGGGCGATGAACAGGAAGGCGATGCCCAGTTCCCGCTGGACCTCCTGGAGCAGGTTCACCACCTGCGCCTGGATGGACACGTCGAGCGCGGAGACCGGCTCGTCCGCCACGATCAGCTTCGGGTTCAGGGCCAGCGCGCGGGCGACGCCGATGCGCTGACGCTGACCGCCGGAGAACTCGTGCGGGAAGCGGTTGTAGTGCTCCGGGTTCAGGCCGACGAGCTCCAGCAGCTCCCGGACCTTCTTCTCCCGGCCGCCCTCCGGCTCGATCCCGTTGACCTCCATCGGCGACTTGATGATCGAGCCGACGGTCTGCCGCGGGTTCAGCGAGGAGTACGGGTCCTGGAAGATCATCTGGATCTCGGACCGCACGGGCGCGATCTGCCGGCGCGAGGCGTGCGTGATGTCCTGCCCCGCGTAGGTGACCGAGCCGGCGGTCGGCTCCAGCAGCCGGGTGATGAGCCGGCCCGTGGTCGACTTGCCGCAGCCGGACTCGCCGACCAGGCCGACGCTCTCGCCGACGCCGACCGTGAGGTCGATGCCGTCGACGGCCTGCACCGCGCCGACCCGCCGCTTGATCGGGAAGCCGCCGTAGATCGGGAAGTGCTTCGTGAGGCCCTTGACCTCGAGCAGCGTCTCCGCCGGCGTGCCGGAGGCGTCCTGCTGTGCGGGGAGGGTGAGGTTGTCGCTCATGTCTCAGTTCTCCCTAGCGCAGCCGGGGCTGGATCTTGTCGATGAAGATGGTCTGCTTCTGCTCGGCCGTGAGGTGGCACGCGGCCGCGCGACCCTCGCCCAGCGGCGGCCGCACCTCCGAGCAGAGGTTGCCCTGCACCTCTTCCTTGAACGCGCAGCGCGGGTGGAAGCGGCACCCGGCGGGCGGGTTGAGCAGCGAGGGCGGGCTGCCGGGGATCGGCGTCAGGTGCTGGTCGAGGTCGCTGTCCAGGCGCGGCATCGAGCTGAGCAGGCCCCAGGTGTAGGGGTGCTTCGGCTCGTGCAGCACCTCGCGGACGCTGCCGCGCTCCACGGCCCGGCCCGCGTACATCACCAGCAGGTCGTCCGCCATGTGGGAGATGACGCCGAGGTCGTGGGTGATGAAGATGATCGCGGAGCCGAACTCCTGCTGGAGGTCCTTCAGCAGGTCGAGGATCTGCGCCTGCACCGTCACGTCGAGCGCGGTGGTCGGCTCGTCCGCGATCAGCAGCTCGGGGTCGCACATCAGCGCCATGGCGATCATCGCGCGCTGGCGCATACCGCCGGAGAACTGGTGCGGGTAGTCGTCGAAGCGGACCTTGGGCTGCGGGATGCCGACCTTCTCCAGCATCTGGATGGCCCGGTCCTTGGCCTCCTTCTTGGAGGCGCCGCGGTGCTTCATGTACGGCTCGGACAGCTGGCGGCCCACCGTGTAGAACGGCGACAGCGCGGTCAGCGGGTCCTGGAAGATCATCGCCATCTTGTTGCCGCGGAGCCGCTCGAGCTCACGCTCGCCGGCGGTGACGAGTTCCTTGCCGTCGAGGACGATCTCGCCGTCGATGGTGGAGGTCCGCGGGTTGTGCAGGCCCAGGACCGTCAGGTTGGTGACGGACTTGCCGGAGCCGGACTCGCCGACGATGCCCAGGGTCTTGCCGCGCTCGACGTCGAAGGAGAGGCCGTCGACCGCCTTGACGATGCCGTCCTCGGTGGAGAACTGCACCTTCAGATCGCGCACCGAGAGGAAGCTCTCCGGACCGGTCGGGGCCGACGCGTCCTCGGTCTTGGTCAGTGTGGTCACGGTGGTTCGTTCTTCCTAGGAGAGCCGGACGCGCGGGTCGATCCAGGCGTACGCGATGTCGGTGAGGATGTTGAAGATCAGGATGAAGAAGGCACCGAACAGCATGACGCCCATGGTCATGGGGAGGTCCTTGTGGATCGCGCCGTCCACGGCCAGGCGACCGATGCCCTGCAGGGAGAAGGTCAGCTCGGTGACGACGGCACCGCCGAGCATGCTGCTCAGGTCGATGCCGAGGACGGTGACGATCGGGATGAGCGCGCCACGCCAGGCGTAGCGGAAGAAGACGTACTTGCGCGACATGCCCTTGGCGCGAGCGGTGCGCACGTGCTCCTCGGCGAGCTGCTCGATCATCGAGGAACGCGCCATACGGGTGTACTGCGCGGTGAAGATCGTGGCCATCACCAGCGTCGGCAGCAGCATGCCGACGAACCAGCCCCAGGGGTCCTGCGTGATGGGGACGTACGCGGGGTTCTCCATCCAGCCGGTGCTGTAGACGAAGATCCACAGGACGATCGGGCCGAGGAGGTAGATCTGGAACGAGCTGAGCACCATCGAGGCGCCGGTGGCGGCCTTGTCGACGAAGGAGCCGCGCTTGTACGCGGCGACCATGCCGGCTCCCACACCGACCACGAGGAAGACGACCGCACCGCCGGCGGTGAGCGTCAGCGTCGTCGGGAAGCGGTCCATGATCGTCGACCAGACCATGTCGCCCGAGTAGAACGACTGGCCGAGGCACGGAGCGGTGCAGTGACCGGTCGGGAAGTCACGGCCGACGAAGATGCCGGACATGAAGTCCCAGAACTGCTGGGTGATGGGGAGGTTGAGACCGAGGGCCTGGCGGATGTCCTCCAGCCGCTGAGGAGAGCAGTCCTTGCCACAGGCCAGAGAGGCGTAGTCGGAGGGCGCGGCTACGAACAGGAAGAACGTGACGGCACCGATGAGGAACAGAGTGACGACGGCACCGACCGTGCGCCGGAGGATGAACTGAAGCATGGCGGGAGGGCTGCTCTCTGCGGAGACGAAAGGGAGGTTTCACGGAGGTGCGGGGACGCGCTCCGCCTGGTGCGCGTCCCCGCGTTCAGCCGTAGAGAGTTACGACTTCTTCAGGTACAGCTGGTTGATGTCGATGAGGCTCGACACCGACCCGTAGCGGGCGCCGCCCACGTTGGAGCCCGAGAGCTGGAACTGCTTGGTGTACCACAGCGGAGCGGCCGGGACGAGGTCCTCCAGCATGTAGTGCTGGGCTTCCTTCCACGTGGCCGCGGCCTCGGTCGGCTTCTGCGACAGAGCCTTCTGGATGAGGCCGTCGAGCTTCGCGTCCTTCACGTGCGAGTAGTTCGGCGAACCGTCGGCGACCTGCGTGCCGTCGTAGACCGGGGTGATGACGGTCGAGGCGCTCGGCCAGTCCTGGCCCCAGCCCGTGACGTACATGTCGTACGGGTTGTCGAGCTTGCCGATCTGCTCGTAGTAGCTCGCCGCGTCGACCTCCTTGGAGACGACGTTGAAGCCGACCTTGGAGAGGGCGTCCTCGATGGCGACCTTGCGCTTCTGGCCGTTCTCGCTGTTGCCGTAGGCGAAGACGACCTTCTTGTCGGCCGCCGGGACGCCCTTGAGGAGCTCCTTGGCCTTCTCGAGGTTGCCCTGCGGCGTCTTCAGACGGCCGTACGGGTCGTACTTGGCCTCGTAGCCCGGCAGGGTCGGGGCGAAGTAGTTCGGGGCCACGTCACCGCCGTAGACACCACCCTCACCGGCGATGAGCGACTTCGAGTTGACGGCGTAGGTGATGGCCTTGCGGACCTTCACGTTCTTCACGCGGTCCAGGTTGAACGACAGCTGCATCACGTAGGGCTGGTAGCCCTTGACCGTGCGCTTGCTGACGGCCGGGGTCTTGATGACGTCCTGGATCTGCGTGGCCTCGACACCGCCGGTGAGCTGGATGGCGTTCTTGTCGTTGCCCTGGTCGGCGATCAGACGCTTGGTCTGGGTCGACTCGGTCACGCCGAACTGGAAGTTCCAGCCGTCGACGTACTGGTGACGCACGGAGTCGGTCTTCGGGTCCCAGTTGGTGTTCTTGACGAGCACCAGGGACTTGCCGTTCTTGTACGACTGGATCTTGTACGGGCCGGTGGCGACCGGGGCCGTGTCGTACTTCTCCTTCGTGTCGTCCTTCTTGGGGACGATCGCGTAGCCGGCCATGGCCAGCGTCTGCGGCAGGTCCGGGCGGGCCTGGTCGAAGTGGAAGACGACGGTCTTGTCGTCCGGGGTGTCCAGGACGGACTTCGGCAGGTGCTTGCCGTCGAAGCCGCCGCCGGGCAGCAGCTCACGGTACTTGCCCGTGTACTTCTTGCCGGCCAGCCAGTCGTGCAGGTAGGGCGGGCCGTCGAAGATGAACTTGGCGAACTGGCGCTCGACGGTGTGGCGGACGTCGCCGGACGTGATGGCGTTGCCCTTCGAGTCCTTGATGCCGTCCTTGAGGGTGAACGTCCAGGTCTTGCCGCCGTCCGACATCTTGCCCGCGTCGGTCGCGAGGTCACCCACGACCGAGACGCCGCCCTTGCCGTCCTCCTTGAACTGGGTCAGGCGACGGAACAGCAGGTTGGCGACCTGACCGGCGTCGGAGACGTAGATCTGACCCGGGTCCAGGTGCGAGAGGCCCGCCTCCTGGTAGACCGTGATGGTGCCGCCGCTCTGGGCACCGGCGACGTCCTCGGCCGGACCGGTCGAGCCGGCGGCGTCGGCGTAGGTGACCGCCTTGGACTGGACCGAGGCCTGCTGCTGGTCCTTCTTCGAGTCCTGCCCGGAGTTGCCCCCCTTGTTCTCGGAGCACCCGGTGAGCACGAGGGAGCCGGCCGCTATCGCGACGACGATGGCCTGCGCTCTGCGCGAGCTGAACGACTTCATGAGGCGAATGCACCTACCTGTCGGTTTGATATTCCTGAGTACTGCCTTACGCGGCTGGTAGGCCGACTCCGGGGGTGGCAGTCATCCCCCCACAAGTGGACGATCTACCGCCCGGACTTGGGGTCGAACGCGTCCCGTACCGAGTCTCCGAGGAGGTTGAAGGCAAGGACGAAGATCACCAAGGCGAGACCGGGGAAGAAGAGGAACGCCGGGTCCTGCTCGGTGTACTTGGCACCGTTGGCGAACAGCTTGCCCCAGTCCGGGGTCGGCTCGACGAAGCCGACACCGGCGAAGGACAGGAACGCGATGGTGAGGATGGTGCTCGGCAGCGTGTACGTGAACTGCACCAGGATGGGCGTCACCACGTTCGGAAGGATCTCCTTGCGGACGATCCGCCAGGGCGAGGCGCCGGAGACCTTGGCGGCCTCCACGAACTCCCGCTCACGCAGGGACAGCACGGTCGAGCGCACCAGGCGCGCCATGCCCATCCAGCCGAGGAGCCAGAGCACGATGAGCATCGCGACGGCACGGAGGTACGTGGGCGTCTCCTCGCGCGGGTCCACGAAGAACGCGGTCACCACGGGCATGAAGGCGATGAAGAACAGCTGCTGCGGGAAGGCGAGGAAGAAGTCGGTGACGCGGCCGATCCAGTAGTCGGTCCTGCCGCCGAAGTAGCCGCCGATCAGCCCGAGGATGACACCGGTCACCATCATCAGGACCGTGATGCCCACGGCCATGAACAGCGAGGTGCGCATGCCGTACACCAGCATCGCGAACACGTCGCGGCCGTACTGCGGCTCGACGCCGAACCAGTGCGACCCGGACAGACCGCCGAAGTAGCCGAGCGGCAGACCGAACTCGTCGAGGACCGGGGAATCCTGGTAGGTCGGGTCCTGGCCGTACAGCGTGTACGGGTCCGTCCCGCTGAGCTGCGTCAGCAGCGGCGCCGCCAGACCGATGACGAAGTACAAAATCACTATCACCGCACAGATGACACCGGTACGGTCACGCTTGAAGCGCTGCCACATCAACTGGCCGGGAGAGCGACCCTCGAGCTTGGCCTCGCCCTTGGCGGGCACAGGAGCCGGCTCGAGTTCGGGCTCCAGGGCAACCGACGGCCCGGAGCCTTCAGCCTTGGCAGGACTGGACATGTGAGTTCTTCCCCCGGGGGGTTGGAGAGCTGAGCGCAGCGCAGATACCGGAGAGTTCTGCGGTTTGGGGGAACTTTCGCCAATGCGTTCAACGCGCGTCAAGGGCGGAAGACATAGGGATCTCCCTACCGTCATTATTTTGAGCAAAAATTGCAGAGATCGACACCTGTGCGCGCTTGACACGACCAAGGGGTTCTCGGCAAATCGGACAGCTCGTTACTTTTTTTTCGTTACATGTCCGAAACTTGACGCGCTGTTCCCCGGTATCCGAACACTCGGTACCGGGGGCTGTCCGGGCGAACCGGTCACGGAGTCGCTACCCGTGCGGCGTCCGGACATACACGCCGAAAGCCCGGCCCTCCTGACGGCGGAGGACCGGGTTCTGCGGGCTTCGGGCGCCGGCGTCAGCCGTGCTTGGCGCGGCTCGCGGCGCGGGCGCGCTCGCGGGCGTCCAGGTTCACCTTGCGGATGCGAACCGCCTCCGGGGTCACCTCGACGCACTCGTCGTCGCGGCAGAACTCCAGGGACTGCTCCAGGGAGAGCTTGCGCGGCGGCACGATCGCCTCGAACGAGTCGGCCGACGAGGACCGCATGTTCGTGAGCTTCTTCTCCTTGGTGATGTTCACGTCCATGTCGTCGGAGCGCGAGTTCTCACCGACGATCATGCCCTCGTACACCTCGGTGCCCGGCTCGGTGAAGAGCACGCCGCGCTCCTGCAGGTTCGTCATCGCGAAGGCGGTGACGGCGCCGGAGCGGTCGGCGACCAGGGAGCCGTTGTTGCGGGTCGTCAGCGTGCCGAACCAGGGCTCGAAGCCCTCGTGGATGGAGTGGCCGATGCCCGTGCCGCGGGTCTGGGTGAGGAACTCGGTCCGGAACCCGATGAGACCGCGGGACGGCACGACGAACTCCATGCGGACCCAGCCCGAGCCGTGGTTGGACATGTTGTCCATCCGGCCCTTGCGGACGCCCATGAGCTGCGTGACGGCGCCCATGTGCTCCTCGGGCACGTCGATCGTCATGCGCTCGACCGGCTCGTAGGTCTTGCCGTCGACGTCCCTGGTGACGACCTGCGGCTTGCCGACGGTCAGCTCGTAACCCTCGCGGCGCATCTGCTCGACCAGGATGGCGAGCGCCAGCTCACCACGGCCCTGGACCTCCCAGGCGTCCGGGCGCTCGGTGTCCAGCACCCGCAGCGAGACGTTGCCGATCAGCTCGCGGTCCAGGCGGTCCTTGACCTGGCGGGCGGTGACCTTGCGGTCCTTGACGGCCGCCTTCGCGTCGGCGCCCTTGCCGGTGCCGCCCCGGCCGACCAGCGGCGAGGTGTTCGTACCGATCGTCATCGAGATCGCGGGCTCGTCCACCGTGATCAGCGGCAGCGGGATCGGGTTCTCGGTGTCGGCCAGCGTCTCGCCGATCATGATGTCGGGGATGCCGGCGACGGCGCAGATGTCACCCGGGCCGGCCTTCTCGGCGGGCTTGCGGGTGAGCGCCTCGGTCATCATCAGCTCGGTGATGCGGACGTTGCCGATGGACCCGTCGCGCTTGATCCAGGCGACCGTCTGGCCCTTGCGCAGCTCGCCCTGCTCGACGCGGAGCAGCGCGATACGGCCGAGGAAGTTGTCGGCGTCGAGGTTGGTGACGTGGGCCTGGAGCGGGGCCTCCTCGTCGTAGGTGGGGGCCGGGATGTGCTCCAGGATCGTGGAGAAGAAGGGCTCCAGGCTGTCGCTGTCGGCCGGGACCGTGCCGTCGTCCGGCTTGGTCAGCGAGGCGACGCCGTCACGGCCGCAGGCGTAGACGATCGGGAACTCGATCTGGTCCTCGTCCGCGTCCAGGTCCAGGAACAGGTCGTACGTCTCGTTGACGACCTCGTCGATCCGGGAGTCCGGGCGGTCCGTCTTGTTGATGCACAGGATGACGGGCAGGCGCTGCTGGAGGGCCTTGCGCAGCACGAAGCGGGTCTGCGGCAGCGGGCCCTCGGAGGCGTCGACGAGGAGCACCACGCCGTCGACCATCGACAGACCGCGCTCGACCTCACCACCGAAGTCGGCGTGGCCGGGGGTGTCGATGATGTTGATGGTGATCGGGTCCCCACCGGCCTTCGGGTGGTACTTCACCGCCGTGTTCTTGGCGAGGATCGTGATGCCCTTCTCACGCTCCAGGTCGTTCGAGTCCATGACCCGGTCGTCGACCTGGTCGAGCTGGTGAGCGGCGAACGCGCCGGCCTGCTTCAGCATGCCGTCGACGATGGTGGTCTTGCCGTGGTCGACGTGGGCGACGATGGCGACGTTGCGGATGTCGTGACGCGTTGCAGTCACAGCCATGGTGCGGCGTACTCCCGGAGTATGAGGATTGCCCTGCGCGGACGTCTTCTGATGCGCGGGCCCTGCCGGGCTGGACACGCCACGGCCTCACCCCATGGTACGTGGCCCTGCGGGTGAAGGCCTCCGCAGGGCCACGGGGCCGGGTGCCGGACGGCCCGGGTTCACGTTCCGGACGGGCTCCGGTTCACGGGCCGGACAGGCCGGGTCTCACTTCGTGGCGGTCGGGCCGGGTGCGATCTTCGCGCCCTTCTTCAGGAAGCCCATGTCCTCGTAGACCGGCGTCCGGAAGCCGAACGCGCCCGCGTTGACCACGTCCTTGCGCACGCCGACCAGCTCGGGCCGCTGGTAGAGCGGGATGGACGCGGCCGCGGCCCAGATCCGGGAGTCCGCCTTGCGGATCAGGTCGCGCGCCTCGCCCTCGTCCAGCGTCGTCGCGGCCTGGTCGAAGAGCTGGTCGACCTGGTCGGTGCCGACCCGGGTGTAGTTCTGCTCGATGTTCACCGAGCCGTCGGCGGCCGGGATCGGCTTGCCGTAGATCGGCCGGGCGTCGGTGGCGGGGAAGGCGGAGGAGGGCCACGAGTACAGGGCGAGGTCGTAGTCGCCGGAGGCGATGTGGTCCTTGAAGTAGCTCTCGTCCGAGACCTTGGTGACCGTCGTGCGGATGCCGACCTTCGCCAGCATCGCCGAGATCCGGGCGGCGACGGTGTCCAGCGTCGCGGATCCCGGCCCCGAGGGAAGCACGAAGCGCAGGTCGAGCGCCTTGCCGTTCTTGGCCAGCGGCGCGGTCACGGCGCCGGCCGGGGCGGCGGTGCCCTGCGGGGCGTAGGCGCCCGGCGCGCCGCCGGTGTACTGCCTGCCGTCCTGGGCGAGGTGCTTGCCGCCCTCGTCGCCCTTCTCGCCCCGCTCCTCGGCCGACTCGTGCTGCTTGGCCTTGTCGTCCTCGCCGACGATGTACTCGCCGTCCTTGCCGCCGTCGGACTTCTTCTCCTTGTCGCCCTTGCCGCGCTCGGCGCCGGCCGCCTTCTCGCCCTGCTTCTGCTCCTTCACCGGGCCGCCGGCCACCCAGCCGGCGTCCGTGAGCAGCGCCTGCGCCTCCTTGACGTCCGGGCCGCCCAGGGCGCCGCTGCCGTCGGCGTAGGCGTCCTGCCCGGACAGGGCCAGGTGGCTGCCGACCGGCACGGCGGGCAGGCCGAGCGGGGTCAGCACGGCCTTGGCCAGTTCCTCGCGGTCCAGGGCCCGCGCGACGCCCCGGCGGACCCGCTCGTCGGCGAGCATGCCCCCGGCGCCGTTGAGGGCGAGCTGGGTGTAAGCGGGCTCCAGCGACTTGCGGACGCCGAAGGCGCGCAGTTCCTGCTGCTGTTCCAGGTACCGGGTGATCGCCTTGCGCAGCTTCTTCTTCCCGGCCTTCACCTGTTCGGCGTCGAAGCCGTGCGCCAGCGCCCAGGACCGCAGCTTGCTCGCGGAGGTCTTGCCGCCGCCCCGCAGCGGGGAGCCGCCCGAGCCGGAGGCCGCCTTGATCCGCTCGGCGTCGGCGGAGTCGATGTCGGCGATCTGCACGGTGCCGTCGGCGAGCGCCGACACCCGCTTGTCGCGGTCCACCGCGTGCAGCACGAGTTCGTTCAGCTTGGCGGGGCTGCCCCACCAGCGGGGGTTGCGGGTGAGGACGACGTCCTTCTTGGCGGTGTCGACCTTCTCGACCTTGAAGGGGCCCGCGGTGACGGCGAGCTTCCGGCGGGCGCCGTCGTTGAAGGCGTCCGGGGTGCCCATGACGTCCTTCGGGTACAGCGGGGAGAACAGCGACTTCCAGTCGGCGTAGGGGCGGGAGAAGGTGACCCGGACCTGGAGGTCGCCGGAGCCGCGCTCGATCTTCTCGATGCGGTCGTAGCCGGCGTTGCGGGCGGTCCAGTAGGCGCTGTCCTTGCCGGACAGGGCGCGCCACTGGGCGGCGAAGTCGGCGGCGCCGATCTCCCGGCCGTCGCTCCACACCGCCTGCTGGTTCAGCTTGTACAGCACCACCTGGCGCGGTTCGGTCTCGATGACCTTGGCGGACTCCAGATAGGCGGGGTTCGCCACCGGCCGGCCGTTGGCGTCGGACCGGAACATCGACGGCAGCACCGCCTGTGCGACACGGGTGGTGCCCGCGTCGGCGTCGGCCTGGTAGGTGTTCAGGGTCTCCGGTACGGCGTCCACGGCCCACTTCAGGGTGCCGCCCTCGGTGACCTTGTCGCGGGCCACGAGGCCGATGTCCTGCCCGGCCAGGGGGCGGCTCGCCTCCTCGTCGGAGCCACAGCCGGCCAGGAGCGGCACCGCTAGGGCGCCCGCGGTGAGGAAGACGGCCGGGCGCAGGACCGCGCGCAGGCCGACGCCGTGGTGGGACATCTCTGCTACCTCCGGGAAGCCGCGGGCGTTATGATCACTTTTGGCGGTATATGGAGCTGATCAGATCTATCCACCCACTGAAGAGGAAAGGATCCGGCAAGAGCGGGCGACACGGCGGCAACGGACACGAACCCCACCCGTGCGGCGCAATACACCGAAAGTGCATCCGTACGCCTCGGCCAATCGGTGCACATCTCTTCACAGCACCAGGTGTGACGCGCAACACTCCAAGGCGCATGAACGTCGCCGCTCAAGGCCCGCAGACCCGCGGAAGTGAGGGCAAGTCATGTCCGTGCACGACGAACTGACATCCGTCCAGCGCTGCCTGGACGACCTGCACCGGTCGATCGGACGCCTGGAGCAGCAGCTCGGCAGCGGTGGCCTGGAGATGCGCCGGGTCCGGATGGACGCCGACCATCTGCGCGACAGCCTGCGGCTGCTGCGCGAGGCGGCGAACCACGCGGCCGCCCCGAACCGGCCCGACCTCGTCACCATCTCCGACACGCCGTACGACATCAGCCTGTGGACGGACTCGGACGACGAGGGTCTGGGCGCCCGCGACCGGCACGCTCCCTGAACCCCGAACCGACCGGAGTCCCGTCTTGGCTACTGGTACGGAATCCCAACAGGACAGCGGTGGCGTGCGCGGCGGTACCCGCGCCGCGATCGCCGCACCGCATCTGCGGACCGACCGCTGGTGGCTGGCGCCCGCCGTCACCGCGGCCGGTCTGCTCGCCTTCGTCGTCTACTCGACCTGGCGGGCGTTCTCGAACGCGGACTACTACGCGGCGCCGTACGTCTCCCCGTTCTACTCGCCCTGCCTGGCGGAGAACTGCCACGCCATGCGCGCCGGGCCGAACGCGGAGGTCTTCGGGAGCTGGTGGGGCGTCTCGCCGGCGATCATCATCCTGATCTTCCCGCTCGGCTTCCGCCTGACCTGCTACTACTACCGCAAGGCGTACTACCGCAGCTTCTGGGCGTCCCCGCCCGCCTGCGCGGTGGCCGAGCCGCACCGCGGGTACACCGGCGAGACCCGCTTCCCGCTGCTCCTGCAGAACGTCCACCGCTACTTCTTCTACGCCGCCCTGCTGGTCGCCGGCGTGCTGACCTACGACACCGTGCTGTCCTTCCGGGACCCGCACTACCACTGGGGTCACATGGGCCTGGGCACCCTGGTCTTCCTGGCCAACATCGTGCTGATCTGGGCGTACACGATCTCCTGCCACTCCTGCCGGCACATCGTCGGCGGCAAGCTCAAGCACTTCTCCCGGCACCCCGTGCGCTACCGCGCGTGGCAGTTCGTCGGGCGGCTGAACGCCCATCACATGCCGCTCGCCTGGGCGTCCCTGGTGAGCGTGGCGCTCGCCGACTTCTACGTCTATCTCGTCGCGTCCGGCGTCTTCGACGATCCGCGCTTCTTCTAGTGACTCCAGTGAGGGACTGATTGATGTCCGTGGTCGACCGGCAGGAGTGGGACGTCGTCGTGGTCGGTGCCGGGGGCGCCGGGCTGCGCGCCGCCATCGAGGCGCGCGAGCGGGGCGCCCGTACGGCGGTGATCTGCAAGTCGCTGTTCGGCAAGGCGCACACGGTGATGGCCGAGGGCGGCATCGCGGCGGCGATGGCCAACGCCAACGAGCACGACACCTGGCAGGTCCACTTCCGCGACACCATGCGCGGCGGGAAGTTCCTCAACCAGTGGCGGATGGCCGAACTGCACGCCCGGGAGGCCCCGGACCGGGTGTGGGAGCTGGAGACCTGGGGCGCCCTGTTCGACCGGACGAAGGACGGCCGGATCTCGCAGCGCAACTTCGGCGGCCACGAGTACCCGCGGCTCGCGCACGTCGGCGACCGCACGGGCCTGGAGCTGATCCGCACCCTCCAGCAGAAGATCGTCTCGCTCCAGCAGGAGGACGCCAGGGAGACCGGGGACCACGAGTCGCGGCTGAAGGTGTTCCAGGAGTGCACGGTCACCCGGATCCTCAAGGACGGCGATCAGGTCTGCGGCGTCTTCGGCTACGAGCGGGAGACCGGGCGGTTCCTCGTCCTGGAGGCGCCCGCCGTGGTCGTCGCGACCGGCGGGATCGGCAAGTCGTTCAAGGTCACCTCGAACTCGTGGGAGTACACCGGTGACGGGCACGCCCTCGCGCTGCTGGCCGGGGCGCCGCTGCTGAACATGGAGTTCGTGCAGTTCCATCCGACGGGCATGGTCTGGCCGCCGTCGGTCAAGGGCATCCTCGTGACCGAGTCGGTGCGCGGGGACGGCGGCGTGCTGCGCAACTCCGAGAACAAGCGGTTCATGTTCGACTACATCCCGGACGTGTTCAAGGAGAAGTACGCCGAGTCGGAGGAGGAGGCCGACCGGTGGTACGACGACCCCGAGCACAACCGCCGGCCTCCCGAGCTGCTGCCCCGCGACGAGGTGGCCCGGGCGATCAACTCCGAGGTGAAGGAGGGCCGCGGCTCGCCGCACGGCGGGGTCTTCCTGGACGTGTCCACGCGGATGCCCGCCGAGGTCGTCCGGCGCCGGCTGCCGTCGATGTACCACCAGTTCAAGGAGCTGGCGGACGTCGACATCACGGCGGAGGCGATGGAGGTCGGGCCGACCTGTCACTACGTGATGGGCGGCATCGCCGTCGAGTCCGACACGGCCGCGGCGCGCGGGGTGCCGGGGCTGTTCGCGGCCGGTGAGGTCGCCGGCGGCATGCACGGCTCCAACCGGCTCGGCGGCAACTCGCTCTCCGACCTGCTGGTGTTCGGGCGCCGCGCGGGCCGGCACGCGGCGGAGCACGCGCGGGGACTGGCGGACCGGCGTCCGCGGGTCGACGACGCCCAGGTCAACACGGCGTCAGCGGAGGCCCTGCGCCCGTTCTCCGCGCAGACGGAGGGCGAGGCGGGCCCGCCGGAGAACCCGTACACCCTGCACCAGGAGCTCCAGCAGACGATGAACGACCTGGTCGGCATCATCCGCCGGGAGGACGAGATGGAGCAGGCCCTGCACAAGCTGGCCGAGCTGCGGGTACGGGCCCGGCGGGCCGGTGTCGAGGGGCACCGCCAGTTCAACCCGGGCTGGCACCTGGCCCTCGACCTCAGGAACATGCTGCTGGTCAGCGAGTGCGTGGCGCGGGCCGCGCTGGAGCGCACCGAGTCGCGCGGCGGGCACACCCGTGAGGACCACCCCGCGATGGACCGCGGCTGGCGCAACGTGAACCTGCTGTGCGCGCTCGCCGACCCCGGCGGCACCCTCGCCGGCACCGATCCCGCCCGGGGCCAGATCCGGCTCACCCGGGAGACCACCGAACCCGTCCGCCCGGACCTGCTCGCCCTCTTCGAGAAGGAGGAGCTGGTCAAGTACCTCGCCGAAGAGGAGCTGTACGAGTGAGCAGCTACGAGGCCCGCTTCAAGGTGTGGCGGGGCGATGTGAGCGGCGGGGGCCTCGCGGACTTCGCGGTCGAGGTCAACGACGGCGAGGTGGTGCTCGACATCGTGCACCGGCTCCAGGCCACCCAGGCCCCGGATCTCGCGGTGCGCTGGAACTGCAAGGCGGGCAAGTGCGGTTCCTGCTCGGCGGAGATCAACGGGCGACCCCGGCTGATGTGCATGACCCGCATGTCGGTGTTCGACCGGGACGAGACGATCACCATCACCCCGCTGCGGGCCTTCCCGGTGGTCCGGGACCTGGTGACGGACGTCGGCTACAACTACCGCAAGGCCAGGGAGGTCCCGGCGTTCGTGCCGCCGGCCGGTCTCGGCCCCGGCGAGTATCGCATGTCGCAGGAGGACGTGGAGCGCTCGCAGGAGTTCCGCAAGTGCATCGAGTGCTTCCTGTGCCAGGACGTCTGTCACGTCGTGCGCGACCACGAGGAGAACAAGGAGGCGTACGCCGGCCCGCGCTTCCTGATGCGCATCGCGGAGCTGGACATGCACCCGCTGGACGCGGCGGCCGAGAAGGGCCTGGACCGGGGGCGCACGGCCCAGGACGAGCACGGCCTCGGCTACTGCAACATCACCAAG
Organism: Streptomyces sp. NPDC005706; assembly: GCF_040631045.1. Classification (NCBI taxonomy): domain Bacteria; kingdom Bacillati; phylum Actinomycetota; class Actinomycetes; order Kitasatosporales; family Streptomycetaceae; genus Streptomyces; species Streptomyces sp. NPDC005706. The sequence continues at coordinate 404,532 of NZ_JBEXYS010000002.1, read as the reverse complement.
TGCTGCACGGAGGTCTGCCCCGAGGGCATCCGGATCACCGACAACGCCCTGATCCCGCTGAAGGAACGCGCCGTCGACCGCAAGTACGACCCGCTGGTGTGGCTGGGGTCGAAGATCAGGAGACGTTCCACGTAGCGGACGGCACTACGGCCGCACCCAGTCCCTCCGGTACGCCCTCCAGTCGTCCTCGGTGGCCGCGAAGTCGACGTACAGGGCGACGCCGAAGCGGGTGCGGCCGGCGTCGGTGCGGGACAGGCCGAGGCGGACGCCGCGGACGGCGGCCGGGACGGTCTCCGCGTGGGCCCAGTGGCCGAAACGGTTCTCGTGGTAGAAGGGCAGGCCCATGAGCAGGTCGGTGGTCCTGGGCGTGACCTCCAGGGCGAGGCTGGTCTGCTGGGCCACATAGCCGCCGTACAGGCTCTGCAGCGGCTGCATGGTGTCGTACGACATCACGGCGATCTGGTCCACGCGGCGGGCCACCTGCCCGAAGTAGGCCTGCGACCACCACTTGGGGTGGCCGGTGGTCGTGCCCCAGAAGGAGTGGAACCCGGGCACCGGGTCGATCTGGTGGGCGGCGACGGAGAGCAGGGCGTGGTGGGCACGCGTGAGGGCGCGCAGGTCGTCGAGGAGGGAGAGGTAGTCCCGGTCACCGGAGTGGAGGGGCTCCAGGTCGAAGTGGGCGCCCTCGAAGCCGGCCGCGAGGACGCCGCGGGTCGATTCGACGATCGCCTCACGGGTGGCGGCGCGTTCCAGGCGCAGGCCGTCGGGGCCCTCGCCGGCCAGCACGTCGCCGAGCCAGGCCTGGACCCGGACGCCGGGGAGTTCCCGGTGCACGGCCGCCGTGAGCCAACCCGCCCTCTTGTAGGCCGACTTCGGGAGCGTGCCGTCGTGCTCCAGGGGTCCGGAGTGGACGTAGAGGTCGCGGATGCCGGTGTCCCGGAGGCGGTCGGCGAGGGCCTTCACGTCCGCGTCGGTCTTGCGCCCGTCCACCCAGGCGTGGCCCAGCCAGAGAGCGTCCTTGTGGCGGGTGAGGGTGCCGGGCGCCGGGGTGCCGGTGTAGTTGACGCGCAGGGCCGTCTCGGCGGTGAGGACGGGCAGGGTCAGGGCCAGGAGGACCGCGACCAGGGCGCGGCGCAGGCGGCGGCGCCCGGGGCGTCTGCCGTCGGCGGGTGGAAGCTGCTCGTCGGCGGGCGAGGGCTGCTCGTCGGCGGGTGCGGGCGCGGCCTCGGGGGCCTGCCCTTGCGGTGTCTCCCGCTCCGGTTCCGTTTCCCGCTCCGTTTCCCGCTCCGGCTCCGCCTTCCGGTCCGGTTCCGTCTCCCGGTCGTGCCGTTCCGTGTCCATCCCGCCCCCCTGTCATCGCGTTCCCCCAGCCGCGTCCGCCCCACTCGCGCGGGCGCCTACCTGCCCATACGCTCCGAAATGTGACGTCCTCCCGGATCCGTGGCCGGCCCCGGCGCGCCCGCGCGCCCATACGGGTGCGCCTGGCGCTCGCCGCGGCCGGTGCGCTCGTGGGCACCGGGTGGCTGGTGTTGCCGGTGATGACGGCGGGGGGCGGTGATCCGGTTCCCGCCGCCCCGGCCGGACCGGTCGCCGGCTCCGCCGCACCACGGCAGGACGAGACCTCCACGACCGACCTCGTACTGCCGCTCGCGGCCCTCGGCGCGGCCGGGGTGCTCGCCGGCTACGGGTATCTGCGGCGCACCCGGCGGGCCCGGACCCGCACCACACCGGGCGTGGTGCCGGCGGCGCCGCCCGTGCCCACCGCGGCCGAGAGCGAGCGGCAGGCCCGCGCCGCGCTGGTCCTGGCGGACGACTGCGTGCGCGGCAGCGAGGAGGAACTCTCCTACGTCGCGGAGCTGTTCGGGGCGGAGGCGGTCGAGCCGTTCACGCACGCCCTGCGGGCCGCGGAGACCGAGCTGTCGGCCGCGTTCGCGATATGGCGGCGGTACGAGGAGGGGGTTCCGGTGGACGCGGCGGCCCGGCGGCAGGCACTGGTGGGGGTCGTCGGACGGTGTGCGGAGGCAGGGCGGCGGCTGGACGCCGAGGCGGCGGAGCTGGACCGGCTGCGCGGGCTGGAACAGGGAGTGACCGCGGCCCTGGAGGTCGCGGAAGCGCGGTTCCGTGAGCTGGCCGGGCGGACGGCGGCGGCGCAGACGACGGCGGCCGGACTGCGGGAGCGGTACGCGCCCTCGGCGGCCGCACCCGTCACCGGCTACGTCGAACAGGCCAAGGACCGGCTGGTGTTCGCCACCGAACGGCTCAACGAGGCGCGGCAGGCAACCGATTCGGGCGAGCTGTCGCGGGCCGCCCGCCAGTTGCGCGCCGCCGAGGGCGGTGTCACCCAGGCCGGTGTCCTGGTGGGCGGCGTGGAACGGCTCGCGGCCCGGCTGCGGGAGGCGGCCGCGCTGGTGCCGGCCGCGCTGACCGGCGCGGAGGCGGAGATCGCCGGGGTGCGGAAGGAGGGCGGGCGCACCTCCCTGACCGGCGGTGAGCTGCGGGCCCGGCTCGCGCACGCGGACGCCGCGCCGGCCGCCGTGCGCGCCGAGCTGACCGGCGGCCCGTACGACCCGCTGGACGCGCTGCGGCGGATCACGCGGGCCGTGGAACGCCTGGAGGCGGGGCGGTCCGGGGTACTGGAGGCCGCCGCGCTGCTCGTGTCGCGCGCCTCGGTCGACACCACGGAGGACTTCGTCGCCGTGCACCGGGGGGCGGTTGGCGCACCGGCGCGCGCCCGGCTGGCGCAGGCGGTACGGGCCCTGGGCTCGGGCGCCGAGGCGGACCTGCTCGCCGGGCAGGCCCGGGAGCTGGCCGAGCTGGATGTGCGCGCCCACGGGAACCCGTTCGCCGACGGCCACGCCAGCGGCCTCACCGGCGCCGTCCTCGGCGGCATCCTCCTGGCCGAGGACCCGGACGGCGGCCCCCCGGCAAGCTTCGGCGGCCCGCGGACCCGCTCCCGCCGCCACCTGCCGTGACCCGCCCGCCCCGGACCTCCGGCGCAGGCCGGCTCCGGCCACGGGGCGACGCCCTCGGGCGCTCAGAACAGGCTGAGCAGGGCCTCCGCCGGGTCGGTCAGGCCGGTTTCGCCGCCGGGGAGGGGGAGTTCGAACCACACCGTCTTGCCGCGCGGCGTGCGCCGCGATCCCCAGGCCGCGCTGAGCAGCCCGACGAGTTGCAGGCCCCGGCCGCCCTCGTCCGTGTCCCGGGCCCGGCGTCGCCGCGGCTGCACGAGACCGGAGTCCCACACCTCGCACACCAGGGTCCGGTCCAGCAGCAGCCGCAGCCTGATCTCACCCTCCCCGTAGCGCAGCGCGTTCGTCACCAGCTCGCTGACCAGCAGCTCGGTCGTGTCGACCAGCGGTTCGAGGCCCCAGTCGACCAACTGCGTCCGGGCGTACTCACGGGCCCGCCCCACGCTGCGCGGCTCGCGCGGCAGCGTCCGGTCGCCGACGGACTCGACGGGCAGCCCCTGGACCCGGGCCATCAGCAGCGCGATGTCGTCCTCGCCGTGATGGGTGTCGAGGGCGTTCAGGACGTGGTCGCAGACGTCCTCCAGGGGCCGGGAGGGATCGGTGAGCGCGCCCACGAAGGCCTGGAGGCCCTCGTCGAGGGGGTGGTCGCGGGACTCGACCAGGCCGTCCGTGTAGAGGGCGAGCAGCGCGCCCTCCGGGAGTTCGACCTCGACCTCCTCGAACGGCTCGCCGCCCACGCCGAGCGGCATCCCGGGCGGCACGTCGAGCATCAGGGCCGCCTCACCGGGCTCCACCAGCACCGGCGGCAGGTGCCCGGCGTTGGCGAACGTACAGCGCCTGGTGACGGAGTCGTAGACGGCGTACACACAGGTCGCGAGGTAGACCTCGGAGAGGTCGGCGTCGCGGGGCTGGCGGGCGGCGCGAGTGGCCTGCTGGACGCCCCCGGGGGTGCCGAGGCCGCGGGCGATCTCGTCCAGCGCGGAGAGCACCTCGGCCGGTTCGAGGTCCAGCAGCGCCAGGGTGCGTACGGCCGTACGCAGTTCGCCCATCGCGACCGCCGCGCGCAGTCCGCGCCCCATGACGTCGCCGACGACCAGCGCGGTGCGGTGACCGGGGAGTTCTATGACGTCGAACCAGTCGCCGCCGACCTCGGTGGCCGCGTTTCCGGGCAGGTAGCGGCAGGCGATGTCGAGCCCGGAGGCCTCGGGGTCGCCGGGCGGGAGCAGGGAGCGCTGGAGTATCAGCGCCCGCTCGTGCTCGCGGCGGTACAGGCGGGCGTTGTCGATGCAGACGGCGGCGCGCGCGGCCAGTTCGACCGCGAGGTCCCGGTCCCGGTCGCCGAACGGCTCGCTGCCCTTCGTACGGGCGAAACGCGCGAGTCCGACGACGGTGTCGTGGGCGACCATCGGCACGGCCAGCGTGGACTGCACGAGCCCCCCGTCCTCCGGCGGCACATGCTGCGGCCGGGCGGTGCGCAGGGCGTCCGCGCAGGGCGAGTTGAAGGGGAAGTGGTGGACCGCGCCGACCGCGACGGCGTCACCCGAGCCGGTGAGGGGCGCGTCGGAGACGGCGCTGGCGAAGGCGACGCGGCGCAGTTCCGCACTGCCGTCGGCGAGGCCGGGCGGGGTCTCGTCGCCGATGAGCAGTCCCTGGTAGAGGTCCACGGTGGCGAGGTCGCAGAAGCCGGGGACGACGACGTCCAGGAGTTCGCGGGCCGTGGTCTCGAGGTCGAGGGAGTTGCCTATGCGGGCGCCGGCCTCGTTGAGCAGGGCGAGGTTGCGCCGGGCCGCCGCCGCCTCCCGGGCGGCCGCGCGGCGGGCGGTGATGTCGGTGCCGAGCCAGGCGATGCCGATGGGACGGCCGCTGCCGCTGTGCACCCGGTAGAGGTTGATGGACCAGTGCCGGCGCTCCTCGGAGCCCGGGACGAACCCGGTCACATGCATGTCGGTGATGGAGTCACCGGTCTCCAGCACCCGCCGCAGCGTGGCCGAAACCCGATCCGCCTCGGCACGCGGCAGATAGTCGTGGACCCCCTTGCCACGGTGGTCGTCCGGCGTTCCGCCGAAGATGGAGGCGAAACGCATGTTGGCCCGACGGACTCTCAGATCCGTGTCGATCAGCAGGAACCCGAACGGGGACTGACCGAAAATCGCCTGCGAGGCGGCGAGGTCCGTCTCGATGCTGCGCAGGGTGCGGACGTCCACCACGATGCAGACGGCGGCCCGCTCGCCCTCGGCGGTCCGGGTGGGCATGACGTAGACCTCGGCGAGACCTTCCTCGCCCCGGGCCCCGTCCGGCCCGTCCGGCATCCGGAAGGGCACCGCACCGGTCCACTCCCGCCCGTCGAGGATCTCGGCCATCTTGCGCTGGCTGCGCTCGCGCAGGTCCGAGTCGACGAAGGCGTCGATCGGGTCCATCCCGACGGCGCGTTCGGCGGGGATGCCGAAGAGCTGCTCGGCGCGCATGCTCCACTGGTCGACCAGCCCGCCGGGACCGATGGAGAAGGACGCGACCCTGATGTAGTCGTAGATGGAGCCGGGCGGACTGCTCTGCCACATGGCGTCGCCCGGCCCGCCCGCGTTGCGTGCGGCCTGGTCACTAGCGCCGTCCGACGGGTCCTCGGACTCCGTGGCCTTCGCTGGTATCTCGCTCACGCGAACCGTCCCCTCCAGCTCACCGCACCCGGCACCGGTCACCGGGGGCGGCTGCCCGCAGTATCCAGCACTACGGCGCCGCACAACACGGTGTTCACGATCACAGCTCGGTCGAGGTGCTTTTCGGACCGGGCCGCGACAACACTTCCAGTCTTCTAACCAGGTAACACGGCCTCGAATCACGCACTCCCGCACCGGTCGCCGGGCGGCCCCGCACGATGGACGGCGCGCGCCGGGATGTACACCGCGCTCAGCGCCGGGATGTACACCGCGCTCAGCCGGGCACCGCCAGCTCGAACCAGACGGTCTTTCCACCACCGCCGGGCCGGGTTCCCCAGCGGCGCGCGGCGCCGGCCACCAGCTGCAGGCCGCGTCCGCTCTCGTCCTCGGGCTGGGCGACACGCTCGCGCGGCGGGTCGGGGAGCGGGTCGGAGACCTCGACCAGCAGCGTGTCACCGAGCCGCGCGGGGCGCACCAGCCGTACGCCGATGGGGCCGGTGGCGTGCCGCAGGGAGTTGGTGACCAGCTCGCTCACCAGCAGCGCGGCGAGGTCGGCGACACAGTCGAGGTCCCAGCCGCGCAGTTGGCCGCGGACCGCGCCGCGGGCGGTGCGCACGACGCCCGGCTCCGCCGGGAAAATCCACTCGGCGCAGTCGCCATCGGTGTCGATCACGCCGATCACTTCCCAGGCCAGCGAGCCCACTCATGTCCGTTTTCATGGGGTTAATGGGCACATACCCGGTATCCAGCGGGCAGTACCGCGCGGGACGGCGCGCTGTGGTGCGAACGGCGTAGGGGGCCCGTTCCGCCGCATGCCGCCCGGCGGTCGCGGGCTCCGCTCAGCGCGTTCCGGCGCCGAGACGGGCGGCGACCTCGCGGACCGCGGGTACGTCCTGGTCGAGCCAGGGCACCTCCCAGAGCCGGTCGGGGGTGAGCCAGCGCAGTTCGTCGTGGTCCTGGAGGGGCCGGGGCTCGGCGGAGCCGGCGCGCAGCCGGGCGGTCCACACCCGCAGCACGTACGGGGACTTCAGCGGCCACTCCCCCGGTACGCGCTCGACGGGCTCGGCGTCGACGCCGAGTTCCTCGGCCAGTTCACGCGTCAGGGCGTCCTCGGGCCGCTCGCCCGGCTCGACCTTGCCACCGGGCAGTTCCCAGCGTCCGGCCAGCTCGGGGGGTGCGCTGCGGCGCGCGGCGAGCAACCGGCCGGCGTCGAGGAGGGCGGCTCCCACCACCACGGTCCGGTCCGTCATGGGGCGATCCGTCATGGGACGGAGCCTACGGGAAGGCGGAGAAGGTCAGTTGTGGGCGCCGTTGCCGTTCTGACCGATGCGCTCGACCCAGTAGAGCTGCTTGTGTCCGTGGGCGTCGAGGCTGTCGGCGATCTTCTGGGCCTCGGCCCGGGTCGCGTACCGCCCCACGCGGTAGCGATTGCCGTTGTCGTCCTGCCGTATCACGATCCAGGGCAGGGAGACCCCCGTGCCCTCACTCATGGCTCCCACCGTTCCTTCTCGCACCGCCCCGCCCTCCCTCGCACTCGGGCGCCCGCCGAGCCCCGCCCAAGGAAACCGCAGTCCGCATATGCCCGAGCGTACGCCCAACCTTCACGGAGCGAATACGCCTTTTCACAAAGAGGTACGCAACCAGCCAGAACGCAGGGGGCGCGCGACCGCGAACGCGCCGCCCCCCGTGCCGTTGTCGTGGGTCGGGGGCACTTCGGCCGTAACCGCGATCACCTGGGAGAACGGCCGGATTGCAGCGGCGGGTACGGCACCGGGTGCCAGGGGGTGCGACGGATCGCCGGCCCGCGGCGCGTGCCGGGGTGTGCGCTACTTCACGGGCAGGTGGTACGCGGCCCGGTAGCGGTCGGCCGGGATCACGACGTCGGCGGTCTCCACCGGGCGGCCGGAGGCGAAGTAGGTGCGCTGGATGACGATGACCACATGACCGGGGACGCCGCCGAGCACGTGCAGTTCCTCGGCGAGGCCGGGGCGGGCGCCGACCTCCTCGGTGACGTTGTCCACGATGACGTCGATGGCCCGCATCCGCTCGACCACGCCCATGCCGCCGAGCGGCCCCTCCTCGGGCAGCATCACCGGGGTGCGCCCGGTGACGGCGAGGGGTTCCCAGGAGGTGGAGAGCATCATGGGCTCCCCCGCCTCCCGGAACAGGTACTTCGTACGCATGACGCGCGCGCCGGGCTCGACACCGAGCCGCTCGGCGATGACGGCCCCGGCCGTGCTCTGCGCGCTGCTTGACTCCCAGGTGCCGCGCACCGAGGCGTCGGACTGCTCCTGCCGGAAGGGCGTGGCGCCCGAGGACGGACGGTAGCCGGAGCGGGCCACGCTCCTGGGTACCGGCCGCTCGCGCACGTACGTCCCCGAGCCGGAGCGCCCCTCCACCAGGCCCTCGGCCATCAGGACCTTGCGGGCCTCCAGCGCGACGGTGTCCGAGACGCCGTACTCCTCGCGGATGCGGGCCTGGGAGGGGAGCCGGGTATGGGGAGGCAGTGAACCGTCGACGATCTTCTTGCGGAGATCACCCGCGACACGCAAGTACGCCGGCTGCTCACCGAAAGTCACTGGCCACTCCCATCGGGTTGTACAGACAGCAACAGCCTGGCAACCGTGGGTTGTCCGGTGCAAGCGAAGGCCAGAGAATCACTCGATGTGATGACAGTGGGCCGGGGAGGGCTTTACCCAGGCACTTTCTCCCCGCTATGGCCGCGGCCACACCTGCGCGCGATCATCACGTCCGCGGCACGCCTCAGACCGCCATGCCGCTGTCGCCGTCGGAGCCGCCGTCCCCGGTGCCACCCCTGGCACGAACGCCCCCGGCCGGCGGGGTGGTCTCCAGAGCCAGGGCCCTCCGCACGGGAACCCCCGCCTTCGGGTCGAGCAGTCGAAGGCCGGTGTCGTAGTGCCGGTAGAACGCGTCGGCGTCCGCCGCCTTCGCGGCCTTCGCCCACTCGGCCCGCGCCCGGTCCAGATCGGCGGCCAGGGCGGTGACCGGCTTCCGGGCACCGGCGGGCCACTCGTGTCCGCGCAGCGACCGGGCCTGCCCGTCCAGGGCCGTGGAGATCCGCCCGGCCCACGCCTTGTGCCCCGGCAGGTCGTCCTCGACGTACCTCTCGTCCGGGGCCGACTCCACGGCCGCGTTCAGGATGTGAGCGGCCTTCAGATAGGCGACCTGGTCGGCGTCGAGGACGGTCGCGTCGTTGCGCAGCGAGCCGGTGAGGTCCGCGCCCTCGGTCACGTTGCCGAAGACGCAGGTGACCTCCCGGTCCCCGGCCGACCAACTGCGTTCCGTGGGCGTGAGGTAGTAGACGTCCACGTCGTCGGGGACGGCCCAGGCGTCCATCGCGTAGGTGTCCCGCAGTCCGTAGCAGCGCCCGTCGGCGGTACCGGTCACCGAGTCGTCGCCGGGATAGCCGCCGTCCCGCAGCCGGAACGAGGCGAACACCTCGCCGTCGTGCGCCCCGGAGCAGGGCACCCCGGTCACGACGCCGGTCCCGCCGCTCAGCAGTCCGCCGGGTGCGTCGAAGCACTCCCCCTTCACCAGCGAGGAGTTCGCGCCGTCGCGCACCCCTTCCCGCACTCCCTCCCAGAAGCCGGCCGCGCCGCCCGTGGCCAGTATCAGCGCCCACAACCCCAGCCCGATCCCGGACAGCACCGAGCCGCCCACCGCGAGCCCCGTCCCGCGCTCACCCCGCCGCCGGATCTGCCGCAGCGCGATCAGCCCCAGCACCAGCCCGACGCCCGGCAGACAGCACAGCGCGCCGAACACCAGTGAGGTGATGGCGAGGCCGTTGACGGGGGCGGGCCGGTTGACGGGGCTGTAGCCCTGTGCCCACGGCTGGTACGCCGGCCCCTGCGGATGCACCGGCGGCCCGTACGGCCCCTGCGGGTACGGTGGCTGGGGCGGCTGATACGGCCCGTGCGGCTGCTGGGGGCCGGGGGGCGGGGGTATGGACACCGGTACCGTGCTCCTGGTTCGGGCGGCGGCAGCGCAGGCCCGGCAGGCAGCCGGCTGCCGGGCTGATGTGACTGCGCGCATGGTAAGCCGCGCCGGGCCGGCCCCGGCCGGTGCGGTCGCTCGATTCCGCGTCCGCCGCCGAGCGGTCACGCGCAGTCCGGGACCTTCTCGTCGACGTCGTGGGAGTAGGGGCCCTCGGGCGGATCGCCGTTGAGGAACGTGTTGGCGACCGCGTAGTAGGTGTCGGACCACGGGGGTGAGGCGATGCGGTACCAGTAGCCCCCCGGCATGGCGCTCCCGATCGAGGGGTCGTAGACCTTGCAGCTGACTTCGACGGACGTCAGGTGGTCGAGGTGCCTGCCGGGACCACTCGCGGAGTGGTGATCGCTGAAGGTGTCCGCGCCGTGGGCGTTGCCCTGGATCTCCGTCCGGACCGCCGGGGTGGTGGGGGAACCCGTCGCGGGGCCGCCGCCGTTGCCTCCCCCCGTTCCCCCTCCGGTTCCGCCTCCGGTCCCGCCTCCGTTTCCGCCGCCGCTGCCTCCCCCGGTGCCGCCACCGGTCCCGCCGCCGGGAACGCCGTTCGTCCCGCCGCCGGGCGGTTCCATGGTGCCGCCGCCGGTGTGGGGACCGGCGGTGCCGGAGCCGGTGTGACGCGGGCGGGTGGTCGGACTGCCGCTCGTGCGGGCGGAGGGCCCGGGCGTCCGCCGCGCGCCGCCGGACGACGAGGACGAGGGCGACGGATCCGCGCTGGTCGACGGCATGGTGGACCGGGTCGGCCGGACGGCGGTGGGCGACGGTGAGAGGGGACGCCCGTGGAAGGGCGCATGAGTCCGGCTCCGCTGACCGGGCCCGCTGTCCGTGAACGCGGCGGTGACGGCGAGCGCCACGGCGAGCACTCCGGCCGCACCGGCGGCCACCCAGGCCGTGACCGCCCGTCGGCCGGGCCGCCGGACGTCCGGGCCGCGGCCGCGGGTGCCGCCGGGACGGATGCGGACGACACCGAGGTCCATCGGTGCCGCCGGGTCACTGACCGGCGGCGATACGGCGGCCTCGGTGACGCGGTCGCCGGAGTGTGATCGCCGGAAGCGGTGCTTCATGTGTCTCCTCCGGTCGCCGGGCCGCGCCCGGTGCCGGCCTGCGGAGTACCGCCGGCCGGGGCGGGCGCGGACGAGACGGCTCAGCAGACGGGAACGGACGAGTCCGTGTTGTGGGTGTAGGGCCGGTGGCCGGGAACGTCGCCGTTCCAGAACGTGTTGGCGACGGCGTAGTAGGCGTTGTTCCAGGGGCTCGAGGCAATGCGGTACCACCAGCCGTCCGGGTTCGCGCTGGCGATCTGCGGGGCGTACACCCGGCAGCTGACGTCGACCGTCGTCATCGCCGCGATCCTCGGCCCCGCTCCCGAGGCGTTGTACGGATCGGTGAAGGTCGGCGAGCCATGGCTGCCCGACTGCTCCGCGCGCGACCTGGGCGACGAGGCCGACGGCGGGGCCGCCGGCGCCGACGACCGCGGGGGGTCCGCGGGCGTTTCGGGCGACGCGGTGGCCGCAGGCGCGGTCGGGGGCGTCGTCACCGGTGCCGGAGGCGGCACAGCCGCGGACGCCGAAGCCGCATGGGGTTCGGGCGTGCCGGGGGTCACGGATGCCGCGGGTCGCGGTCCCTGCCCCGGTCCGGCCGGGGGAACGCATTCGGGCGTCCTGATCTGATGGGTGACGTAGGCCGCGTTGACGAACCCGTACCGGTGCTCCGGCCCGGTGTGCGCGTCGACGTAGAACCACTTGTCGGTGGTCAGGTGGGCCCAGGAGGGGTGAGAACTGCTGAGCCAGCACTTCATGGTCACGCCGGTGCCGTTCGGCAGGTAGCCGGCGATGCCGCACTGCGCGGAGCCGGCCACGGTGCCGCAGTTGCGGAACGTGGTGGGTCCCGAGTCACCGGAATCGGTCGTGCTCACGCGGTTGTTGGACCACAGAGGGCGGCCGTCGGCGTCGTGGACGACGACGTCGGCGTCGGACCGCACCTCCAGTCGTGCGCCCGGATGCCCCTCGGTGCCACTGGCCCAGAGCACGCCGCCATCGGCCGAGTAGACCACCAGGTTGCCGTCGTCCTGCATGATCGCCCGCGCTCCGGGGTGCCCCGCCGTGCCGGTTTCCCACAGCAGCTGCCCGTCGTCGCCGACGAGGATGCCGTTCTCGGCGTTGCCACCACCGAAGTAGGCGTTGCCGTACAGGTCGTCGACCTCCTGGTAGATCGGTGAGACTCCGTGGAGGGAGTACTCCACGAGGTTGCCGTCGTCCTTCATGACCAGTTCGTAGTCCCCGTCGTCGGAAACGGCCGACTGACCGGCCCCCAGCACCCGGCCGGCGGGCAGGCCCGTGCCGGCGGCGTCGGCCGTGCGCAGCTCGGCGGTGACGGCCGCCGCGGCGAGGAGAACCGTGGCACCGCACACCACGGCGAAGCGGGGAAGGCGCCGGCGGGCGGCGGGCTTTGTGGTGTCCGGCGATCGCCGGGCGGGATCGGTGGGCATGGCCGGGGCTCCCGGTGGGTCGGGCACGGGTCGTGCGACCGGATGGTGGAGGGCGGGTCGAGAGGAGCGCGGGTCACGTCTCGGAGCATCGCGGGACGGCCACGTCGATGGTGTGGGTGCCGCCCTGTTCCCCCACCGGATCCCCGTTGGCGAAGGTGTTCGCCGGTGCGTAGAGGCCCTTCCAGGGGCCGTCCGCGATCACGTACCAGGCGTTGACGCTGGCCATGCCGGACCTGTTGACCGCCACGCAGGACACCGGGACCTCGGTGCCGAGCGGGATGCGGTTCCTGCCCTCGGCGTTCGCGCCGGACGCCGAGGAGAAGACCGGGACGCCGTCGTTGCGGTCGGCGATCTCCTTCCAGGTGCGCCGGGCGGATTCGGTGGAAGTGCCGGTGGGCGAGACGCCGGCGGAGCCGGGTCCGGAAGGGTTCGCGGAGCCGGTGTGGGGGGCGGCGGCGCTCGGGCTCTCCCCGGCCGGGGACTTGGCCTCGTCGTCGGAGAGCGCCGAGGGCAGTACCGCGGCGAGGATCGCGCCGATGGCGCCGATCAGGGCCACCACCACGGCGGGGAGCCAGCCCGGTCGCCTGCCGGTCCCTCTCCGGTCGTCCGGCTCGCCGCCGGGCCGCGGGACGTCCGGCGCGACGGGCTCGTCCGCGGTGCGCCGATTTCCGCCGCCCTCCGCGGAGGCCGCCGGTCGCGGGGCCGGAGGGGAGCCGGACGGATCTCGCGGGGGCGGCTCTCCGCTCGCGCGGTTGTCCCGCTCGTGCTGGGACGGAGGGCCGGACAGACGGTCCGCCAGGTCGGCCGTGCCGTCGGGGCCGAGGCCGGGCACGGTGAGCCAGGCGGTCTCCTCGAAGCCCTTGGCCGTGTCCTCCACCAGCACCTTCACCCACTCGGCGGGGTCGCTGCCGACGAGCTGCTCCTGGATCACGCCGGTGTACACACCGTGATCCACGATCACCACCAACGGGCAGTGGGGCGGCGCCAGTTCGAGAGCCTTGCGGCACAGGACGGAGTCGACCAGGCGCACCGCGCGGACCGGTGCCGTCCCGACGAGGACCCCGTCCGCGGTGAGCTCCGAATAGCCGTCGACCACGGCGAGGCGCAGCTGGATCTGTGCGTCGGCGGACCTGTCGCCGTTCGTCTTCCGCAGGCTGTCGAGCAGGGCGAGCGGGTACCGCGTCACGACCTGCTGCGCCGTGGCTCCCTCCGCCAGCCGCAGCAGCTCACCATCGCCTCGCGACTGGACGACCGCGGCGTCGCGCTCCAGATCCGCCTCTACGGCGGCACGCTTGCGGAGAATGCCGGTGACGCTGGTGACGTCCAATTGCTGATGGCTGCTTCTGCCGCTGAACCGGCGCAGGTCGTCGACGACGTGCCAGCGGCGTATGGGTCGGTAGTCCGGTCGCATGTTCACGGTCCCTCCCGCGGAGCGCGGACGCTTCCCGCGCCGGCGCGGCGCAGGGGCTCCTGGTGGGCAGCAGTATGGGCAGGGGTGACGGATGTGAGGGGTTCGCCCGTCAAATGAGGGACCGCCGGGGCGGCTTCGGGCTCTCGCCGGGGAGCGCCAGGGCACGCAGCGCCGCCATGTCCCGGACGGTGATACGCCCCGCACCGGCGGCGACGATCTCGTTGTCCCGCAGTTCACGGAGCGCCCGCTCGACCGAGGAGGCCTTCACGCCGATGAGGGTGCCCCACTCCAGTTGCGTGAGGTCCACGCCGATGACCACCGAGCCGCCGTAGGTGACATGGCCGTAGTCGTCGGCCATCTCCAGCAGGACACGGGCCAGGCGGGTCGGCGTGGTGAAGGAGGTGTAGTCGACGCGGCGCCGGGTCGAGGCACGCAGCTTCCGGCTGACGGACGCCGCCAGCGCGAAGGCTCCCGCCGGACAGCCGGACAGGATGCGCTCGAACTCCGCGCGTGCCAGGCGAACGGCAAGGACCGGGCTGAGCCCGCAGGCCACCACGCTCGCCGACCGCAGCCCGCCGTCCAGCGCGGCCTGCTCGCCCACCACGTCTCCGCCGACCCGGACCGCCAGCAGGGCGTGGCCGCCCTGCGGCAGCGTCGAGACGACCTTCACGCACGAGGAGAGCAGTAGCAGGACGTCCGTGTCCGAGTCGCCCTGCCGGATGAGCGGCTGCGCCCTGCGGTAGGCGGTGAGTTCACCGGCGTCGACAAGGGCGTCCAGGACAGGGCGTTCCAGTCCCGCGAGGAAGCTCTGCGTGGGCCATGTGCTGCTGTTGCCCCGGACGATGGACTTCGCGTCTCCAGGCACGGCATCGCGTCCCATATGCCCCCCGATCTCACCCCGACCCCCGTACACGACCATTGTCCGGATACGATCTTGAGATTTCCGAGGTTTTCCGGGAGGCGGGTCGGCGAGGCGGGTCGGCGGACATACCGTCCGCCGCCGAGCGGAGGAACGCGGAAGGGCCGGGCTCTGTGGAGCCCGGCCCTCTTGGTGCGCTGAGACAGCTCGGCGGCGACTCAGACGGCCTGCTGCTGCTGCTGTTGTTGCTGTTGTTGCTGCTGCTGCTGCTGTTGCTGCTGCTGCTGCTGCTGTTGCTGCTGCTGCTGCTGTTGTTGCTGCTGCTGCTGCTGTTGTTGCTGCTGCTGCTGCTGCTGCTGCTGCTGCTGCTGTTGCTGCTGCTGCTGCTGCTGCTGGCCCGGCTGCTGCTGTTGCTGCTGTTGCTGCTGTTGCTGTTGCTGTTGCTGTTGCTGTTGCTGCTGCTGTTGCTGCTGCTGTTGCTGTTGCTGTTGCTGCTGCTGCTGCTGTTGCTGTTGCTGCTGCTGCTGCTGTTGCTGCTGCTGTTGCTGTTGCTGTTGTTGCTGTTGCTGCTGTTGCTGCTGCTGGCCGCGCTGCTGCTGCTGTTGTTGTTGCTGCTGCTGCTGCTGCTGCTGCTGCTGCTGCTGCTGCTGCTGCTGCTGCTGTTGCTGCTGTTGCTGCTGCTGTTGCTGCTGTTGCTGCTGTTGCTGCTGTTGCTGCTGCTGCTGCTGTTGCTGCTGCTGCTGTTGCTGCTGCTGTTGCTGCTGCTGGCCCCGCTGCTGCTGTTGCTGCTGCTGTTGCTGCTGCCGGGCCTGCTGGACCCGGCCCCGCTGCTGCTGCTGTTGCTGTTGCTGCCGCACTACCGGCTTGCACGGGCGCTGCTTGCACGGGCGCTGCCGGGCGAGGTCCGTGGTCGCGGGCGCCTTCTGGTGGGTCGATGCCACCACAGCGGCTGGAGGTGCAGCGCCGACCGCTTCTCCGGCGAAGCCCGCCGGAAACGCCAGAGCAGCAGCGATGAGCGCTGGGCTGAGCCGGGTGAGGTACCGCTTGCCACGCATGACCTTTCTCCCTTCGACCCGCGGAACGAAAGACAGCCGTTCCCCCGTGACCGGCACCTGCGATCAGCACCAGGCAACGGTCGAACGCCGCCTTTAGCAGGATCACACGCGTCACAACACCCATCAAGAAACCGCTCATCCTAGGACTCGGGGTTATCGGCAACAGCCGTCCGCAAAAAGCCCCCGAGCGGCGGGACGGCGACGGAATGAGCTCAACAACGCCCCCATATGCAGCTCTTGAGGAGCCACGCGCACTGACACCGCGGCAACCGGGGCCGGATTTCCGGACGCCGCCCCCAGCAGGCCCTTCGGACGCGCGAAACACAGAAACCGACTATCCTAGGAGCAGGGGTATTTGGATGGAGAAGAATCCGCACCAGTCGCCCACCAGGGGGAACGCCGGATGAATGACGAACCACGGCGAGCGGAGCTCGCGGACTTCCTCAGGACACGACGACTGGCCCTCCAACCGGAAGAGGTCGGCCTTCCCCCACGCCCCTCGCGGCGAACACCCGGCCTGAGACGGGAAGATGTCGCCGACCTGGCGGGCATCAGCTCGTGCTGGTACTCCCAGCTCGAACAGGCGCGCAAGATCCGGGTCTCCGACCAGGTCCTCAACTCGCTCGCCGGGGCCCTCAGGCTCAACGGCGAAGAACACGACTATCTGTTGACGCTGGCGACCAGGGACGCCCGTTCCAGCGCGACCGTACCCGCGAATGGGGTAACGGCGACGCTCCAACGCATCCTCGACAGCCAAATCCCGCATCCCGCATTCGCCCTCGGCCCCCGGTTCGACATTCTCGCCTGGAACCAGGCACGAACCGACGTTTATGGCGATCCGGCCGCGACAAGGCCGGCCCACCGCCATCTGCTATGGCTCTTTTTCAGCGACCACATGCGCGAACTGATGCAGAACTGGGAGCCGAGCGCCCGCTCGATACTCGCCGAGTTCCGTTCGGCGACCGGACTTTATGTGCACGAGCCGTGGTTCACCACTCTGGTCCGCGAACTGAGCGAAAGCAGCGCTGATTTCCGCGCCTGGTGGCGGTGGCACGAAATCGGCAAGCAGCGCGTCACCACCCGCGAGGTCAGACATCCTCTGGTGGGGCCCATGACGCTGGAGGAGACCACGCTCGTCGTCGACGATCGTTCGGGGCGGCGGGTCATTCTGGAGACTCCGCAGCCCGGCACCGGTACCGAGGACAAACTGACGGCGCTCGCCTGGCGCTACGACCGGGTGCAGGCCCCGTCCCAGCGCGCGCTGGGACAGGCCTGGAGGTGAGACCGGAAGCCCGTGCAACAAAACGGCCGTTCACGCCGTCGCCGCGAGGGCGAAGCCCCATAGCCGTAAAGCCCAGTTCGGTCCCGGTTCGCCGAGCCCGGTGATCACGACGATCACCACGGCGAGGAACGCCCACAGGGCGATACCGGCGACGTCCGATCCGGCGTTCCTGGCGGCCGACGAGCGCGGCGAGCCGCGGGCGCCCAGGGACCAGACCTGCCAGGGGTCGCGGCGCCGCACCCACTCCCCCGGCAGCACGGCCGGCCAGGTGAGCCAGAGACCGATCCGGATGACGGCCGCCCGGTCCAGCGCGACGGGGCCGCCGGTGACACGTTCCAGACCCTGCCGGACAACACCGTTGCCTGCGCGGAAGTGGCTTCGGACATCGCGGAGTTGCCGCTGCCGCGCCACACCGCCGTGATCATCGGGCCCGGGCATGACGTTGTGGTTTCTGGGTCATCATGATCATCCTCGCGGACGTGAGCGTCCCGCCGCCCTGCCGCTGCCACGGCGCGGCCCACATACCCTCGACGCGGTTTCTTCCCGTTGCGACGAACACCGCTCGCCCCGTCGTCGGCCCGGACGAGCAGGGGAAGAACGACCGGAATCTTGTGCGACGGACCTGGCCCCACGGTGAACTGCTTCCAGGCGGACTCTCGATCGAGTCGGTCGCCGGCCGGTCCGCAGGCGGTCCACTTACGAATCTACGTCGTTTCCGGTGATGTTCAACTCGGCGGCGCCTCGGCCCGCCGCCGGGCGGAGAACGAGGAGGGGCCGGACTCTCCCGAGCCCGGCCCCTCCTCGTGCGCGATCAGACGTTGAAGCGGAACTCCACGACGTCGCCGTCCTGCATCACATAGTCCTTGCCCTCCATGCGGGCCTTGCCCTTGGCGCGGGCCTCGGCGACCGAGCCCGTCTCGACCAGGTCACCGAAGGAGATGACCTCGGCCTTGATGAAGCCCTTCTGGAAGTCGGTGTGGATCACACCGGCCGCCTCGGGGGCCGTGGCGCCCTTCTTGATCGTCCAGGCCCGGGACTCCTTGGGGCCTGCCGTGAGGTAGGTCTGCAGACCGAGCGTGTTGAAACCGACGCGGGCGAGGGTGGCGAGGCCCGGCTCCTCGGCGCCGACCGACTCCAGGAGCTCCAGCGCGTCCTCCTCGTCCAGCTCGGCGAGGTCCTGCTCCAGCTTGGCGTTGAGGAAGATCGCCTCGGCGGGGGCGACCAGCGCGCGCTGCTCGTTCTTGAAGTCCTCGTCGACCAGCTCGTCCTCGTCGACGTTGAAGACGTAGAGGAACGGCTTGGTGGTGAGCAGGTGCAGGTCGTGCAGGAGCTCGTTGCGCTCGGTGCCCTGGACGATGCCGTGCGCGAAGAGCGTGTCGCCCTTCTCCAGGATCTCCTTGGCCTCCTCGACGGCCTTGACCTTGGGAGCGATGTCCTTCTTGATCCGCGACTCCTTCTGGAGCCGGGGCAGGACCTTCTCGATGGTCTGGAGATCGGCGAGGATCAACTCGGTGTTGATCGTCTCGATGTCGTCCTTCGGCGATACCTTGCCGTCGACGTGGACGACGTTCTCGTCCTTGAAGGCACGGATGACCTGGCAGATCGCGTCGGACTCACGGATGTTCGCGAGGAACTTGTTGCCCAGGCCCTCGCCCTCGGACGCACCGCGCACGATGCCGGCGATGTCGACGAAGTCCACCGTGGCCGGAAGAATGCGCTCGGACTTGAAGATCGACGCCAGCTTGGCGAGGCGGCCGTCAGGGACACCGACCACGCCGACGTTCGGCTCGATCGTGGCGAACGGGTAGTTGGCCGCCAGCACGTCGTTCTTGGTCAGGGCGTTGAACAGGGTCGACTTGCCGACATTGGGCAGGCCGACGATTCCGATCGTGAGCGACACGTTGCGACTTCCCGTAGATGAGAGGGGCCAGGGGCTGCCAGGGGCCAGAGACACTGGCCGATCCACCAGTCTACGGCGTCCGCGACGGCGGGCTCGCGGGAGCGCGGGACGTCCGGCCGAGCCGCGCCCACCGGCGTGTCTGAGGGCCGATTGAGCACATAAGCAGACCTAAGTTGGTCCAATGGAGCAGCGCAGAAGCCGACCCCCGAACAACGGACGGCGACGCGGCACACCGCCCGCGTCGCTGCCGCCGCAGGTACGCCGGCCGGTGCCGCGCGGGGCGCGGCCCGCGGACGGACGGCCGGCGAGTGCCGGGGGGCCGGACGGGCAGCCGGCGGGGCTGCGGCTCACCGGGCTCGGCGGGGGACTGTTCTGCACGGCCGTGATGATCCTGCTCGGTCTGCTGGACCAGCTCATGTTCGGTGCGTCCCTGACGCTGTACGGCGTGCTGTTCCTGCCGGTGTGCGTGCTGACCGCGCTGTGGGTCCGCGGCGGCGACCTGCTCACCGCCCCGGTCGTCGTGCCGATCGCCTTCGCGGCGGGCCTGTTCCCCGTCGCGGACGGCACCGGGGGACTGCTCGGGCGGCTGATGGGGCTGGTCACCGGGCTCGCCACTCAGGCGGGCTGGCTGTACGGGGGGACGCTGCTCGCGGGGGTCATCGTGCTGGTACGCCGGGTGCTGTGGGTGCGGGCCCGCCGGAGCCGTGCCTGACCGGCGGGTCCCGCGCCGTCCTTCCCGGGCCCGAGCCCGTGGCCGGTCAGCCCCCGAGCCGCGCCTGTGCCTGCGCCGCGTGCATCGCCGCCCCGACGATGCCGGCGTTGTTCTGGAGCTGGGCCGGCACGATCTCCGCCTTCACGCCCTCGATGAGGTGCAGGAACTTGTCCGCCTTGCGGCTGACCCCGCCGCCGACGATGAACAGCTCGGGCGAAAAAAGCATCTCGACGTGGGCGAGGTACTTCCCGACCCTGCGCGCCCACTGCTCCCAGCTCAGGTCGTGGTCCTCCTTGGCCTTGCTGGAGGCCCGCTTCTCGGCCTCGTGGCCGTTCAGTTCGAGGTGGCCCAGCTCGGTGTTGGGGACCAGGACGCCGTCCACGAAGACGGCGCTGCCGATACCGGTGCCGAAGGTGAGCAGGATGACCGTGCCCCGCCGGTCCCGGCCGGCGCCGAACTGCATCTCGGCGACGCCCGCCGCGTCCGCGTCGTTCACCACGGTCACCGGCAGGCCGCCCAGCCGGCCGCCGAACAACGCGCGCGCGTCCGTGTCGACCCAACCCTTGTCGACGTTGGCCGCCGTACGGACCGTGGCCCCGCCCGTGACCACTCC
The DNA here is from genome assembly GCF_040631045.1 of Streptomyces sp. NPDC005706. Lineage (NCBI taxonomy): Bacteria > Bacillati > Actinomycetota > Actinomycetes > Kitasatosporales > Streptomycetaceae > Streptomyces > Streptomyces sp. NPDC005706. Next base: position 384,584 of record NZ_JBEXYS010000002.1, on the reverse strand, counting down.
GGGGAAGGTGAGACCCACCGGGCCGGTCCAGCCGAAGTGGTCGATGACCTGCTTCACCCCGTCGGCGACGCCGTCGGGCGTCGCCGGGTGCGGGGTGAGCACCTTGCAGCGCTCCTGGGCCAGGTCCCCCTTGTCCAGGTCCACAGGGGCGCCCTTGATCCCGGATCCACCGATGTCCACGCCGAAGATCTGCATGGCACCACGTTACGACGTGCGACCGACGGTCACGCCACGGAGATGCCGGTCACGGCCCGGACGTGCAGGTCACGCCCCGGAGGAGCCGGTCCCGCCGCGCTCGGCGGCCAGGGTCGCCGCCTCGTCGCGCAGGTCGCGGCGCAGCTCCTTGGGCAGCGAGAAGGTGATGGACTCCTCGGCGGCCTTGACGATCTCCACGTCTCCGTAGCCGCGCTCGCCGAGCCACTCCAGGACCTGCTCGACCAGCACCTCGGGGACGGAGGCGCCGGAGGTGACACCGACGGTCGTCACGCCCTCCAGCCAGGCCTCGTCGATCTCGTCGGCGAAGTCCACCAGGTAGGCGGCGCGGGAACCGGCGAGCTTGGCGACCTCGACCAGCCGCTTGGAGTTCGAGGAGTTGCGCGAGCCGACCACGATGACCAGTTCGGCCTCGGCGCCCATCTGCTTCACGGCGAGCTGGCGGTTCTGCGTGGCGTAGCAGATGTCGTCGCTCGGCGGGGAGACGAGGCCCGGGAACTTCGTCTTCAGGGCGTCGACGGTCTCCATGGTCTCGTCCACGGACAGGGTGGTCTGGGACAGCCAGACGACCTTGGAGGGGTCGCGGACCTCGACCTTGGCGACGTCCTCGGGGCCGTCGACGAGCTGGATGTGCTCGGGGGCCTCGCCGGAGGTGCCGATGACCTCCTCGTGGCCCTCGTGCCCGATCAGGAGGATGTCGTAGTCCTCCTTGGCGTACCGCACGGCCTCCTTGTGGACCTTGGTGACCAGCGGGCAGGTCGCGTCGATCGTGGCCAGCCGGCCTCGCTCGGCCTCCTCGTGCACGACCGGGGCGACGCCGTGCGCGGAGAACATCACGATGTTGCCGGGCGGCACCTCCTCCGTCCGCTCGACGAAGACGGCGCCCTTCCTCTCCAGGGTCTGCACGACGTACTTGTTGTGGACGATCTCGTGCCGGACGTAGATCGGGGCCCCGTACTGCTCCAGGGCCTTCTCGACGGCGATCACGGCGCGGTCGACACCGGCGCAGTAGCCCCGGGGGGCGGCGAGCAGGACACGGCGGCCAGACGAAGCGGTCATGGGACCCATCGTAAGGGTGTGTTCACGGGCTCCGGGATCGCGTGCCCGCGCGGCCGGTCCTACGGGTCCCGCGCGGGCGCGCGTGCGGGCGGGGCCTTTTGTCGGTGCCCGCCGTTACGCTCGCGGCATGGCTGTGAACACGTCGCCCGAGACGCCTCTGCCCGTCGGTGAGGTCTCGCGGCTCATCGGGAGGTGGATCGACCGGCTGGGCGCGGTGTGGGTCGAGGGGCAGATCACGCAGCTCTCGCGGCGGCCGGGCGCCGGGGTGGTGTTCCTGACCCTGCGGGACCCCTCGCACGACATCTCGGTCAGCGTGACGTGCTACCGGCAGGTGTTCGACGCCGTGGCCGACGTGGTCGGTGAGGGCGCCCGGGTCGTCGTCCTGGCGAAGCCGGAGTGGTACGCGCCGCGCGGGCAGCTCTCGCTGCGGGCCGCCGAGATACGGCCCGTGGGCGTCGGTGAGCTGCTGGCCCGGCTGGAGCGGCTCAAGAAGGCGCTGGCGGCCGAGGGGCTGTTCGCGCCGGAGCGCAAGAAGCCGCTGCCGTTCCTGCCGCAGCTCATCGGGCTGGTCTGCGGGCGGGCCTCCGCCGCGGAGCGGGACGTGCTGGAGAACGCCCGGCACCGCTGGCCCGCCGTCCGCTTCGAGGTGCGCAACGTGGCCGTGCAGGGTGTGCACGCCGTTCCGCAGGTCGTGCAGGCGGTCAAGGAGCTGGACGGGCTGGACGACGTGGACGTCATCGTCGTGGCCCGCGGCGGCGGCAGCGTGGAGGACCTGCTGCCCTTCTCCGACGAGCAGCTCGTGCGCGCGGTGGCCCAGTGCCGTACGCCCGTGGTGTCCGCCATCGGGCACGAGCCGGACAACCCGCTGCTGGACCACGTGGCCGACCTGCGCGCCTCCACCCCGACCGACGCCGCCAAGAAGGTCGTGCCGGACGTGGGCGAGGAGTTCGAGCGGGTGCGGATGCTGCGGGACCGGGCCCGGCGGTGCGTGTCGGCGGCCGTGGAGCGGGAGGAACGGGGGCTGGCGCACGCGCTGGCGCGGCCCGCGATGGAGGATCCGCACCGGATGGTCGACGAGCGCGCCGACCATGTGGCGTCGCTGCTGGACCGCGGCCGGCGCACGCTCGGTCACCTCCTGGACCGTGCCGACTCCGAGCTGACGCACACGCACGCGCGCGTGGTGGCCCTGTCCCCGGCCGCCACCCTCAGGCGTGGCTACGCGGTGCTGCAGCGGGCGGACGGGCACGTGGTGCGCGACCCGGAGGAAGTGACCGGGGGCGAGGTGCTGCGGGCGCGGGTCGCCGAGGGCGAGTTCGGTGTCCGCGTCGATGCCGATGTCGATGTCTAGGGTGGGTGGATGACCAGCAAGGTGGACGAGGCGCTGTCGTACGAGCAGGCCCGGGACGAGTTGATCGAGGTCGTACGGCGGCTGGAGACGGGCGGTACGACGCTCGAGGAGTCCCTGGCGCTGTGGGAGCGGGGCGAGGAGCTGGCCAAGGTGTGCCGGCGCTGGCTGGAGGGGGCGCGGGCCCGGCTGGACGCGGCCCTGGCCGAGGAGACCGAGGAGGAGGACGCCGAGTAGGGCGTCGGGACGGCACGCGGCGCTGTGCCGGGTGTCACCACGCCATCGGTTTGGTTGAAGGTTGAACTTTGCCGTAGGGTCGTACGCGTCAGCCGGCCCGGCACCCCGGACCGGACGCGAACCCGAGGAAGTCACGCATGTCTCTCGTTCTTGACCCCGCCGCCCAGGACCTGCTGTTCCGCGAGGCCCGCACCGCGAACACCTTCACCGACGAGCCGGTGACCGAGGAGCAGGTCCAGGCGATCTACGACCTGGTCAAGTACGGCCCCACCGCCTTCAACCAGACCCCGCTGCGCATCACCCTGGTCCGCTCCCCCGAGGCCCGCGAGCGCCTGGTGAAGCACATGTCCGAGGGCAACCAGGCCAAGACCGCCGCCGCCCCGCTGGTCGCGATCCTCTCCGCGGACAACGAGTTCCACGAGGAGCTGCCGGCCCTGTTCCCGGCCTTCCCGCAGGCCAAGGACCTCTTCTTCGCCGAGCGCCCGGTCCGCGAGGGCTCCGCCGCGATGAACGCCGCCCTCCAGGCCGGCTACTTCATCGTCGGCGTCCGCGCCGCCGGCCTCGCCGCCGGCCCGATGACCGGCTTCGACTTCGAGGGCGTCCGCAAGGAGTTCCTGGACGACGACCACACCCCGCTGATGGTCGTCAACATCGGCCGGCCGGGCCCGGACGCCTGGTACCCGCGCTCGCCGCGCCTGGCGTACGAGGACGTCATCACGACCGTCTGACCTCCCGAGCACGCGAAGAGGCCCCCGGCAGCACCGGGGGCCTCTTCGCGTGCTCGGGCAGGGCGCTCAGGACATCCTCAGGGCCGCCGCCATCTTCGTCAGCCGGTCGAAGGGGGCCGTGCCGGCCACCACCGTGGTGGAGCCGGGAGTGTCCTCCAGGACCAGGGCGTCGTAGCGGCCGCCGGTGTACCGCGTCCACGTACGGTCGCCGATCCGCTCGGTCCGCTTCGTCGCCTTCGAGCCCTGGCTGGCCTGGTGGATGAAGTCGGACCGCTTCTGAGCCGACTGCTCGACCTGTACGTACTGACCCTCGGGATCCTGGAAGCCCAGGTGCCAGCGGTCGGAGTTCTCGCCCTGGAAGCGCACCGAGGTCGCCTTCCAGGCACCGGGCAGGCCCTCGGGGGCGGCCACCGGGTAGCTCGCGGCACGACGCGCCGTCTCCAGCTCGACCCGGTAGTCGACCCGCTTGATGTCGGGAGCGTGATCGTCGTGCGGGACGAAGACGTAGATGACCGCCGCCGCGATCCCGATGAGGCCCAGGGAGAGGATCATGTCCCGGACCGTCTTCTGCTTGCCGTTGGTACCTGCCACGCCCTCTATCGTCGCAGGTGCCGGGGGCGCTCATCCGTGGGGTCCCCTGCTCATTTTGTCCGCTCAACGATAGAGTCGGGACCAACACCCTCATCCGGCCGTCGTCGTATCAGAAAGGTGCGCTCCGATGACCGAGAATCATCATCTGCCGTCCGAGCTCGATGTGCCCTCCGAGGCACCCGACCGCAACCTCGCCCTGGAGCTCGTCCGGGTGACCGAAGCCGCCGCCATGGCCGCCGGCCGCTGGGTCGGGCGGGGCGACAAGAACGGCGCCGACGGCGCCGCGGTGCGCGCCATGCGAACCCTCGTCTCGACCGTCTCGATGAACGGCGTCGTCGTCATCGGTGAGGGCGAGAAGGACGAGGCCCCGATGCTCTTCAACGGGGAGCACGTGGGCGACGGCACCGGCCCCGAGGTGGACATCGCCGTCGACCCGATCGACGGCACCACCCTCACCGCCAAGGGCATGCCCAACGCGATCGCGGTCCTCGCCGCCGCCGAGCGCGGGGCCATGTTCGACCCGTCCGCCGTGTTCTACATGGACAAGCTGGTCACCGGCCCCGAGGCCGCCGACTTCGTCGACATCAACGCGCCCGTGTCGGTCAACATCCGCCGGGTCGCCAAGGCCAAGCGCCGCACGCCCGAGGACGTCACGGTCGTCATCCTCGACCGGCCCCGGCACGAAGGCATCATCAAGGAGATCCGCGACACCGGCGCGCGCATCAAGCTGATCTCCGACGGTGACGTCGCCGGCTCCATCCTCGCCCTGCGCGAGGGCACCGGCATCGACCTGCTGCTCGGTATCGGCGGCACCCCGGAGGGCATCATCTCGGCCTGCGCCGTGAAATGCCTCGGCGGGACCATCCAGGGCAAGCTGTGGCCCAAGGACGACGAGGAGCGCGCGCGGGCCGTCGACGCCGGGCACGACCTGGACCGCGTTCTGACCACGGAGGACCTGGTCACCGGCGAGAACGTGTTCTTCGTCGCCACCGGCATCACCGACGGCGAACTGATGCGCGGGGTGCGGTACCGGTCGGAGACCGCCACCACCGACTCCATCGTGATGCGGTCGAAGTCCGGCACCGTGCGGCGGATCGACTCCGAGCACCGGCTGAGCAAGCTGCGGGCCTACAGCGCGATCGACTTCGACCGGGCGAAGTGACCCGACCCGGGTGAGCCCCGCTCCCCCGCGAACCGGTGGGCGCCCTCTGTGCGGAGAGGGCGCCCGTTCCCACAGCTAGCCGGCTATGCGGTCCGCCGTCGCCCGTGCCGCCTTCTTCAGCTCCACCTCGCGCCGACGGCGGCGCGCCAGCACCACACGGCGTTCGGCCGCCGTCAAGCCGCCCCAGACGCCGTACGGCTCGGGCTGGAGCAGAGCGTGCTCGCGGCACTCGACCATGACGGGGCAGCGCGCGCAGACGCGCTTGGCCGCCTCCTCGCGGGACAGCCGGGCGGCCGTCGGCTCCTTGGACGGGGCGAAGAACAGGCCGGCCTCGTCACGCCGGCACACCGCCTCGGTGTGCCAGGGGGCGTCTTGGTCCCTGTCTCGCACTGGCACCCGCTGGGCCGGAACGGCAGCGACCTGCAGGGACGAATGCGGCGGTTGCAGCACGGTCTACTCCTGACGACGGCTTCGCGAGCGAGCGACGATGCAGCAAGGCCTACCCGCTGTGCGCGCGCCTATGCACAGCGTTCCCAACCGCGGGCGCACGCCGTCCTGTTCACGCCCCCACGCCCCCGCCGCCGGCCGGACGGCACGCTTCCGGCCGCGGCGGATGCGCGGGCGTCAGCGGTCCAGGTGTTTGCGCAGCTTCCGGTCGACCTTGTTCTGGACACGGTCGAGGATGTCCGCCACCAGCCTGCCGCGCTTGGGCCGCGCCTCCACGTTGCCGAGAACGGCCCAGCCGTCGACGTAGATCACGGGCGCCTCCGGCTCGGCCGAATCGAGCGGAGCCACCTCGAAGTTGCCCAGCACACCGCCCCCCGTGCCGCGCAGCGAGACGTTCTCCGGCACGCGGATCTGCACGTCACCGAAGACCGAGACGGCCTTGATGACGACCTGCTGGTACTCGAAGATCGCCTCGCTCAGGTCGATCTCGACGCTGCCGAACACCGCGTAGACGTGCAGCCGGCGCCCGGCCCGCCAGCGCCCCCGCCGCATGACGCTGCTGAAGACGGCCACCACATTGGCGTCCGCCTCGGTCGGTATCGCGCCGGGAGCCGGACGGGGCGGCACCGAAGCGTGGGCGGGCGCCGCGGGCCCGTGATGGGCCGCGGGAAGGTCGCGGATGAAGACCTCCAGCTCGCCGACCGTCTTGGCGTGCAGCACCCCCTCCACGCGCTCGGCGTGCTCGTCCGCGGTCAGCCTGCCCTCGGCCAGGGCCTCGCGGAGGATGTCGGCGACGCGGTCGCGGTCGGCGTCCGAGGCGCGCAGGTCGGCGGGGGCCAGGGCCCCTTCCCGGGCTTGGGCGTGCTTCTGAAGGTCCACGGCAGCAGCGTACCGAAACGCGATAGATCGCGACTAGGGGTGTGGACGACCCCGGGCGTGTCGAACTGAGCCCCACCTCACAGGTTCCGCGCCGATGGCAGGTTCTACGCTGGTGGGGCCCGCCAACGTCGGCGGGCAGCCGTCCGTCAGAGTGAGGAATGGGCTGAGATGCCTGAGTTCGCGTACACCGATCTGCTTCCCCAGGGCGAGGACACCACCCCGTACCGGCTGGTGACCTCGGAAGGCGTGTCCACCGTCGAGGGGCCGGACGGGCGGACGTTCCTCAAGGTGGAGCCGGAGGCGCTGCGCAAGCTCGCCGAAGAGGCCATCCACGACATCCAGCACTACCTGCGCCCGGCCCACCTCGCCCAGCTGCGCCGCATCATCGACGACCCCGAGGCCTCGAGCAACGACAAGTTCGTCGCCCTGGACCTGCTGAAGAACGCGAACATCGCGGCGGCCGGCGTGCTCCCGATGTGCCAGGACACCGGCACCGCGATCGTCATGGGCAAGCGCGGCCAGAACGTCCTCACCGAGGGCCAGGACGAGAAGGCCCTCTCCCACGGCATCTACGACGCCTACACGAAGCTGAACCTGCGCTACTCGCAGATGGCTCCGCTCACCATGTGGGAGGAGAAGAACACCGGCTCCAACCTCCCCGCGCAGATCGAGCTGTACGCCACCGACGGCGGCGCCTACAAGTTCCTCTTCATGGCCAAGGGCGGCGGCTCCGCCAACAAGTCCTTCCTCTACCAGGAGACGAAGGCCGTCCTGAACGAGGCCTCCATGATGAAGTTCCTGGAGGAGAAGATCCGCTCGCTCGGCACGGCCGCCTGCCCGCCGTACCACCTGGCGATCGTCGTCGGCGGCACGAGCGCCGAGTACGCGCTGAAGACCGCCAAGTACGCCTCCGCGCACTACCTGGACAACGTGCCGGCCGAGGGCTCGCCGCTCGGCCACGGCTTCCGGGACAAGGAGCTGGAGGACAAGGTCTTCGAGCTGACCCAGCGGATCGGCATCGGCGCGCAGTTCGGCGGCAAGTACTTCTGCCACGACGTGCGTGTGGTGCGGCTGCCGCGGCACGGCGCGTCCTGCCCGGTCGCGATCGCCGTCTCCTGCTCGGCGGACCGCCAGGCCGTCGCCAAGATCACCGCCGAGGGCGTCTTCCTGGAGCAGCTCGAGACGGACCCGGCGCGGTTCCTGCCGGAGACCACGGACGAGCACCTGGAGCAGGACGGGGACGTCGTCACCATCGACCTGAACCAGCCGATGGACGAGATCCTCGCCGAGCTGACCAAGTACCCGGTCAAGACGCGGCTCTCCCTCACCGGCCCGCTGGTCGTCGCCCGCGACATCGCGCACGCCAAGATCAAGGAGCGGCTGGACGCGGGCGAGGACATGCCGCAGTACCTGAAGGACCATCCGGTGTACTACGCGGGCCCGGCGAAGACGCCCGAGGGCTACGCGTCCGGCTCCTTCGGCCCGACGACGGCCGGCCGCATGGACTCCTACGTGGCGCAGTTCCAGGCGGCGGGCGGCTCCAAGGTGATGCTCGCCAAGGGCAACCGCAGCAAGCAGGTCACCGACGCGTGCGACGCGCACGGCGGCTTCTACCTCGGCTCCATCGGCGGCCCGGCCGCCCGCCTCGCCCAGGACTGCATCAAGAAGGTCGAGGTGCTGGAGTACGAGGAGCTGGGAATGGAGGCCGTCTGGAAGATCGAGGTGGAGGACTTCCCGGCGTTCATCGTCGTCGACGACAAGGGCAACGACTTCTTCCAGGACCCGGCTCCGCAGCCGACGTTCACCAGCATCCCGGTGCGGGGGCCGGGCCTGGGCTGATCCGGCGGCGACACCCGTGGAGAGCCCCTGGCGCGTCGCCGGGGGCTCTGCCGTTCTCCCGGCACGGGACGACCGCGTCGAGATCCGGGATCACCGCGTCAGGAGGGTCGGCGAACCGGACTCGCCGTGGAGCAGCGCCGCCCCCGCGGCCGTGACCGGGCCGCGAGTCAGTGCGGCACGCAGCCGAACCAGTTCACCGTGGCGCCGTCGGCGGTGAAGCCCATGCACCTGATGGTCCTGTCGTGCAGCTTCTCGGTCCGGTCGACCGGGCCGTTCAGATAGTCCGTCGTGTGGTGGGCCTCCACCAGGTCGTCGACCTCGACGCGGTACCAGCGGCGTTCGCCGGACGGCAGGCTGCATCCGTGGGCCGTCAGATTGCGGCTGGGGTCGCCGCTCCAGATGGGCCGTTCGGCGCGGTCGCAGTGGACTCTGCCCGCGGCGCCGGCGGTGCCGGCTCCCGCGCCCAGCAGGGTCGCCGCGCCTATGGACACCGCCGTGATGGCGCCGAGCAGACCCTTGGGAGTGAGATGCATCGATCGGTCCTCCTGCCAGCCGTGGTACGGCGGGAATCACCCACCGCCTTGGGCTGATAGTCACACTTATCCGTGATGTCCCGCCCGGCGGCCGGGAGCCAGGTCCCCCGACCCGGTGACGCCGGTGGTGCCAATGGACCCACGGTCCGGAACAACCACCGCGCCCCGTTCGCTGACAAGGGCATGAGCAACTACCGCATCGAGCACGACTCCATGGGTGAGGTCCGGGTGCCCGCCCATGCCAAGTGGCGGGCGCAGACGCAGCGTGCCGTCGAGAACTTCCCGGTGTCCGGGCAGCGGATCGAGCGGGCGCACATCGAGGCGCTGGCGCGGATCAAGGGCGCCGCGGCGAAGGTGAACGCCGGACTGGGCGTGCTGGACAAGGACGTCGCGGAGGCGATCCAGGAGGCGGCCCGGGAGGTCGCCGAGGGGAAGTGGGACGAGCACTTCCCGGTGGACGTGTTCCAGACCGGGTCCGGGACCTCGTCCAACATGAACACCAACGAGGTCATCGCCACCCTGGCCGGTGAGCGGCTCGGCCGGGACGTGCACCCCAACGACCACGTCAACGCCTCGCAGTCCTCGAATGACGTCTTCCCCTCGTCCCTGCACATCGCCGCCACCGCCGCCGTCACGCACGACCTGATCCCGGCGCTGGAGCACCTCGCCGCCGCCCTCGGGCGCAAGGCCGAGGAGTTCGCGGACGTCGTCAAGGCCGGGCGGACGCATCTGATGGACGCGACGCCGGTGACCCTGGGGCAGGAGTTCGGCGGGTACGCGGCCCAGGTGCGGTACGGCGTGGAGCGGCTGCGGGCCTCGCTGCCCCGGCTGGCGGAGCTGCCGCTGGGCGGGACGGCGGTCGGCACCGGGATCAACACGCCGCCCGGGTTCTCCGCCGCGGTGATCGAGGAGGTCGCCCGGGCCACCGGGCTGCCGCTGACCGAGGCCCGGGACCACTTCGAGGCGCAGGGCGCCCGGGACGCGGTGGTGGAGACCAGCGGGCAGCTGCGGACCATCGCGGTGGGGCTGACGAAGATCGCGAACGATCTGCGCTGGATGGCGTCCGGGCCGCGCACCGGGCTGGCCGAGATCCGGCTTCCCGATCTGCAGCCGGGCTCCTCGATCATGCCGGGGAAGGTCAACCCGGTCATCCCGGAGGCCGTGCTCATGGTCGCCGCCCAGGTGATCGGCAACGACGCGACCATCGCCTCCGCCGGCGCCGCCGGGAACTTCGAGCTGAACGTGATGCTCCCGGTCATGGCCAAGAACGTGCTGGAGTCGGTACGGCTGCTCGCGAACGTCTCCCGGCTGCTGGCCGACCGGACCGTGGACGGCGTCACCGCGGACCGTGAACGGGCCCGCGAGTACGCCGAGTCCTCGCCCTCGGTGGTGACGCCGCTGAACAAGTACATCGGCTACGAGGAGGCCGCGAAGGTCGCGAAGAGGTCGCTGGCCGAGCGCAGGACCATCCGCGAGGTCGTGCTGGAGGGCGGCTACGTGGAGCGCGGCGACCTCACGCTGGAGCAGCTCGACGAGGCGCTGGACGTCCTGCGGATGACACGGCCGTGACGACCGGCCCCGCCGCGTAGAACCGTGACGCGTACCGCAGCGTCGTATGTGTACGGCACCTAATATCTGTTCATGGCGGACAACGGAGCGGTGAGACGAGTGGCGGCGGGGCCTGCGACCTACTGGACGCCCGGGAGCCAGATCCTGTGGCGGTACCGGGAGAACGCCGGCGCGCGCTTCCACATCGCGCGGCCCGTCACCGTGGTCCGGGACGACGCGGAACTGCTCGCCGTGTGGATGGCGCCCGGTACCGAGTGCGTGAAGCCGGTGATCGCCGACGGTACGCCGGTGCACGTGGAGCCGCTGGAGACCCGCTACACCAGGCCGCGTTCGGTGCAGCGGGACCGGTGGTTCGGCACGGGTGTGCTGAAGCTGGCGCGGCCCGCCGAGCCCTGGTCGGTGTGGCTGTTCTGGGACCCGGGCTGGCAGTTCAAGAACTGGTACGTCAACCTTGAGCATCCGCTGACCCGTTGGGCGGGCGGAGTGGACTCCGAGGATCACTTCCTGGACATCTCCGTCCATCCGGACCGCAGTTGGCACTGGCGGGACGAGGACGAGTTCGCGCAGGCTCAGCGGGACGGGCTGATGGACGAGGGGACCGCCGAGCGGGTGCGGGCGGCCGGCCGGGCCGCGGTGGAGGTGATCGACGCCTGGGGTCCGCCGTTCTCCGACGGCTGGCAGCACTGGCGCCCTGATCCGTCCTGGGCGGTACCGTCACTCCCCGAGGACTGGGACCGTACGCCCGCGCACGTGTCCTCATGAGACCCTTGATGCGCCCCCGGCCCACAACCGTAGGATCGTCCTCCGCAAGAATCCGCAAGGCAACTACCGGGGCGCGAGCCGGGTCTGACCAGACGTCACCGAGGGGCGGCAGGAGTGAGCGAGGGGTACGAGGGCAAGACCACGGCGGGCCCGGCAGGGTTCACCGGCGGCACAGGCACGACCTCTGACCACGCGGGAATTCCGTTCCTGGGGCACGTATTCCGGGTATCGGACTTTCGGCGGGACCATGTGCGCGCCCGGCGCGCAGCCCCGGACGGATGGATTCGACGCGCGTGACGGAGCACCCCACGTCCTACGAACGCCCGCAGTCGGGCGTCGACCCCGCGGAGTCCCGCGGGGCGCTCCTGCGTACCCCGGAGCAGCCCGGCAGTCCGGCCTTACCGGCACGGGCCCTGGCCGACGGACCGCCCTCCGCACCGGGGGCCACCGCGCCCCGCGGCAAGGGGAACAAGGGGAAGGAGCCCCCAGTCAACGGCCCCGAGCACTCCCAGCCCGCCACCGCGCCGACGGACACGGGTCGCCCGCGTCCGGTGCCGGAGGCCATTCCGCCGCAGCCGGGCGCCGAGCAGGAGCGGGGGCCCGGCGGCCCGGACCGCCGTACCGGGCGGGGGCTGCCACCGGGGCGGCCGATGCCGATGCGGCGCGACGGGGACCGGCTCAGGTTCGTGGGCGCGGCGACCCGGCGGATCGCGCGCGGCCTCGATCTGGACGAGATCGTGATGGGGCTGTGCCGGGCCACCGTGCCGACGTTCTCCGACGCGATCCTGGTCTATCTGCGCGATCCGCTGCCGGTGGGTGACGAGCGCCCGACCGGTCCTGTGGTGCTGCGGCTGCGCCGTACGGACCGGATTCCGGACGAGCGGGACACGGAGGGTCTGGCGCTGCCGCCGTTTCCGGAGCCGGAGCCGGAGGCTTCGGCCCTCACCGAGCTGTCGTCGCTGACCACCGAGTTGTGCGAGGTGCGTCCCGGCGGTGCCCTGAACGAGGTGCTGCGCGGGGTGCGGCCGGTGTTCGCCGACGCTCCCGCGGCCCGGGCTGCGCTGCCCGAGCTGCTCGGCGAGGGCGGGGAGGCGGCGGTGCCGGGCGGACGGCACGCGATTCTCGCGCCGCTGCGCGGCCGGCGCCGGGTGATCGGCGCCGCGCTGTTCCTGCGGCGTCCGGAGCGGCCGGCGTTCGAGGCGGACGACCTGCTGGTGGCGGCGCAGCTGGCCACGCACAGCGCGCTCGGCATCGACAAGGCGGTGCTGTACGGCCGGGAGGCGTACATCGCCGACGAGTTGCAGCGCACCATGCTGCCGGAGACGCTGCCCCGGCCGACCGGGGTGCGGCTGGCGTCGCGTTATCTGCCGGCGGCGGAGACGGCGCGGGTGGGCGGCGACTGGTACGACGCGATTCCGCTGCCGGGCAGCCGGGTGGCGCTGGTGGTCGGTGATGTCATGGGGCACTCCATGACCTCGGCGGCGATCATGGGTCAATTGCGGACGACGGCGCAGACGCTGGCCGGTCTCGATCTGCCTCCGCAGGAGGTGCTGCACCATTTGGACGAGCAGGCGCAGCGGCTGGGCACCGACCGTATGGCGACCTGTCTGTACGCGGTGTACGACCCGGTGACGCATCGCATCACCATCGCCAACGCGGGTCATCCGCCGCCCGTGCTGCTGCATCTGGGCGGCCGGGCGGAGGTGCTGCGGGTGCCGCCGGGCGCGCCGATCGGTGTGGGCGGGGTGGATTTCGAGGCGGTGGAGCTGGACGCGCCGGCCGGGGCCACGCTGCTGCTGTACACCGACGGGCTGGTGGAGTCCCGGCTGCGGGACGTGTGGACCGGTATAGAGCAGTTGCGCGAGAAGCTCGCCGCGACCGCGCGGCTGACCGGGCCGGACCATCCGCCGCCGCTCGAGGCGCTGTGCGACGAGGTGCTGGACATGCTCGGCCCGGGTGACCGGGACGACGACATCGCGCTGCTCGCGGCCCGTTTCGACGGGATCGCGCCGAGCGATGTGGCGTACTGGACGCTGGAGCCGGAGGTCGCGGCGCCGCGTGAGGCGCGTCGGCTGGCGCGGCGGGCGCTGGCCCGGTGGGGTCTGGAGGAGCTGACGGATTCGGTGGAGCTGCTGGTCAGCGAGGTGGTCACGAACGCCGTGCGCTACGCCACCCGTCCGGTGACGCTGCGTCTGCTGCGCACGGAGGTGCTGCGCTGCGAGGTCGGCGACGACGTGCCCCAGTTGCCGCGGCTGTGCCAGGCGCGGGCCACGGACGAGGGCGGCCGCGGGCTGTACCTGGTCAACAGGCTGGCCCGGCGCTGGGGCGCGACGCGGCTGAGCACCGGCAAGGTGGTCTGGTTCGAGCTGAACCGGGTGTGAGTACACGGCAGGAGGGGCGCCCGGGTCGGTCCGGGCGCCCCTCCTGTCGTGTGCCTACTGGCCGAAGTCGTCGGCCGGGTCGAGCGGATCCTCCGAGACGGGTGCCGACGGCGGTCCGCTGGACGGGCTCTGGGACGGCGACTGGGAGGGTGACTGGCTCGGCGACCTCGACGGGGTCTGGGACGGCGTCTGCGACGGCGACTCGGACACCGGCGGTTCGCTGCTCGGTGAGCTGGACGGGGTGTCGGACGGCGACTCGCTGACCGTCGGGGTGTCCGTCGGCTCGACGGCCGCGCCCTGGGTGGTGTCCAGGTCGAACGCGGACTCGTCGGTGACGCCGAAGGTGTAGGCCGCCCAGATCTCCGCCGGCGGGCCGCCGCCGTTGACCCGGCCGCCGCCCATGGCGCCGCTGAGCGTGACGTGGTCGTTCTTCTTGACCGGCTTGCCGTCGCAGCCGGTGCCGCCGGACTTGGCCGCCTCGCCGAACAGGCCGACGGAGGTGACGAGGTCGGGGGTGTAGCCGGTGAACCAGGCGGAGCGGTTGCAGTCGGAGGTACCGGTCTTGCCCGCGACCTGCTGGCCGTTGCGCAGCGGATTGCTCGCCACGGACGTGCGGGCGGTGCCGTCGTCGACCACGCCGGTGAGCACCGAGGTCACGCTGTCGGCGACCGTGCGGCTGATCACCTGGTCGCCGATGGCGTCGGGCATCTCGACCGAGCGGCCCTTGTTCTCGGCCGACTTGACGATGCTGGGCGTCACTTCACGGCCGTGGTTGTCGAAGGTGGCGTAGATGCCGGCCATCTCCAGCGGGCTGGCGCCCATGGAGCCCAGGGTCTGCGCGGGCACGGCCTGCATGCCCTCGGTGTCCATGCCGAGCTGTTTGGCGGTGCGCATGACCTGGTCCATGCCCACGTCGACGCCCATCTGGGCGAAGACGGAGTTGACGGACTGGTTCATCGCCTGCTGGACGGTGATGGGCCCGTAGTTGCGGTTGTCCTCGTTGGGCGGTGCGAAGCCGACCTTGGCGCCGTGGTCGACGGCCTGGCGGCGGCTGGTGCCGTCGTAGACCGTGTTCGCGGCGATCGGCTTGCCTTCCTGCGTGGTGGCGTTCTGCGCCAGCGCCGCGGCGAGGATGATCGGCTTGAACGTGGACGCGGGCTGGTAGTCCCGGCGGGTGGCGTTGCTGGTCCAGTGGTCGAAGTAGTTCTCGCCGCCGTACATCGCGACGATCCTGCCGGTCTTCGGGTCGACCGACACGGCGCCGGCCTGGACGTCGTTGTCGACCTTGCGCTTCTTCGGTTCCAGCTTGCCGGTCAGCCGCTCCTTGACCGCCTTCTCCAGCGCGGCCTGCTTCTTGCGGCTGACGTTCAGGGTGATGGTCCAGCCCTGGCTGTCGACCTTGGCCGCCGCGTCGGACCTGGACAGGCCCTCGTCGCGCATCAGCTTCTGGGCGAGCTGGGCGTTGGCGAGCGTGACCAGGTAGCCCTTCTGGCCCTCCATGCCCGGGGCGCCCTTGGGTTCCTTGGGCACCGGGAACGTCATGGCGTCGCGCTTGGCCTTGGGCAGCCAGTTCTCCTCGACCATGTTGTCCAGGACGTAGTTCCAGCGTGCCTTGACCAGCCGCTTGCCGGTGGGGGTCGCGGCCGCCCAGTCGTACTGGCTGGGTGCCTGGAGCAGGGCGGCGAGGTAGGCGCCCTGCTGCACGTTGAGGTCCTGGGCGTCGACGCGGTAGTAGGCCTGGGCGGCGGCCTGGATGCCGTAGGCGTTGCGGCCGTAGTAGGAGGTGTTGATGTAGCCGGCGAGGATGGCGTCCTTGGACTTCTCGCGCTCCACCTTGAGCGAGATGACCAGTTCCTTCAGCTTGCGCGAGACGGTCTGGTCCTGGTTCAGGTAGTAGTTCTTGACGTACTGCTGGGTGATCGTGGAGCCGCCCTGTTTGCCCCGCCCGGACAGGGTGTTGATCAGGCCTCGGGCGGTGCCCTTGAGGTCCACTCCGGGGTCGGTGTAGAAGGACTTGTTCTCGGCCGCCACGAAGGTCCGCTGGACGCCCTTGGGCACCTTGTCCAGGTCCACGATCTCGCGGTTGACCTTGCCGTCGCGGGCCAGGATGCTGCCGTCGCTGTACTTGTAGACGTTGCTCTGCCGCTGGGCGGCGATGTTGCCGACTGGCACGTCGACCGCCATGTACAGCGCGATGAAGGCGCCGATGGACAGCAGGCACAGTCCGAAGAACGTGCCGAGGATCCTCTTCCAGGTGAACAGCCTGCGTATTCGGCCCTTGGCGGGCTTGCCGCCGGGCGCCGCCGCCGCGGATTCGGCCGTGGGCTGTGAGCGGTGGCGCGTGGGCGCCGCGCGGCGACCACCACGCTGTCGCGCTCGTCTCTCTTCCGCTCGTCCCATGAGTCCTACGCTCCCGCTTCCGTCTCAGTGGTCAGCTCCGAAAGCTAACACCCGTCTATATGACAAAGGGCGTCCGATCCGCTCTTTTACGGACGTGAGAATCAGCACCCACCTCAAGGGAACCGACGACTGACACTGGCGTCGGGTTGCCCGAAAGCCTAAAGTGATATCACTTAGCTAGAAGGAAGCTAGACGTCCGGGGAGTCCGGACGTCTTCGAGAACGGGGGACCCTCCATGTCCGCACACGACACGTCCGGGCTCGACACGGCCGCGGCCGCCGACATACCCGAGATGCCCGCGCCGCGCGTGCGCGAGTTCCAGGCCCACAGCATCGGCGGCGGTCTCGCCCTGCTCCTCGGCCTGCTGGGGCTCGCCGCGGCCGCGGCCCTGTTCGCGGCCGCCTCGGCGGTGACCGCGGACGGCACCAAGGGCGGGCTCGTCGTCTGCGGTGTGCTCGTCCTCCTCGCCGCGGTGATCGCGATGCGCGGCCTGAACACGGTCGCGCCCGGCGAGGCCCGCGTGGTCCAGCTCTTCGGCCGCTACCGGGGCACGATCCGGCAGGACGGCCTGCGCTGGGTGAACCCCTTCACCTCACGCACCCGCATCTCGACCCGCGTGCGCAACCACGAGACCGCCGTACTGAAGGTCAACGACGCCTACGGCAACCCGATCGAGCTGGCCGCGGTCGTGGTCTGGAAGGTCCAGGACACCGCGCAGGCCACGTTCGAGGTGGACGACTACGCCGAGTTCGTCGCCACCCAGACCGAGACGGCCGTACGGCACATCGCCATCGAGTACCCCTACGACGCCCACGAGGAGGACGGCCTCTCGCTGCGCGGCAACGCCGAGGAGATCACCGAGAAGCTGGCCGTCGAACTCCAGGCGCGGGTGGAGGCGGCCGGGGTGCGGGTCATCGAGTCGCGCTTCACGCATCTCGCGTACGCTCCCGAGATCGCCTCGGCGATGCTCCAGCGCCAGCAGGCCGGCGCGGTCGTCGCGGCCCGGCGGCAGATCGTGGACGGCGCGGTCGGCATGGTGGAGGCGGCGCTCTCCCGGATCGCGGAGCAGGACATCGTGGAGCTGGACGAGGAACGGAAGGCGGCGATGGTGTCCAACCTGATGGTGGTGCTGTGCGGGGACCGTGCACCGCAGCCCGTGCTCAACACCGGGACCCTCTACCAGTGACGGATCCGTCGGAGGAGACGCCCAGGCGACGGCCCCAGCAGCGCAAGCAGGTGCTGCTGAGGCTGGACCCCTCCGTGTACGACGCCCTCGCGCGCTGGGCGGGGGACGAACTGCGGTCGGCCAACGCGCAGATCGAGTTCCTGCTGCGCAAGGCGCTGTCGGAGGCGGGACGCCTGCCGCGGGACACCGGTCCGCTGCCCCGCCGCGGACGGCCGCCGGGCGGTCCGGCCGCCGGGCCGCCGGCGCCCTGAGGACGGACGCGCCCCGGCCGGCCCGCCCCCGCGCACAGGGGGGCGGGCCGCTGTCGTTACCGAACCAGGACAATCGGCTCCCACCTGCGCCGCGACACTGCCCGCCAGGCACTGGACACTCCGCGTATACACCCGACGTATACACCGTGTGTAGAGTGCTCGCATGTCCATCGGTCACACCCTCCTAGGACTCCTGGAGTCCGGCCCCCGACACGGCTACGACCTGAAGCGGGCCTTTGACGAGAAGTTCGGTCACGACCGGCCGCTGCACTACGGCCAGGTCTACTCGACGATGTCCCGGCTGCTGAAGAACGGGCTGGTGGAAGTCGACGGGATCGAGTCGGGTGGCGGGCCCGAGCGCAAGCGGTACGCCATCACCGACGCCGGCGTCACCGACGTCGAGCAGTGGCTCGCGACCCCGGAGAAGCCGGAGGAGTACCTCCAGTCGACCCTCTACACCAAGGTCGTCCTCGCGCTGCTGACCCACCGGGACGCGGCGGACATCCTGGACACCCAGCGTGCCGAGCACCTGCGCAGCATGCGCATCCTCACCGACCGCAAGCGCAAGGGCGACCTCGCGGACCAGCTCATCTGCGACCACGCCCTGTTCCACCTGGAGGCCGACCTGCGCTGGCTGGAACTGACCGCCGCCCGGCTGGACAAGCTCCGTGCGGAGGTGGCCCGGTGACCCCTCCCCCCGGCTCCCTGCTCGCCGCCGAGGACCTGCGCAAGGCCTACGGCCCGACGCTCGCCCTGGACGGCGCCGCGTTCTCCATCCACCCCGGCGAGGTCGTCGCGGTGATGGGCCCCTCCGGGTCCGGCAAGTCCACGCTGCTGCACTGCCTCGCCGGGATCGTGCCGCCCGACTCGGGCTCGATCACGTACGCCGGGCGGGAGCTCGCCACCATGAGCGACGTCGAGCGCAGCGCGCTGCGCCGCAGCGACTTCGGATTCGTGTTCCAGTTCGGGCAGTTGGTGCCGGAGCTGACCTGCGTGGAGAACGTGGCGCTTCCGCTGCGGCTGAACGGCACCTCCCGCAAGGAGGCCGAACGGGCCGCGCTGGGCTGGATGGAGAGGCTCGAGGTGGACGACCTCAGGGGCAAGCGGCCCGGCGAGGTCTCCGGCGGTCAGGGGCAGCGGGTCGCGGTGGCCCGGGCGCTGGTCACCGGCCCCCGGGTGCTGTTCGCCGACGAGCCGACCGGCGCGCTGGACTCCCTCAACGGGGAGCGCGTGATGGAGCTGCTCACCGACGCGGCCCGCTCCACCAACGCGGCCGTGGTGCTGGTCACGCACGAGGCCCGGGTGGCCGCGTACTCGGACCGCGAGATCGTCGTGCGCGACGGCAGGTCCCGGGACATGGAGCGGGCCATATGAAGCCCCGGACGGGGGACCTCCCGCGCGAGCGGAGCCGGGCGCGGGGGACGTTCAGGGATCTCACCATGGGCGCCCGGTTCGCCGTCACCGGCGGGCGTGAGGGCTGGGTCCGGATGACACTGACGGCGGTCGGCGTCGGTCTGGGCGTCGCCCTGCTGCTGCTGACCACCGCGCTGCCGAACGTGTTCACCGCCCGCCACCGGGTCGAGGAGGCCCGCTACGACTACACGTTCTCCAGCACCACCCGCCCCAGGGCCGACAACACCGTGCTGGTCGCCGCGACCGACACCCAGTGGCACTCGAAGAACGTCCGGGGCCGGCTCCTCGAACCCGAGGGCTCGCGGGCGCCGCTGCCGCCCGGCCTCGGGCGCTTCCCGGCCAAGGGCGAGATGGTCGTCTCCCCCGCCCTGCGGGAACTGCTCGCCTCGGACGGCGCCCGGCTGCTGCGCGAGCGGCTGCCCTACCGGGTCGTCGGGACGATCGGCGAGAGCGGGCTGATCGGCTCGCAGGAGCTGGCCTACTACGCGGGCGCCAGGGGCCTGGACCCCGACGCGGGCGGCGGCGTACGGGTGGACCGGCTGGTCCGCTTCGGCGATCCGCACCCGACCACCGAGAAAACCGACCCGGTGCTGCTGCTGATGGTGCTGGTCGTGTTCGTGGTGCTGCTGATGCCGGTCGCCGTGTTCATCGCCGCGGCCGTGCGCTTCGGTGGCGAGCGGCGCGACCGCCGGCTGGCCGCGCTGCGGCTGGTGGGCTCCGACAGTGGCATGACCCGGCGGATCGCCGCGGGCGAGGCACTGGCCGGAGCCCTGCTCGGCCTGGCCGTCGGTACGGTCTTCTTCCTGATCGGACGCCAGATCGCGGGCTCGGTGGAGGTGCTGGGCGAGAGTGTGTTCCCCGGCTACCTCGACCCCTCCCCCGCGCTCGTCGCGCTGGTCGCGGTCGCGGTGCCGGCGTCCGCGGTGCTGGTGACACTGCTCGCGATGCGCGGGGTGGTCGTGGAGCCGCTCGGCGTGGTGCGGACGGCCAGGCCGGCCCGGCGCCGCCTGTGGTGGCGGCTGCTGCTGCCGCTGGCGGGCCTGGCGCTGCTGTATCCGATGGTCGGCAAGGGCCGGGACAACGGCGGCTTCAACCAGTACCTGGTGACCGGCGGCGTCCTGCTGCTGCTGGTCGGCGTGACCGCGCTGCTGCCGTGGTTCGTGGAGCGGGTCGTCGCCCGGCTCGGCGCCGGTCCGGTCTCCTGGCAACTGGCGGTCCGGCGGCTGCAGTTGAGCAGCGGTACGGCGGCCCGCATGGTCAACGGCATCGCGGTGGCGGTGGCCGGCGCGATCGCGCTGCAGATGCTGTTCGCGGGCGTGCAGAGCCAGTACACCAAGGACACCGGCCGGGACCCGGGCCGGGCGTCGATGGAGGTCACGCTGCCGGACAGCGGGAACGCCACCGCCGTCGGCGAGGCGTTCCGGCGGACCGAGGGCGTGCGGGTGTCGGTGGTGCTGTCCAGCACGTCCGCCGGGGACAAGCGCCGGGAGCCGGAGAACCTGATCGACCTCACGGTCGGTGACTGCGCCGCCCTGCGGGAGGTGGCCCGGCTGTCCTCCTGCCGGGACGGTGACGTGTTCAAGCTGCGCAACCCGCACTACGACGCCGCGTACAACGCCTCCGTCGGAGCCGTCGTACGGCCCGGCCGGGAGCTCTACCTCGACCCGGGCTACTCCGACGAACCCGGCCTTCAGGTGCCCTGGAAGCTGCCGGCCGGTCTCCGGCAGGTGCCCTACCGCGAGGACTCGCTGCAGAGCGCGGCCAACGGCCTGCTGGTCACGCCGTCCGCGCTGCCCGCGAAGGCGCGGCCCGCGCTGCGCGGCCACGTCTTCGTCCGCACCGACGAGTCCGTGCCGGACGCGGCGGAGCACGTGCGCAACACGGCCGCCCGGGTGGACGCGGCCGCGGACGTGTTCACCTGGACGGCGACCGAGGAGTCCACGAAGTACACCTCGCTGCGCACTGGCCTGTTCGTCGGCGCGGTCTGCGTGCTGGCGCTGATCGGCGCAAGCCTGCTGGTCTCGCAGCTGGAGCAGCTCCGCGAGCGGCGCAAGCTGCTGTCCTCGCTGGTCGCCTTCGGCACCCGGCGCCGCACGCTGGGCCTGTCGGTGCTGTGGCAGACGGCGGTCCCGATCGTCCTCGGGCTGCTGCTGTCCTCGGTGGTCGGCCTGACCCTCGGCGCGGTGCTGCTGAAGATGACGGCGACCCCGGTGACGGTCGACTGGGCGAGCGTGCTGTCCATGACCGGTGCCGGCGCCGCGGTGGTGCTCGCGGTGACCCTGCTCAGCCTGCCGCCCCTGCTGAGGCTGATGCGGCCGGACGGGCTGCGCACCGAGTAGGCGCACCGAGTGCCCGTGCGGGGCGCCGCCGGGCCCCCGGCAGGGCGGTCAGGCGTCCAGCACCCGCACGGGCAGGGGCCGCAGCTCCTCGCGCAGGGCCGCCGCCAGTTCCTCGTACTCCGCTCCCCTGGCGGCGCCGGTGCGCATGGCGAAGGCGATCCGGCGGCTGGGGGCGGGGGCGGCGAAGTAGCCGGTCAGGAGCCGGCTGCCGCGGGTCGTCTCGACCTTCAGGGCCGTGCGCGGCAGCAGGGTGCAGCCGAGGCCGCCCGCGACGAGCTGCACCAGGGTGGACAGCCCGGCGGCCGTGGTGGTGACCGGCGCGTCCTCCCGCCCGGCCTCCCGGCAGATGTCCAGGGCCTGGTCGCGCAGGCAGTGGCCCTCGTCCAGCAGCAGCAGGTTGAGTTCGCGCAGCGCCTCGCGGGGGATGCCGTCGCGGCCGCCGAGCCGGTGGTCGGGCGGGGTGACGAGCGCGAAGTCCTCGTCGAACAGCGGAAGTTCGCTCACGCCGGGGACACCGAGCGGGACGGCCAGCAACAGCAGGTCGAGGCGGCCGGACTGCAGGCCCTCGACGAGGCTGGCGGTCTGCTCCTCGTGCACCTGGAGGTCGAGGTGCGGGTACCGCTCGTGGACCAGGCCCAGCACGGTGGGCAGCAGATACGGCGCGACGGTCGGGATCACCCCGAGCCGCAGCACGCCGGTGAACGGCGCCCGGACCGCCTCGGCCTCCTGAAGCAGCGCCCCGACCTCGTCCAGCACCGCCCTCGCCCGTACCGCCAGCCGCTCACCCGCGGGCGAGAGCAGTACCTTGCGGGTCGTACGCTCGAGGAGGGTCACCCCCAGGATCTCCTCCAGCGCCGAGACCGCGCCGGACAGGGCGGGCTGGCTCATCCCGATCGCCGCGGCCGCGTCCCGGAAGTGCAGATGCTCGGCCACGGCCGCGAAGGCACGGAGCTGGGACAGGCTGGGCTGGCGCCGCTTGCCGCTCGCGCTACTGACGGTCACTGATAGATACCTCCGATCAACACGACCGAGTGTAGCTATTTCTCGCATCAATGCACCCTGTGCCAACATCGACAAAGTCCAACCCATGGGTAGTGCCCGCGATCCGGGCGCTGCCTCGCTGCAAGGAGAGCGTGTGCTCACTGTCGGTGACAAGTTCCCCGAGTTCGAACTGACCGCCTGCGTCTCGCTGGAGAAGGGCGCGGAGTTCGACACGATCAACCACAAGACCTACGAGGGCAAGTGGAAGATCGTCTTCGCCTGGCCCAAGGACTTCACCTTCGTGTGCCCGACCGAGATCGCCGCGTTCGGCAAGCTGAACGACGAGTTCGCCGACCGCGACGCCCAGATCCTCGGCTTCTCCGGTGACTCCGAGTTCGTCCACCACGCCTGGCGCAAGGACCACGACGACCTGCGTGACCTGCCCTTCCCGATGATGGCCGACTCCAAGCACGAGCTGATGCGCGAGCTGGGCATCGAGGGCGAGGACGGCTTCGCCAAGCGCGCCGTCTTCATCGTCGACCAGAACAACGAGATCCAGTTCTCCATGGTGACCGCCGGTTCCGTCGGCCGTAACCCCAAGGAGGTCCTGCGGGTCCTCGACGCCCTGCAGACGGACGAGCTGTGCCCCTGCAACTGGAGCAAGGGCGACGAGACGCTCGACCCGGTCGCGCTGCTGGCCGGTGAGTGACCCATGTCGCTCGACTCGCTGAAGTCCCGCGTCCCGGACTACGCCAAGGACCTGAAGCTCAACCTGGGTTCGGTCATCGGCAACTCCGACCTGCCCGCCCAGCAGCTGTGGGGCACGGTGCTGGCGACCGCCATCGCCTCGCGTTCCCCGATCGTGCTGCGTGAGCTGGAGCCGGAGGCGAAGGCGAACCTGTCGCCGGAGGCGTACACGGCCGCCAAGGCCGCCGCCGCGGTGATGGCGATGAACAACGTCTTCTACCGCACCCGGCACCTGCTGTCCGACCACGAGTACGGCACCCTGCGCGCCGGTCTGCGGATGAACGTCATCGGCAACCCGGGCGTGGAGAAGGTCGACTTCGAGCTGTGGTCGTTCGCGGTCTCCGCGATCAACGGCTGCGGCATGTGCCTCGACTCGCACGAGCAGGTGCTGCGCAAGGCCGGCGTCGAGCGCGACGTCGTCCAGGAGGCGTTCAAGATCGCGTCCGTGGTCCAGGCCGTCGGCGTGACCCTCGACGCCGAGGCGGCCCTGGCCGAGGCGGCCGAGTAACCGCTTCGGAACATCACGGCCCCCGCCCATCCGATGGGCGGGGGCCGTCGTGCGTCCGGCGATGTGACAAGAACTACTCCCTCCGCTCCGGGCCGGAAACCATGAGTGAACACGCCGCCGAACGATGCCCGGTTCACCCCTCCATGCGAAGAAGCTCCGCACGCCCAGAGTCATAACGGAATTCAAATCTCCACTTTGCTTCCGAATTACTTTCGACAGTCGCAAAGAGGATCTGATTAGCTCCCCGGGACCACATTTATGCCGCCGACCGCTTTTCCGGCGGCAGCTCAAATGCAGCTCAAATGCATTCCATGGGGGAACGCATGTCCATTCGAATCCGTGCCTCGGCGAGGACCGCGGTCGCCGCGGCCGCGGCCGGCCTGGGCCTCCTCGGCGTGACCGCGCCGCAGGTCGCCGCCGCCGACCGGCCGGTACCCGCCGTCTCCGTCAAGGCCGACCGGCACACGACCGCGATCGCCGCGGCGCAGCCCACCGCCGCCGCCGCGGGCGCCACCGTCTGCGGTACGGGATACAAGCTCTACAAGGCGGACATCCTGCCCGACGAGTCCCGCAAGGCGACTCTCTTCGTCTACGTCAAGGGCAGTAACCCCGCGAGCAACGACGCTCCCACCTGCGCCATCCTCGACAACAACATGTCGGGCGCGAAGTGGATGAAGATCAAGCTCTGCTCGAACTACACGGCGGAGGGCTGTGCGAGCGACGCGGGCACCTACTCCGAGTACGCCGGCCCCGTCTACCGCAACCACGGCGGCTGCGGCACGGTCACCTCGCTGATGAAGACCAGCTCCAGCTCGAGCACGTACATCGTCAACAACGTCCAGGACAGCACCAACTGCAACTAGCAGACGCTGCCCGAACGGTGCGCCGGGACTTCACGCGTCACCCGCGTGAAGTCCCGGCTGACTGAATTCGAATTCCCGCTCCCGTCCGTCCCGCAGGACTGTCCCGTCCCGGGCGGAGGGGCGTTTCGCCGTGCCCGGAAAGGCACGGAAACAACTCAATGAAATACGGGGAAAGCTCCTTTGCGCTCCAAGAGACGAACTCGCGCGCCCCTGGTGGCCCTCCTGGCCTGCGCCGCTGTGACCGGCGGACTGCTCCAGGCTGCGCCCGCCGACGCCACTCCGGCGTCCCGTCCCCCAGCCCGTGCCACCACACCACCGCCCGCACCCTCCGGCGGGGTACGCAACCCGGGCGAGAAGCTCGGCAGAGGCTGGCAGAACAGTCCCGACCGCGCGGTCACCGCCGCCGCCGACGCGGACGGCCTGCGGATCCTCGTCGCCGACAGCTCCAAGGCCTACGCGTGGAAGACCGTCGCACTGCTGTCGGAGCCGGGCATGCCGGCGGACTCGTGGATCGGCAACCAGTGCCTGATGGACCGCTCGCACGCGGCCGTCGTCTACGCGCCTCGCGGATTCACCAACAAACCCGACCTGATGCAGGGCGGCGCCTTCGCCGCCGTCGTCGACCTGACGTCCGGCAAGGTGACCAAGCTGCCCTTCACCGCGTCGCTGGCCTACTTCGACCCGTCCTGCAACACGGCCACGCACAGGGCCGCGTTCACCGGCTTCCGGGACATGAACGACGCGGCGAGCACACGGACCCGTGTGATCACCGTGGACGTGTCCGGGAGGACGACGGGCACGGCGGCGGCACGCGGTGAGATCACCAGCGCCGTTCCGGTGAAGGACGGCGCGGTCGCCGCGCTCGGCAGCCGCCTGGTCCACCTCGACCGCTCCGGCAAGGTGAAGAACCTCGCGGACGCGGACAGTGCCCCGTTCGACATCCGGCCCGCCGCCGACGGCCGGATCGCCTTCCTCGACCGGGAGAGCGGGTCCACGGCGCACGCCAAGCTGTACACCGGCCACGGCAAGCTGAAGAGCATCGCCTCCGGCAGGCTGGGCGATCTCGACCTCATGCCGGGCGACGCCGGCCGGATCTTCCTCACCGGCCGGCCCAAGGGCTCTCCCGCCACCGCGGGAACCGGCGTCACCCGCCTGAACGCCCCGGCCGGCACCGAGGTGTCCTCGCGGGGCGGGCTCGCCGTCGAGCCCGTGCTGACGCCCGGTGTCCGCGCCGGCCTCACGCAGATCAAGGGCGCGGGCAAGGGCTTCACGAAGTCCGCGGAACCCGACTCGCGGACGGCGACACCCGCCGACGAGGGCGACAAGGCGCTGACGGTCACCAGCACCGCCACCACCACCGGGGCGAAGCTGACCCAGAGCGTGGGGCACGACGCCGTCAACGGCTCGGGGAACAACCCCTCCCCGGCCCTGGCCGCGGCCACCGGGAGCCACCGGACGCGGGGCGCCTCCCCCAAGGCGGGCCTGACCGCCGGCTCCCCGACGGACGACGACCGCTGGTGCGCCGTGTCCCGCAACGACATGAAGGCGCAGGCGCTGCAGCCGACGCCGAACCAGGTCGAGTGGGCCGCCGACATGGCGGTGCGCGGTGATCTGAGCGCGAGCTACATCCGCCAGGGCGGATACCGCGGCCAGGCCGGTCTCGGCACCGTCGACCCGCAGTCCCTGTTCCCGCTGCCGAAGCTGACCGGAGGCGGCCGGATCCCGGTCAACGTGCTCCTCGGCATCATGGCCCAGGAGTCGAACCTCTGGCAGGCCGAGGGCGGTTCGGTCCCCGGCCAGATGGGCAACCCGCTGGCCGCCGTCGACGGCTACTACGGCCACAAGGCCGACCCCCACGACCCGGCCGCCTACTGGCAGATCAACTGGGACAAGTCCGACTGCGGCTACGGCGTCGGCCAGGTGACCGACGGCATGCGGCTGGCCGGTCACGCGAAGCCGGGCGAGACCAGCCTGTCGCCGAACCTGCAGAAGCTGATCGCGGTCGACTACGCGACCAACATCGCCGCCTCGCTGAAGATCCTCGCCGACAAGTGGAACGAGGTCCACAAGGACGGCCAGAAGATCACCGTCAACAACGACGACCCCTCCTACGTGGAGAACTGGTTCACCGCGGTGTGGAACTACAACCTCGGCTTCAACCCTCCCTCGGAGGCCGGGAAGCACGCGGGGCACTGGGGGCTGGGCTGGTACAACAACCCCGCCAACCCGATCTACGCCAAGGGCTGGGGCCATCCGTTCATGAACACCGACGTGGACCCGTACGCCGTCAAGGACGCGGCGCATCCCCAGGACTGGCCGTACGAGGTCAAGGTGATGGGCTGGGCCGCCTGGTCCATCGACTCCGGCTACTCCTACGCCACCTCGGGCCGCCAGGACTGGCCGGGCGAGTCCGGCTTCTCCTCGGCCGGCTTCCGCCCCGCCTACTGGAACGGAACGGACCTGCCCTACCTGTACGAGGGCAGCGCGCGGTACAACCGGGTGCACGTCACGCCGTCGCTCGACGCGTTCTGCAACTCCAAGAACAACTGCGACCCCGACACGCCGCCGAAGTGCCCGGACGCCGAGTGCTACGCGCAGTACTGGTGGAACCAGCCCAATGTGACCTGGAAGAGCGACTGCGCCGCCACCTGCGGGCACGAGAACATCAAGTACCAGTCCCTGGTACAGGAACCGGGACGCGGTACCCGTCTGCAGAACGGCACGCCGGTGTGCTCCGGCGCTCCGGCCGGTGCCAAGGTCGTCGCCTCCGTGCCGAACGGAACGCCGTCCTGGAGCGATCAGAGCGACTGCGCGACGATCTCGTCCGCGGGAAGCTTCCAGTTCGCCTTCAACCCGGGCGCGGAAGGCCGTTACGAGGCCAGGGCCGACCTGCACTCGGTGGGCGGCGGCTACGGCGGCCACTTCTGGTACACCCGCACCCGTGACGCCGCCCACTTCGGCGGCCCCGACGGTGACATGACCATCGACGGCACCTGGACGCTGGGCCAGAGCCTGAACTGGGCACGCGTCCTGGTGCACCTTCCCGACACCGGGGCGCAGACCCGGCAGGCCAAGTACGACGTGCTCGGCACGGACAGCCAGAGCCACAAGCGGGTCGTGCTCCAGCGGGCCGGCGGCTGGGCCAGCCTGGGCGTGTTCCACTTCACCGGCACCCCCAGGGTCGAGCTGTCCAACGCGACCAAGGACGGAACCGCCGACGAGGACATCGCCTGGGGCGCGGTCGCCTTCCAGCCGCTCGCGGCCAAGCCGGCCGACTTCGTCGTCGCGATGGGTGACTCCTACTCCTCCGGCGAGGCGGTGACCGGGGCGAACGGTTCCGACCTGTACCCGGAGACCGACCACCCGGACAAGCAGAACGACAAGGAGATCGACAAGTGCCACCGCTCCAAGCTGGCCTGGTCGAGGCAGGCGACCCTGCCCGGCCGCTCCAGTTCCATCGGGGCCCTGGCCGACAGCCTCGACCCGAAGATGGACTACCACTTCGTGGCCTGCTCCGGAGCCCGCACCTACAACGTGCTCAACCAGCCCCTGTCGGGTGAGCTGCCACAGCTCGAGACCGGTTACCTGGACCAGAACACCACACTGGTGACGCTCAGCGTCGGCGGCAACGACGCCCGCTTCAGCGACGTCATGGGCAAGTGCATCGACCTTCCGGTGCCGTCGACGACCACCTGCCCGTACTCGGAGATGGAGAACGTCGACCCGGCGACCGGTGAGAAGACGGGCGGCTCCACCGGCGCCCTCAAGGACTGGGCGCCGAAGTGGCTGCACGACTCCGTGCGGCCGCAGATCGCCCTGACGCTGAACGCCATCCACGCCCAGGCCCCGAACGCGAAGGTCGTCCTCATGGGCTACCCCCGTCTGGTGGAGAAGGACCACAGCTGTTTCCCCGGCGCCTACGAGACCGTCGAGAACGACTGGGTCCGGACCGTGGCCGACACGCTCGCGACCGAGATGAAGGGCGCCGCCGAGCAGGACGGCGGAACGTGGGCGGCCTTCGCCGACCCGCGGGCCAACTTCGACGGCAAGGCCGCCTGCGGCAGCCCGGAGACCATCAACGCCATCGTGGAGAACGGTCGGGAGAAGGCCGACAACGACGGCCCGAAGCCATCCATGCAGACCCTGCACCCCAAGATCGCCGGTGCCCGTATCTACGCGGACACCCTGGAACAGACCCTTCGGAAGCTGTGACCGGCAACTGAACCGGGGGCCTGAGTACCGGTACTCAGGCCCCCGTCCCTTGCGTACGGAAGGCTGCAGGACATGACCACCCCCCGCACGGAACCGGCGTCCGCCCTGCCGCGGCTGCTGGGCGCCGCCGTCACCGGAGCGGTGCTGGCCACCGGTGCCCTGGCCTATCTCTCCTGGGTGGGCCGGCGCAGCGACCGGATCTGCCGGACGACCGACGGCCTCTGCTTCACCGGCTGGAACCTGACCGCCGTCCCGCTCCTGTTCGCGGTCTCCCTCACCGTGCTGCTCGCCGTGTACAAGCGGCTCGGCATCGGGCCGCGGCTCGCCGTCGTCCCGCCGACGCTTCTGCTGGCGCCGATCGTCCTCTCGGCGGCGCACGCGGCGGCCGGCTGGTGGGCCGTCGCCCTCACGGGCGGGGCGTGGTCATACTCCGTCGCGCTCGCCGCTTGGCACCGCTACCGGTTCTGGGCCCTCGCCGCCTCGGCCGGGCTGCTCCTCGCCGCCCTGGTCGTCCTCTACGGCTGACGGTCCGCCCTGGTCCGCGGCCACCTCCGCCGAGTACGAGCGCAGATACCCCACCACCGTGTTCGTCACCGCCACCAGCGGTACGGCCACCACCGCGCCGCCGATGCCGGCCACCATGCCGCCGGCCGCCACCGTGAGGACGACGGCGAGCGGGTGGACCCGGACCGCGCGGCCCAGGATGAAGGGCTGCAGGACGTGGCCCTCGATCTGCTGCACGGCGAGGACGACCACCAGGGTCATCAGCGCGGTGAAGACGCCCTGTGTCACCAGGGCCACGATCACCGCCAGCGCTCCGGAGGCGACGGCGCCCACCAGGGGGATGAACGAGAACAGGAAGATGAAGACGGCCAGCGGGACGGCCATCGGCACGTTGAGGAAGTAGATGCCGATGCCGATGAAGATGGCGTCGATGAGGGCCACCAGCACCGTGCCCCGGACGTAGGCCGTCAGGGTGCGCCAGGCGCGCGGGCCGGCGCCGGCCACGCCCGGCCGGGCCGCGGCGGGCACCAGCCTCAGGAACCACTGCCAGATGCGCTTGCCGTCGTAGAGCAGGAACAGCGTCGAGAAGAACACCAGCAGGATGCCGGTCAGCGCCTCGACGACGACCTGAACTCCTTCAAGCCCTGCGGACGTTATCTGGTCGGTGTTCGCGCCGATGGCCTCGCGGAGGTTCTTGGCGATCTGGTTGATCTGCTTGTCGGTGACGTGGAAGGGGCTCTTCAGCAGCCAGTTGCGCAGGTCGTCGATGCCGCTCTGGATCTGGTTGGAGAGGGTGTCGATGTTCTCCATGACCTGCCAGGTCACGAACCAGCCCATCAGGCCGATGACGACGAAGCCGAGGATCGCGGTCAGCGCGGTGGCCGGGCCGCGCGGCACCCCGTGCCGCATCAGCCGGGCGACCGTCGGCTGGAGCAGCGCGGTGACCAGCAGGGCGATGACGAAGGTGAAGACGACGAGCTGGATGGCGCTGATGACCCGCATCAGGACCCACACGGTGCCGGCCAGGACCAGCAGGCGCCAGCCCGCCTCCGCCGCGACCCGCACGCCCCAGGGCACCGCCTGGGCCGGGTCGGGCCGTGGTCCGGCCGGACGGGGTGCGGGCGCCGCGGCCGACCGGGGAGCGGGCGGTACCGGGTCGGCGGGCCGGTCGGCCCTCCGGCCGGCGCCGGGCTCGGACCCGGTGTCCTTCTCCACTTCGGCGCGGCGCTCGTCCAACCGCTCACTCATCTCGGTCAGTCCGGCACCCAGCCGGCCCAGCCACCCTGGCACTCGCGACATGATCCGTCCTCTTCCCCCGCCTCCCGGGTGTACGCCACCGCTCACCCGGGAGCCGTTCGCGTACGACCGTACAGTGCGAAAGCCCCTCCCCGTAGGACGGGGAGGGGCTGCGCGGGGTCGAGCGGGGGCCGGGCCACTGCCGGGGACCGGCCGCCGGCCTAGTACCAGCTGTTGGCCTGCCAGAACGACCAGGCCCCACAGGGGCTGTGGTACCGCTCGTTCATGTAGTTGAGGCCCCACTTGATCTGGGTCGCCGGGTTGGTCCGCCAGTCGGCACCGGCGGAGGCGTACTTGCCGGCGGGCAGGGCCTGGAAGAGACCGTAGGCACCGGACGAGGCGTTGACCGCCTGGTAGTTCCAGCTCGACTCGTGGTTCACGATGTTGCTGAAGCACTGGAACTGGTCGGCCGCCACCATCTGACGTGCCATCGCCTGGATCTGCGCCACGCTGTAGCTGCTCTGCACCGGGAAGCTGGAGGAGTCCCGGGTCGAGCGGGTGGCCGCGGCCTTGGCCTCGGCGCGCTCCTTGGCGGCTGCCTCGGCGGCCTTCTGGGCGGCCGCCTTCTTGGCGACCGCCGTATCGGCGGCTGCCTTGCGGGCGGCTGCCTCGGCGTCCTTCTTGGCACTCGCGTCAGCGGCGATGGCCTGCGCGTCCGCCTGCTGCGTCAGGGACGCGGTCTGCACCTGGGCCTGCTGACCCGCGGGTATGTCCGCGAGGAGCGTGGTGTCGGCTGCCGTCGCCTCGGCGTCGTTGTTCTGCGCGGTGCTGCCCGAGGCAACACCGACGACGCTTCCGACGGCGGTGACCGCGGTGGCCGAGGCCACTGCGAATCCCCGGACCGAAATCCGGCTCACACGGTTTCCTTCCAGCATCGCCCGCTTCGGTGACCCTGGCGGACGCAATCGTGCCCCTGGCACAGGCCTCCCAACTGCGGGGTCACGGGAGGCGCGGGCCCGGTGGGCAACTCCCTTGCGGGGAGCGCCGCGTGGTGCGCGGGCGGCATACGACGACGCTATGGAGTTGGAACGATGCTTCTGTGGTGCCGTACCGCTGGGGGTACAGGTGTGTCGTATGCGGGGCCTGACAGGAGTGAGACTCTGCCGTAACCAGACACCGGGTGGCAATTCCGAGTTGCGTGTGAAAGCTCACACCTCGTTTGGCCCAGGGTTTTTCAGGAAACCCCCACACGCGAAGGCGCCGCCCGGCTAGGCTCTTGGCCTTTGCCGGACGGCGCCTACGGGACTACTCCCGTCAGATATGGCCCTCTTCGAGCATTTCGGTCACAAGGGCCGCGATCTGAGACCTCTCGGACCGGGTCAGCGTGACATGGGCGAAGAGCGGATGCCCCTTCAGCTTCTCGACCACGGCCACGACACCGTCGTAGCGGCCGACCCGCAGATTGTCCCGCTGGGCGACGTCATGGGTCAGAACGACCCGGGAATTGGCGCCGATCCGGGACAGAACGGTCAGCAGTACGTTCCGTTCCAGGGACTGCGCCTCGTCCACGATCACGAAGGCGTCGTGGAGGGAACGGCCCCGGATGTGGGTCAGGGGCAGGACCTCCAGCATGCCCCGGGCGGTGACCTCCTCGATGACCTCGCGGCTGGTGACGGCGGAGAGCGTGTCGAAGACGGCCTGGGCCCACGGGCTCATCTTCTCGGCCTCGGAGCCCGGCAGATAGCCGAGCTCCTGCCCGCCGACCGCGTACAGCGGCCGGAAGACCATCACCTTCTGGTGCTGACGGCGCTCCAGGACCGCCTCCAGGCCCGCGCACAGCGCGAGCGCCGACTTGCCGGTGCCGGCCCGGCCGCCCATCGAGACGATGCCGACGTCCGGGTCGAGCAGCAGGTCGAGCGCGATGCGCTGCTCGGCGCTGCGGCCCTTGATGCCGAACGCCTCCCGGTCGCCGCGCACCAGCCGGACGTTGCCCTCGGCGGTGACCCGGCCGAGCGCCTTTCCGCGCTCGGACTGGATGGTCAGACCGGTGTGCACGGGGAGACCGGAGGCCTCCGGGACGTACACGTGCCCTTCCTCGAAGAGGAGGTCCACCTGTTCACCCGGAAGGGTCAGTTCGGACATTCCGGTCCAGCCGGAGTTCTCCGTGATGGCGAGCTCGGCCCGGTACTCCTCGGCCAGCAGGCCGACCGAGGAGGCCTTGATCCTGAGCGGCAGGTCCTTCGAGACGACGGTGACGTCGTACCCCTCGGCCTGCAGGTTGCGGGCCACCGCGAGGATGCGTGAGTCGTTGTCCCCCAGGCGGTAGCCGGTGGGCAGCACGCTGGGGTCCGAGTGGTTGAGCTCGACACGGATGGTTCCGCCCAGTTCACCGATCGGGATGGGGGCGTCGAGGCGACCGTGCTTCACCCGGTAGTCGTCCAGCAGGCGCAGGGCCTGACGGGCGAAGTACCCGAGTTCGGGATGGTGCCGCTTGGCCTCCAGTTCCGTGACCACGACCACGGGGAGCACGACCTCGTGCTCCTCGAAGCGGGTCAGGGCGTTGGGGTCGGCCAGCAGGACGCTGGTGTCGAGAACATAAGTGCGCCGATCTGGCTTGTGGCGCTTTGTGCTGGTCACCACGGAAGGACGTACCCCCTCGGATGAGGTCGGGGAGCGACGAAGCGGAAGCCGGGCCGGGAGGGCGGGAGCATTGCGACCGGTCCCCGGCCCCCGCGCAGGACGGGCCGGACACCGGACCTCCGCGGCTGCTTCCGTGCGGTGACCGCACGGTCGGGCTGGTGCAAAGGGCCTCCCGGGCGGACGGCCCCGTGCCGCCCGCTGAGATCCGACACCCGTGGTTCGGGCGTCGACCTGCTTGCCTTATGCCCTGCGAAAAGCGCCGCCATGCAGAAGTGGCCGACAGCGCACCGGTGAACTCCTTGTTACTTCCCACCCAACCGGGGTATACGGGACGCCCCGCCGGGGTGGTGGCCGGCGGGGCGTGAGGTGTGGGCGGTGTGCGGCGTCAGCCGCCGTAACGGCGGTGACGTGCGGCGTAGTCGCGCAGCGCACGCAGGAAGTCCACCTTGCGGAAGGCCGGCCAGAAGACCTCGCAGAAGTAGTACTCGGAGTGGGCGGTCTGCCAGAGCATGAATCCGGACAGCCGCTGCTCACCACTGGTGCGGATGACGAGGTCCGGATCGGGCTGGTCGCCCGTGTAGAGGTGACGGCCGATCATGTCGACGTCGACGGACTCCGCGAGGCTCTCCAGCGACGCGCCCTTGTCCTGGGCGTCGAGGAGCATGGAGCGCACGGCGTCGGCGATCTCCTGACGGCCGCCGTAACCGATGGCCACGTTGACCACTATCCCGTCCACATGGGCGGTGGTCTCCTCGGCCTCCTTGAGGACGCTCTGCATCCCGGCCGGCAGCAGGTCGCGGGTGCCGACGTGGTGCACCCGCCAGCGGCCGTCGGCGGCGAGGGTGCGCACGACGTCCTCGATGATGCCGAGGAGCGGGACCAGTTCCTCCTGCGGACGGTCGAAGTTGTCGGTGGACAGCAGCCACAGGGTGACGACCCCGACATCGGTCTCGCTGCACCAGCCGAGGAACTCCTCGATCTTCTCGGCACCGGCCCGGTGGCCGTGGACCGTGGTGGAACCGGCCGCCTTCGCCCAGCGGCGGTTGCCGTCCATGATGACGCCGATGTGCTTGGGCACCTGAGCGTGGTCCAGGTGACCTTCCACCCGGCGCGCGTAGAGCCCGACGAGCAGGCCACGCAGCTTGTCGCGCAGGTTCACGGGAGAAGACCCTTCGGGGTTCGGGCGGGTTTCGAGGGTACCGCTGCCGGCGGCTCGCCCCCCGGGGTGGGGACGCCGGCCCTCGGCCGGGTGGTTCCCGAAGAAAAAACGGGCCGGTCCGTGGGGGGGAGACGGACCGGCCCGAGGGGGGGTTTCCACCATAACCCTTCGTGAGGGCGGGCGCGTGCATCGGCGCCCCACAACTACTCTCCGGAATCGACCGGCGACGCCGGGGTGTGCGCGGAACGCTGGATTCAGGGGTTCCCCATGGTCGGTTCACAGCGGATTCCCAGGGAAATCGGGGGGTGATCGGCGAAATCCAGAGGGTTTGGGCCGTCTTGGTGAACGCTCGGCGAGTTGTCCCGGGGTCCCTCCGACGGACTACCGGGCGAGCGAACGGCGGCTTGACGGTTGCGCCGTTGATCTGCGGGGCATCGCGGCACCGCGCAGCCCCCTCCACTGCGCGGTGCCGCCCGCGCGGCTTTGCTGACGCGAATTACCTTGGCCTGAACCTACGTGACGGATGAGACGGATGTGAACCGTCCCCGATAACGATGTGGAAACCCCCGGGGAACCGCGGGTGAACCAAGGGCCGGAGAACCCGCTTTCCCCCTCCTGGAGGTCGGCTTCCGGACATCGAAGAGATGCCGCGCGCTGTGCGCCACGAACGGCCCCTCCTTCCAGATCCGCTCGTGCAGGGCACGGAGTCGGGGCTCGTACGCCTCGACGGTGAAGCCCGGGACCATCCAGACCACCTTGCGCAGGAAGTGCACGACGGCGGCGATGTCGTGGAACTCCATCCGCAGCCGCTCCGCCCGCAGATCCACGACCTCGAGCCCGGCCGCCTCGGCGTCCTTCCGCTCGCCCTCGGGATCACGGCCCCGGCGCACCGACTCCGGCTGGGGCCCGAGGAAGTACTCGACCAGCTCGAACACGCTGCTGGGCCCGACATGCTGGGCGAAGTACGTGCCGCCCGGCCGCAGCACCCGCGCGATCTCCGCCCAGTGCGGGGTCACCGGGTGCCGGCTGAGCACCAGTTCGAAGGACTCGTCGGCGAACGGCAGCGGCTCGTCGTCCGGGGCGGCGACGACCACCACGCCACGCGGCCGCAGCAGGGCGGTGGCCTTGGCGACGTTCGGCGGCCATCCCTCCGTGGCGGCGACGAGACGCGGCCGGTTCGCCCCCGCCCGGCCCAGGGCGAAGTCGAGCACCTCCCCGCCCCCGGTCTGGACGTCCAGCGCGGACTCGGCCCGCCCCAGCCGCTCCCCCGTCGAACGGGCATACCCCCAGGAGGGCCGCGCCTCACTGGCCCGCCCCTCGAACCAGGAGAAGTCCCAGCCCTCGGTGGGCACGGCGGTGCCCTCGGCCACGAGGTCCTCAAAGGAGCGGTTGTCTGTCATGAACGCCATCGTCACAGCCCCGTCGTCATAGCGTCCTGCTAATTTCCGCGTCCATGACGAACTCACCTGCCGGCAGCACCGCGGAAGAGAAGGACATCCTGCGCGCGAGCCTGGACCGCCATCGGGACACCGTGCTCTGGAAGCTCGACGGCCTGGACGACGAACAACTGCGCCGCCCCAT
This sequence comes from Streptomyces sp. NPDC005706, assembly GCF_040631045.1. Taxonomy (NCBI): domain Bacteria; kingdom Bacillati; phylum Actinomycetota; class Actinomycetes; order Kitasatosporales; family Streptomycetaceae; genus Streptomyces; species Streptomyces sp. NPDC005706. The sequence continues at coordinate 348,819 of NZ_JBEXYS010000002.1, read as the reverse complement.
GACACCGACCGGGACCACCCTGCTCGGCCTCGTGAAACATCTGGCCTCGGTCGAGTACGGCTGGTTCGTCGAGACGTTCGGCGGCGAGGCGGAACCCCTGTGGTTCGACCCGTACGAGGGCGAGGACATGCGGATCGCCCCGGACGAGACGACGGACCGAATCGTCGCCTTCTACGGCCGCGCCCGCGCCGCCGCCGACCGGATGATCGCCGGTCTGCCCCTGGACGCCCTCGGCCGCCCCTCCTGGCGCGACCAGTCCGTCTCCCTGCGCTGGACCCTCGTCCACATGACCACGGAAACGGCCCGGCACGCCGGCCACATGGACATCCTGCGCGAACTGATCGACGGGGCCACCGGCGCCCACCGCCCGGCGGGCGGCTGACCGCCGGCGGCCGGCGCGGTGTCCGTCACCGGCCTTCCGCGGGAGGGTGCCGGAGGGCGAGCACGGCGAACACGTCGTCGCCGTCCCGGTCCGTGCCCACGTGTTCGAAGCCGTGCTTCTCGAGCAGGCGGACCGAGGCGGTGTTGCCCGAGAAGGGGTCGGCGTACAGGGGGCGTACCCGCTCCAGCGCCAGGAAGAGGCCCAGGGCACGGGTTCCCACGCCACGCGCCCAGTACCGGCGGCCGAGCCAGTAGCCGACGAATCTGCGCCCGTCCTTCGCGGTCCAGGAGACGACGCTGCCGGCCACCTCGCCGTCGACGGTGACCGCGCGCACCAGGCTGTCGGGGTCGCGGAGGATCCGCTCCCGCCAGTGCTCGAGGAAGGCGTCCAGCGGCCGGGGAGTGAACCTCGACCGCCGGACGGCCTCCGGGTCGTTCTCGTAGTCATGGAGAATGTGGAGGTCGTCGTCCCTGACTTCACGCAGACGCACATCATCGTGTTCGTCGGTCATGCGGTGCAGTGTGGCAGCCGCCGCTGACAACGCCGCCCTCCTCCCGCGGCTCCGCTACGGCACGAGGGGCCGGACCTCCCGCGCGGCGAAGCGCACGAAGCCCTCGGGGTCCGGTTCGCCGCCCGTCGGCTGCAGGACGACGGTGTCGGCTCCGGCCTCGGCCAGCCGGCGCACCGCGGCGGCCACGGCCGCCGCGTCCCCCGCGATCCCGAGGTCCGGTACGGACTCCAGCCCCTCGGCGACGAGTTCGGCGCGCAGCCGTGCGGCGGCGTCCGGGCCGGTGGCTGCGAGGAGGTTCACGACGAGCCGGTACGGTCCGCCGAGACCCGCCTCCCGGCGCGCCTCGTCGATGATCCGCCGGGCCTGCCGTACACCGTCCGGCGGGGTGGAGGCGGTGAGGAGGACGCCGTCGGCCTTCTGCCCCGCGAGACGCAGCGTGCGGGGGCCGGTGGCGCCGGCCAGTACGCCGAGCGGCCGCTCCGGGGGCCAGTCGAGAGCGACGTCGTCCAGCCGGACGTACCGGCCGCTCACACTGACCCGTTCGCCGCGCAGCAGGGCGCGCAGGGCGTCGAGATGCTCACCCAGCAGGGTGAGGGGCGAGGCGGCCCGTGCGCCGACCTGCCCCATCCAGTCCTGAACGCCGTGCCCCACGGTCAGGACGGCCCGGCCGGGGAACATCCGCTCAAGCGAGGCGGCCTCCATGGCGGTGACGGCCACGTTCCTGAGCGGCACGGGGAGCAGCCCGATCCCGACCCGCAACCGCTCGGTCCAGGCGAGCGCGGCGGCGGCCGTCGACACACCTCCCTCCAGGAAGCAGTCCTCCCACAACCACAGCTCCTCGAGCCCTGACTCCTCCGCGGCCCGGGCCACTTCACGAAGCCGCTCGGGAGGAAGCTGAGGTCGGAACACCGCGCCTAGTCCAGTCATGGGGCCTTCCTAGTGGGCGGCGGCACACGGGACAACTCCTTTACAGACGCGCCCTGCAGCACTCCTCCCTCCCTCTCCTCGGGTACGGTCACCGCGGAGGTGGGCTCGGGATGACGCGTTGGCGGAACGGGCGGGGACAGTTGCTGATCCGGCCGGGCGGGGGCGGAGCGGAGGTCGCCGTCCCGCTGGAGATGGCGACGTCCTACCGGGCGCGCACGAGGGGTCTGCTGGGCCGCGACTCGCTCGCCGGGGCAATGCTGCTGTCCCCCGCGAGCAGCGTGCACACCTTCCGCATGCGCTTCCCCATCGACGTCGCCTACCTGGACCGCGACCTCACCGTCCTGGCCGTCCACACGATGCACCCCGGCCGCCTGGGCCTGCCCCGGCTCCGGTCCCGCCATGTGCTGGAGGCGGAGGCGGGGGCGATGGCGGAGTGGGGGCTGGTGGCGGGGGCGCGGGTCGGGATCGAGGCCGAGCCGGCGTAGGCACCGGACCTCGCGCGGCGGCCCGGGTGGGTTCTCCTCAGTTCTCCGTGCGCGGGAAGGAGACCTCCACACGGCGGTTCTTCTTCCTGCCCGCCTCCGTCGAGTTGTCGGCGATCGGGTACTGCTCGCCGTAGCCGCGCACCTCGAAGGTGACGTTCGGGTCGTTCAGGTCCTGGTCGAGGACGGCCTGTACGGCGTTGGCGCGCTGCCTGGACAGGACGTCGCCGTGGGCGGAGGAACCGAGGTCGTCGGTGAAGCCGAAGACGCGGACCCGGGTCGCGTTCTGCTTCTTGATCTCATCGCCGATGGTCGCGATACGGGCCTTGGCCTCGCCGCTCAGCTTGGCGCTGTCCTTGCCGAAGAGGACTTCGGCCTGGAGGGCGAAGGTGACATCGGCGTTGGTGTCCTCCCGCCGCTCGTCCCCGCTCTGGTCCTCGACGACCGACTTGATGTCCAGCACCTTGGCCTCGGCGAGGGTCGCCCCCTCGGGAAGCTTGAGGTCCGGGTCGGTGGGGTCGACTTTCACGGGGGCGGTGGCGGAGGGTTCCGTGCCAGGGGGGTCGCTGGGGGAGGTGTCGTCGGCGTGGGCCACGGAGAGGTTGGCTGCCGCGAGGAGGACGGCTGTGGTGAGGGTGAGGGTGAGGCGGGGTGTGGTGGTCACTTTGGCCTCACCCGGAGATCTGGATGGTGCCGCTGGAGAAGGTCGGCAACTGGAAGCTGACCTGGGCCGTGCCCGCAGGTGGTGCCGGGAACTGCATGAAGATGGGTACGGTGTCGCCCGTCTTGACGGTCTGCACGCCGGTGGTGGTCAGCGGACGTCCTTCCGTGTCTCGGAGCACGTAGTAGCGCTTCCTGCCCTTGGAGTCCACGAGGGTGGCTCCGCCGAAGGACTGCCCGTTCTTCATGATCTCGGTTTCGTTGCCGCTGAGTTGTGAAGAGAGAACCGCGTCCTTACTGCCGTCGTTCTTGAGTTGCGCGTTGATGGTGACGAAGCCTCCGGCGTCACGCTCCGCCGACGTGATCGCCAGGGTCAGGCCGTCCGGACCGCGTAGCTCGGCCAACGGCTCGGCGGACTGCCCCTCCTGAGCACTCGGCCTGGAACCGCCGCTCTTCGAAGCGGATGTCGACGCATCCGGCTTGGCATCGTCGCCACTGCCACCGCAGGCGGCCGCACCGAGCACCAGACCGGTCGACAGGGTGAGCGCGAACAGCCCCCTGCGGGCCTGCGCAGCGAACCGAATGCTCATGACTCTGCTTCCTTCTTGATCGTCGTGCGCTTGTCAGTCGGCCAGGTGAACATCGAAAAGGTCTTCGGGTTTCGGCAGCCCTGCCCGGTCGTCCGGATCCGGTTCCCAGACCTTCCCGCCCTTGCAGGTGAGTTGTGGCAGCGCCTCAGTCGTGGCGTCCTCGCCGGGAGGATCGAACTCACAAAGAGACTCGATGACAGCCGTCGCGGACTCGGTCGACCTGATGTTCTCGGTCCCGGGTACGACGGAGTCTCCGACCGACTTGTCGGTCTGGACTTCGACCGCGTATCTGAGAAGTTCGGTTTTGCATGAGTTGAGGTGGGCGTCGTTCTCCGCGGCCAGTTCTTCCGCTCGCCAGCACGGATCGTCGGCACCCTTGCCCTCGAAGATGTCGGTCCACTTGGCGGGGTCGGACAGTGCGTCCACCCACAGACCGGCGAGCTGGTCGCGCGCTTCCTGAGCCGCTGCGAGCGCTGCCGCGTCGGCCGCGGTCTGGGCGCCGCCCCGGTTCACCGCGGCCTGGCCGACCGCCAGGTAGGCGAACGCAAGAAAGAGCAGGCCCGCCACCACCGTGATGTAGATGGGGAAGGCCTGCCCGGAGTCGCCGTGGACTCGCCGGTTGATCAGGTGATTTCCGTGATCTTGGTCTTGATCTTGTCGAGAATCGTCTTGCCGATATCCGTACCGGTGATCGCCAAGACGATCGCGACCACGACCGCGATGATGCCCAGGTACTCGACGGCCGTCTGCCCCTGGTCCCCCGCCCGTCGCTGAATCGCTGCGACCGTCGTGTTCTTCCAGCCATTCACGCGCACTTTGGTCGCCACAGCCGTTTTCAGCAACAGATCGCTCACGGTGCTTCCCTCCGCCTTCACTTCCGATCCCGGAAACGTAAGCCCCGACAAGATGCCCCTCTAAGGGCCCCAGGACCCATTCCCGGGCCCAGCCCCTCCCCCGGTCGGCCATTTCAGGCCACCCCCAGCCACTTGGCCGCCGCCTGGGACCTAGTCGTGCTGTGGAGCTTGGCGAAGATGCGGTTGATGTGGTTCTTGACGGTCTTCTCGCTGATGAAGCAGGCGGCAGCGATCTGCTGGTTCGTCATGCCGGACGCGATGAGGTTCATGATCTCCGCCTCCCTGCCGCTCAGTTGGAACCGCGACCGATACGACTGTCCCACATCTGATTGCAGTTGCGAAAGGTTTTGGGGTGGAATCAGGCCCAGAACAGGCGGGGGTTCAGGCTCCGCATGTGCAGGTGCACTCTCCCGCAGCCCGTTCACCAACGCCCGCGCCGCTCCCGGCGTCACGTGCGGCCGTCCCTCCCGTACGTCACGCACCGCCCTCACCAGCTGCTCCGTCGTGAACTCACCGTGCACCAGGTAACCCCCCGCCCCCAGCCGCAGCGCCTCCCGTACGGTCTCCGTCTCGTGGCTGTACGTCAGCATCATGACCGGGGCCAGGCGTACCAGGTGGGGCAATGCCGAGATTCCGTCGACGCCGGGCATGCGGACGTCGAGGAGGACGACGTCGGGGCGGTGGAGCAGTGCCGCCTCGTACGCCTCGCGGCCGTCCGCCGCCTGCGCCACCACCGTGGTGTCCTCGCGGTCGGAGAGGAGGGCGGTGAGGCCCGCGCGGATGACCGGGTTGTCGTCGGCCACCACGAGGCGGAGGGGGACCGTGACGGTGGCCGGCGGGAAGTCCGGGCCGGGGTTCAGGTGCTGCATCGGGTGCCTCCTCTCGGGCTCAACTTCTCAGGGGGGGGGCAAGGGGTCGGGGTCTCAGGAACTCAAGGGTTCAGGGTTCAGGGCCAGGGTTCATCGGGCGGGGTGCCGGTTCGGGCGGGCTGTGCGGACCGCAGGGGCAGTTCCACCCGGACCTCCGTGCCGCGTGCGTTGCCACCCCGGCCGATGCGGATGCGGGCCCCCGCCGCGGCGGCGCGTTCGACCATGCCGAGCAGGCCGAAGTGGCCGGAGCGGCGCAGGCTGTCCAGCGTCGTACCGGGAGGCAGGCCGGTGCCGTCGTCATGGACGGACAGGCGGAGCAGGTCGCCCTCCACCCCCGCGGTCAGCTCCACCCGGGTCGCGGACGCGTGGCGGTGGGCGTTCTCCAGCGCCTCCGTGGTGATGGCGAGGAGGTGGCGGGCGAGGGGCGGGGGGAGGGACGGGAACGGGGCCCGGGGATCGTCCGTGCGCCGGCATGTCACCGGTAGGCCCGTGCGGGTGCTGAAGTCGGCGGCGCGGGACGTCGCTTCCGGCCAGAGGTCCGTGTGCGGCGCCGCCACCGGGGAGTCCTCGCGGCGCAGGTCCTCCAGGAGTTCCCGGGACTCCGCCGCCGCCCTGCGGGCCGAGCGGGACACCAGGTCGGCCTGGCGGCGGACCCGGGCCGGGTCCGGGGCGTCGGCCGAGGCGGTCGCCGCCAGACCGTCGGCCGCCAGGGCCACGCCGTACAGGGTCTTGGCCACCGAGTCGTGCATCTCGCGGGCCAGCCGGGCCCGTTCCGCGTGTACCGCCTCCGTCGCCGCCAGGCGGGCCTGTACCGCCGTGAGCGCCTGCGTCGCGGCGCCGTAGCGGAGCATCAGGTTGCGCAGGGTCGAGCCCATCGCGCCGGTGACGACGCACAGGCCGGGCAGCAGCAGCGACTCGGCGACGCCCGCCCGCTGGTCGGCCTCCAGGGTGGCGTGGACCAGCAGCAGGATCAGGGACTGGAGCGAGGCGAAGCAGGCCGCGCCCCGCCAGCCGTAGACCAGGCCGGCGAGCAGCGGGGTGCAGACGCTGACGTAGGCGAGGGTGGTGTCCGGGCCCGCGGAGATCAGCGGGAGGGAGCCGAAGAGGGTGTCGGCGGCCAGCAGGCTGGGGTGGCGCAGCAGGAGGGGGCCGAAGCGTTCCCAGTCGCGGAACAGCACGTAGGACACCATGAAGGTGACGACGACGGCCGCGCCGACCAGGCGGACGCCCAGGCCGGGGGACGCGTTGAGCAGCGCTGCCGGAGCCGCGAGCACGATCATGGCGAGGCGGAACCCGAAGACCTGCCGGCACATCGCCTGCAGGGCACGGATCTGGAGCTTCTCGGGGTCGGGCGGAGGAGGGTGGGCCCGGCCCGGCACCGGGTTCGCGTCGCCGCCGGCGCCATCAGCGGGGCCACGGCCGGTAGGACCGTCCGGCGCGGGCCGTCCGGCACCGGGGCCCGCCCCCGCCCGGCCACGCCAGTGCCGGCGGCCCGTGGTCCCCCTCGCCGGCGTCATGGTCGTCACCCCGCCCCCGCCTACTCGCCCGTCAGGGAGCCGAAGTCGACGCCGGAGCCCAGCAGCAGCCCCGCGCCGAGCAGCAGCATCGTCGCCGGGACCATGAACGTGGTGATCATCAGCGTGGCCTTGGGGACCGCGCGCGCGGCCTTGCGGCGGGCGTTCTGGGCGTCCGTGCGGCGCATGTCCTTGGCGAGGGAGACGAGGGTGTCGACGATCGGCGCGCCCAGTTCCTCGCCCTGCTGCAGTGCCGTCACGAACATCGCCACCTGTTCGGAGTCGTTGCGGCGCCGCAGTTCCGCGAAGGCCTGGCGGCGGCTCATGCCGAGGTCCATCTGGCGCAGGGTGATGCGCAGTTCGTCCGCCCAGGGGCCCTCGTAGCGGGTGGCCACCCGGTCCAGCGCCTGCCGGAAGCCGAGCCCCGCGCTCACCACCACCGCGAGCACGTCCAGGAAGTCCGGCAGGGTCCGCTCGATGACGTCCTTGCGGACGCGGATCGCCGACCAGATGCCGACCTCCGTCCAGAACGCCCCGAACAGCAGCAGGAGCAGGGCCACGAACCACTGGCCGCGCAGCAGGAAGACCAGGAAGCCGACGCCGCCGAGCGCGCCGTACACCGCGCGCCGGGCCGCGTAGCGGTCGATGGTGAGGCCGCCGGGGTTGCCCGCGAGGTCGATCCTGCGGCGGTACCGGGCGACCAGGCGCGGGCCCATCAGGCGGAGCACCGCCGGGGCGTAGCGCATGCCCATGCGGTCGATCACGGAGTCCACCGCGCCGGTGCGGGTGGCGCCGACCTCCAGGGCGAGCGCGAGGTCACCGGGGAGTTTCGCGTCCGCGCGGTACATCCGGATGCCGGCGAAGGCGCCCCAGACGCCGAGGCCCATCAGCAGGGCCAGCAGGTATGCCATCAGGTCAGCCCCCTCACACGTCGATCCGGCTCATCCGGCGGATGAGGACGAACCCGACGGCGTACATGGCGAACGCGATGATCACGCAGGCCTGGCCGACCGGTGAGCCGGTCATGCGGTCGAGGGCGCCGTCCTTGACCCCGTTCATCAGGAACAGCGCGCCGATGCCGAGGACGGGGACGGCGTACGACGTCATCGTCACCTGGGAGAGCTGGGTGCGGATCTCGCGCCGGGTCTCCTTGCGTTCCTCGAGGGTCTCGGTGAGGTTGCGCAGGGCCGAGACGACCTGTCCGCCCGCCCGGTTGGACAGCACCAGCGTCGTGACGAGCACGACGAGTTCGCGGGAGGGGAGCCGGTCGGCGAGTTCGCCGAGCGCGTCGTCGAGCGAGTGGCCGACAGCGAGCTGGTCGGAGACCTTGGCCAGTTCCTCGCCGGCGGGTGCCTCCAGTTCCTCCGCCGCCATGCCGATCGCGGTGCGCAGCGCGAGGCCGGCCTGGGTGGCGTTGGCCAGGATGCGGGCCAGTTCGGGGAGCTGGTTGATGAAGCGCTCGATGCGTTTCTGCCGCTGCCAGTTGAGGAACTGGAGGGCCGCCCAGATGCCGGTCAGTCCGGCGATCGGGCCGAAGAAGGGGGCCAGGGTGGCCTGTCCGATGAGCCAGAGCGCGGCGACCGCGGCGAGCATGCAGGCGAAGAACTCGCCCGGGGTGACGTCCAGTCCGGTGGCCGCCAGCCGCAGCTCGAGTTTCCTGCCGAGCGCGGTGCGGCGCAGCCGGCGGTCCAGGGTGCGGAAGCGGCGCCGGCGGCCGGTTCCGGAGTCGGCTCCGCTGTGCGCGAGCCGGTCGATGAGGGCGGCGCGCTGGGCGCGGCCCGCGGCGTAGGCGTGGATGCCGGCGACGGCCAGGACGCAGGTCAGCAGGGCGACACCGGTGGTGAGCTGTACGAGCGTATGGAGTTCCATGGGCGGTCCTACCTGGCTTCTCGGGTGGCGAGCTGTTCCGCGAAGTGGGCGACGCCGAAGGCCTGGGGGACGGGCTGGCCCGCCATGTGGAGGCGGTCGGCGGTGCGGCGCGGCAGCGGGTGGTACTCGAAGGCGCCGTACACCTGGCCGTCGCCGGTCATGGGCCGGGCGTGGAAGCGGGCGGCGGTGGCGAGCCGGTACGGATCGCCACCGTGGCTGTCGAGCAGGGCGATCTCGGTGATGCGGCGGGCGCCGTCGGCGAACCGGGTGAGCTGGACGATGACGTCGACGGCGCTGTTGATCTGGTCGTGCAGCGCCACGAACGGCACCTCGACGTCGGACATGGAGGCGAGGGTCTGCAGCCGGGTGAGGGCGTCCTCGGCGCTGTTGGCGTGCACGGTGGCGAGGGAGCCGTCGTGGCCGGTGGACATGGCCTGGAGCATGTCGAGGGACTCGCCGCCGCGGACCTCGCCGACCACGATCCGGTCGGGCCGCATGCGCAGGGAGTTGCGCACCAGGTCCCGGATGGTGACCTGGCCCTTGCCCTCGACGTTCGGCGGGCGTGACTCCAGCCGGACCACGTGGGTCTGCTGGAGCTGGAGTTCGGCGGAGTCCTCGATGGTGATGATGCGCTCGTGCGCCGGGATGAGCCCGGACAGGGCGTTGAGCAAGGTGGTCTTGCCGGTGCCCGTGGCCCCGGAGACGATGATGTTGAACTTCGCCTGCACCAGCCCGGCCAGCAGATACACCATGGGCTCGTCGAGCGAGCCGAAGCCGATCAGCTCCTGGAGGGTGAAGGAGCGCGGGAAGCGGCGGATGGTGAGGGTGGGGCCGGTCAGGGACAGCGGCGGGATGATGACGTTGACCCGCTCACCGGAGGGGAGCCGGGCGTCCACCATCGGGTTGGACTCGTCCACCCGGCGGTTGACCGTCGACACGATCCGCTCGATGGTCTGCATCAGCTGGTCCGCGGAGGCGAAGCGCAGCGGCAACTGCTCCACACGGCCGCCGCGTTCGACGAAGATCGCGTCCGGGCCGTTCACCATGATCTCGGTGATGGAGGCGTCCTCCAGCAGGGGCTCCAGGATGCCGAGGCCGAGTGCCTCGTCCACCACCCGCCGGATGAGCTGGGAGCGTTCGGCGGTGGAGAGCACCGGGCCCTCGCGGCTGATGATGTGCCCCAGCACCCGTTCGAGGCGCGCCCTGCGCTCGGCGGCGGCCAGCGAGCTCATCTCGGCGAGGTCGATCTCCTCCAGCAGCTTGGCCCGGTAGGAGGCGACCAGATGCGCGTCCTCACCCCGCGTGCCCTGCTCCTCGGGGGAGTTGATGCGTGCCCGCAGGCTCATGGGTTCGCCTCTCCTCGGTCAGTGGTCGCGGGGCATGGTGGCGGACTTCTCGGCGGGGTCGAAGTGCCAGCCCGGGACGATCGAGGGGATGGAGACGGAGGCCGTGACGGTGACCGAGTCGGCACCTCCCCCGCTCGCGCCGCACGTCACGGTCAGCCCGCCGCTGACGGCCTGCGCGCACGCCTGCTGGGCGGACTGCCCCAGCGACTCGGCCCGCGCCCCGGCCCGGGCGGCCGTGCCGGCCTGCTCGGCGGCGTAGGCGACGGCCCCGATCTGGAAGCCGGCGAGACCGACGATCAGCAGGACCGGGATGAACCCGAGGTACTCGATGGCCACCTGGCCGCGGTCGCGTCCCCTGCGTGGCATGTCAGTCCTTCACCTCCTCGACGGCTCCGGCGTGACCGTGCACGGTGACGGGGAAGTCGATGGATCCGGGGAAGAGGACGGGGACCTTCAGCGACACGTCTGCGGTCACATAGCCCTCCCCACCGCACCGCGTCACCTCGGCACCCTCCCGCCAGGACCCCGAGAGGTGCTTCAGCGCCGCCTGTTCGCACGCGCCGAAACGCTCTCCCCGGTGTGCCGCCGTCCCCGCCCGCACACCCTCGTCGGCAGCATTCCCCGCGAGTGTGTAGGCGTACCCCACGAGCACGCACTGCCACATCAGCACCAGCGTGAGCACGATCAGCGGGGTCATCCCCAGGAACTCGACGGCGACCTGGCCCCGGTCGTCACCGCGCAGGCGTCTCATCGGCCCCTCACTCCTTCCGTCGCCGGAAGCTCACCGGCCCCCGGTCACCGCGCGGCCGGCCGGCGCCCCGGTGGGAGGTGCCCTCGGGCGCCTTCGCCAGGCCCAGTTCCCCGGCGAGTGCCCACAGGGCCTGCTTGACGGTGCTTCTGCCGTCGAGTTCGTGGACCCGTCCCGCGTCCACAACGGCCTGCAGTTCCTTGAAGTTGGCGGGTACGGCCGTGCGTGCCACCGCCGTGCCGGTGATGCGCTGCACCAGCGGGGGCTGGATCTCCGTGCTCCGCGTGTGGCGGTTGACGACGACCGTGGTCTCCTCGGCCTTGCGGATCTGCAGCCGGTCCCACATGCGCACGGTCCGCTTGGCCGCGCGTACGGCGACCACGTCGGGCGTGGCCACCAGCAGCGCGGTGTCGGCCGTCTCCACGGCCGCCGCGCTCGCCCCGCCGAGCTGGGCGCCGCAGTCCACGACGACGACCTCGTAGCGGGAGCGCAGGGCGCCGATGATCTGGCGGGCGGCGCGGTCGGTGACCTCCTCGCCGCGTTCGCCCTCGGCGGGGGCGAGGAGCAGGGCGAGTCCGGTGTCGTGGCGGAAGACGGCGTCGGCGAGGACGCGCGGGGAGATGTCGTTGATGGCGGCCAGGTCCACGACCGAGCGGCGGAACTGGACGTCCAGGTAGGAGGCGATGTCGCCGGTCTGCAGGTCGAGGTCGACCAGGGCGGTGGGCCGGCCGGAGGCCTGGGCGGCGAGCGCGAGCTGGATGGCGGTCAGGGTGGCGCCGACGCCTCCCTTGGCGCCGCTGACGGTGACGACGGTGCCGCCGGCGCCGCCGAACGTCTCGGCGCCGTGCCCGAGATGGCGGCGTACGCCCGTCGACCACTGTGCGACGGCCTGGACGCGGCTGGCGAGTTCCTCGTACGACAGCGGGAGCGGGACCAGGCCGCGGGCGCCGGAGTCCATGGCGGCGGCGAACAGGCCGGGGCTCGCGTCGGTGGTGACGAGGATGACGCCGACGGCGGGGAAGCGCAGGGCGACCTCGCGGATCAGGTCCAGCGCGGGTACCGGGCCGATGCGTTCGTGGACGACGACGACCTCGGGCAGTTCGTCGACCGACTCGGCGGCGAGCCGCGCGAGGACGTCGACGAGCTGGGTGGAGTCGGTGACGGGCGGCTGCGGCTCGGCGTCGGGAAGCTGGCTGAGCAGCGCGACGAGGGAGCGGACGGCGTCGGGGTCGGCGCCGGCCGGGAGGATCCTGGTGGGCATGCGGACCGCCTCTCACTTGTCCGTCGCGAGTTCGTACGTGCGGTCCTTGTCCGGGACGCCGGTCTGGCCGCCGGGCGCCACCAGGGCGAGCCGGACCCGCTGGGCGAAGGACTCGGCGTAGGTGATCCGCTGGGCGTCGAGGGTGGACAGCGCGAAGGTGATCGGGACGCCCTCGGTGGGCTCCCGGCGGTCCTTGCCGGTGTCGGGTTCGAGGGCGGTGATCCGGCCGACGTCGAGGACCCGGGCGTTGGTCACGATGATCTTCGACTGGTCGGGGTCGCCCTCCTTCTTTCCCTCGAAGGTGGCATAGACGTTGACGCGCGATCCGGGGGTGATCTTGCCCGCGACCCCGGTCGCCGCGTCGATCATGATGGCGACCTCCTGCTGGCCCGGCTGGAGGGCGGGACGGTCGACGATCATGTCGGTCTGGAGCAGGGAGCCGGCCCGCAGGGTGGTCACGGCGATCTTGCCCCGGAGCTGCCGCAGATCGGTGACGGCGTTGCCGGACAGCCACCGCTCGGGCATCTCGGTCTTCTCGAACTGGCCGGTGTTCAGCGCGGTGTACGGCTTCACGTCGGACTTGACCCGGTAGGCGGTGACCTCGGGCCCGACCTTGGAGTTCACGTCGTGGACGACGGAGAGCACGCCGGCGAACGCGCCGAGAGCGCACAGGACCGAAAGGATCAGGAGTATCACGCCGCGGCGCTGACGGGAGTTCATGAACCGTGCAACCTCATTGGGGGAATCGGTCGAGCGGGATGTGATCTGGTGTTCGCGCTGGTCAGGCGGGCGTTCGCTGTTCCAGGGCGCGCGGCGCGGGCGGCTCGTGGACGGGCGGGGTGGCGGAGCAGAACACGCAGCGGTCGCCGATGACGTCGAGGCCGCACCAGTGGCAGGTGGACTGCCGCACCGAGGTCACCAGTTGGTAGAGGACGGACAGGTCGGCGAGGTAGCTGCAGAACTCGATCACCCGGCCCGTACCCCACCAGCGCGGCGACTCGACGGGCAGCGGGGTCTCGCGCAGCGCGTGCGCGGTCCACTCCTTGGCGAGCCCGGCGAGCCAGTCGCTCTGCAACTGCCCCTTGGCGACGAGCATCCAGGTGCCGAACTCGGGACCCTTGAGCCTGGCGCCGGGGGCGACCCGGACGAGCTGCGGCTCGGGATGGGCGACGACGGCGAACTGGCTGCCCGGCACCCAGGACTTGGCGTGCGCCTTGAGCCCGACCGGCACCCGGTCGAGCCGGGCGACCGAGCCGAGGACGGCACCGGCGTGGATGTAGTGGGTGAGCAGCCGGCCGGCCGAGGCGAGCACGCCCGGGCTGAGGTCGCAGGAGGCGAGCTGTCTGAGCTGCCGGGCGAGCGCGGCGATGCCGAGCGGCGGCAGCTCGGGCCGGAAGACGGCGACGCGGTCGCTCTCCAGCAGCGAGCGGAGGGTGTGCAGCCGTCGTACGACGGGCTCCGGGGTGGCCTGCGAGCACACGACGACCAGGTACCCGTGCTGCTCGGTCAGCGCGTGCAGTTCGGTGAGGGTGTGCTCCAGCGGGCGCCGGTCGAGGTCGCGCAGCACGACGGCCGGCATGGTCCGTTCGTCCTGCGCCGGCAGTGCCATGTCGGCACTGGTCACGGCAATGGCAGTTGGCACGCGCAGCTCCCCGCTCCTTCACGCCCACGGCTCGCCGGTGTTACTCCAGCGCGCCGGGACGACTTCATTGCGTGACTACCTGAGCACTGTATCCACGCCCCAATGACCGGAGAACAGCGTTTGTGTAGCTCGTGTGGAACTCATCGGGCACAAGTGGCGCCAAAACCGGACAGGTTGAGCGCTCGACCAGAGATGGTTTTGGTCTGGACCTCTTGACAGCCGGATTGGCCTAGACCAACTTGTACGCCAACGGTGGCCACCGTCCCCCGCCCCACCCTCCCCACCGACTCCCCCACCGGAGGCCCCTGTGGACCGTGCATCAGCCATGCCGTCGGACCGGACCGGACGCAGACGCCGGACTCGCGTCGGCACCTGGTCCGCCGCCACCGCCCTCGCCCTCGCGGTCGCGGGCCTGGCCGCGACCCCCGCCTCGGCCGCGGACGTCAACAACGCCCGTAACGCGGGCTTCGAGTCGGGTCTGGGCAACTGGACCTGTACGGCCGCGAGCGGCACGACGGTCTCCTCCCCCGTCCACTCCGGCTCCTCGGCCCTGAAGGCCACCCCGGCCGGCCAGGACAACGCCCAGTGCACCCAGTCGGTGGCGGTGAAGCCCAACTCGACCTACTCGCTGAGCGGATGGGTACAGGGCGGCTACACCTACCTGGGCGTCACCGGCACGGGCACGACGGACGTCTCGACCTGGACCCCCGACACCGCGTCCTGGAAGCAGCTCTCCACGACGTTCACCACGGGCGCGTCGACGACGTCCGTCACGGTGTACACGCACGGCTGGTACGGCCAGGCCGCTTACTACGCAGACGACATCTCCGTCTACGGCCCCGACGGCGGCGGTGGCGGCGACCCGGCCCCCACCGTTCCCGCCGCGCCCACCGGACTGACGGCCTCCGGCACGACGTCCTCCTCCGTCTCACTGTCCTGGTCGGCCGTGTCCGGCGCCACCGGCTACAACGTCTACCGCAACGGCACCAAGGTGACGGCGGTGACGGGCACCTCGGCGACGATCAGCGGCCTCACCGCGTCGACCTCGTACTCCTTCCAGGTGACGGCGACCAACTCGGCCGGCGAGTCCGCGAAGTCGGGCACGGTGACGGCGACGACGGCGGCCACCGGCGGAGGCGGGGGCGGGGGCGGCGGTTCGCTGCCCAAGCACGCCGTGACCGGCTACTGGCAGAACTTCAACAACGGGGCGAAGGTCCAGAAGATCTCCGACGTCCCGTCGGCCTACGACATCATCGCGGTCGCCTTCGCCGACGCCACCACCACGCCGGGCGCGGTCTCCTTCAGCCTGGACTCGGCCGGCCTCGGCGGCTACACCGTCGACCAGTTCAAGGCCGACATCAAGGCCAAGCAGGCGGCCGGCAAGAAGGTCATCATCTCCATCGGCGGCCAGAACGGCACGGTGTCGATCAGCGACTCGGCCTCGGCGGCGAACTTCGCGAACTCCGTCTACTCCCTGATGCAGACGTACGGCTTCGACGGCGTCGACATCGACCTGGAGAACGGCCTCAACGCCACGTACATGACGCAGGCGCTGCGCTCCCTCTCCTCGAAGGCGGGCTCGTCGCTGATCATCACGATGGCACCCCAGACGATCGACATGCAGTCGACGTCGAACTCCTACTTCCAGACGGCCCTGAACATCAAGGACATCCTCACGGTCGTCAACATGCAGTACTACAACAGCGGTTCGATGCTGGGCTGCGACGGCAAGGTCTACAGCCAGGGCTCGGTGGACTTCCTGACGGCCCTCGCCTGCATCCAACTCCAGGGCGGCCTCTCCCCGTCCCAGGTCGGCCTGGGCCTGCCGGCGTCGACGAGCGGCGCGGGCAGCGGCTACGTGTCCCCGGCGGTCGTGAACAACGCGCTGGACTGCCTGAGCAAGGGCACGGGCTGCGGCACCTTCAAGCCCTCGAAGACCTACCCCGACCTGCGCGGCGCGATGACCTGGTCCACCAACTGGGACGCCTCGTCCGGCAACGCGTGGTCGAACGCGGTGGGGGCGCATGTGCACGCCATGCCGTGACATGAGCCTCGGCTGAGCGGAAGCCCGGGTCCGGGGGGCCCGGGCTTCCGCGTGTCCATACTCGGCCATGACGTTCAACCTCCTCACCCTGGAGCCCCTGACTCCCGACCGTGTGACGCTCGCACTGTCGCAGTGCTTGCACGTACGCCTGCGAGATGTGGACGTCGCCGACGAGGCCACCGATCAGGATCTCCGTAACTGGGACGCGCTGGTGCTGTGCGAGACGGCCACGGTTCTCGGTGACGTGTCCACGTCCCTCGACATCTACGTCCAGAAGTCAGTGCGGTCACAGCCGAACGAGCGCGAGCTGGCCGCCGCTCTCGCCCGGGTGATCCACTCGGCCGTTCTCTTCCCTGCCGAGGAAGCCCTGCCGAGCGCTTACTGGCTGGCGACGGAGGACGGGGTGATCACGCGGACACGGCTGAACTCGTCCGACGACGAAGAGCCCCGCTACACGATCGACGTGGTGGAGACCCCGGTGGCTCAGCTGCCCCACGTTTCTGTCGAGCGCATCACCGAGGTGGTGCCCGAGCAGCAGGTCACGACGCCTGTGAGCGCCGCTATTGCCGCACACGTTCAGCGCATGTTCCCGGAGGAGAGCAAGAGCCCCGGGACGCCCCACTGGTGCGCGAGCAATCGACTGGGCGCCTGGGAAAAGCTCATCCGGCAGATGGAAGCCGGTTGGGCGCCGAGCGGTTGGTATCCGTCCGACCTGTACCTCGAACGTCTCGAGGCGAGGGACGAACTGGTCCAGGCAAGCGACCGGCTCCCCGAAGCGGTCACCGCGCTGCTCGGGAACGCTCTTGCGCCCTTGGACACCCTCTTCACGCAGATGACGGTGGAGGACACCGACCAGCTGTGCAGAGAACTTGCTCGCGCGCGGGGCATCGTGCCGGGACACGGCTGGTGGTGGGATCGCCGGCCTGATCCGCTGCCTTGGTGAGCGTCCCGATGGGCTCGGGCTCCGGTCGGTCCGCGCCGGTGGCCCGCCAGGGCGGGCGATTTCTGTCATATGCCTGTGTCTGCGCCTCCTCCGATAGTACGGTCTGATCAGTCGTCAGCCGGAGCTTTGGGGTGGGAGCGGGATGACAGGGGTGGAGATCGCGATCGGCTGCCTGTTCGCATGGGCGGCTCGCAAGGCGCGTCGGGTGGGGGCCCGGGCCGACCAGGAGACGGACCGCGCTCTGGACGCGGCGATGGACCGGGTGCACGAGGTGGTCAGCGAGAAGCTCGGGCAGGAGACCGCCCTGGCCCGCCTGGGCGAGGAGGCCTCGGCCGGTCGTGACGAACCCACGCCCGAGACCCGCCAGTGGCTCCAGATCGTCCTGAAGGACGCGGTCGACCACGACGAGGCCTTCGCGGATGCGCTCCGGAAGGCGCTGGACCAGCTGCCGCCCCGGCCCGAATACGTCGCCCAGGGCGGGAATGTCGTGCAAGGCAATGTCTTCCACGACAGCACGTCCGTCCAGATCGGACACAACAGCCACCAGGTCAACAACTTCGGGACGCAGGAATGACCGACCCCGGACAAGGCGGGGAAGGTGCCGGCAGATTCGACCACAACAACCTTCACGGGCCTTCCGGCGTGCAGGTCGGGCCGAACGGCCAACAGTTCAACGCCAACCCCAACATCAACATCCGGCAATCGGGATTCCTGCTGCCGGCCGTCTGCGTCGCCGCGCTGGTCGGTGGGGCCGTCTTCGCGGTCATGGCGCTCGCGCCCTGGAAGGGGAGCTCGCAGGGCGCCGCACCGCCGCCGGACTCGGTCGCGAGCAGGGGCCCCGACGTCACCGCCCCGGCACAGGACTCCCCGTCCGAGCAGGCTGCCGTCTCCTCACCGACGACAGCGGCGGCTGCCGCCGGCCCGGTCCGTTGGCAGGGGGAGATCAACATCGGCATGACGGGGGTGGACCTCGACTCCCTCCCCCCGTCCCAGAGCACAGACGATTCCTACGACGCCGCGCTGTACAGCAGCAGCGACGCACTGATGACGAATCAATCCGGCGCTCCCGACGTGGCGGCGTGGCCCGGCCCCGGTACGCCGAGCAGAAAGCAGTGCGCCGATCAGCTCGCCACTCACGGCGGCTTCATGGCCCAGGCGGCGGACGAGAGCGTGCTGTGCGTCAGGACGCGCACCGGGCGCGTCGCCGCCCTGACGATCACCTCCATGGGCGATGTGTTCACCGCCGGCACGGCCAAGGTGATCGTCTGGGAGGCGAAAGACCAGTAGTGCTCGGCCAGGCTCACTCGCCGATGAGGGCGACGTGGACCCGGGACCACTGAGACGCCTCGTCCAGCAACGCGTAGCCGGCGCGGAGGGACGCAACGCACGCGATGCCGTTATGTGAAGCCTCCGCTGAACGGGCACCTGGATCCGGGGGGATCCGGGCGTTCGTGTGTCCGCATCGCCGCATGTCCACCGCCGGACACATTCGGCCAGAGCCTTTCAACGTGACGGGTGCCGCGTTGCGTTCGGCAATGGGCTGGTGTGATGATCCCGGGCATGGCTGATCACGGGGGTGACGGCGGCCGGGCGGGGGACATACGCAGGTCGTCGCTTTCTGAGTACGCGGAGACGACGGGTGCGGAGGCATCCGACGACGGCTCGCGCGACGAGCGTTCCGTACCTGCCCCGGAAGCCGTCGACGTGCGGCGCAGGCGCCGGGAGTTCGCCGCTCTGCTGGGTGAGTTCCGTCGTACGGCGGTCCTGGTCCCCTTGGACGCGGACGAGAACCCGCTGACCGCCGACCAGGAGGGCGTCCGCTGGATCCTGGCCTTCTCGAACGAGCCGGCGCTGGCCCGGTTCGCGATCGCGAGGGGTGAGGGCGAGCGGGAGTGGGCGTACCGGCGGGTGCTGGGCGCCAGGCTGCTGGACGCAGGGGTCCCGGCCGTCGAGGCGCCGTGCGGGGTGGCTCTGGACGCGGCCGACGGGGACGAGGGCGTGCTGTTCCCGCCGGTCTCGGGGATCGTGCCGGACGCGGTGGCCGTGGACCTGGCCGCCGGGGCGACCTATGAGGAGGCACCGCGGTGAGCGGGGGCAAGGGCGGCAAGGACATCAAGGCCGCGGGGCTGGACGAGATAGCGAAGGGCATCACGCTCACCTTGGCCGAACTCAAGGAGTTGGGCATCGACAGCCTGGCCGGTGTGGGCCGAGGTTTCTCGAACCTGGAACTCTCCGGCATCCAGTTGGGCCACGAGGATCTGACCGCCAAGTTCAAGTCGTTCTGCGAGCGCTGGGAGTGGGGCGTACGGGGCCTGGTGGCGGAGGGCAACAAGTTCGCCCAGGACGTGGGCCTGTCGGCGGGCACCCTGCATGAGACAGACCAGTACGTCGACGGCGCCATGAAGGTCGCGTACAACGCGGGGGTGGGTAATCCGTACGCCTCCGAGGACGACGTCACCAAGATGGGCTGGGACGAGCTGCGCCGAAGCAGTGTCGACGCCGTCACCGACCCCGACTACAGCGGGAAGTCGTTCGACGAGGCCTGGCAAGAGTCCAAGCAGAGCTTCAAGGACGCCGGACGGGACGCCATGACCGGATCACTTGGCCTGCCCCCGGGCATCACGATGGACCGCGTCAGCCAGGCGGCCGGGACCGGCGACGACTACAACCGCGTGCTCGACGACATGTGGGGCCCCTCCCCCGAGGAACGCGCGACGGCGGCCGGACAGGACGGTGAGGGCTGATGGGCATCCTCGGCGATATCGGCGATGGCATCAACAGCGGCCTGAGGTACGGCAAGAACGTCTACGACGCGGGCAAGAAGAAGGTCGGGGAGGGCATCGACAAGGGCAGCGACGTCACCGCCGACGCGCTCGACAAGGTCGGTGCCCACGGCTGGGCGGACAAGGTCCACCACTACGGCGACCGGGCCGCCTCCGCCCTGGGCGCCACCCCGGGCGAGCAACAGCTCGGCGAGACCGACGAACCGACCGACCTGATCCACGGTGACGCGGGGGACATCCGGTCCACCGCCAAGCACCTGAAGGACTTCCACACCGCCTTCGACCGGGTCGGCCAGGGCATGCGCAAGCTGGACTCCTCACAGTGGCAGGGCGAGGCGGCCGACGCGTTCCGCAAGAAGTTCGAGATGCACCCGGTGAACTGGCTGCACGCGGCGGACGCCTGCGCCAAGGCGGCGACGGCACTGGAGACCTACGCCGAGACTGTCGTCTGGGCGCAGCAGAAGGCCCGTGACGCGATCGACCTGTACAAGAAGGGCAAGGAGGCCTCGGCGACGGCGAAGGACGCGTACGACAAGCGCGTCACCGCCTACAAGGACGCCGTGAAGTCGGGCGACAAGGAGCCGGGCCCGGACCCCGGCGACTTCGACGACCCTGGTGCGGCACTCGTCAAGGAGGCCGAGGAGCTTCTCCACGACGCCCGCAAGCAGCGCAACGAGGCCGCCGGCGCCGCCGCGAAGGCCGTCGAGTCGGCCATGGCCCATGCCCCGGCCGAACCGCCCCCGCTGGCCCAGCTGAAGGTGGACGCGGTCGACGGTTACGGCGCCTTCAACACCGAGATGCTCCATGTCGGCGGGGGCATGATCAAGGGCACGGCGGGCCTGTACAGCATGGTCCGCGGCGCCAACCCTCTCGACCCGTACAACCTGACCCACCCCGCCGAGGCACTGCAGCACCAGGCCATGACCCTGGCCGGCCTGGTGTCCAGCGCGACGCACCCCGAGCGGACGCTCAAGCAGACGCTCCAGGACTTCGCCAAGGACCCCGCCGAGTTCGGCGGCCGCTTCGCGCCCCAGGTGCTCCTGACCGACGGAGTGGGGCTTGAGGTGAACGGGGTACGGGCCGCCGCCGCCGAGAGACTCGCGATGCGGGACTCGTTGAAGGCCGCTGAGCGGGAGGGGGCGGGGGCGGGGGCCGAGGGCGCGGCCGGAAGAAGTGCTCGGGATGATGTGAGTGACGGTCCACACGAGCGCTCACGTACCGACGAGGCCGTGAAGAAGTGCGGCGACCCGGTCGACGTCGCGTCGGGCAAGATGTTCCTTCCGCAGACCGACGTCACCCTGCCCGGCGTACTGCCCCTGGTCCTGAAACGGCGTGTCGAGTCCGGTTACTCCTTGGGTCGTTGGTTCGGCCCGTCCTGGTCCTCGACGCTGGACCAGCGCTTGGAGATCGATGCCGAGGGAGTCGTCCTCATCACGGAAGACGGCCTGCTTCTGGCCTACCCGCACCCGGCCCCCGGCCTCCCCACACTCGCCGGCCACGGCCCGCGCTGGCCCTTGGACCGGGTGGACGGCGGCTACACAGTCACGGACCCGCAGACCCGCCGCACCTGGCACTTCGCCGACCGGGGCGAGAACCTGGCGGTGCTGGAGCAGATCGACGACCGCAACGGCAACTGGATCACCTTCGAGTACGACGCGGAGGGCACTCCGCTGGCCGTGGTCTCCAACGGCGGCCAAGGCGTACGCATCACGACGGAATCCGGTCGCGTCACGGCCCTCCACCTCGCCACGACCGGCGAGGAACTGAAGCGCTACGGCTACACGGACGGCAATCTGACGGAGGTCGTCAACTCCTCCGGACTGCCTCTCCGCTTCACGTACGACGAGGCGGGACGGGTCACGTCCTGGACCGACACGAACGACCGCAGCTACGCCTACGAATACGACGACAAGAGCCGCTGCACAGCCCAGGCCGGCTCCGCCGGACATGTGACCATGCGCCTGTCATACGGGGACCCGGACCCGTCGACCGGCCTCCGGACCACGACCACCACGACCGGCGAGGGCCACACGTGGCGGTACCTGATCAACGACGCGCTCCAAGTGGTGGCGGAGACGGACCCGCTCGGTGCGACGACCCGGTACAGCCGTGACCGTTACAACCGTCTGCTCTCCCAGGCGGACCCGCTGGGTCACAGGACGACGTTCCGCTACGACGACGAAGGAAACCTGACCTCGGCCGTCCGCGCGGACGGCCGTGAGGCGACGGCGGAGTACGACGGGCTCGGCCTGCCGGTGAAGGTGGTCAACCCGGATGGCACGGTGGTCCGCCAGACGTACGACGAGCGCGGCAACCGCACGTCGGTGACGGACCCGGCGGGCCGGACCACGCATTTCACGTACACCGAGGCCGGCCATCTATCCACGGTGACCGACTCGCTCGGCAACACGACACGGGTCGTCTGCGACCGCGCCGGCCTCCCGCTGCAAATCACGGATCCAGTGGGTGCGACCACCCACTACGAACGCGACGCTCTGGGCCGCCCCACCGCCATCACGGACCCGACCGGCGCGACCACACGACTGCAGTGGTCGGTCGAGGGCCACCTGACCCGCCGCACGGCGCCCGACGGCACGACGGAGACGTGGACGTACGACGGCGAGGGCAACTGCACGAGCCACATCGATCAGATGGGCGGCATATCCCGCTTCGAGTACACCCACTTCGACCTGCTGACGGCGCGGACCGGTCCGGACGGGGTGCGTTACGAGTTCGACCACGACATGGAACTGCGCCTGACGAGGGTCACGAACCCGCAGGGCCTGACGTGGAGGTACGAATACGACACGGCGGGCCGACTGGTCACGGAGACGGACTTCGACGACCGCACCCTCACGTACGAGTACGACCTGGCCGGCCGCCTCACCGCACGCAGAAACGCTCTCGGCGAGAGGCTGACCTTCGAACGCAACGAACTCGGGCAGGTACTCCGTAAGGATGCGGCCGGCCGGGTCACGACCTACGCCTACGACTTCACGGACCAACTCGCCCAGGCAACAGGACCGGACGGCACCACACTCACCCTGCTGCGCGACCGCCATGGCCGCCTGCACTCCGAGACGGTCGACGGCCGCGCCCTGACCTACACCTACGATGCTCTGGGCCGCCGCACGGGCCGGACGACCCCGACCGGCGCCACGACAACCTGGTCCTACGACGCCGCGGGCCGCCGCACCGGCATGGTGGCTTCGGGCCACGCCATCGACTTCACCTACGACGAGGCAGGCCGCGAACTGTCCCGCCATATCGGCGGCACGATCACCCTTGACCACACCTTCGACTCCCTGGGCCGCCTGACGGCACAGTCGGTGACCGGCGTCGGGGACCGGACGGTGCAGCACCGGACGTACAGCTACCGAGCCGACGGCAACCTGATCGGCATCGACGACCACCTGTCCGGCTCCCGCCGCTTCGACCTCGACGCGGCAGGCCGGGTGACCACCGTGCACGCGGCCGGATGGACGGAGCGCTACGCCTACGACGAAGCGGGCAACCAGACCCAGGCCGAGTGGCCGACGAACCACCCCGGCGGCGAAGCGACCGGCCCACGCACCTACGTGGGCACCCGCATCACCAGGGCGGGCAACGTCCGCTACGAACACGACGCCCTGGGCCGCATCACCCTCCGCCAGAAGACCCGCCTGTCCCGCAAGGCGGACACCTGGCGCTACGAATGGGACCCCGAGGACCGCCTGACAGCGGTGACCACCCCCGACGGCACCTGCTGGCGCTACACCTACGACCCCCTGGGCCGCCGCACAGCGAAACTCCGCCTGGCCGAGGACGGCGAGACGGTGCTGGAACGGGTGGACTTCACCTGGGACGGCACCACCCTCTGCGAGCAGACCACCACGTCCGCAGACCTCCCCAACCCGGTCACCCTCACCTGGGACCACCAGGGCCTGCGCCCCCTGGCCCAGACGGAACGCATCACAGCGGCCGACGCCGCCCAGGACGAAGTCGACTCCCGCTTCTTCGCCATCGTCACCGACCTCGTCGGCACCCCCAGCGAACTCATCGACGAAACCGGCGACATCGCCTGGCGCACCCGAAGCACCCTATGGGGCACTACGGCCTGGGCAGCCAACAGCACCGCCTATACACCACTACGCTTCCCCGGTCAGTACTACGACCCGGAAACCGGCCTTCACTACAACTACTTCCGCCACTACGACCCCGAGACCGCCCGGTACCTGACCACTGACCCCCTCGGCCTAATACCCACGCCCAACCCAGCGACATACATTCACAATCCGCTTACACTGACCGATCACCTCGGACTCTCACCGGATTGCCCCCCGAAGGGCGAAAAAGTGAATCCGTTCGCCAGCCGAGAAGAGGCTGAGCGCGCGGCATTCGAGGTGGCGGGTGTGCCATATGGCACAATCCCAGACGCCGAGTGGACCGTAATGGGAGAAAAGGAGCTGATGCACAACCCGGGACTCATCTATTCACCAGAACGAACACACTGGGGTCACTTTCGGCAGTTCGAGACGGAGAACGGATCCCGGGTCATCGTCGAGCACACCCACGATCCGGCAGGCCTGCATTTCCATGCGGGCGCCCCAAAGGGGTTCACTCCAGAGGAGCGCGCGAGGAACGGGGTGAATTTCGGTTGGGATAACAGCAAGGAAGGGTACGGAACGAGGGAGCGGTACCGAGCATTGGATAAACCTGGTGGAGATCACCACTTCTTTTTCAACGAGTAGGACAACTCAGGGGCAGCCGTGAACAAGGAAATTGAGTCTCGACTCCAAAGGGCAAACCTGGAGATCATTGGACCCCATGCAGGAAATGGGTTGAGCGTGACTGACGCATTTCGACGCGTAGTACATATCGACGTCAAACCCGTGGAAAAGATTGCCCGCAATTCTCCCGATGTAGCCAAACGTGTGGACGAAACATGGGAGGCACACGCGCGAGAATTTGGAGTGATTGCCGAGGATGATTCTTTTCTCGCGGCCGGCAGTATGCAGCATGGGTGGCTCCATGTGCGACTAACCACGACCACTAGCATTTTCGCCACACAGGACTCAGAGGGTGAACTACTCTTCGTAGCCCGATCACTAAGCAACAACCGAGTGTGCGCGGTGAGCAGGGAGGGCGGAGAGTACTGGATCCTTGAGGAAGAAATCCCATAAATCAGGGCGCTTCGAGGCCGGCATGACCAGAGAGGCACACGATGACGTTTGGTCCGCCACCTGCAGGTTTCGGAACTGCGGTGCCAGCTTCCTGGACACCGCCGACGGAGATCGAGCAGGCCTTGTTCGAGGCCAAGTCACGGGAGGAATGGGCTGCCTATTTCGATACGCTCGCGTTGAATCATCTGTACTTCGAGATACGGCGCGACAAGTCAGACACCGAAGACAGTATTTACTCGGCGTTCCCGTACGATGCACGCGCCGGCGGCCCCGTCTGGGCCGTGTACACCGTTGGAATGCTCCCCGCCCCCGACCCGTACCGGGTGTTCCACCGCGGCAGTCTCGGCTGGATCGCCAAGGATTGGAAACCGGGCCGTCCGCCGTGGGTAGTCGTCAATCCGGGCAGCCCGTGCGAGGCATACCTCCCGTCGGCACCGCCGCACTCCCACGCGTGGGCTCAGCATTACCGAACCGATGGTCCGCTGCCGCTCACACGGCGGCTGCTCACTCTGCGGGTCGGCGGCCCACTTCACGGACCCGTTGCCCACGGTCTGGCCTGCGGCGCACTGCTCTGCGTCAGCAACGGCTCCGTTTGGAACGCCATGGGCTGGCACGGTGCCGGCTATAGAGGCGAACGCACACGGCTTCGCGAGTGGTGGGGCATCACGACACGTGAGGCGTGGCAGCACTATCTCCGTGACCTCCTTGCCTGCGAACAGCACAGCTCGGTGTGGGACCTCGCCCTCGGCCTGCGTCGCACCATCGCACGCGACTTCGGTGGCCACGTTGACGTCGCCTACTGGCGACAGGCGGCCGCCCGGGTCATTCGCGCGAACTCCGGCGCCACGGTCGTGGTCAGCGAGGACGGCGTCACGAAGTCCGAGCCTCGGCCCGAGTCCGAGACCGAGGCTCGTATCGAAGGGGTCCAACGGCTGATCGGACGCATCACCCGCTATGAGGCCCGGCTGCGTGCGGATGGCGTACTCGGCGACGGGCGATACGTCTCGTCCGTCGACGCCTGGGACCTGGGACGGGCCTCGAAGATGGCCCGGTGGGGGCTTGGAGCGCGGTTCGGCACGCTGGCCGAAGCCGAAGCCGCCGTGGTTCAGGCGGGGCGAGCGGCTTCCCTGTCGTACAAGTCGTGGCAGGACTTCTCCGCCGCATACATCCTCGGGCGGTGCCTCCACTTCGATGAGGAGGAGTTCGGGGACTGGTACCAGGACATGGTCGAGGCCCATCGCATCCTGATGTCCGACCCCGGCAGCCCCTGGCTGAATATCCCCTTCCGGTGACGTTTCGGGTTACGCCGCCGCGAGTTCGCACCACACGTACTTTCCCCGGTTCCCGAACCTGGCCGACGGCTGCCAGCCCCAGAAGTCCGCGCACGCCCTGACCAGAGCCAGGCCCCGGCCCCCCTCCCCCAGCTCGGCCACCTCCGCCAGCGGCCGGAACGGCTCCGGCGGACCGGGGTCCGTGTCCCACGCCCCGATCCACACCACCCCCGCCACCGAACGGCGCACCCGCAACGCGGCCGGCCCCTTCGTGTGCCGCACCGCGTTCGACACCAGCTCCGTCGCCAGGAGTTCGGCCGTCTCGACCAGGCCGATCAGACCGTGCATCGTCAGAATCAGACGCAGGGTGCGGCGGGAGATCGTCACCGCTCTGAGGTCGTTGGGGATGTAGAGCGTGTAGTCCCAGGTTTCGGGCATGACTCATCGACTCCGGTGAGGTGAGAGGTTCAAGGCGTGCGGTGGCAATGCCGCAGTCGTCATGGCAGGACGATGCGGTGCACTTCCGCTGCGTGTGCGTTGCATCACCGACGGTAGGGCCACATTTTGGGACGCTGCAAGTCGTTGCCGTAATCTACCCCTCGAACGAGGCACGGCCGCATAGCAGTTGAAGCGACGGAGGAAGCCATGCCGCGCAGGCAGCAGCCCACCGCACGACAAGAACGCCTGGGCGCTGAGCTGCGGAAACTGCGCGAAGCCGCAGGGCTGAAGGGACGCGAGGCAGCCGCGCTGCTCGGCACCGACTCGGCGCAGATGAGTCAGATCGAGGCCGGCACCGCCGGTGTGAGCGAGGAGCGGGTACGACGGCTCGCCGCTCAGTACGCCTGCACGGATGAGGGACTGATCGAGGCCCTGGTCGGGATGGCGACCGACCGGACGCGTGGCTGGTGGGAGGACTACCGGGGTCACCTGCCGACACCCTTCATGGACTTGCCCGAGCTGGAGCACCATGCCAACTACCGCTGGGACGTCGAGTTCCTGCATGTCCCGGGCCTTCTGCAGACCGCTGCATATGCCCGGTCCCTCTTCGCCTACGTCAATCCGGAGTTCCCGGACAGTGACGTCGAGCGCTGGGTGGAGCATCGGATGAAGCGCAGGGTCGTCATCGATCGCGCGGATCCGGTTCCCTACGCAGCGGTGGTCCATGAGGCGGCGCTGCGCATCAGGGTCGGGGACCGAGTCGCAGCACGCGAGCAGCTCACCCGCGTTCTTGAACTCTCCGAGGCCGACCATGTGACAGTGCGCGTCGTCCCCTTCGATGTCGACGGCTTCGGCGGCGCAGGCAGCGCCATGGTGTACGCGGGTGGTCCCGTGCCCAGGCTGGACACCGTCGTTCGCGACGGCCCCAACGGTCCGGTCTTCGTCGATGCCGAAGCCCAACTCAACAGATATCGAACGCTCTTCCGTAGGGTGGAGGCGGTGTCACTCGACCCCCACCGGTCGCGTGACTTCATCCACCGGCTGGCGAAGGAGCTGTGAGCATGCTGACCCCCGAGACATGGCGGAAGTCGTCCTTCTCGGGCGGGGGCCAGGGAGACGCCTGCGTCGAGATCGCCGAGTGCCCCACCCACATATCCGTCCGTGACTCCAAAGCCCCCGCCCGGGCCACCCTCACCTTCGCCGCCCAGGCGTTCACCCCCTTCATCGACGCCCTGAAGACCCCGGACTCCACCGCCGTTACGGTCCACTAGCTCCGCGGAAACCCACAACTCGAGAGAGGCACACCCATGTCGTTCGGTCCGCCGCCCGCGGGTTTCGGGCCTGCCGCGCCGCCTGTCTGGACGCCGCCGACGGAGATCGAGCAGGCCCTGATGGAGGCCAAGGCGCGGGAGGACTGGGCGGCGTACTTCGACACCCTCGCGGACAGCCGGCTGTACTTCGAGGTACGGCGGGACGGGGCGGACGCGGAGCCGAGCAGGACGATTCCCGTCTTCGGGCACGATCCCCGGGTGGCCGGCGGGCGGGTGTGGGCCGTGTACACGGAGGGGATGCTGCCCGCGCCCGATCCGCACCGGGTGCTCGACTGGCAGAAGCTCGGGTGGTTCGCCAAGGTGTGGGCGCCGACCGATCCGGCGATGATCGTGGTCAACCCGGGGACTCCCTGCGAGGCGTTCCTGCCCTCCGCGCCGCCGCACTCCGCCGCGTGGGCCCAGTACGGCGCGCGGGAGCGGGCCCCGCTGGACCGGGCGCGGGTGCTCACGCTGCGGATGGGCGGTCCGAAGGACGGGCCCGTCGCGCGGGGGCTGGCGTGCGGGGCGCTGCTGATCGTGCGGGACGGGCTGGCCTGGAACGCCATGGCGTATCACGGGAACGGCTACACCTCGGAGCGGCGGCTGCTGCGCGAGTGGTGGGGGGTCGGGAGCCGGGAGGAGTGGCAGTCGCAGCAGCGGGCACTGCTCGATCCCGACGGCGCCAATCCCGTCTGGGAGTTCGCCCTCAACCTGCGGCGGACCATCGCGCGCGACTTCGGCGGGCATGTCGACACCGGCTACTGGCGGGACGCGGTCGCCCGGGTGCTGCGCGCGCGGGGCGGCGGGGAGACCGTCCTCACTCCGGACGGGGTGACCACCACGCCCACCGTTCCGGAGGCGGAGACGGAGGCGCGCATCAAGGGGGTGCAGCACCTCATCGGCCGTATCACCCGGTACGAGGCCCGCTTCCGGGCCGACGGGATCCTGGACGGGAACCGGTACGTCGGTTCCGTCGACGCCTGGAACTTCGGGCGGGCCTCCGGCATGGCCCGCTGGGGGCTGGGGTCGCGGTACTGCTCGCTGCCGGAGGCCGAGGCCGCCGTAGTGGAGGCGGGCCGGGCCGCCGCGCGGTCGTACAAGTCGTGGCAGGACTTCGCCGCCGGGTACATCCTCGGGCGCTGTCTGCACTTCGACGAAGAGGAGTTCGGGAACTGGTACACGGACATGGTGGACGTCCACCGGGTCCTGATGTCCGACCCAGAGAGCCCCTGGCTCACCGTCTCCTTCAGATGAGGCCGCGACGCACGGCTCCGGCGAGTTTCGGACGGAGCCCGCGTCACCCTCGGCCATGTCTTGACCTGATCATGCCAACGCCGGACCATGAGCGCCAGCCCCGCACAGCGGACTCACAGCTACCGGCTTCCCGTGTCCGCACCCGCACGTCGCACTGAGGCACCTCAGCTCCCAGCTCCACTCCCCCACTTCCGGCGACCCCGGAATTCCTGGAGACCCAAGGAGAGTTCATGCGACTTCGCATCCGCGGCTCCGGCGCGCGCGGCGGCAGGCGTACCGCCGCACTCGGCGCGCTGCTGGCCCTCGCCCTCGCCGCACCCGTCTCGGCCACCGCGACCCACGCCACCGCCGAGAGCGCCCGGAAGGCCGCCCCGGCGGCCGCTGAGGACATCCGGCAGTACGAGATCCATCAGAGTACGAACCCCGTGACGCGCACGGCCATCCAGGCCACCGGTGTCACCGTCGACGAGGCCGACGAGGAGACCGTGGTCGTCTCCGGCCGGGCCGACCAGATCCGGCGGCTGCGCCGGCTCGGGTACGAGGTCACACCCCTGGGGGCCGCTCCCGACCGGGCCGGCGCCCGGGGCGAGCAGCGGCTGTACGACTTCCCAGGCGCCGACTCGAAGTACCACAACTACGCCGAGGCGAACGCCGAGATCGACCAGCGGATCGCCGCCCACCCGGACATCATGAGCAAGCGGGTGATCGGGAAGTCGTACCAGGGCCGGGACATCGTCGCCGTCAAGGTCAGCGACCACGTGGGCACCGACGAGGACGAGCCCGAGGTGCTGCTCACCTTCCACCAGCACGCCCGCGAGCACCTGACCGTGGAGATGGCCCTGTACCTGCTGCGCGAGTTCGCCGCCGGGTACGGGAGCGACTCCCGGATCACGAACCTCGTCAACGGCCGGGAGATCTGGCTCGTCCCCGACCTCAACCCCGACGGCGGTGAGTACGACATCGCGACCGGGTCGTACCGGTCGTGGCGCAAGAACCGGCAGCCCAACTCCGGTTCCTCGTACGTCGGGACGGACCTCAACCGGAACTGGGACTACAAGTGGGGCTGCTGCGGCGGCTCGTCGGGGACGAAGTCGTCCGAGACCTACCGCGGCTCCGCCGCCGAGTCCGCGCCCGAGGTGAAGGTCGTGGCCGACTTCGTGCGCGGCCGGGTCGTCGGGGGCAAGCAGCAGATCACGGCCGGCATCGACTTCCACACCTACAGCGAACTGGTGCTGTGGCCGTTCGGGTACACGTACTCGGACACCGCGGCCGGGATGACGGCGGACGACGCCGCCGCGTTCAAGGCCGTGGGCCAGAAGATGGCCGCGAGCAACGGCTACACACCGGAGCAGTCGAGCGATCTCTACATCACCGACGGGTCGATCGACGACTATCTGTGGGGCACTCAGAAGATCTTCGACTACACCTTCGAGATGTATCCGACGTCCAGCTGGGACGGGGGGTTCTACCCGCCCGACGAGGTCATCGAGCGGGAGACCTCCCGCAACAGGGACGCGGTGCTGCAACTGCTGGAGAACGCGGACTGCATGTACCGGTCCATCGGGAAGGCCGCCCAGTACTGCGGCCAGTGAGCTGAATCGGAGATTCGTCGGCGTAGGTGGCGACTTTGTCGAGGATCTCGTCGGCGGTCTTCGTCCAGGCGAAGGGTCGGGGGTGGTCGTTCCAGTCCGCGAGCCAGCTGCGGATGTCACGTTCGAGGGCCTGGACAGAGCGCTGGACGCCCCGCTTGAGCTTCCTGGGTGAGCTCGGCGAGACAGGCCGTCCAGGCCCCGCTCGAGGAAACGCCGCCGCCAGATGCTGACCGTGTCCGGCGTGATCCGCAGCCGGCGTGACACCTTCGTGATCGTCGGTCACGCGGGGGGAGCCTGCCAAGACGTCGTCACAAGTGGTGTGCGGCGAGTTCCTGCCTGCCTGAGCGGGGCGGGGCGGGATGTCAGACTCGGGCCGTAGAGTCCATGCGTTCTTCAGGGACAACGCATTGGAGATGCTGGTGAGCCGTCGTACCCCACCCCGCCCAGTGGCCGTAGAACGGCTGTTTCCCGAGCTGGGGCCGTTGCGCCGGGAGACGGTACGGCTTCATCCTCGGGCGGGTCGTCCGTCCTGTCACGACAGTTCGGTCGGGGGACCGTTGCTGTGGCCGGAAGATGAGCCCTGGCCTGTGTGCGCTGAGGAGCACTACGACATCGGCAGCAACACGCCTCATGAGGCCGAGGTGTCTCTCGTGCCCATTGTGCAGGTCTATCGGGCGGATGCACCCAGCGTCCCGTTCCGGCCGGGGTGTGACCTCCTGCAAGTTCTGTGGTGCCCGTTCGACCACGGGGAGTTCTGCTACCCCTTGCCGCAGGTCCACTGGCGAGACTCCCGGGCGGTTGGCCCGGTGAAGGCCACTCCTGTCGCACCCACCGGCGCGCCCAAGGACTACGTGCCCAGCCCTTGTGTGGTCCACCCCGAGCAGGTAACGGAGTACCCCAGTTGGGATCTGCCGGAGGACCTTCACAGCAAGCTACGAGACCGATTCGATCAGTTGGAGCGGGAGACCGGCTGGCTGTACTGGTACCACCTCGCCGACGCCCCCGGCATCAAACTCGGCGGCTATCCGGGCTGGACCCAGGAACCGGTCTGGCCGGACTGCGCGGCCTGTGGACGGCGTATGGAGCACCTGCTCACCGTGGCCAGCTGGGAGTATGACGGGGAGTCGTGGCGCACGTGGCTCCCGGTTGAGGACCGTGGGACCGTCGACGGCCAGGAGCCGCATCGCAGTGAGGAAGGTCTCGCAGCCCACGACGCGGCGGGCCTGATGCTGGGCGATGCGGGCGGGGTGTACATATTCGAGTGCCGGTCATGCCCTGATCGTCCGATCGGCCACTGGTTCGACTGTTCCTGAGCGCGAAACTCAACCCGCGGAGCCGGCGAGAGCAGATCAAGGCGGGGCGATGCCGGCGAAAGCCAGGAAGTGTTCGGCCTTGCGCTCATGACGCCGGCGCAGGCGGTGGCAGCCGGACAGCCACGCCAACGTGCCACGAACGTCACGACATTCTGAGACCTCCGGTAGATCACGGGCGCCCCGCCGTATTCCGGCGGGGCACCGACGCGTCTGTGCGGGGCCCGTTCAGCATTGCCACAGAAGCTTCGCGTGGCCACACGGCTCGCAGGCGAACGCGTAGGCGCTGCCGCAGCCGCCGAAGTTCATGGCGGTGCTGTGGTCAGGGCCTTCCTCGAGCTGGACGATCAGCGGCATGGGCAAGGCGCATGACGGGCAGGACGGGGTTTCGTCGTCCTGAATCCAGGCAGGTTCTCCGCCCAGCTGTCCGAGGACGGATGAGCTGGCACGGTCGCTTCTCGCTGCCCACTCTTCGCCGGCCTGGTCATAATCGGGCTGGTCCACCTGCACCAAGGTGACCGCTCGAACGGAACCGAGCAGAAGCAGTGCCTCATCGACACCGTTGGCGGGCTGGGCCAACGGCTCAAGGCCGTCCGCCGGGAAGAGCAAAGCCTGGTTCCCGCCGGAGTCCGGCTCCCAGTCGCCGCACATTCCCGGATCGTTCTGGCATGCGAACAGGGCGAGGAATCCTCGGTGTTCAAGCCCCTTCTGAAGGTCGTCCAGGACCACCTGGGCGAGGAACTGCATCGGGCCGCTGCACGAAGCACAGCAAGGCCAGAGAGTCTCGGCCGGCGCCAGAGGCACACCACCGGTCCGCGTCACTGGAGCAGTCGGCGAAACCGCACCTGCGTCGATCATGAGAGTCGTCACGGTCCGGACTTTAGAGCAGAGCAACTCATGCCCGACCAACGACAAACCTCTGACTCAGGTCACTAGGCGCTCGCGTGGGCGGGGGCGCCGGCTCCTTCCGGCGCCCCCCGTCCCACATGGTCCTAGGCCTCTTCGAAGTACGCGTCGAGCACCGCGTCCAGTTGGGACTCCCACTCCTTGAAGCGGGACCTGGACGTCGCCTCGATCTCGATCGGGTACCAGCGGCGGTCCGGGGTGTGCACCGTGATGGTGAAACGCTTGCCGAAGCGGGCGGACTCGGTTTCGACCGCGGCGATCTCGTCCCAGTGGAACTCGCAGTCCTCCTCGTCCAGTCGGAGGCGGACGCCGCGGTGGTCGGCCGCGAACCGGGCCCGGCGGTCGGAGGCTTCGAAGACGGGGGCGCCGTCCTCGGGTGCGCTCTCCTGCGCCGGTTCCTCCTCCGGACCGCCGTCCGCCGGTTCGGCGGACGCCTCGGCGGACTCCGGGGACGCCGGCTTCGCGTCCTCGGCGTCGGTCTCGGCCGTCGGCCCGGCGTCCGCCGGTTCCGGTTCCGTCGCCGGTGCGGTGATCCCCGGGATGAAGGCCGGGTCGAAACCGGCGCCCTTGACGGGCTCGCCCTTCAGGGGCTGGCTGCTCGATCCTATGCGCTGGTCCACGGCGGCAGTATGGACGACATTCCTGTGCCGGAACCAGTCAGCTCACTCTTCACGTCGGTTCACACAGGTCACACTTGCACAAACAGGCTCACCACCCCGGCCACCGCGAACCCGGCGACCGACAGCACCGATTCCAGCACCGTCCAGGTCCGCAGCGTGTCCCGCTCGGTGATGCCGAAGTACTTGGCGACCATCCAGAAGCCGCCGTCGTTCACGTGCGAGGCGAAGATGGAGCCGGCCGACACGGCCATGATGACGAGGGCGACGAAGGCCTGGGAGTGGTGGCCCTCGGTCAGCAGCGGGGCCACGATGCCGGCCGTGGTGACGATGGCCACCGTGGCCGAGCCCTGGGCCACCCGCAGCACCACCGAGATCAGGTACGACAGCACGATCACCGGCAGACCCACGCCGTTGAAGGTGTCCGACAGCGCCTGCGCCACCCCGCTCGCCTTGAGGACCGCGCCGAAGATCCCGCCCGCGCCGACCACCAGCAGGATGTTGCCGACCGGCTTGAGCGACGAAGTGGACACCCGCTCCAGGGACTTGCGGGACCAGCCGCGCCGGATGCCGAGCAGGTAGTAGGCGAGCAGCAGGGCGAGGGTGAGGGCGACGAAGGGGCTGCCGGCGAACTCCAGCACCGAGCGGCCCGCGGAGGGGTCGAGGGCGATGGAGGAGAAGGTGGCGGCGAGGATCAGCACCAGCGGCGTACCGATGACGGCGAGGACCGTGCCGAGCGGCACCGGTTCCTCCTGCGGCCGCACGCCCTGCGCGCGCTGCTCGGCGAGGACCGCCTGCCGGGCCTCCTCGGCGGCCTCGACCATGTCCTGCGGTACGGCGACGAAGATCCGCCTGCCGATCCAGGCGGAGTACGCCCAGGCGGCCAGGACGGCGGGGACGCCGCAGACGACGCCCATGAGGACGACCCAGCCGAGCTGGACGTGCAGCAGTCCGGCGGCGGCGACCGGGCCGGGGTGCGGCGGCAGGAACGCGTGCGTCATGGACAGCCCGGCGAGCAGCGGCAGGCAGTACAGGAGGATCGACCGGCCGCTGCGCTTGGCGGCCGCGTAGACGATCGGGGCGAGCACGAAGATGCCGACGTCGAAGAAGACCGGGATGCCGAAGATGAGGCCGGTCAGGCCCATCGCGAGGGGTGCGCGGCGTTCGCCGAACAGGTGCAGCAGGCGGGATGCCAGCACCTCGGCGCCGCCGCTGACCTCGAGGATCGCGCCCAGCATCGTGCCGAGACCGATGATGATCGCGACATGGCCGAGGATGCCGCCCATGCCGGACTCGATGGTGGAGACGGCGTCGGAGCGCTGGACGGTGCCGAAGAGTTCGGTGACCGACAGGCCGGCGAGCAGGCCGACGGTTATGGACACGGCGAGCAGGGCGACGAACGGCTGCAGCCGGACCTTGATGATCAGGAAGAGCAGCAGGGCTATGCCGATGGCTGCGACGGTGAGAAGCCCGGCGGTGCCGTCGACGAGGAGGAGCAGGCCTCCGGTGTGGGGTGGGGCGGCGGGCGCTGGAGCGGCTGCGGCGAGCGAATGGGACATCAGGGGGTCCTCTTCGTAAATGCATACTGCTTTCGGGCAGGGGGGATCGCGGCACGGCACCGCGAGTGCGGTGCCGCGCCGTGTGCCGTGCGCGTGCTGGTGGGGCGAAGGGGGTGGCGTGAACGGGCGCCCGTTGGAGGGGCGGCGCCGCGGAGAGAGGAGTGCGGGCCGTCGTCAGCCCAGGACGGCGAGGGCGTCGATCTCGATGAGGAGGCCGGGCGGCAGGCCGACGTAGACCGTGGTCCGGGCGGCGGGCGGCTGGGTGAGGCCCTGCTCGCCGAAGTAGGTGTTGTAGATGTCGTTCATCTCGGCGAAGTGGTCCACATCGGTGAGGTAGACGCGGATCATCATCACGTCGTCCCAGCTCGCGCCGCCCTCCTCGAGGATCGCCTTGACGTTGGCGAGGGTCTGGAGGGTCTGCTCGCGCAGCGTCGGACCGGCGGGCGTCGGGGCCTTGCCCTCCTCGGCGGGCAGGAAGCCGACCTGGCCGGCGACCTGGAGGATGTTGCCCTTGCGCACCCCGTGGGAGAACCTCGCGGGCGGGGTGGTGTGGGTCTTCGGGGTGAGCGCGGTCTTGTCGGTCATACGGGGGTGCCCTTCACTGGCGTTCTTCCGGAGTACTCGCCGCTGATCGCGTCCGCGGTACGGCGCACCTGCGGGAGCAGGGTGAGGAGTTCCTCGGCGGTGACGACGACGTTGGGCGCGGACACCGACATGGCGGCGACGACCCGGCCGTCGGCGCCGCGGACGGGGGCCGCGACGCAGTTGATGGACTCCTCGTGGCCACCGAGGTCGGTGGCCCAGCCCTGTTCGCGCACCTGCTCCAGCTCCCGCAGGAACGCCGCGGCGTTGGGGGTGGAACGGGGCGTGTAGAGGGGGTAGTCGAGCTGGTCCGCGAGGGCGCGGCGCTCGGCTTCGGGGAGGTCGGCGAGGAGGAGTTTCGCCACGGCCGCGACGGTGATGGCCACGGGCTTGCCGATCCGCGAGTACATCCGGACCGGGTAACGGCTCTCCACCTTGTCGATGTAGAGCACCTCGTTCTCCTCGTGGACGGCGAGGTGCACGGTGTGGCCGCAGGCCTCGTTGAGCCGGACCAGGTGGGGATGGGCGATCTCGCGGATGTCGAGGTTCTCCATCGCCTCCTGGGCGAGGGCGAAGAGCCGCGCGCCGAGCCGGTAGCGCTGGTCGGACTGGCGGTAGACCAGGCCGTGCTCGTGCAGGGTGCGCAGGAGGCGGAGCGCGGTCGATTTGTGCACGCCGAGGCGGTCGGCCACCTGTCCGAGGTCGGCGGGGCCCTCGGCGAGCAGCGGCAGGATGCTGAGGGCGCGGTCGACGGTCTGACTCATGGGGTGTTCGCCTCCTCCGGGGCCCGGTCGGCCTGTGTCCAGCCGGGGCCGAGTCGAAGTCTCCCCCATGCCTCGCCGTCCAGGGCGGCGAGGCGGTCGGCGTGGCCGCGGGCGGGCGGGTCGGCGAGGTCGGCGGGGGTGGTGAGGGCGGCCGCGGCCGCCAGGTGGCCGTGGCGGAGGCGTCGTTCCACCGGCAGGCCGCGGAGGGTGGCGGAGAGGAACCCGGCGGCGAAGGCGTCGCCGGCGCCGATGGGGGCGACGACGTCCACGTACGGGGCCGGTTCGAAGGCGGGCGGGGCTGTGGTGGGCCGGGGGGCCGTCGCGTGGCCCGGCGCCGGACCGGCCCCCGCGCCCGGCCCGGCGGCACGGGGGCCCGCAGCGGGACGGAGGGCCTCTCCCGCGTCGTCGTGCGCGAACGCCGTCGCGCCCTTGGCCGCCTGTTTGACGATCAGCAGGGCCGGCTCGGGAAGCAGGGCGCGGATCGCGGCCGGGCCGCCCGTGACGCCCCAGGTGTGTTCCGCCTCGTCCTCGCCCACGAACACGATGTCGGCGGCCCGGGCCAGCTCCAGCAGCACGTCGGCCCCGTCGGCGCCGGGCCACAGGTTCCGGCGGTGGTTCACGTCGAAGGAGAGCAGGGGGCGCCCGGCGGTGGGCCGCGCCAGGTGCCGTACGAGGCCGAGGCACTCCGCGGAGAGCGCCGCCGTGATGCCCGACAGGTGGAGTACGCGGCCGGCGCGGGCCGCGGTCAGGTCCGTGTTGGTCACGGACATCGCGGAGGCCGCCGAGCCGGCCCGGTAGTACGCCACCTCGTGGGCGGCGGTGGCCCGGTCGGCCGCCGTGCGGAAGTAGACGCCGGTGGGCCGGGAAG
This sequence comes from Streptomyces sp. NPDC005706, assembly GCF_040631045.1. Lineage (NCBI taxonomy): Bacteria > Bacillati > Actinomycetota > Actinomycetes > Kitasatosporales > Streptomycetaceae > Streptomyces > Streptomyces sp. NPDC005706. Next base: position 311,761 of record NZ_JBEXYS010000002.1, on the reverse strand, counting down.
GGTCGGTGCGGACGGCGCGGACGTCGACGCCGTACCCCGCGATCCGCTCCACAAGGTGTTTGCCGAAGCCGTCCGCGCCCACTCTGCTCACCCACCGCGTGGAGTGGCCGAGGGCGGCCAGTACGCAGGCCACGTTGGACTCGGCGCCGCCGATGCCCCGTTCGAAGGAGGGGACGTCGGCGAGGCGGCCCGGCCGGGTGGGCAGGAAGGTGACCATGGACTCGCCGAGCGTGACGACATCCACGACGTTCACGATGGTGGCACTCCTCGTCATCCTGGGGTGAGCGGCTTTCGTTGACCCTGTGTCGGCCGAGATGCTAGACAGCAGTGAGCGACATACGCAATGGGTGTTGCATATAGTGCAACGCACCGGATCAGGAGGGTCACATGCCCCGCGAAACCGGCACCGAAGCGCTCGCCCGCCTCGCCGAGGAACGGGTGGACCACCGTTTCAAGGGCCTCCCGCCGGACGCCGAGGGCCTGACCGTCGCGGAGCTGGCCGCCCAGCGCCGCAACCTCTTCACCGGCGGGTTCAGCACGCCCGTCCTCGCCCTCTCCGCCGAGCGGCTGGAGCACAATCTGGCGCTCATGGAGACCTACGCGGAGCGGCACGGCCTCGCCTTCGCGCCGCACGGCAAGACCTCGATGGCCCCGCGGCTCTTCCAGCGGCAGATCGAGCACGGCGCCTGGGGCATCACGCTCGCGGTGCCGCACCAGGTGTGGGTGGCCCGGGCGTTCGGTGTCGAGCGGATCTTCCTGGCCAACGAACTGGTGGACCCGGCCGCGCTGCGCCGCGTCGCCGCCGACCTGGCGGCCGACCCGGCGTTCCGATTCGTCTGCTACGTCGACTCCGTGCGCGGGGTCGAGCTGATGGACGCGGCCCTGCGCGGCGCCGCCCGACCGGTGGACGTCGTGGTGGAGCTGGCCGCGGGAGAGGGCGCCCGCACCGGGGTGCGCACGGAGGCGGAGTGCGCGGCCGTCGCCGACGCCGTGGCCGCCGTACCGACGCTGCGGCTGGTCGGGGTCGCGGGGTACGAGGGCGAGGTGCCGCAGGCCGACACCGGGCGGGTGACGGCCTATCTGCGGCGGCTGACGGCGCTGGCCGCCGACTTCGACAAGAGCGGCCGGTTCGCCGGGGTGGACGAGATCGTGGTGAGCGCCGGCGGCAGCGCCTGGTTCGACGCGGTGGCCGACGTGTTCGCGGAGATCCCCGAACTGTCCGTGCCCGTCCTGAAGTTGCTGCGCTCGGGGGCCTACGTCTCGCACGACGACGGGCACTACCGCAGGCTCACGCCCTTCACCCGCGTCCCCCAGGAGGGCGCGCTGGAGCCCGCGTTCCGGCTGTGGGCGCAGGTCGTCTCCCGGCCCTCGCCCGAGCAGGCCTTCGTCAACGCGGGCAAGCGGGACGCGGCCCACGACCTGGACCTGCCCGAGGCCCAGGTGGTACGCCGGGACGGCACCGAGCGCCCGGCCGACGGGGTCACCGTGACCGGTCTGTCCGACCAGCACGCCTGGCTGCGCACCGCCGGGGACGCGGACCTGGAGGTCGGCGACTGGGTCGGCTTCGGCCTGTCCCACCCCTGCACGTCCTTCGACAAGTGGCAGCTCATCCCGCTCGCCGAGGCGGACGGCACGGTCGTCGACTACATCCGCACGTTCTTCTAGGGGGCACCGTGGAGGAGCTGGTCATCCGGGACGCCGACGTCGTCGACGGCAGCGGCGCGGACTCCTACCGCGCCGACGTGGTGGTCGACGGCGGCCGGATCGTCTCCATCGTCAAGGAGGCCGCGGCGGCGGGCTGTCAGCGGCCCGGGGCGCGGCGGGAGCTGGACGCCGAGGGGCTCGTGCTGTCCCCCGGCTTCATCGACATGCACGCCCACTCCGACCTGGCCCTGCTGCGCGACCCGGAGCACAGCGCGAAACTCGCCCAGGGGGTCACGCTTGAGGTCGTCGGGCAGGACGGGCTGTCGTACGCGCCGGTGGACGACCGGACGCTGGAGGAGGTCCGCCGGGCCATCACCGGCTGGAACGGGTACGGCGACGACGTCGACCTCGACTGGCGCACGGTCGGCGAGTACCTGGACCGCCTCGACCGCGGGATCGCCGTGAACGCGGCCTATCTGATCCCGCAGGGCACGGTCCGCGCGATGGCCGTCGGCTGGGAGGACCGCCCGGCGACCGGCCGGGAGCTGGAACGTATGCGGCAGTTGGTCGCGGAGGGCCTGGAGCAGGGCGCGGTCGGCCTCTCCTCCGGACTCACCTACACGCCCGGCATGTACGCGGACGACGCCGAACTCACCGAGCTGTGCCGGGTGGTGGCCGCGTACGGCGGCTACTACTGCCCGCACCACCGGTCCTACGGCGCCGGCGCCCTGGAGGCGTACGCCGAGATGGTGGAGCTGACCCGGCGGGCGGGCTGCCCGCTGCACCTGGCCCACGCGACGATGAACTTCGGCGTGAACGAGGGACGCGCGCCCGAACTCCTCGCCCTGCTCGACCGGGCGCTGGACTCCGGCGCCGACATCACCCTGGACAGCTACCCCTACACCCCCGGCTGCACCACCCTCGCCGCGCTGCTGCCGAGCTGGGCGGGCGAGGGCGGCCCGGAGGGGATCCTGGCCCGGCTCGCCGATCCGGTGGCCGCCGAGCGCATCCGGCACGACCTGGAGGTCACCGGCTCGGACGGCTGCCACGGCGTGCCGGTGGAGTGGGACACGATCGAGATCTCCGGCGTGACCGGACCGGCCCTGGCGGACCATGTCGGGCGGACCGTGCGGGAGTCGGCGGACGCGCGCGGCGAGAGCCCTTGGACGACCGCCCGCCGGCTGCTGGTCGAGGACCGGCTCGGCACGACGATCCTCCAGCACGTCGGGCACGAGGAGAACGTCCGCACGATCATGCGGCACCGCGCCCACACCGGCGGCTCCGACGGCATCCTGCGGGGCGCGAAGCCGCATCCGCGCGCCTACGGCACCTTCCCCCGCTATCTCGGGCACTACGTGCGGGAGGCGGGGGTGCTGGCGCTGGAGGAATGCGTCGCCCATCTCACCGCGCGGCCCGCGGCCCGGCTGCGGCTGCCCGACCGGGGCCTTGTGCGCGAGGGCTACCGTGCCGACCTGGTGCTGTTCGACCCGGACACCGTCGCGTCCGGTGCCACCTTCGCCGAGCCCCGCGTGCTCCCGGCCGGGATTCCGTACGTCCTGGTCGACGGCCGTCTCGCGATCGAGGACGGCCGCCGCACGGACGTACTGGCGGGGCGGGCGGTCCGCCGGACACCGGTGTGACCGCCCGGGCCCGGGCTACGGCTCGAACAGGAGTTGCGGCAACCGGAGTTACGGCTTGGGCAGGGTGCAGCCGGACGCGCTCAGGTTCAGCTTGTTGCCGGTGGTGAAGCAGGCCGGGATGTTGTAGGTCTCCTCGGCGTAGTTGATGCCCTGGCGGACGGTGACGTTGCCGCTCTGGTCGACCTCGCAGGGGTTGTTCTCGGTGCAGCGCTGGCCGTCCTCGTTGCCCGTGTTGTTGACGGCGACGACCTTGCCGGTGGCGGTGTCGATCACCGGCGAGCCCGAGGTGCCGCCGATGGTGTTGCAGGCGGAGGTGTAGCGGACCGAGTCCTTCCAGGTCCAGTCGCCCTCCTTCAGGCGGTACACGAAGCCGTCGATGTTGCAGCTGTAGATGCGCTTCCAGTAGCCGGAGACGACCTTGATGGCGGTGCCGGCGACCGGGTGGGTGTCCTGCATGGTGAGCGGGCTGATGCCGTACGAGCTCTTGATCGCCGCGTAGGTGGTGGTGGTGCGGTAGATCGTGACGTCGGTGTCCGTCATGGTCGAGTAGACGACCTGGTTGGCGCGGAGCGTGGCCACCTTGCTGCCGGAGGAGTTCAGCAGGCCGAAGGTGCGGCTGGAGGACTGGCCGGTGATGACCTGGCCGGGCGCCGGGAAGCCGGTCTCCAGGCAGTGGCCGTTGGTCAGCACGAGCGCCGGGTCGGTGTCCGCGGAGTTGGGGAAGCGGATGACCGAGCCGGAGCAGTTGCTGAGCGAGACGGTCCCGGCGAAGTTGACGGCCACCGCGTTGGCCGCCTTGGCCTGCGGTGCGGCGACCGCCGGGGTCGCGCCCAGCCCGGCGATGGCCAGGGAGGAGAGCGCGGCCAGGAGAGGCTTGTTCATGTGGGGGTCCCCTCTTACGACTTGGGCGACCGGAGATCTTCCGGTCGCCTCGCGTTTTGTCATGAGCATTCTCATGAGAGGGGCGTGCGGGGGCAAGCGGTTGTATGCGACGGCGTGGCCGCCCGGGGCATACGCGGGCTTTTGTCGGGTGGCGGACCGCAACTCGCGTCGGATCACTACCCACTTGGCGGCGCGTTACGGCCGCCTCCGGCTACCGGGGCCGCTTCGTCGCGCCGTGCCCGTGGCCCCGGCCGCCGCCCGGCGTGTCCGAGCCGGAGCTCGTCGGCGTGGCGGACGTGGGCCCCGGTACGGGGGTGGCGGGAACGGCGGAGGCCGTGGCGGCCGGAGAGCCGGACGTGCGGGAGGCCGTGGGGCGGCTCGTGGCGGTGGCCGCCGGGCCGTCCGCGGCGGGCGCGGACGCGGTGGGCGACGATGTCACGGGAAGGCCGGACCCGGCGCCGGGCGTGCCCGCCGCGGGGGCGGAGGAGTCCGCGCGGGAGGTCGCGGCGCCGGGGACGCGGGCGGGTGCGTCGCTCGCCGGGCGCGTTCCGGACGGAGCGCCGTCCGGCCAGGCGAGCACCGCGATCACCGCGACCGCGCCGGCCGCGCCGAGTCCGCCGGCGAGGACCGCCGTCCGGCGGCGGGCGCCCGCCCGCCGCCTACGGCGCCGGTCACGGCGGCCGCCGTCCGGCCCGCCCCCGGCAGGGGCGTACGGCTCGGCGGGCCCGGACGGCCCGGACGGCCCGGGCGGCCCGGAGAGCGCGGGCAGCTCGCGGGTCTCGTCGTAGGCGTTCTGCCAGCCATGGGCGGCGGCAGGATCGGCGTACTCCTCGTAGGAGGGGGCCGCGGCCGTCTGCGGGTGGTACACGTTCGGCTGAACCTCCGGCTCGCCGCCACCACCGTGCGCCTCGTACAACCCCACCCTCCCCTTGCCCGGCCGTCCTCACGCCGCCCCCTGTCGCACCAGGCACATCAGCGGCCTCGGCGCACCGGCACCGCGGCGCATTCTAGGGACGCGAGTGACTCCTGAGACAGCTACCGCCGATAACGAGGCAAACCGCACCGTCTCAAGTGGCGGAAGACACCACCCATGAGCCGTTACCGGGTCGTAAGCTCGCGGACATGCAGGTGATCCAGTCGACCAAGCTCGCCAACGTCTGTTACGAGATCCGGGGCCCGGTTCTCGAGGAGGCGATGCGCCTGGAGGCGGCCGGGCACCGCATCCTGAAGCTCAACACGGGCAATCCGGCCGCGTTCGGCTTCGAGTGCCCGCCGGAGATCCTCGAGGACATCCTGCGCAACGTCTCCGGCGCGCACGGCTACGGCGACGCCAAGGGCCTGCTGGCCGCCCGGCGCGCGGTCGTCATGCACAACCAGACCATCGGCATCGAGACGGACGTCGAGCACGTCTACATCGGCAACGGCGTCTCCGAGCTGATCGTGATGGCGATGCAGGGCCTGCTGGACGACGGCGACGAGGTGCTCGTGCCGGCGCCGGACTACCCGCTGTGGACGGCGGCGGTCTCCCTCTCCGGGGGCACGGCCGTGCACTACCGCTGCGACGAGCAGTCCGACTGGATGCCCGATCTCGCCGACATCGAGCGCAAGGTCTCCGACCGCACCAAGGCGATCGTCATCATCAACCCGAACAACCCCACGGGCGCGGTGTACGACGAGGCGGTGCTCAAGGGCCTGACCGACATCGCCCGCCGGCACAACCTGCTGGTCTGCTCGGACGAGATCTACGACAAGATCCTCTACGACGGCGCCACGCACACCCCGACCGCGAAGGTCGCCCCGGACCTGCTGACCCTCACCTTCAACGGCATGTCCAAGGCCTACCGGGTGGCCGGCTACCGCGTCGGCTGGATGTCGATCTCCGGCCCGCGCGCCCACGCCGACTCCTACATCGAGGGCCTGACGATCCTGGCGAACATGCGCCTGTGCGCGAACATGCCGGGCCAGCACGGGGTCGTGGCCGCGCTCAGCGGCCGGCAGACGATCAACGACCTGGTACTGCCGGGCGGGCGGCTGAAGGAGCAGATGGACGTCGCCTACGAGCTGCTGACCCAGATCCCGGGCGTCAGCTGCGTAAGGCCCAAGGGCGCGCTGTATCTCTTCCCGCGCCTGGACCCGCAGGTGTTCAAGATCAAGGACGACCGGCGGATGGTGCTGGACCTGCTGCGCGAGGAGAAGATCATGGTCGTCCAGGGCACCGGGTTCAACTGGCCCGAGCCGGACCACTTCCGGGTGGTGACCCTGCCCAGCGCCGGTGATCTCCGGGACGCGGTGACCCGGATCGGGACCTTCCTGGACGGCTACGGCCAGCCCTGAGGGCTGCTCGCGGGCGCCCCCGGGTTCTGCCGACGGTAGCCGGAGGGCCGCGATCCGTGACCCGACTCAACTTTAGACGAAATCCAAGCTAGGATGGTTTCCTGTCAGAGCACAGGAGGCCATCCCCATGTACGAACCGATCCGCACCAAGTCGGTCCACAGCACGATGGCCGGCGACCCTTCCGACTTCCCCCACCGCTCACGCGAGGAGGAGCTGGACATCCAGCTCGCCGGGCACCTCGCCGCCCTGCTCGCCGTCACCGACGACCTGCGCGCCCTGACCCCCTCCGCCGATCTGGAGGCGGCCGCCGAGCGGCTGGCGGCCCAGGTGGCCCGGCTGCGCGGAGGGCGGGCACCGCTGCGCGCCCAGCCGTCCGCCGCCGGTGAGCCGGCGGGCCTGCACCGGCGGGCGCACGCCCTCGCGGGCCGCGCGCTGGTGGTCGCCGCCTCCCGCGCCGACACCGCCGCGGCGATCCTGTCGGCCGAGCGGATGGACGCGCACGCCGCCGCCCTGGCCGGGCCGAGGGAACTCAGCTCGGCCCGCTGACCCCGCCCGGGGTCCCCGAACGGCCCCGGTCCGCGCGCACCCTGCAGCGACGCGCGGACCGGGTGCCACACATCCGGCCGGTCTCAGCGGCGGACGTACACCGTCGCCGACGCCGTCGCGCCCTCGTGCAGGGCGTCACCCGCCCAGGCGACCGTGTAGGTCGTGTCGCGGCGGGTGCGCGGCAGGTCGTCGATGGTGAAGGTGCCGTCGGCGGCGACGGTGACCGACGACAGGGTGCCGGTGCCGAGCCGGTCCGCGCGCCTCACGGTGAGCGTGGCCCGCTCGGGCAGCGCCTTGCCCTGGGCAGCGAACGTGCCGGTGATGTGCACGCCCCCGCTCATGGTGGCCTCCTCCGGCGCGGCGAGCGCGATCGAGCTGGACGCCCTGCCGACCGTGACGGTGTGGGTGACGTCGGTGGCCGGGCGGTGCGTCAGGTCGCCGAGGAAGGACACCGTGTACGTGGCCTCGCCGACCAGGTCGGGCTCGTCGAGGACGGCGAAGGTGCCGTCGTCCTTGACGGTCGCGGTCCCGAGCTGGTGCGTGCCGTCGGCGTCCTGGCGTACGGCGGTCACCTTCAGCGGCCCGGCGGGCGCGGGCCCGTCCCACTGGAGCCGGCCGCGCACCGCCAGCGGCTCACCGGCCACCGCCCCGGAGGGACTGTGGGTGAGGCCGCCGGTGAAGCCGGTGTCGTACTGGACGGCCGGGGGCTGGATGACGTGCAGCCAGAACTGGCTGCCGGCCGCGTTGGTGGTCACCGCGAACAGCCGGGAGCCGTCGGCCGCCCACTCCATGCCGCGCGGGGCGACCCGGTCGCCGTCGAGGCTGCCCTCGAAGACGAACTCCAGCGGGGCCGTCGCGTCGGTGGGGTCGGCGGGCTGGAGGAGCAGGTCGGGCGTGGCGCCGGTGGCCGCGGCGCCGCGCGCCAGGTACTTGCCGTCACCGCTGAAGGCGACCGAGCTGGCGGTGGCGCCGGCCGGGAGGGCCGGGTAGGAACCGTCCGCGTCGGAGAGGTCGCCGGTGTTGAGCAGCCGGGTGCCGTAGGCCGCGTCGGCGAGGGCGACCTTGCTTCCGTCGGCGGAGAACGCCATGTCCTTCAGGTCGAGCGCGCCGTTGCCCGCGCTGTCGGCGAAGCGGCGCGCGGCGTTGCGGACCAGGGAGTCGCCGCCGGTGTCGTAGACCGTGACGAAGGGGTCGGCCGCCTTCGTGCTGCGCGGCTGGCCCATCAGCATCCGGTTGCCCGGACCCGCCTCGAGCTGGAGCTTGCCGTAGTCGTTCCAGCCGGTGCGGGTGTGTACGCCGTTGACCACGCCGTCCAGGTAGGTCTGGGCGGTGGAGCACTCGCCGACGTACTGGGAGTACGGAGTGGTGAAGTACAACTGCCCGCCGGAGAAGGCGAGATCGCGGCCGCAGGTGTCGGTGTAGGTAGCGGTCAGGAGGGCCGGCTCGAGGGTGGTGGTGTCATAGGTCTGGATCTGCTCGCGCAGGCCGGCGTAGAGCTTGGAGCTGTCGGCGCTGAGGGCCAGACCGGAGACATGGGCCGGCGTCTGGAGAGTGGCGACCCGCTCGCCCTGGAAGTCGTAGACGGCGATGGTGCCCTTGTTGAGGTAGTAGCTCGTGTTGCTGTCGGCGACGAACACACGCTGGTGGACGGAGTCGACGGCGATCGCGGAGTACGAGGAGATCGGCAGCTTGACCACGGCGTCCGAGGCCGCCGCGTAGGCGGCGGGCGCGCCGGCGACGGTCAGGCCGGTCCCGGCGAGAGCGGCGGTCAGCAGTGTGGCCGCGAGCCGTCTGGATCGGTGTGCAGTATTCAACTGGGCCCCCCACAGGCTTGGTTGGGCGCTCCACCGGTACCGGTGAGACGCCTGTAGACGCCATGAAACCGGTGTGAAGATCCGGTAGCAAGGGGGCGCGCGACGGGGCCCCGCACGCCTTTGTGCGGGGCCCCGTCGGGGTTGTCACCACGGCCGGCCGTGACGATCGCTGGTCAGGGCATCCGGACCGGCCGTGGAGTCATGGGGTGCGGGTCTCAGCCCAGGCGCTGCACCAGCGCGCGGTACTGGTCCCACAGTTCCTTCGGGGTGTGGTCGCCGAAGGTGTTGAGGTGCTCGGGGACCAGGGCGGCCTCCTCGCGCCAGACCTCCTTGTCGACCGTGAGCAGGAAGTCCAGGTCGGCGTCGGACAGGTCGAGGCCCTTGGTGTCCAGCGCCTCCTTGGTCGGCAGGATGCCGATCGGGGTCTCGACGCCCTCGGCCCTGCCGTCCAGCCGGTCCACGATCCACTTCAGGACGCGGCTGTTCTCGCCGAAGCCCGGCCAGACGAACTTGCCCTCGTCGTTCTTGCGGAACCAGTTGACGTAGTAGATCTTCGGCAGCTTGGACTGGTCCTTGTCCTTGGCCACGTCGACCCAGTGACCCATGTAGTCGCCCATGTTGTAGCCGCAGAACGGCAGCATGGCGAACGGGTCGCGGCGCAGCTCGCCGACCTTGCCCTCGGCGGCGGCGGTCTTCTCGGAGGCCACGTTGGCGCCCAGGAAGACACCGTGGTTCCAGTCGAAGGACTCCGTCACCAGCGGCACCGCGCTGGCCCGGCGGCCGCCGAAGAGGATCGCCGAGATCGGCACGCCCTTGGGGTCCTCCCACTCCGGCGCGATGATCGGGCACTGCGAGGCCGGGGTGGTGAAGCGGGCGTTGGGGTGCGCGGCGGGCGTACCGGACTCGGGAGTCCAGGAGTTGCCCTTCCAGTCGGTGAGGTGCGCCGGGGTCTCCTCCGTCATCCCCTCCCACCACACGTCGTTGTCGTCCGTCAGCGCCACGTTGGTGAAGACCGAGTTGCCCCACAGCGTCTTCATCGCGTTGGCGTTGGTGTGCTCACCGGTGCCGGGGGCGACGCCGAAGAAGCCGGCCTCGGGGTTGATCGCGTACAGCTGGCCGTCCTCGCCGAAGCGCATCCAGGCGATGTCGTCGCCGATGGTCTCCACGGTCCAGCCGGAGACCGTCGGCTCCAGCATGGCGAGGTTGGTCTTGCCGCAGGCGCTCGGGAAGGCGGCGGCGACGTACTTGGACTCACCCTGCGGCGGGGTGAGCTTGAGGATCAGCATGTGCTCGGCCAGCCAGCCCTCGTCACGGGCCATGACGGAGGCGATGCGCAGCGCGTAGCACTTCTTGCCGAGCAGGGCGTTGCCGCCGTAGCCGGAGCCGTAGGACCAGATCTCGCGGTCCTCGGGGAAGTGGGAGATGTACTTGGTGGAGTTGCACGGCCAAGGGACGTCCTCCTGGCCCTGCTCCAGCGGGGCGCCGACGGTGTGCACGGCCTTGACGAAGAAGCCGCTGTCACCGAGCTCGTCGAGGACCGGCTGTCCCATACGGGTCATGGTGCGCATGGAGACCGCGACGTAGGCGGAGTCGGTGATCTCGACGCCGATCGCGGAGAGCGGGGAGCCCAGCGGGCCCATGCAGAACGGGACGACGTACATCGTCCGGCCCTTCATCGAGCCGCGGAAGACTCCGCCCTCGCCGCCGGAGCCCTGGAAGATCTCCCGCATCTCGGCCGGGGCCTTCCAGTGGTTGGTCGGGCCGGCGTCCTCCTCCTTGGCGGAGCAGATGAAGGTCCGGTCCTCGACGCGTGCGACGTCGGTGGGGTCGGAGGCCGCGTAGTAGGAGTTGGGGCGCTTGATCGGGTCGAGCTTGCGGAAGGTGCCCTTCTGGACGAGCTCCTCGCACAGCCGCTCGTACTCGGCCTCGGATCCGTCACACCAGACCACGCTGTCCGGCTGCGTCAGTTCGACGATCTCGTTGACCCACGAGATCAGTTCCTGGTGGTTGGTGGGGACGCCGGTGGGAGCCGCGATGTCGCGCGCCACGATTGCTCCTAAATGAGGGATTTTATGTCTTGTCGCCCCGTGGGGGCCTCGACCCGGACGCTTCGTAGCCGCTCATCCGGTGCCGACCGCACTCATTTGATCATCCGATTCTAGTGCCCATCTGTCCAGAGGGCATCACAGGTGAGCAACGTGAGGAACGCCACGGTTACCGCGGTTCTTTGCGTACACATGAAGTTCGACAGAAGGACTTTTTGCGTTGGGGCCCTCACGGGGGTGCCCTGACGCGCGACTTACGGAGCCGTAGGTACGATGCCCCGCATGACTGCGCCCGTCCCCGACGCGCCCCAGGACACGCCGGCCGCCGGCCGCGGTCCTGTGACGCTCTCCCTTCCGCACCCGGTCAAGCCCCGGCTGCGCGGCTGGCTGCACCTCGGAATGTTCCCGGCCGTGCTCGTCGCGGGCCTCGTGCTCACCGCCCTGGCCGACTCCAGCAGAGGCCGGCTCGCGTGCGGGATCTACGTCCTGACGGCATGCCTGCTCTTCGGCGTCAGCGCGCTCTACCACCGGGGCAACTGGAGCCCGCGGATGGACGGCGTCCTGCGCCGCCTGGACCACGCCAACATCTTCCTGATCATCGCGGGCACCTACACGCCGCTGACCATGCTGCTCCTGCCGGGCGCCAAGGGTCAGTGGCTGCTGTGGGGCATCTGGGCCGCGGCCGCCGCGGGCATCGTCTTCCGCGTCTTCTGGGTCGGCGCCCCGCGCTGGCTCTACACGCCCTGCTACATCGCGATGGGCTGGGCGGCCGTCTTCTTCCTGCCCGACTTCATGCGCAGCGGCGGCATCGCCGTCCTGGTGCTGGTCGTCGTCGGCGGCCTGCTGTACAGCGCCGGGGGCGTGGTCTACGGCATCAAGCGGCCGAACCCCTCACCGCGCTGGTTCGGCTTCCACGAGGTCTTCCACCTGCTCACCCTCGCCGCCTTCGTCGTGCACTACGTCGGCATCTCCCTGGTGGCGTACCAGCACGCGTAAGCGCCCGCGCGCACCCCCTGGCCACGGCTCGTCAGCCGTGGCCATTTTCGTGCGCCCGAAAGTGGGTGCCGATTGACAGCGAGCATATTTTGATAGCTACTGTCATTTCATGGTTACTGTCATCGGTGTGGAAGAGACGCGGCGCGATCCCCGCCGCTGGTGGGCCCTCGGGGCCCTGGTCGCGAGCATGCTGACGCTCGGCTTCGACATGACGATCCTCAATGTGGCCCTGCCGACCATGGCCGAGCGGCTCGGCGCCACCACCGGTCAGCAGCAGTGGATGGCGGACGCGTACGTCGTCGTCTTCGCGGCGCTGATGCTGCCCGCCGGGCTGCTCGGCGACCGCTTCGGACGGCGGCGGATGCTGATCACCGGCCTCGGGATCTTCCTGGCCGGTTCGCTCGTGGGCGCCCTGGCCGGGGACGTGAACCGGGTGATCGCCGCACGAGCCGTCATGGGCGTCGGCGCCGCGCTGATCACCCCGCTGGCGATGTCGGTGCTGCCGTCGCTGTTCACGCCCGACGAGCAGGGCAAGGCCATCGGCTTGGTCTCCACCGGCTCCGCGCTGGGCCTGCCGCTGGGCCCGATCATCGGCGGCTGGCTGCTGGACCACTTCTGGTGGGGCTCGGTCTTCCTGATCAACGTCCCCATGGTCGCGATCGGCATCGCCGCCTGCGTCCTGCTGCTCCCCGAGACCCGCGACCCCTCGTCCCCCCGGGTCGACACGCGCTCCACCGCTTTCACCGCGGCGGGTCTGGGCGCCCTGATCTACGCGATCATCGAGGCACCCGAGCGGGGCTGGGGCGACCCGCTGATCCTCGGGATGCTCGCCGGCTGTGCCGTCCTGCTCACCGGACTGGTCCTGCGCGAGCGCCGGATGGAGCGCCCCCTGCTCGACATGACGCTGCTGACCCGCCGCGGCTTCCTGCTCAACACGATCGCGGCCACCCTGGTGATGTTCGTCCTGTCCGGCCTGCTGTTCGTGCTGCCGCCCTACCTCCGGGCCGTCCTCGGCAACGGCACCCTGGGCACCGGCGTCCGGCTGCTGCCGATGGTGCTCGGCCTGTCCGTCGCCGCGAAGCTCGCCCCGCCGGTCACCACCCGCTTCGGAGCCCGCGCCACGGTCGCCGCGGGCCTGGTGGTCCTCGCCTTCGCCGGCCTCCTCGGCAGCCGCACGACGGCCGGGTCCGGCTACGGGTTCACCGCGCTGTGGCTCTCCGTCGCCGGTCTGGGGTCGGGCTTCGCGCTCGTGCCGTCGATGACCGGCGCGCTGGCCACCCTGCCCCGCGACCGCGCCGGCAGCGGCTCCGGACTGCTGCTGACGATGCGCCAGGTCGGCTCGGCGATCGGCATCGCCCTGCTCGGCAGCCTGCTGTCCGGCGTCTTCCGCGACCGGCTGGACGTCACCGGCCTGCCCGCGGGGGCCGCCGGCACCGCCGGTGACTCCGTGGTCGCCGCGCACCTGATCGCCGCACGAACCGGCTCGGCCCGGCTCGCGGCCTCCGCGAACAGCGCGTACGCGCACGGCATGGGTGTGGTCCTGCTGGTCTGCGCGCTGGCCGCCCTGGTCTCCGCGCTGCTGGCGGCGGCGTTCCTGCCCGGCACCGGGCCCGCCGCGCGCGGCACCTCGCGTGCCGCTCCGGAGATGGTCACCTCCGGGCCGGATGCCGGACAATGACCGCATGACGGCAGCACCCTCCCCCCTCTCCCCCGCCGACCGCCCCCGGCTGGGCCTGCGTGAACGCAAGAAGATCAAGACCCGCGAGGCGATCCGCTCCGCCACGTACGCGCTGGTCCAGGAACAGGGGTACGACGCCACGACGATCGAGCAGATCGCCGAGCGGGCCGAGGTGTCGCCGTCGACCGTCTTCCGGTACTTCCCGACCAAGGAGGACATCGTCCTCACGGACGAGTACGACCCGCTGATGGTGCAGGAGTTGCGCTCCCGGCCGGCCGGCGAGTCGTGGATGGACTCGCTGCGGTACGTGATGGACAAGGCCATCGACGCGATGGACCGGGAGGACGCCGAGGTGCTGCGGATGCGGGCGCACCTCGGCGTCCAGATCCCCGCCGTCCGCTCCCGGATGGTGGAGAGCATGTCGGAGACCGGTCGCCTGCTGCGCGGCGCCCTCGCCGAACGGGCCGGGCTCGACCCGGACGCCCTGGAAGTGCGCGTCTACGCGATGTCCCTGGTGGGCGGCATGATGGAGGTCTACATGGCCTGGGCGGAGAACGACTTCGAGGGCGATCTGCGCGACCTGGTGCGGCGGGCCCTGGACGTCCTGGAGCACGGTCTGCCCACCGGAAATCCCTGAGCCCGGCGCCCCGCGGCGTGTCATCCTGGCCGGGTGAACGGTCCCGAGATCCACGTCGAGTTCGCCCCCGGCCTGGCCCTGTTCGTCCCGAGCGGACGGCGCCGTGGGCCCACCGCCCTCACCACCGACGGCGTCTCGACCCTCGGCCACGTCGTCGAGTCGGCGGGCGTCCCGCTGACCGAGGTCGGAGCCCTGTGGGTCGACGGCCGTGAGGTGCCCACCTCGTACGTCCCCGTCGCGGGCGACTCGGTGGAGGTCCGCTCCGTCGTACGCCCCCAGCGGGTCCCCGGCGCCCCGCTCCGCTTCCTCCTCGACGTGCACCTCGGCACTCTGGCCCGCCGGCTGCGCCTGCTCGGCGTGGACACGGCGTACGAGTCGACCGACATCGGCGACCCGGCGCTGGCCGCTCGTTCGGCCGTCGAGAAGCGCGTCATGCTCAGCCGGGACCGGGGCCTGCTGCGCCGCCGCGAGCTGTGGGCCGGAGCGTACGTCTACAGCACCCGCCCCGAGGACCAGCTCCGCGACGTCCTCGAGCGCTTCGCCCCCGAGCTGCGCCCCTGGACCCGCTGCACCGCCTGCAACGGCCTGCTGGCGGAGGCCACCAAGGAGGAGGTCGCCGACCAGCTCGAGCACGGCACCCGGCACACCTACGACGTGTTCGCCCGCTGCGGCGACTGCGGCCGTGCCTACTGGAAGGGCGCGCACCACGACCAGCTCGAGGCCATCGTGGAGCGCGCCCTGGCGCAGTTCAGCGGGCGGGGCTGACGCCTCCCGCCGCTCAGGTGGTGTTCAGCGCCCGGCCCAGCCGCTCCGCATCCGTCGTCGGGGCGTCGCAGGTGAAGTTCCGGCAGACGTAGGCCGCCGGCCGGCCGTCCACGAGCGGACGGTCGGCGAGCAGCGGGAACTCCTCGCCGCCGGGGATCCCGGCCGCGACCACCGCGCCCGGCGCGGTGCCGAGAAGTGCCGTGCGGTGCAGGGCCGTTGTCTCCTCGTCGGTGAGCGAAGGGCCGACCACCGCCACTTCCCGTGGCCCGTCGAGCAGCGCTTCGGCGACGGCGAGACCCCAGCCGATGAACCGGGGCACCCGCGGTCCCAGCGCCTTCACGACACCGAGCGCCCCCTCGGCCGCGGTGCGGTGGGCCTCGGAGCCCGTGTGGGCGGCGTAGCTCAGCAGGGCACCCGCCGCGGCGCTCCACCCGGAGGGGGTGGCGTTGTCGGTGGGGTCCTGCGGCCGGCGGATGAGCTGCTCGGCGTCGGCGGCGGTGTCGTACAGGGCGCCGCCCTCGGGGTCGCCGAAACGGACCGGTACCTGGTCGAGGAGCAGTCCGGCGAAGTCCAGCCACACGCCCTCCCCGGTCACGGACGCGAGCGCGAGGAAGCCCTCGGCGACGTCGGCGTAGTCCTCCAGCACCCCGGCGTTGGGCCCCACGAGGCCGTCCCGGCTGGTCCGGGCGAGGTGGGCGTGCTCGTCCAGGTGCACCCGGACCAGGAGATCGGCGGCCGCGACGGCGGCCCGGACGAGGTCCGGCCGGTGGAAGTAGGCGCCGGTCTCGGCGAGCGCGGCGATCGCGAGCCCGTTCCAGGCGGCGACGACCTTGTCGTCCCGGCCGGGGGCGGGGCGCAGCGCCCGCCGGGCCAGCAGGCGCTCCTTGACGGACGCCACCTGCTCCGCGTCGAAGACGCCCTCGGTCTGCGGCAGTTGCAGCACCGACCGGCCGTGCTCGAAGGTGCCCTCGGCCGTCACCCCGAAGTACTGGGCGGCGAGTTCGGCCTCCTCGCCGAGGGCCTCGTGCAGCTCCTGCGGCGTCCAGACGTAGTAGGCACCCTCCACATGGCGCCCCGTGCCGTCGTCGCTGTCCGCGTCGAGGGCCGAGGCGAACCCGCCCTCTCCGGTGCCCAGTTCGCGGACCATGAAGTCGGCGGTCTCCAGTGCGACCCGCCGGGCGAGCTCGGAGCCGGTCGCCCGCCACAGGTGCGCGTACACCCGGCACAGCAGGGCGTTGTCGTACAGCATCTTCTCGAAGTGGGGCACGACCCAGTCGCGGTCGACGGAGTAGCGGGCGAAGCCACCGCCGAGCTGGTCATAGATCCCGCCCCGGGCCATCCGCTCACAGGTGTCGGACGCCATCTGCAGGGCGCCCTCGGCGCCGGTGCGCGCGTGGTGCCGCAGCAGGAACTCCAGCACCATCGACGGCGGGAACTTCGGCGCCCCGCCGAATCCGCCGCGCTGCGGGTCGTACTCCCGGGTGAGCGCGAGCAGCGCCTGGGCGAGTTCCTGCTCTCCGGGCGGCTCGGTGGCCTGGTGGCCCAGCTCCCGCTGGGAGAGGTCCCGCACGATCTTGCCGGCGACCTCGGCCACCTCGCCCCGCCGGTCGGCCCAGGCCTGCTGGACGCCCTCCAGCACCTGCCGGAAGGAGGGCATGCCGTGCCGGGGCTCGGGCGGGAAGTAGGTGCCGAAGTAGAAGGGCGCGGCGTCCGGGGTGAGGAACACGGTCATGGGCCAGCCGCCCTGACCGGTGGCCGCCTGCACGGCCTCCATGTATACGGCGTCGACGTCGGGGCGTTCCTCGCGGTCGACCTTGATGCTGACGTAGTGCTCGTTGAGGTAGTCGGCCGTGGCCTGGTCCTCGAACGATTCACCGGCCATGACATGGCACCAGTGATCAGCCGGCTAAGTGGCACGACGAGTAACCCACCGAAAGAAGGATGGGAACGTCGCGCCTCTTGGCCTCTTGCATCGCCTCCTCTCCCCATGGCCACCAATCCACTGGATTGCCGGCGTGCTGGAGGAGATACGGCGACTGGGAGTGAGCCAGTCGATTCATGTCTGGCATCGTCGCACGATCCGGAGCGTCCGGCCCTGCAATCGAGGGCCGGATCCACGGGTAATCCGGTGCACACGAGAAGTGACCACGGGCGTCCATGCGCCCGCGGCGACGACGCGGGCGCCGAGCCGTCAGGCGGGCTGGACGGTGACTCGTGCGGCAGCGGACGGTCAGGTGTGCGGTTCGAGCCGCGGGGGCGCAGCGGCGGACGATCATCCGCCACTGCATGGCGGTCGGTTCCTGCGCCTCGTCGACGACGACGTGCCCGTACGTCCGCTCGGGCGGGCCGTCGACCAGGCGGGACCAGTCCCTTCCCGGCACCCTCCAGCCGGCCGATCTCCCTGGCCGGCCCCTCGGTGGCGATCTCTCTTCCGTATGCCTCACCGGCGCTTTCCGCAGGGGCCTTCAGCACACTCGCTCGCTGTACTCGCGCCTCGGAAATCCGCTCGGTGAGCACCTCGTACAAGGAGGACGCGAAATCCTGCTCCGGTGCGACCGCACACAGCGGGATCATTGATTTTGGCAACAGGGGTCTCCTTCGGTTCGGGCCGCACATGCAGTCAGAGCTCCCTGAAGAATCAAGCCATTACTCCCTTGGCGAATTATTCCGCCGCCGCACCGGTGGATGCCGAAGAAATGGCGTTTGCGGTTGCCCGGCGGGCATGACCAGTGCGGCGCCGGCCCCCTCGCGGCCCGGGCGGCGAGCAGCCACCGGCAGGCGTCGCCTGCGTCGGCCGGGCCGACGGCCGGTCCGGGGACCGGGTAGGCAAGGGTCTCCAGGGTGGTGCCGAGGACGGTGCGGCCCAGCCGAATCAGCAGCGAACGCACCAGCAGAACGGCAAGAACTGGCGGCCGCCTGAAATTCGGCAACGCTGGAGGCGCGGCCATGAACACCTTCGTATGTCGATCGGCGGGAACTTGACCGACTGGAATACAAGCAAGCGCCACAACGCTGTCGAGCTTGGAATTTTCCGCCAAAACCATTGCGGCCGAACGAACCCCATGTCTCTGCCGAATTCGCGGGCTGAGCGGTTTTGTGCCCCTGGTGGATTTGCGCCCGGTGATCGTGCCGCGCACACCGGCCGGTGCCCGCTCGACCACGCCGGGGCCGGTTCGCGGGTGCCGTCCGTCACCGGTCCCCCGCGGGCGGGCCGGCCGACGGCGGCTCCGCGATGCCCGCCGAGATCGCCGCCGTCACCGCCGCCGCATGAGAGTCGGGGTGGAAGTGGCCGCCCTCGTACACCTCGGGCGGGAAGCCGCCGACCGTGTGCTCGCTCCAGGCCTTCGCCTCGTCGAGCGTCACCTGGGGGTCGTCGTCTCCGGTGAGGGCGACGACGGGGCGGTCCAGCGGAGCTCCCGGAACGTGGCGGTACGGCTCCACCGCCAAGAGTCGGCCCCTGCGGCCGGGAGGACACCCGCGGCGCCTCCGGGGCACCCAGGATCCGGGAGTCGGTCCCGCCGAGCCTGCCGAGCTCGTCGACAGGCCGTCGTCGTCGCGCCGGGTTCCCGCACGCCCCCCGTCCCGCGGTCTTGCGTTCGGGCGTCGTCCGCCGCGGCGTACCGGTCGAATCGCCCCTTCTCCCCACGCCCGTCGATCCACCGGATCGACGGTGCGCCGGAGAAGATACGGATACCGGGAAGGAGATTTTCCGCCGCACCGGGCGAGCGAAACGGAGACCTACCGGAAAAGGGAAACTCGAAATGGACCCGGGCGCCCGGGCCGGCGAACTCGCATGTGAAGACAGATGTAATGCAGACCTCACATGTCCGCATTTCCCCGTATGGTCGCGCCGGCCACCCCCGTGTCGCCTGCTTGCAGATCCAGTGACTTGATCTTGCATGGTGAGACGGCAACTGTCAACCAAATCAAGCCGGATGGGATCGCGGAGTCCGGCCGAGCCACACCCCGACGAATCAGACATACGACCGCCAAATGCGGCAACATTCATGGTTGACAGGGGGTCACTTTGGACTACGCTCAGGCGAGTTCGTGGTCGTCTCAATGTCCGAGACTGCATTAGAGATTCTTCCGACGGTGTTCCGCCCGGACGGGAATGCCCTTGATGCTCCGACGCTCTGATGCTATTGCACCGTTTCCTTGGGGGTAGCTATTTCTACGCGCGTTATTGGCTTCAATCTGAGCCATGACAGCAGTGTGTGCTTGGTGGAAGACGGTGTGATTCGCTTCGCGCTGGCCCTCGAGCGCACCACCCGCGTCAAGCGCGGCACCGTCCCGTTGCACGCCTATGCGGCAGCCATGTCCGATCTGACCAACGAGATCCTCTCCGTCGCGGGTCTCACCGCCGGCGAGATCGACGGCTGGATCGCGACCTCGACCGAGTCCCGCGACCAGCGGGACGAGGCCAAGCTGCTCGGTGTGCTGGGGCTGGTCGCCCCGCAGGAACGTTGCCTCGCCCTGCCGCACCCCGGCCACCACCTGGCCCACGCCAGCGCCGCCTTCTACTCGTCGGGCTACGACGAGGCCGCGGCCCTGGTCATGGACTCCTACGGCTCCCGGATCGCCGGCGGCGGCCGCGAACGGGAGACGGCGTTCACCTTCCGCACCGGGCGGACGCCCGAGATCCTGCTGCGTGTCGTGCGGGACGCCGACCGCATCGCCGGCTACCGCCGCGACGGCGAGGTCTGGACCCCCGCGGCACTGTCCGGCGTCGGTGAGATCTACCGCGTGGTCACGCTCGCGCTGGGCTTCCGCGAGGCCGGCACCACGTACGACGACGCGGGCAAGACGATGGGCCTCGCCTCGTACGGCAAGCGGCTCAGCGACGACACCATGTTCTACGAGCTCGCGCCCGACGGCGGACTGCGCTTCGACCGGGCCGCCGAGTCCCTCGTCGAACTCGGCGTCGCCGTCCGCGAGGGCGACGAGCTCCGGCTGGTCCCGCGTCCGCCCCGGGCGCCCTACGAGCAGTTCCACTTCGACCTCGCGGCCCAGCTCCAGGCGGAGTTCGAGGAGGCCGTGCTGCACGTGACCCGGCATGTGCTGGCGATCGGCGGCACCCGCTCGCTGGTGACGTGCGGCGGCTCGTTCCTGAACTCGAGCCTGAACACGCGCATCATGCGCGAGACCGACGTCGAGCGGATGTTCGTCTTCCCGGCGGCGACCGACGACGGCAACGCGGCCGGCGCGGCGCTCTACGCCTACCACAACCTGATGGGGCTGCCCGCCCGGGCCACCCCGCCGATGCGGCACGTCTACCTCGGCCCGCCGCGGGTGACCGGCACCGACATCCAGGCCGTGGCGGACCGCTGGGGCCTGGAGACCCGTACGCACGAGGGCACCGAGGCGATCGCCTCCGCCGCCGCCGACGCGATCGCCCGGGGCGACATCATCGGCTGGTTCCAGGACCGGGCCGAGTTCGGTCCGCGATCGCTCGGCGCCCGGTCGATCCTGTGCCACCCGGGCATGCCCGGGATGAAGGACCGGCTGAACGCCCGGGTCAAGTTCCGCGAGGGGTTCCGCCCCTTCGCCGGCTCCGTGCTCGCCGAGCGCGCCGGCAAGTGGTTCGACATGCCCGCCGCCGAGAGCCCGTTCATGCTCATGGTGTGCCCGGTCCTCGAGGCGCAGCGGGAGCTCGTGAGCGAGGTCGTGCACGTCGACGGCACCTGCCGCGTGCAGACCGTCGCCGAGGACAACCCGGGGGCGTTCCGCGCGCTGATCGAGGCCTTCGAGGACCGGACCGGCCTGCCGATGGTCCTCAACACCTCGTTCAACCTGCGGGGCATGCCGATCGTGGAGCACCCCGACGAGGCGATGGACTGCCTGTACGGCTCGCGGCTCGACCGGCTGTTCATCGGCGGTCTCGAGGTCACCGCGCCGGACCTCACCGAGCTGCGTCCCGAGCGGCTCCAGGCGGCCGGCTCCCGCGGCTCCGTCGGGCTGCCCGCCACCGGTGAGCAGCGCGCGGCGGTGACGGTCAGGCCCGAGTGGGAGGGCGTCCTCGGCCTCGCGGACGGCACCCGTTCCATGCGGCGGATCGCCGACGAACTGGGCGCGGACGTCGAGGAACTGGTCGACTTCGCCCTGGACATGCGGCGGCACGGGCTGCTGCGCTGGGCCGGGCTGCCGCAGGCGAGTCGCCCGGTGTTCCCGCTGCCGCAGTACTCGCCGGACACCTCCGGGGGGTGAGCCGAACCGATGGGTGATCTCTCCGTGGCCGGGCCGCTGTCCTTCGCACAGCAGCGGCTCTGGTTCTTCGACCGGCTCATGCCCGGCAACCCCTTCTACAACCTCGCGTTCGCGCACCGGCTGACCGGACCGCTCGACGTGCGCGCGCTGGAGCGCGCGTTCACCGAGATCGTGGCCCGCCACGAGGCCCTGCGGACCAGGTTCACGGACGACGGCGGAGCACCGCGCCAGGTGATCGACCCGCCGTACGCGGTGACCCTGGACGTGGAGGACGCCGGGCGGGCGGAGGACCCGGTCGCGGAGGCCCACCGGCTGGCGGCCGACGAGGCGCGCGAGCCCTTCGACCTGGCGAAGGGCAGGGTGCTGCGGGTACGCCTGGTGCGCCTCGCCGAGGCCGACCACGTACTGCTGGTGACCCTGCACCACATCGCCGGCGACGGCTGGTCGCTGGGCGTCCTGCAGTCCGAGCTGAGCGCGCTCTACCGCGCGTTCGGCTCGGGCCGGCCCTCCCCGCTGCCGCCGCTGGAGATCCAGTACGCGGACTACGCGGACTGGCAGCGGTCCTATCTGTCCGGTGAGGTGCTGGCCGAGCGGCTGGAGCACTGGCGGGAGCGCCTGCTCGGCATGCCCGCCGTGCTGGAGCTGCCCGCCGACCGCGCGCGGCCCCCGATGCCCAGCCACACCGCCGGGGTGGTGCCGTTCGAGGTGCCCGCCGAGGTGGCGCACCGGCTGCGGGCGATCGGCACGGAGCGCCACGCCACGCTGTTCATGGTGCTGCTGGCCGCGTTCGACGCCGTGCTGGCCGGGTACACCGGCGGCACCGACATCGTGGTCGGCGTGCCGGTCGCGGGCCGGGACCAGGCCGAACTCGAGGATCTCGTCGGCTTCTTCGTCAACAACCTCGTGGCGCGGGTGGACTGCTCGGGCGATCCGACGTTCGGCGAGCTGGTGGAGCGGGTGCGGGCGGTGTCGCTCGACGCCTTCGACCACCAGGACCTGCCGTTCGAGCGGCTGGTGGAGGAACTCCACCCGGCGCGGGACACCAGCCGGAACCCGCTGACCCAGATCGGCTTCCAGCTCCTCCAGGAGAAGCACACCGGCCGCTCACTCGATCTCCCGGGCCTGGAGGCCGCGCCGTTCGGCGACCACGGGGCCACCATCCACCTCGACGTGGAGATGTGCTGCTGGGAGACCTCCGACGGGCTCTCGGGCGAACTCGTCTACGCGGCCGACCTGTTCGACCACTCGACCATGGAGCGGTTCGCACGGCACTTCGTCCATCTCCTGGAGCGGGTGGGCGCCGGTCTCCGGCTGTCGGAGCTGCCGCTCCTCACCGGCGAGGAGGCCCGCCGTCAGCTCGTCGAATGGAACGGCACGGAACGGGAGTTCCCGGACCTGACCGTGGTGCGGCTCTTCGAGGAGCAGGCCGCGCGGACCCCGCGGGCGGTCGCGGTGTCGTACGGGGACGCCGCGCTGACGTACGCGGAGCTGAACGCGCGGGCCAACCGGTTCGCCCGGCGGCTGCGCTCGGCCGGTGTCGGCCCCGAGGTGGTCGTCGGGCTGTGCGCGGAGCGCGGGCTGGACCTGATGGTGGGCATGCTCGCCGTCCTGAAGGCCGGCGGCGCCTATCTGCCGCTCGACCCGGAGTACCCGGCCGAGCGGATCGCCTACATGCTGGCGGACGCCCGCTGCCCGTTCGTGGTCGTGCAGCGCGGACTCGACGTCGGCGCCGGTGACGCCGAGGTCGTCCACCTCGACGCGGACGCGGACCGGGCCTGGCCGGCGCACGATCTCGGTCCGGGCACGCACCCGGACAGCCTCGCCTACGTCATCTACACCTCGGGTTCGACCGGCCGCCCGAAGGGCGTGGAGGTCCCGCACCGGGGTGTGACCAGCATGATCCGCTTCCAGAGCCGGGAGTTCGGGCTCGGTCCGCACTCCCGCGTGCTGCAGGTGGCGTCGATCTGCTTCGACGCCTCGGTGTCGGAGATCTGGATCACCTGGATCAGCGGCGGCGAACTGGTGCTCGCGCCCCGGCACCTGCTCGGCGGGGAACTCTCCGCCCTGCTCGCCGAACGGGAGATCACGCAGGTCGCGCTCGTGCCGTCGGTGCTGGCGACGCTGTCGGAGACCGAGCTGCCACGCCTGGAGACCATCCTCATCGGCGGCGAGGCCGCCACCCCGGCCGTCGTGAACCGGTGGTCGAAGGGGCGGAAGCTGTTCAACGTCTTCGGACCCACCGAGACCACGGTCAACGCCTCCTTCTTCCGCTGCGCCGGTGACGTCACCGCCGCGCTGCCGATCGGCCGGCCCGTCGACAACACGCGGCTGTACGTGCTGGACGCCCTGCTGCGCCCGGTGCCGGTCGGGGTCGCCGGTGAGATCTACGTCGGCGGTACCAACGTGGCCCGCGGCTACCTCGGCCGCCCGGAGCTCACCGCGTCGCGGTTCGTCGCCGACCCGTTCGCCGCCGACGGCTCGCGGCTCTACCGGACCGGCGACCTGGCCCGCTTCCTGCCGGACGGGAACATCGAGTTCCTCGGCCGGCTCGACGACCAGGTCAAACTCCGCGGTTTCCGGGTGGAGCTCGGAGAGGTGGAGGCAACGCTCGCCGAGCACCCCGCGGTCGGGCAGGCCGCCGTCACGGTCCGCGAGGACGGGCACGGTGACCACCGCATGTACGCCTACGTCGCCCCCGCCGAACAGGCGCGGGCCGAGTGGGCGGCGGGTGACCCGTCGGCGGCCGCCGAGCACGTCGCCGAACGGCAGCGGTTCTTCGACGAGGCCCACCGGGACGGCACGGCCGGCCGGCCGGCGAACCGGACCGCCCTGGACCGGATCGCGCCGCTGCGCCCGGACCGGCTGCTGGAGATCGGCTGCGGCGGCGGCGCGCTGCTGCGGGCGCTGTCGCCCTCGTGCGGCCAGTACGTGGCGACCGACTTCTCCTCGTCGGCGATCGACCTGCTGCGGTCCGCACCGGACCTCGCCGGCGGAACCCGGCCGACGCTGCTGCACCGGGAGGCGCCGGACTTCCGCGGTTTCCGCGACGGGTCCTTCGGGGCGGTCGTGATCGACTCCGTGCTCCGGCACTGCCCGTCGCTGGCCTACGCGGACGACGTCGTCGGTCAGGCGCTGGGTGCGCTCCGCGACGGCGGTGTCCTCGTCGTGACGGACATACCGGAGAAGCCGGCGGACGGCGAACTCGGCGTCGTACCGCGTTACTTCACGCAACTCGCCGCCCGGTGGCCCAGGGCCGCCGCGGTGGAGCTGGTCCAGGGCGACGGCGCCTTCGACGTGGTCGTCACGGCCGGCCCCGGACCGGCGACGGCGGACGGGTCCGGGCGCCCGGGCCTCGGCCGGGACCTGGCGAACGATCCGCTGGGTGCCAGGCGCGCCGAGCTGCTGGCGCGCGAGCTGCGCGAGTTCGTACGGGCCCGGCTGCCGGAGTACATGGTGCCGTCCGGGGTCCTCGTGCTGGACAGCCTGCCGCTGTCGCCGAACGGCAAGGCCGACGTACGGGCGCTGCCCGTGCCGGATGCCGGGCCGTCGTCGGGCCGGGCCCCGTCGGGGCCCGCCGAGGAGGCCCTGTGCGCTCTCTTCGCCGAGGTGCTCGGACAGGAGGCGGTCGGGCCCGACGACGCATTCTTCGACCTGGGCGGGCACTCGCTGCTGGCGCTGCGCCTGCTGAACCTCATCGGCGAGCGGCTCGGTGCGCAGATCACCCTCGGCGCGCTGTTCCAGCAGCCGACTCCCGCGGCGCTCGCCGGACTTCTCACCCACTCACGCCAGGAGGCATGACATGACCAATCCGTTCGACGACGAGGCCGGCGTGTTCTTCGTGCTGCGCAACGAGGAGGGCCAGTACTCGCTGTGGCCCGAGTCCATCGAGGTGCCGGCCGGCTGGACCGCCGTGCACGGCCCGGACGGCCGTCAGGCCTGCCTGGCGCTGATCGAGCAGGACTGGACGGACATGCGTCCGCGCAGCCTCGCTCTGGCGACGGACGCCGACCCGGCCGGCTGAGCCGGCGGGTGCGTCTCACGGAACAGGCCCGGGCCGGCCGCACGCCGCGTGGCACACGCCATCGCGTCGTGCGGCCGGCCCGTCGGCCGACACAGACACCGACGGGGGCCGCAGCGGTGGCCGGGGGAGAGACGGTATGACGGCGATCACGACCGAGGTCGCGGACGACAACGGCGGACCGGCCCACTGGAGGCGGGTACTGGCGGACGCGCCGCGGGAACTGGCCCTGCCGTTCGACCGGCCCCGGCCGCGCACCCCGGACCCGCGCACCGCGCGCGTCGCGCTGGACGTCGGGGCGGAGCTGCACGCCCGGGTCGGGGAACTGGCCGCCGCCGAGGGCGTGGCCCCGGTGACGGTGCTGCGGGCCGCGCTCGCCGCGCTGCTGTCCCGCCTGGGCGCGGGAACCGACATCCCGCTCGGCGGCCGAACCGCCGCGGGCGGCCGGATCGTGGTGCGGGCCGACCTCTCGGGCGACCCTTCCCTCACCGAGTCGCTGCGCAGGCTGCACGACGACGCGGGGACCGCCTCCCGGTACGGGGGCGCGGCCTTCGAGCGGGCCGTGGCGGAGCTCGCGCCGGAGCACTCGCCGGACGTCCGTCCGCCGTACCAGGTCGAGCTGGTCGTCGAGGAACCGGTGACGGCCGCGACCGGGACGGCGGCGGACGCGGACGCCCCCACCACCGACGAACAGCCCGTGAGTGACGGGGCGTTCCCGCCGTGCGACCTGTCCTTCCGCCTGCGGCCGCACCTCGGGGCCGACGGCGGGCCGGCCGGGCTGCGCGGCCTGCTCACCTTCGCGGCCGGCCTGTTCGACGAGGCGACGGCCGAGGCGCTCGCCCGGCGTCTCGTGCGGGTCCTGGGCCAGGCCGTGGCGCGTCCCGGCCTGCCGCTGAGCCGCGTCGAGCCGCTCGGCGAAGCCGAGTTGCACCGCCTGCTGGTGGACTGGAACGACACCGCGAGGAACGTGCCCGCGGCGACGCTGCCGGAGCTGTTCGAGGCCCAGGCGGAGCGCACCCCCGACGCCCTGGCGGTGGTCGACGGCCGGGTCCGGCTGTCGTACGGGGAACTCAACGCGCGCGCCAACCGGCTGGCGCGGCTGCTCGCCGGGCACGGTGTGGGCCCCGAGTCCCTGGTGGCGGTCTCCCTGGAGCGTTCCGCCGAGCTGGTGGTGGCCCTGCTCGCCGTCGTCAAGGCGGGCGGGTCGTACGTGCCCGTGGACCCGGCGTACCCCGCCGAGCACATCGCCTACCTGCTCGACGACGCCGGTCCCGCCTGCCTGATCACCACCGGTGCCCTGCGCACCGGCACGGTCGGCGCCCCCGGCACCACCACCGTCGTGCTGGACGACCCGCCGACCGAGGCCGCCCTGCTCGGCCACCCCGGCACCGACCTCGACCCGGCGGAGCGCACCGCCGGGCTGCGGCCGGCGCACCCCGCCTACGGCATCTACACCTCAGGCTCCACCGGCCGTCCCAAGGGCGTGCTGGTGACGCACGCGTCCGTGGACCGGCTGGTGCGCCGGACCGGCTACCTGGACATCGGCGCCGGTGACGTGGTCGGCCAGCTCGCCTCGCCGTCCTTCGACGCCACGACGCTGGAGGTGTGGGGCGCCCTGCTCAACGGGGCGGTGCTGGCGGTCGCGCCTCCGGGCGTGCTGTCGGTGGCAGAGCTGAAGGAGTTCACCGCAGGGCACGGGGTGACCGTCCTGTGGCTGACGGCGGGCCTGTTCCACCAGGTGGTGGACACCGACGTGACCGCCCTGCGGGGGCTGCGCCATCTGCTGGCGGGCGGCGACGTGCTGTCGCCCGCGATGTGCGCGGCCGTCGTCGCGGCGCTGCCCGGCGTCCGGCTCTCGAACGGGTACGGGCCGACCGAGAACACCACGTTCACCACCACGCACGACGTGCGCGGCACGGACCTCACCGCCTCGGGCACGGTGCCCATCGGCAGG
Organism: Streptomyces sp. NPDC005706; assembly: GCF_040631045.1. Lineage (NCBI taxonomy): Bacteria > Bacillati > Actinomycetota > Actinomycetes > Kitasatosporales > Streptomycetaceae > Streptomyces > Streptomyces sp. NPDC005706. Next base: position 284,600 of record NZ_JBEXYS010000002.1, on the reverse strand, counting down.
CCCGTCTCCGACACCCGGGTGTACGTGCTGGACACCGCGCTGCGGCCGACGGCGCCGGGTGTGGCGGGTGAGCTGTACGTCGCGGGGGCCGGTCTGGCGCGGGGTTATCTGCGCCGCCCGGGGACGACGGCGGAGCGCTTCGTCGCGAATCCGTTCGGCGAGCCCGGCGAGCGGATGTACCGCACCGGGGACGTGGTGCGGTGGACGACCGGGGGCGTGCTGGAGTTCCTGGGCCGTGAGGACGGCCAGGTCAAGCTCCGGGGCTTCCGGATCGAACTGGGCGAGGTCGAGGCGGCGCTCGCCGGTCACCCCGGGGTGGGGCGGGCCGCCGTGGTGGTGCACGAGTCGGACTCCGGCGACAAGCGGCTGGTGGGCTACGTGGTGCCGCGCCCGGGGGCGGCGGGCGTCGAGGCGGCGCAGGTGCGGGCCTTCGTCGCGCGGCGGCTGCCGGAGTACATGGTGCCCGCCGCGGTCGTGCCGCTGGCGGAGCTTCCGCTGACGGTCAACGGCAAGCTGGACCGCCGGGCCCTGCCCGTGCCGCGGTTCGCCCCGGTGACGGCCTACCGGGCGCCGGGCTCGGTGCGGGAGAAGGCCCTGTGCGAGATCTTCGCGGACGTGCTGGACGTGGAGCGGGTCGGTCTCGACGACAACTTCTTCGAGCTGGGCGGGCATTCGCTGCACGTCACCCAGATCGTGTCCCGTGTCCGGCGGGAGCTGTCGGTGGAGCTGCGGCCGCGGGTGGTCTACGACATGCCCACGGTGGCGGGCGTGGCCGAGCGGCTCGGCGCGGCCCGGCCGGCGCCGCCGCCGATCGTCCGGCGCCGCTCCGGGTGAGAACCGGGTGGACGGGACGGCGCGCCGCCGCCCGCGTGAGGTGATCCCCACGCGGGCGGCGGCGCTCGACGTTCCCCGGGCCGCTCAGCGACCGGTGCGGTCGCCCGCTTCGGCCAGCGGCGCCGGCGCCGAGGGCTCCTCCAGCAGGTTGTGGTCCTCGGGCCCGACCAGCCGGCGCAGCAGGACGCCGGCCATGCCGGTCGTGACGACCGCCATGACGACCATCTGCGAGTAGAGGCTGTTGTCGAGCATCCCGATCTGCAGGCCGACACCGAGCACGATGAGTTCGGTCAGCCCGCGGGTGTTCATCAGGGTGGCCAGGACCGCCGAGTGCCGCGAGGTCATCCCCTGGGTCCGCGCGGCGAGGTAGGTGCCCGCGACCTTGCCGAAGACGGCGGTGAGCACGATCAGCAGCAGTTCCAGCAGTCCGCTGAAGCCCATCGTGCTGAGGTCGACCTTGAAGCCGGAGACGACGAAGTAGACAGGCAGCAGGAAGGCGGTGCCCGTGTGGGAGTGCTGCATCAGCTCCTCACGGGCCTTTTCGGTGGCCTTCCGGGGGACGACCAGACCGTACAGGAACGCCCCGAACACGAAGTGCAGACCGATCAGTTCGGTCACCGCCGCCGAGGCGAACAGGCCGGCCACCACTGTGATGAAGCGCGTCACGGTCAGCGGGACGGCCTCGCCGTCATGGGTGAGCAGCCGCTTCAGCAGCGGCCTGACGACGAAGGCGAGCAGCCCGGCGAAGGGCACCACCAGCGCGGTCGTCCAGTGGGCGGAACCGCCGCCGCCCACCATCGCCTGGACGATCGCCAGCATGGTCCAGGCGGCCAGGTCGCACGCCGCGGCGGCGGACAGCGCGATCGAGCCGACCAGCGTCCGGTTCATCCGCCGGTCCACGAGGATCCTGGCGAGGACCGGGAAGGCCGTGATCGACATCGCCACGCCGAAGAACAGCACGAAGCCGAGGTGGTGCTCGCTGTGGTGGGTGCCGGCGAGGTGCAGGGCCAGCAGGGAGCCGAGCCCGAAGGGCACCAGGGCCGCGCTGAGCGCGGTGACACCGGTCACCCGGCCGAAGCCGCGCAGCCGCCCGTAGTCGAACTCCAGGCCCACCACGAACATGAACAGGGCCAGGCCGACGTTGGCCAGGGCGCTCAGGTACGGGCGGAGGTCCGTCGGGAACAGCGTGTCGGACAGGGAGCCGTGCAGGAGCGTGGGCCCCAGGAGGATGCCGGCGACTATCTCGCCGAGCACCGCCGGCTGTCCGAGCGCGCGGGCGGCGCGGCCCGCGAGCTGGGCCACCAGGAGGATGAGAGCGAGGTCGAAGAACAGCAGCGCCACTTGGTTCTGGGTCATCTGCCCTCTCTTGGGGGGGAGTCGGTCAGAGCGAGGGCACGGCGCCGCCGTCGCACCGCAGCGCGGTGCCGGTGACGTAGGAGGCGGCCTCGCTGCACAGGAAGGCCGCGACGGCGCCGAACTCGTCCGGCTGCCCGTACCGGCGGGCCGGGATGGCCGCCTGGGCCCGCGCCGCGAACTCCTCCACGCCGATGCCCTCGCGGGCGGCCCGGTAGGTGTTCATCTGGACCGTGCGCGCGGTCTCGATGCGCCCGGGGAGCAGCATGTTGACCGTGACTCCGTCGCCCGCGACCTCGGTCGCGAGGGTCTTGAGGTATCCGCCCAGGGCGGCCCGGCCGATGTTGGACAGCGCCAGGCTGGGGATCGGGGTGACGACACCGATCGACGCGAGGGACAGGACGCGCCCCCAGCCGCGTTCCCGCATGCCCGGCAGGACCAGGGACACCAGCCGCTGGTGGGGCAGGACCAGGGACTCCATCGCCGCGACGATGTCGGTGTCACCGATGTCCTGCGAGCCGCCGGGGGGCGGTCCGGGACTGTTCAGGACCACGATGTCGGCCGGCCCGAAGGCCTCCTCGGTGGCGGCGACCAGCCGGGCGGGCCCGTCCGGCGCCACGAGGTCGATCTCGACGCCGATCGCCTCGGGGAGCTGGGCGGCGATCTCCTTGGCGACGTCCCCGCGCCGCCCGCAGACCACCACGCGGGCCCCTTCGGCGGCGAGGGCCCGTGCGGTGGCCTCACCGAGTCCGGCGGTCGAGGCGCAGACGATCGCGACGCGCCCTCGGATACCAAGGTCCATGGGTTTGATTACCTCCTGGGCATAGGTGAAGAGCCGATTCCGTGCGTAAGGCTCGGTTCGGGTACGGAAGTCGGCTCGGGGGAAGGGAAATCGGTTCCGGTCGTCCGGTCGGTACGGAAGGCGCCTCGGGCGAGGACGGGGGCCGGCGCGGTGGGAGTCCGCGTCAGCCGACGTCCATCACCACGGTCTTCGCCTCGGTGAAGAACTCACGGGAGTGGCCGCCGCCCTCGCGGCCGACGCCGGAACGGCCGAAGCCGCCGAAGGGTGAGCGCAGGTCGCGCACCCAGAAGCAGTTGACCCAGACGTTGCCCGCCCGCAGCCGTCCGGCGACCCGGTGCGCGCGTGCCAGTCGGCTGGTGAACACCATGGCGGACAGGCCGTAGGGGGTCGCGTTGGCGATGCGTACGGCCTCCTCCTCGGTGTCGAAGGGGTGGACGGTGACGACGGGTCCGAAGACCTCCTCCCGGCAGATCGCCGCGTCGGGTGCGGCGCCCACGACCACGGTCGGGGCCACCCACCAGCCGTCCCGGGGGCCTCCGGTCAGCAGTGTGGCGCCCTCCTCGGCGGCCCGGCGCAGATGCCCGGTGACCTTGGCGTGGTGCTCCTCGGAGGCGAGCGGCCCGATGTCGGTCCCCGGGTCGCGGGGGTCGCCAAGGCGCAGCTGCTGCGCCCGCTCGACCAGCGCCGCGACGACCCGGTCGTGCACGCCGCGCTGGACCAGGACGCGGGAGCCCGCGAGGCAGATCTGGCCGGCGTTGGAGAAGGCCGCGTCGGCCGCGACGGCCACGGCCCGGTCGATGTCGGCGTCGTCGAAGACGACCGAGGCGCCCTTGCCGCCGAGTTCGAAGCTGACGGCCCTGACCCCCGCGGCGGCGGATCGCATGATCGCCTCTCCGGTGCGGGTCTCCCCGGTGAAGGTGATCAGGTCGACGCCCTGGTGGGAGACCAGGGCCTCCCCCGCGCCCGCGGGTCCGAGGCCGTGCACGACGTTGAGCACGCCGGGCGGCAGACCTGCCTCCAGGGCTAGTTCGGCGAGCCGGGTGGCGGAGGCGGGGCTCTGCTCGGCGGGCTTGAGGACGACGGTGTTGCCGTAGGCGAGGGGCGGCGCGATCTTCCACGTGGCCTGCATCAGCGGGAAGTTCCAGGGGGAGACCGCGGCCACCACGCCGGCCGGTTCGTGGCGGGTGTAGATGTGGTGGCCGGGGTGGCCCGGGAACGAGGCGTCGGCGGCGAGGCGCGCGTCGTCGGCGAAGAAGCGGAAGTTGGCCGCGCCCCGCACCACGTCGTTGTCCCGCGTGGCCGTGAGCGGGCGCCCCATGTCGCGGGTGTCGAGCAGGCCCAGTTCGTCCGCGTGGGCCAGCAGCACGTCGGCGAAGGCGTGCAGGACGCGGGACCGCTCCGCCTGCGTCATCCGGGGCCATGGGCCCTCGTCGAACGCGTTACGGGCGGACGCGACCGCCCGGTCGACGTCCACCGCCGAGCCCAGGGCCACCTCGGCCCAGGCCGTACGGGTGGTGGGGTCGACCGAGACCATGGTGGCGCCGTCGGCGGAGCCGGTGGTCCTGCCGCCGATGACGTGGCCGAACCACTCGGGCCCGGTCATGACGCGCCGTTCCGGTGGGTGGGCGCCGCCGTCACGACTCGACCTGGACGATCATCTCGATCTCCACGGCGAAGTCATGGGGCAGCGCGATCGCGCCGATGGCCGAGCGCGCGTGCCGGCCCGCCTCCCCGAACAGCTCGACGAGCAGGTCGGAGGCCCCGTTGATGACCTGCGGGCCACGGTCGAAGCCGGGTTGGCAGTTGACGAATCCGAGCAGCTTCACGATCCGCTTCACGCGGTCGAGCGAGCCCAGTTCCTCCCTGACCAGGGCGAGCAGGCGCAGCGCGGCCTCGCGGGCCGCCAGCCGGGCGGTGTCCTCGTCGATGTCGACGCCGATCTTGCCCCGGATGTCGTGGCTGCCCTGTCCGGACACGAACAGCAGGTCGCCGACGCGCACGGTGCTCAGGAAGTTTCCGGTCCGCCCGGGAGCGTGCGGGAACGTCAGTCCCAGCTCCTCGAAGCGCGCCTCCGCCGATGCGGTGTCAGTACTCAATGTGGAACCTCGGTCGTGTGTGGGCGTCGCGGCCGCGGGGGCCGGGTCATGGCGGTGGTTACCGGGCTGTTGCGGTCAGCAGTGCGGAGGCGTTGCCGGACAGGATCGCCGTCTTGACGTCCTCGTCGAGCGAGGACCGTTCGACGGCGTCCCCCGGGCGCTCCTCGCCGAACGGGAAGGGGTAGTCGGTGCCGAGCACGATGTGGTCCCAGCCGATCCGGCCCGCGACGAGCCGCAGGTTGGCCTCGTCGCCGGCGAGCGAGTCGGCCCACAGCCGCCGGGCGGTCGTCCCCGGGGGTTCGGCCGCGCCGCCCCGCTTGCCGGGCCAGGTCGCCCAGCCCCGGTCGACGCGCGGCAGCAGCCAGGCGAGCGCGCCGGCCCCGTGCGCGAGCAGTACCCGCAGGGCGGGGTTCGCGCTCAGTACGCCGCCGTGCAGCAGGGCGAGCGCCGCGTACGCGGTCTCGGTGGGCATGCCGACGGTGTACATGGCGTTGTAGCGGGTCAGCCGGTCCGCGGAGCGTACGTCCCAGGGGTGGACCAGCACCGGCACGTCCAGTTCGGCGATGGCCTCGAAGACCGGCTTCAGCAGCGGGTCGTCGAGCTCGCGGCCGGCGATGTTGGTGCCGATCTCCACTCCGCGCAGGCCCAGTTCGCGCACCGCGCGCTCCAGCTCCGCGACGGCGAGGTCCGGGTCGCCCATCGGCAGGGTGGCCAGGCCGGTGAAGCGGTCCGGCGCGTACCGCACCATCTCGGCGATGCCGTCGTTGACGAGCCGGGCCATCTCCGCCGCCTGCGGGGGCGGCGCCCAGTAGCTGAACATCACCGGGGTGACGGACAGCCACTGGCTCGCGACGCCCGAGGCGTCCATCTGCTCGATCCGTGCCGCGGGGTCCCAGCAGGTGTGCGGGACCGTGCGGAAGTGCTTGCCGCTCACGAACAGGTCGGCGGTGCAGTCGTCGACCGCGCGCCGGACCGGCCAGCGGGCGTCGCCGTAGCGTTCGGCGAGGTCGAGCCAGTGCCGGGGCAGCGTGTGGGTATGGCAGTCGACCAGCCGGGGCCGGGCGCCATCCGTCATGCCGGCCCCTCCATGACGAAGGGGCCCGGCTGGGCGAGGACGTGTCCGCAGGACCGGCAGGTGCGGCGGTCCTCGGCGGCCTGGAACTCGTTGAGCAGCGGCATCAGGGACTCGATCATCTGCGACGACTCCATGGTCACCCGCTCGATGAGCGCGTCGCACCGGTCGCAGTACCACTCCACGGCCTCGGTGTCCCCGGGCTTCCTGCGGACCTCGACGACGATGCCCCAGGTGCCCTCGGGGCGCAGCGGCGAGTGGGCGGTGCCCGCGGGCACGACGAACAGCTCGCCCTCGTGCACGAGGTTGCGCCGCGGTGCGCCGCCCTGCTCCCGGGTGTCGACCCGGATGGTGCCCTCGACCTGGAGGAACAGCTCGTCGTACGGGTTGACGTGGAAGTCGTTGCGGCTGTTCGGGCCGCGTACCAGCACGACCTCGAAGTCGGACTCCGGATAGAGCGACTTGGCGGCCAGCGCGCCGGGGAAGGCCGCGCTGCCGGCTTTGCGGAGCTGCTCGACGGAGACGATGCCCGGGCGGGCGTCGGTCTGCTCGGTCATGTTGTGGGACCCCCTGTCACCCCGACCTCTGTACCGAGACCGTGGAATCGCTGGCTGTAGTAGAGGAGCGGCTCGGCCTCGCTCCCGGTCTCGTCCGCCCAGCGGATCGACTCGATGTGCCCGATGAGGAGGGCGTGCGTGCCGTGCTCCACGGACTCCGCGACCCGGCACTCGAAGGAGGCCAGGGCGGTGCCGAGCACGGGCACACCCAGCGCTCCCGGTGCCCAGTCACCGCTGCTGAATCGTTCCGCTCCGAAGGTGCCGTGCAAGCCGGCGAACATCCGAGCGACCTCGAGGTCGTCGCCGGCCAGGACGTTGACGGAGAACGCCCCGTGGTGCACGAGCCGTTCCCGGGTGCCGGCCGCGTGGTTCAGGCAGACGACCAGGCTGGGCGGCTCGGCGCACAGGGAGCACACCGCGGTCGCGGTCATGCCCCGCCAGCCGGCCGGGTCGGCGGCGGTTCCGGTGGCGATCACGCTCACCCCGCCGGCCAGCCGGCTCATGCCGAGCCGGAAGTCGGAGATGGTCACACCCGGGGTCGTCGTGGCGCTCACGACGGGGAGCCGGGCACGTCGGACGGGTGCGTGTACGAGTCCAGCAGTCCGTCCACGATGCCGTGGAAGTGGTCCCATGGGGCCTCGCGGTAGTTGTGGCCGCGCACGATGAACCCGGCACCGGCGTAGAACTTCTCGTACTGCTGGTGGCGGCCGGCGAACTCGCTGCCCACGAAGTCCCAGGCCAGCTTGTGCAGCTTCATCCGCTCGACGGCCGCGAGCTGCGGGGTGTGCCAGAACTCCTCGAAGGTCCGCCGCAGTTCGTCGTCCTCCAGTACGGAGCAGTCGGCCGGGAACTGCAGCACCCCGCCGCCGCACAGCTCGCGCAGGACGTCGATCAGCTCGGAGTAGTGCTCGACGCACCAGTTCATGGCGGCGTACATGGAGCGCCGGTTGTAGGTGACGTAGCCGTCGCCCCACGGCTCCGCGCCCCAGAGCTGGCCGTCGATGAGCCCCGCCAGCAGCGCCTCCTGCGAGGCGAGCCGGCCGAGCTTCTCCCGTACGGCGGGCACCTGGTCCGCACCCGTCGACTGCGCGACACGGCTCGCGACGCCCACCAGCAGTTCCAGCTTCGAGTGGAAGCGGACGTTGGACTGGTGGTTGCCGTAGGCGTGCGCGGGGGTGCGGAAGTACAGCTCGCGGGAGAGCGGCACGTCGTTGTGAACGAAGACGCGCTCCCACGGGATGTGCACGTGGTCGAAGAGGACCATGGCGTCGGTCTCGTCGAACCGCCGGCTCAGCGGGGCGTCGAACTCCTCGGCGGCGGCGGTGCCGAGCGGTTTGCGCGACCACAGCGACACGCCGGGCGCGTTGCACGGCACGGCCATGGTGATCGACTCGGCCTCGTTCTCCGGGGCCAGGGGCAGGATGTTGCCGATCCAGATCTCGTTGGCGAGGACCGCCCCGGTCGCCAGCATCTTCATGCCGTGCACGATCACGCCCGCGTCGTCCTCGCCGACGACCCGGAGGGTCGGAATCGGGAGGTTCTCACGCTCGTAGAATTTCGGATCTCGGGCCGCCTGAGGAGCGACGATCGCATGAGCCGCGTAGACGTCGTTGTCGCGCATATGACGCCAGTAGGCGACGACACGGTCGGCCGTGTCATTGAAGACTTCAGGCGATACGGCCATGCCCGTGACGAAGCTCGCCACGTAATCCGGGGAGCGGCCGAGCAGGCCGTAACTCAGGTCGGCAATCCGCTTGTGAGCAGCCGATCGCTTTGCCAGATCCTCACGGCTCCTCGCTCGCATGAAATACGAGCTGTGCCTTTCCCCGTCCTCCACATACGTCATTACTTCACTGTTGGCGGGATCCGCCTTCAGGTCGTAGAGATCGGAGATCGTCTGGGCCGCACGCGCGAAAGCCGGGTGTGTGGTCACATCTTCAACAAGCGTCCGGCCGATGTAGACACGACGGCCGTCACGCAGGCTCTCGAGGTGTTCCTTGCCAGTCTTCAACACCCGATGGAGCAAACCACATGTTCCAGCATGTGGCTAGACCTTGACGATCTTCATGCGAGGGCACTCGGACCGCCAACACCCCCTGGGAGCTGGGGAAATGAGTGATAGCCCATCACTCAACAACCTCCCGCGGGACGATCGGAGGGAAATGTTCCGCCCGATCCGGCCGCTTTACTCCCGTTGTTCACCAACGCATCTTGAGCCAGTCGCCACACAAAGTTCATGACCCCGGCTCAACTCGGGCACGAACCACCCGGAACCGCCTGCGGCCGGCCGTTCAAACACCGCCCACGGCGACCCATTTGCGGACGCCGACGCACACCCGGGACGCCATGGCCGAGGCACGCCTATCACAGTCAAAAGCGACAACCGGCGTCGCGCGATCTCCCTCCCGGAAGCGGACCCAGGAATGCGGAGCGGACCATTCCGTCAACACCCCGAAAGACACTTGACGTTGCCCGGGACCGCTGGTTGTATCGCATAAGCCGCCTTGGGGGGTGGCAGGTGGCATCTCGCGGTCTCAGCCGCTTCTCAACTACTCAGCGCATCTTGTACAGCGCCAACTAGGTCCAACGGGGTCGTAAGAATCACGCATGGCCCCGGTGTGCGGAATTCCGCAACATGCCGGCACGTACGAACGGGGTCTTCGAGTCAGCCATGGAATATCTCAATGGCCAGCCATTGACGGACGAAAGTCCCGCCGAATCGCGCGCCGTGGGACACGCTGCCGAGGGAACCCCGTTCGCGCGGTACGTCGGCAGCGACGCGCTGCTGTCCCTGCAGCGCGTCCGCACCGGCGCCGAGACCGAACCGTCCTTCCTGATCATCACCCAGGTGATGGAGCTGCTGTTCAAACTCGCGTACACCGAAGCCGTACGCGCGCGGGAGCAGCTCGAACGCGACGACCTTCCGGGCGCCCTGCGCACCCTGGGCCGGCTCCGCAGGACCTGTGTCTCGCTGCACGGCACCTGGGAGGCGCTCAGCTCGATGAGCCCGACCGAGTACGCCGACTTCCGTGACGCGCTCGGCGACGGCTCGGGATTCCAGTCCTACATGTACCGGCACATGGAGTTCGTACTCGGCCACAAGGCCCCGCGGATGGCCGAGCTGCACCGGGGCCACGAGCGCGTCCACCGCGACCTCCTCGCGACCCTGGACGAGATGAGCCTCTACGACGCCGCCCTGCGCCTGCTGTGGCGCCGCGGGCTGCCGGTCCCGCAGAGCAGCGTCGAACGGGACTGGAGCCTGCCGTACCCCGAGCAGGACGAGGTGGTGGCCGTCTGGCAGACCGTCTACACGGAACAGGAGAAGCACGCCGACCTGTACGTGCTGGCGGAGGCCCTGGTGGACGTCGCCTTCGAACTCGGCCGCTGGCGCGCGACCCACCTGCTGACCGTGGAACGCCTCCTCGGCTCGAAGACCGGCACCGGCGGCACCTCCGGGGTCACCTTCCTGCGTCGCGCCGCCGAACACCGCTTCTTCCCCGAGCTCTGGGCGGTCAGAGCGGACCTCTGAGCCGCCGCCAGGAACGACCCGGCGGCCGGCCCGGGCCGCGGACGGGCCCGGGCGCGACCCGCCGGGGGCCCACCCCACCGCGCCGTACACCTCCGGACCACCACGTTCGGTGCACGACTCTCCAAAGGCAGGTCTCCCAAATGATCAAGAACGTTGTCATCGTCGGTGGCGGAACCGCCGGCTGGATGACCGCCAGCTACCTCAAGGCGACCTTCGGGCCGAACGTCTCCGTGACGCTGGTCGAGTCGAAGAACATCCCGACCATCGGTGTCGGCGAGGCGACGTTCAGCACGGTCCGCCACTTCTTCCAGTACCTGGGCCTGCAGGAGCACGAGTGGATGCCGGAGTGCAGCGCCACCTACAAGCTGGCCATCCGGTTCGAGAACTGGCGTGAGCCCGGCCACCACTTCTACCACCCGTTCGAGCGCACCCGGGTCGTCGACGGCTTTCCCATCACCGACTGGTGGCTGCGCGAGAACCCGTCCGGCCGATTCGACGACGACTGCTTCGTCATCCCGGCGCTCTGCGAGCAGAAGTCCTCGCCGCGCCACCTGGGCGGCGAGATCTTCGAGCTGCGCGAGGACCGGCTCGGCAGCGGTTCGGAGCCGGTCGGCCGCAGCACCATGAGCGAGCAGCAGACGCAGTTCCCGTACGCGTACCACTTCGACACGGTGCTGCTGGCGAAGTTCCTCACCAAGTTCGGCACCGACCGCGGGGTGCGCCACATCCTCGACGACGTCACCAACGTGGCGCTCGACGAGCGGGGCTGGATCAGCCACGTCGACACCGCCGAGCACGGCGAGCTGCACGGCGACCTGTTCATCGACTGCACCGGCTGGCGCGGGATGCTGCTGAACAAGGCGCTCGAGGAGCCGTTCCTGTCCTACCAGGACACCCTGCCCAACGACCGGGCCGTGGCCCTGCGCGTGCCCGTGGACGCCGCCGAGCGCGGCATGCGCCCGTGCACCACGGCGACCGCCCAGGACGCGGGCTGGATCTGGACGATCCCGCTGTTCGACCGCATCGGCACCGGCTACGTGTACGCCGGCGACTACATCACCCCGGACGAGGCCGAGCAGGCCCTGCGCGACTTCGTCGGCCCGGAGGCGGAGGGTGTGGAGGCCAACCACATCCGGATGCGCATCGGCCGCACGCGCAACACCTGGGTGCGCAACTGCGTCGGCATCGGCCTGACCGCCGGCTTCGTGGAGCCGCTGGAGTCCACCGGCATCTTCTTCATCCAGAACGGCATCGAGCAGCTCGTCAAGCACTTCCCGGACCAGAACTGGAACGAGCAGCTCCGCGTCTCGTACAACAACCACATCGCCCGGATGATGGACGGTGTCCGCGAGTTCCTGGTCCTGCACTACTACGCGGCCCGGCGCCAGGACAACCAGTACTGGAAGGACACCAAGACCCGTCCGCTGCCGGACGGTCTGGCCGAGCGGCTCGAGCTGTGGCAGGCGAAGCTGCCCGACCGCGAGTCGGTCTTCCCGCACTACCACGGCTTCGAGCCCTACTCGTACCACGCCATGCTGCTGGGCCTCGGCGGTGTGCCGCTCCAGTCCTCGCCGGTCCTCGGCGCCATGGACCCGGCCGCCGCGGCGAAGGAGATGCAGAACATCCGCCAGGAGTCGCGGGACCTCGTCGCCAAGCTGCCCAGCCAGTACGAGTACTTCGCCCACATGCGCCAGGCGCGCTGACCGCCCTGGCCCATCCCAGCCCAGAGCAATTCCCCCCATCCCACACCGCCGCGGCCCAGCGGGCCACGGCGAAAGGACAGCAATTGACTACGGACGAGTCGCTCGCGGAGCCGGCGGCCAAGGCGCCGCCGCGCAGCCCCCTGCGCGACAGGGACTTCCGCTGGCTCATGGTCGGCAACACCGCATCCAACTTCGGCGGGCAGATCGGTGACGTCGCCATACCGCTGGTGGCCGTGCTCACCGTGGGCGCGTCCTCGTTCGACGTCGGTGTCATGCGCACCGTCGGGCAGCTGCCCTATCCGCTGTTCGTGCTCTTCGTGGGTGTCGTCGTCGACCGGTGGCGCCGCCGCAACATGCTGATCGCGGCGGACCTCGGCCGTGCGGCCGCCCTGGCACTGATCCCGCTCGCCTACTCGATGCACCAGCTCGGGCTCTCGGCGCTCTACATCACCGCGTTCCTGATCGGCACGTGCATGGTGCTGTTCGACGTGGGCTCGCAGGCCTATCTGCCCCGGGTGGTGGAGCGGGACCAGATCCCCGCGGGCAACAGCCATCTGGAGACGGCGCGTTCGGCCGCGCTGATCGCCGGACCCGCGCTCGGCGGCCTCTTCGTCGCCTGGTTCTCACCGGCCAACGCGCTGATCGCCTGCGTGGTGTTCTACCTGATCTCGGCCTCGGGAATCTGGCTGATCCGCAGGCCCGAGCCGAAGCCGACGCCGAGCACGGAGCCGGTCCAACCGCTGAAGCAGATCGGCGAGGGCTTCAAGCTGGTCTTCGGCAACGCGATCCTGCGCTCCGTCGTGCTGATCGCGGCCATGTTCAACTTCTGCTACGCCGGCTACCTCGCCATCTACCTGGTGTACATGCCCGTCGAGCTGAAGCTGTCCAGCTACGAGATCGGCCTCGCGCTCGCGGCCTCGGGCCCCGGTCTGCTGGTGGGCGCCCTGTTCTCCTCCCGGCTGCCGAAGCGGTTCGGCTACGGCCTGGTGCTGAACGCCAGCGCGATCGTGAGCTGCGTGTTCCTGCTCGGGGTGTCGCTGCTGCACGGCAACGGCTGGCTCACGGTGGGCACGCTGATCCTGCTGAACTTCGTGTACAGCGCGCTCAGCATGACGTTCGGTGTGACCCTGGCGGGCATCCGCCAGTCGATCACGCCGGACCGGATGCTCGGCCGCGTCATGGCGACCCACCGCTTCCTCGGCGTCGGCTCGGTGCCGCTCGGGTCCTTCGTCGGCGGTGTCCTCGGTGAGGAACTGGGCCTGCGCAAGGGCTTGTTCGTCATCACCATCGGGATGATCGCGGCGTCGACCCTCTTCCTCTTCTCGGCGCTGCGGAAGATCGGCCGAGAGCTTCCCGAGGCCCTGGACGCATGACGCGTCAGCGCGTCCACAGGCCCGTCTGTCCCTTCACCCGTAGAAGAACTGAGAGTGGATCATGAGTGACGACGTCCCGTACTTCGTGAACGGCGCCTTTGTCCTGGAGCCGGAGGCCATCCAGCCGGAGCGCCACGGCCGCGTGGACCTCTACGTGCCCCCGGCGGCCGAGGGTCCGCTGCCGGCGGTCGTCTTCGTGTGCGGCGGCCCGCTGCCCGCGGAGGCGGAGTGGATCAACCCGCGCGAGTGGCCGGTCTACCGCGGCTACGGCAACCTGCTGGCCGCCAACGGCCTGATCGCCGCGCCCCTGCAGCTCCCGCTGCACGAGTGGGACCAGTTCCCCGGTGCCGCCGACGCCCTTAAGGAGGCGATCGAGCAGGTCCGCGCGGACGAGCGGGTCGACTCCGACCGGATCGCGATCTGGTTCTTCTGCGGCGGCAGCCCGCTGATCTCCGACTACCTGCGCACGCCGCCGGAGTGGCTGCGCGTGCTGGCGGCGACCTACCCGGCGCTCGGCTCCCGTCCGCACATGGAGCTGGAGCCCCGCTTCGAGCCGTCCCTCGCGGTGGCCGAGCACGGTGACGTGCCGCAGATCGTGCTGACCCGCGTCGGCCTGGAGGCCCCGCTGGTCGCCGAGACCGTGGAGAAATTCGTCGCCGCCGCGGAGGAGCACCAGGTCGAGCTGACCATCATCGACGTGCCCAACGGTCACCACGGCTTCGACATCGTCGACCACACCGAGGAGTCGCGCGAGGCCGTGCACCGAGCCCTGAACCTCGTGCGCGAGGCCCTGGTCAAGTAGCCGCTTCGGGCCCTCGAGCAACAGGAAGAAAGGGACAAGGGGATGAAGGAACAGCCCGAAGGACACCTCGAAGGACACCTCGAAACGGCGCTGCGGTCCCTGGCCGCCGAGGTGGAGACCGCCCGGACCTGGAGCCGGGCCTCCCGCTCCCTGGGGCAGGAGCGCATCGTCACGGTGTTCGGCTCCGCACGCACCAAGCCCGGGGACCCGTCCTACGAGCTGGCCCGGAGCCTCGGTGCCGCGGTCGCGCAGCGTGGCTGGGCGGCCGTGACGGGCGGCGGTCCCGGCATCATGCAGGCGGTCCGGGACGGCAGCGGAGAGCTGCTGTCCAGGGCGGTCCGGATCGAGATCGCCGGGGAGGTGCCCGACACCGTGCTCGACCCCAGCCGGTCCATCACGGTGGGCACCTTCGCACTGCGCAAGCTGCTGCTCACGCACGACATCGACGCGCTGTTCGTCTTCCCCGGCGGCGTCGGAACGCTCGACGAGCTGTACGAGGTCCTGGTCCACCAGGACACCGACCAGCACCGCCCGTTCCCGGTGATCCTGATGCAGCCCGAGGGCGTCCAGCTCTGGGACGCCTGGCTGCGGTTCATGAACGAACACCTGGTGCGCACCGGCCTGGTCAGCCCTTCCATCATGTCCCAGGTCGCCATCGCGGACAGCGTCGAGGATGCCCTCGCCCTGGCGGACAAGGGCATCCCCGCCGACCGCGCGGGCGCCACCGCCTGACGTGCACCGCGGGGCGTCGGCCGGGCGACCGGTCGGCGCCCCGACACATGTCCCGGCCCCCCGCCACCGAAGCCATGAGCATCCACGAGATCGACAGGGTTGAGTATGGGTAAGTCAGTGTCCGGCCCGTTCAGTGAGCTGTCCTCCATCCAGCGGCGTCTGTGGTTCGTCGACCAGGTGCAGTCGGGCGACATCGCGTACAACATGCCGGTGGTGCTGCGGGTGCGCGGCTCGTTCGACACGGCGGCGCTGCAGACCGCGCTCGACGGCGTCGTCGCCCGGCACGGAGCGCTGCGCACCCGGTTCACCGTGGTGGGCGGGGAGCCCGTGCAGGAGGTCCTGCCGGGCGCCCGGGTGCTGGTCGACGTGGTGGACATGCGCGACCAGCCCGACGCCGAGGCGGTCGGGCGGGCCCACGCCATGGGCGAGGCGCGCCGGCCGTTCGACCTGACCACGGCGCCGCTGCTGCGGTGTTCGGTGGTACGGCTGGGCGACGAGGACCAGCTGGTCGTCTTCACCATCCACCACATCGTCTTCGACGGCTGGTCCGCCGGCGTCTTCTTCGAGGAGCTGTCGCAGCTCTTCGGCGCGGACCCGGACGCCCTGGGCGCGCCGGCCGCGCAGTACCTCGACCTGGTCGAGTGGGAGCGGACGGCGCGCGAGAGCGGCGCGCAGGACCGGCTGGTGGCCTGGTGGAAGGAGCGGCTCGCCGGGGCGCCCACGGTCCTGGAGCTGGTGACCGACCGGCCGCGCCCGGCGGTGCAGGCGCACCGGGGCGCGCGCAGGCGGCTGAGCGTGCCCCAGGACGTGGTCGCGGGCCTGGAGAAGGTGAGCCGGACCGCGGGCGCGACGATGTTCATGACCCTGCTGTCCGCCTTCGGCGTGGTGCTCGCGCGGCACGCCGGGCAGGAGGAGGTGCTGATCGGCACGCCGGTGGCGTTCCGGCCGCGCTCGGAGTTCGAGCGGGCGGTGGGCTGCTTCCTCAACACCGTGGTGATGCGCGTGGACACCGCGGGGCAGCCGTCCTTCGCCGAACTGCTCGGCCGCGTCAAGGACATGTCCCTCGAGGCCTTCGACCACCAGGAGGCGCCGTTCGAGCGCCTGGTCGCCGAACTCTCGCCGGACCACGACCTCAGCCGCAACCCGCTCGTCCAGGTCCTCGTCAACTTCGAGCCGGAGCCCCGGCTGCCCTCGTTCCCGGGCTGCGAGACCGAGCACGTGCCGAACGAGGAGGAGGCGGCCAAGTTCGACCTCACCCTCTACGTGAAGTCCGCCGCGGGCCGCCTCGACCTCGACCTGGTCTACGACGCCGACCTGTTCACCGGGACCCGGATCGGCTGGCTCCTTGACCAGACCGCCGAGCTGCTGGCCCAGGTGAGCCGCAACCCGCACCGCTCCGTCCTCGGCTACCCGCTGCTGTCGCGGGAGAGCCGCGAGCTGCTGCCCGACCCGTACGAACCGCTCACCCCCGACTGGCACGAGTCCATCGTCGAGCGCTTCACCAAGCACGTGGACTGCGCGCCGGACCGGGTCGCCATCGCGTACAAGGACGAGACCTGGACGTACCGGGAGCTGGACCGGGCGGCCAACGAACTCGCCCGTCGGCTGCGCGCCTTCGGGGTCGGGCGCGGCGACATGGTGGGCATCGTCATCAAGCGCGATCCGTCCACCCAGATCGCGATGCTGGCCGCGCTGAAGTGCGCCGCGCCGTTCGTGATCATCGACTCGACGCTGCCGCCCGGCCGTCTCGTCCAGTGCATGCGGGTCAGCGCCCCGAAGGCGCTGATGCTCACCCGGGGCTGCGACGCCCTGCCGGACGAGGTGCTGGCGGCCATGCCGGAGGGCGCGGGAACGATCCGCCTCGACGACGCCGGGGTCTGGGCCGGCCTGCCCGGCGAGCCGCCGGGCATCCAGATCTCCCCGGACGACGCCATCTACGCGGTGTTCACCTCGGGCTCCACCGGCGTGCCGAAGTGCGTGGTCACCAAGCACGACGCGGTGACTCACTTCCTCGACTGGTACGAGCGCTCGCAGAACCTCGGCCCCGAGGACCGGTTCGCCGTCCTCGCCGGCCTCGGCTACGAGGTGCTGATGCGTGACCTGCTGACCCCGATGTGGGTCGGCGGCCGGTCCTGCTTCCCGGTCCACGACCGACTCGACTTCGCGCCCACCACCCGGTGGCTCGGCGAGATCGGCGCGACCGTCGTCCACCTCACGCCGCCGTACGCCCACGAGCTGGCGGCGGCCATGCCGCCCGGCGGCACGCTGCCGGCGATGCGCCTGGTCGGCATCAACGGCGACGTGCTGCGCCGCCACACGGCCACCGCGTGGGCGGCGATGGCACCGCACTGCAGCCTGATCAACATCTACGGGGCGACCGAGACGCCGCAGGTGATCTCCTCGCTGTCGCTGCGCGACGCCGAATCCCCGGACCAGGTACGGCCGTTCCTGTCGAAGGCGCCGATCGGGCCGGGCATCACCGGTGTGCAGGTCCTGTTCGTGAACCCGGCCGGCGAGCTCTGCGCCGAGGGCGAGGTCGGCGAACTGGTGGTGCGCACGCCCTATCTCGCGAGCTATCTCAACGGGATCGTGGGCGGCTTCACCACCAGCCCGTGGACCGGCGACCCGGAGGACCGCGTCTACCACACCGGTGACCGCATCCGGTATCTCGGCGACGGATGCGCCGAGTTCGTCGGGCGCGTCGACCACCAGATCAAGCTGCGCGGCCACCGTATCGAGCCGGGTGACATCGAGGGCGTCCTGGTCGGGCACGAGAGCGTGAGCCAGGCGCTGGTGATGGTGCGCGAGGACCGCCCCGGCGACCGGCGGCTGGTGGCCTACGTGACGGCGGAGCCCGGCACGGTGACCGGGGCCGAACTGCGCACCCTGGCCGCCGCCGCGCTGCCCAAGCCCATGGTGCCCTCGGCCTTCGTCGTCCTGCCCGGCTTCCCGCTGAACGCCAACGCGAAGATCGACCGCGCGGCCCTGCCGTCCCCCAGCAACGAGTGGGAGCAGAGCGAGCACTCCCGCCCGCCGGCCACCGAGGACGAGCGCCGGATGGCCGGGCTGTGGGAGGACGTGCTGGCCCTCGTCGGAATCGGCGTCGGGGACGACTTCTTCGCCCTGGGCGGCCACTCGCTGCTGCTCACCCGGCTGCTGTCCAGGATCAAGGAGACCTACGGGGTCAGGCTGAGCCTGCGCGAGGTGTTCGAGAACCCGACCATCACCGGGTTCCTCGCCCTCGTCGAGAACGGCGTGCCCGAGCCCGCCGAGGCGGAGCCGCTGCCGGTCCCGGTGAGCGGCGATGGCTCCCACGGGCTGTCGCTGGTCCAGCGCCGCCTGTGGTTCGTGGACCAGGTGCAGCCCGGTGACGTCGCGTACAACATGTCGGCGGTGCTGCGGGTGCGCGGCGACCTCGACACGGCGGCGCTGCAGACCGCGCTCGACGGCGTCGTCGCCCGGCACGGGGCGCTGCGCACCCGGTTCACCATGGTGGACGGGGAGCCCGTGCAGGAGGTCCTGCCCGGTGCCCGGGTGCTGGTCGACGTCGTGGACCTCGGCGACCGCGCCGACGCCGAGGAGGTGGGCCTCGCCTACGCGGCCGGGGAGACGCGCCGGCCCTTCGACCTCTCCGTGGCGCCGCTGATGCGCTGCCTGGTCGTGCGCCTCGGCGCCGGGGAGCGGCTGCTCGTCCTCACCGTGCACCACATCGTCTTCGACGGCTGGTCCGCCGGTGTCTTCTTCGAGGACCTGTCGCGGATCTTCGCGGGCGGCCCCGAGGCCTGCGGGGCCCCGGCCGCCCAGTTCGCCGACCTGGTCGAGTGGGAGCGCGTCTTCCTGGACAGTGGTGAGCAGGACCGCCTGGTGGACTGGTGGAAGGAGCGGCTGGCCGGCGTCCCGACCGTGCTGGAGCTGCCCACCGACCGGCCCCGGCCCGCGGTGCAGGCGCACCGGGGTGCCCGCCGCCGTCTCACGGTGCCCGACGAGGTGGTGGCGGGCCTGGAGAAGGCGGGCCGGGAGTCCGGCGCCACCCTGTTCATGACGCTGCTGTCCGCCTTCGGCGTGGTGCTCGCGCGGCATGCCGGGGAGCGGGAGGTGCTGGTCGGCACCCCAGTGGCGTTCCGGCCCCGCTCCGACTTCGAACGGTCCGTGGGCTGCTTCCTCAACACGGTGCTGATGCGGGTGGACACCGGCGGCCGGCCCTCGTTCGCGGAACTGCTCACCCGGGTCAAGGACATGGCGCTGGCGGCCTTCGACCACCAGCAGGCGCCGTTCGAGCGGCTGGTCGCAGAGCTCGCGCCCGACCACGACCTCAGCCGCAACCCGCTCTACCAGGTGCTGTTCGCCCTGCAGAACGTTCCCGAGGTGCCGCTGCGGCTGCCCGGCCACGAGGTCGAGGCGCTCGTCAGCACCGAGGCCCGCGCCCAGTGCGACATCAGCCTGCGCTTCACCCAGGGCGACGACGGCCTGGTCGGCATGCTCGACTACGACCTCGACCTCTTCGACGAGGCCACCGTCGACCGGCTGACCGGCCATCTGCTGAACGTCCTCGCCCAGGTCGCGGCCGACCCGGCCGTCCCGCTGGACCGGCTGCGGCTGACCGGCGAGACCGAGCGGGAGCTGCTGACGCGCTGGAACGCGACGGCCACGCCGTACGACCTCGACCGCACGCTCCCCGAGATCATCGCCGAGCAGGTGCGCCGCACCCCCGGCGCGCCGGCCGTCCGGTTCGAGGACGAGGTGCTGAGCTACGCCGAACTCGACGGCCGGGCCAACCGGCTGGCGCTGCGGCTGCGCGATGCCGGGGTGGGACCGGACGTGGTCGTCGGCGTCCATCTGCACCGCTCCGTGGAGCTCATGGTGGCGCTGCTCGCCGTGCACAAGGCCGGCGGCGCCTATCTGCCGCTGGAGCCGGACCACCCGGTGGAGCGACTGCGGACGATGGTGCGCACGAGTGCGGCGCCGGTCGTCCTGACGGCCGGTCCGGCGGGCACGTTCGCCTCGGAGGGCTGCCTGGAGCTGCCCGTGGGCCGCGAGAGCGCCGAGCGGGGACCGGATCCGTCGGCCCGCCCGGACGACCTCGCGTACGTGATCTACACCTCCGGTTCGACGGGCGCGCCCAAGGGCGTCCAGATCCCGCACCGCGGCATCGTCAACCGGCTGCTGTGGATGCAGGAGTCGTACGGCCTGACGGCCCGGGACCGGGTGCTGCACAAGACGCCGATCAGCTTCGACGTCTCGGTGTGGGAGCTGTTCTGGCCGCTGATGAACGGGGCCTGCCTGGTCCTGGCCGCCCCGCGGCGGCACCGCGAGCCGGAGTACCTGGCCCGGCTGATGGCCGAGACCGGCGTGACCGTCTGCCACTTCGTGCCCGTGATGCTCCGGGCGTTCCTGGACACCCCGGAGGCGGCGCGGCCGACCGCCCTGCGGCTGGTGGTGTGCAGCGGCGAGGCGCTGCCGGCCGACGTCGCGCGGCTGGCCCTGCGCACCCTCGGCGCGCGGCTGGAGAACCTGTACGGCCCGACCGAGGCGTCCGTGGACGTCACGGCCTGGACCTGTGAGCCCGACGACGACTCGGCGCTCGTGCCCATCGGCGCGCCGATCGCCAACACCCGTGCGTACGTCCTGGACGACCGTCTCGCCCCGGCCCCGATCGGGGTGGCGGGCGAGCTGTACCTCGCGGGCGAGGGTCTGGCCCGCGGCTACCAGGGGCGGGCCGCGCTGACCGCCGAACGGTTCGTCGCCGACCCGGACGGCCCGGCCGGCGCCCGGATGTACCGCACCGGCGACCGCGCGCGGTGGCTGCCCGGCGGCCGGCTGGAGTTCCTCGGCCGGCGGGACGACCAGGTGAAGGTGCGCGGGTTCCGGATCGAGCTGGGCGAGATCGAGCAGGTGCTCGCGCGGCACGACCTGGTCGAGCAGGCGCGGGTCCTGGTCCGCGAGGACCGGCCGGGCGACCGGCGGCTGATCGCCTACGTCACCGCGCCGGCCGGCCAGGTGCCGCCGCCGGCCGCCGAACTGCTGTCGCTGGCCGCCTCGTTGCTGCCCCGGTACATGGTGCCGGTGGCCGTGGTCGCGCTCGACGCCTTCCCGCTGTCCTCCAGCGGGAAGATCGACGCGAAGGCGCTGCCCGAGCCCGTGATCGAGCGCGAGACGGCGTCGCGGGTGCCGGCCACCGAGCCGGAGCGGATGCTGGCGGCCCTGTGGGAGGAGGCCCTGGGAGTCGACGGTGTCGGTGCCGACGACGACTTCTTCCAGCTCGGCGGCGACTCCATGCATGTGATCGCGGTGGTGGGCCGGGCCCGGCAGCGTGGCTTCGGCTTCAGCGTCGAGGACATGTTCCAGACCCCCACCGTCGCGGCCCTCGCGGCGCACCACCGCGGGTCCGCCCGCGAGCAGACCGAAGACAGTCCTGTGTCCGAAAGCGTCGGCGAGTTCTCCCTCCTGTCCCAGGAGGACCTGGCCCGACTGCGTGAAGCGTGACCGGCGGGAGCTGAACACCATGGCGATTCAAGATGCTTACCCGCTCACGCGGCTGCAGTCCGGGATGCTGTACCACAGCCATCTGGACCCGGCGGGTTCCACCTACCACGATCTGTCCAGTCTGCGGATCTCCGGACCGTTCGACGAGAGCCTGCTGCGCGGCGCGCTGGCCGCGCTGCTGGCCGGTCACGACATCCTGCGCAGCAGTGTGGAGCTGACCCGGTTCAGCGAGCCGATGCAGCTCGTGCACGACACCGTCGAACCCCCGCTGACCGTCGAGGACCTGTCCGGACTGGACGCGGCGGAGCAGCGGGAACGGCAGGCCGCGTGGCGGGCGGCCGAGAAGGCCCGGCCGTTCGACCTGGCCACCGCTCCGCTGCTGCGGGTGCACGCCCAGGTGGTGAGCGGCACCGCGTTCTGGCTGCACCTGAGCTTCCACCACGCGATCCTCGACGGCTGGAGCCTGTCGCTGCTGACCTCCTCGCTGCTGACGGAGTACGACCGGGCGCTGTCCGGTCACGCGCCCCGGGTGCCCGAACTCGGCACCCGGTTCCGCGACTACGTGCTGCTGGAGCGCAAGGCGCTGGCGGACGACGCGGCCCGCGACTACTGGGCACGGCTCCTGGAGGGCACCGAGGTGCTCGAGCTGCCGCGCTGGGGCGGCGGCCGTACGGGCACCGCGGCGGAGCGGTCCGCGCGGGTGCACCGGGTGGCCTTCGGGGCCGAACTGACCGAGCGGATCAAGGGCTTCGCGGCGGACTCGCGGGTGGCGACCAAGGCCGCGCTGTACGCCGCGCACGCCGCGGTCGTCGCCCGGCTGTCGGGACAGCGCCGGGTGCTCACCGGCCGCGTCGCCAACTGCCGCCCGGAGACGGCCGACGGGGAGCGGGTGATCGGCCTGTTCCTCAACAGCACCCCGCTGGTGGTGGACACGGGCGGGACGAACTGGCGCGACCTGGCCCGGCAGGTGCACCGGGCGGAGGGCGAGGCGCTCGTCCACCGGCGCTATCCGCTGGTCCAGATGCAGCGCGACCTGAACCGGGACACGCTCTTCGAGACGCTGGTCGACTACCGGGCCATGCGGAGCTACGGCGGTATGTCGCTGACCCGTCTGACGATCGACGAGACGGACTTCTTCGAGCAGACCAACCTGTCCTTCACCGCCAACTTCGGCGCCGACCCGGACACCGGCGAACTGGGCCTGGGCATCAACCACAACGCGGCCGAGTTCTCCGCCGAGCAGATGGAGGCGATCGGCGGCTACTACACCGCGGCGCTGCGGGCCATGGTGGAGGACCCCGGCGCGTCCGTGGCGGGCACGCCGCTGCTGACCCCGGCGGAGACCACCCGGCAGCTGCGGGAGTGGAACGACACCGCTGCCGCGCTCCCCCTGGACCGGCCGCTGCCGGCGCTGCTCGCCGAGACCGCCGCCCGCCACCCCGGCCGGGTCGCGCTGCGCGCCGGGGGCCGCGAGCTGACCTACACGGAGCTGTACCGGCGGGTGAACCGGCTGGCCCGGCGGCTGCGCGAGGAGGGCGTCGGCCCCGGAGTGATCACCGGCGTGTGCATGCGGCGCTCGGCGGACCTGGTCACCGCGCTGCTGGCCGTGCTCTCGGCCGGCGGTGCCTATCTGCCGTTGGACCCGGAGTACCCGGCCGACCGGCTGGCGTACATGCTGGCCGACGCGCAGGCGCCGGTCGTGCTCGTCGACCCCGGCACGCGGCCGCCCGAGTCCGCGGCGACCGTGCTGACGATCGCGCCGGACACCCTGGACGAGGGACCGGACGACGCCGTGGACCCGGGCCTGCGGGCGGAGGACCTGGCCTATGTGATCTACACGTCCGGCTCGACGGGCCGGCCGAAGGGCGTCCAGATCCCGCACCGCGCGCTGGTGAACCTGCTGCACTCGATGATCTCCGAGACCGGCCTGACGGCCGGGGACCGCTGGCTGGCGCTCACCTCCCTGTCCTTCGACATCGCCGGACTCGAGGTGTTCGCCCCGCTGCTGACGGGCGCCGAGCTGCGCGTCCTCGAGGACGACGCCGCGCACGGGGCCGAACTCGTCGACGAGGTACGGCGGGCCACGATCGTGCAGGCCACCCCCTCGGCCTGGCGCATGCTCGTGGACGCCGGACTCGGCACCGAGCCCGGCGTCCGGGCGATCAGCGGCGGCGAGGCGCTGCCCGGGGACCTCGCGCGGCAGCTCGCCGAGCGCCTGGGTTCGGTGTGGAACGCGTACGGGCCGACGGAGACCACCATCTGGTCCTGCCTCCAGGCCGTGCGTGCCGACGAGCCGGTGACCATCGGTACGCCGCTCGCCAACACCCAGGTCTACGTCCTGGACGACACCCTGCGTCCGGTGCCGGTGGGGGTGCCGGGCGAGCTGTACATCGGCGGCGAGGGCGTGGCCCGCGGCTACCGGGGGCAGCCCGCCCTGACGTCGGTGCGCTTCGTGGCCGACCCCTTCGGCCCCGCGGGCGCCCGGCTGTTCCGCACGGGTGACACCGTGCGCTGGCGGCCGGACGGCCGGCTGGACTTCATCGGCCGCAACGACCACCAGGTCAAGATCCGCGGGTTCCGGATCGAACTCGGCGAGATCGAGTCGGTGCTCGCCACCCACCCGGCGGTCGGCCAGGTCGTCGTCACCCCGCGCCCGGACCGGCGCGGCGAACACCAGCTCGTCGCCTACCTGGTCGCCGCCCCGGGCGCCGGGGCGGCCGCCCCGCAGGAGCTGCGCGCGCTGGTGACGGCCCACGTCCCGGACTACATGGTGCCCGCCGCGTACGTGTGGCTCGACGCGTACCCGCTGACCCCGAACGGCAAGATCGACCGGGCGGCGCTGCCGGACCCGGACCGCAGCGGCACCGCCGCCGGGCGGATCGTCGAGCCCTCCACCGGGACCGAGCTGATGGTCGCCGGGCTGTGGGCGCAGGAGCTGGGGCTGGACACGGTGGGCGCCACCGACTCCTTCCGGGACCTGGGCGGGCACTCCATCGCCGCGCTCCGCATCGTCCTGCGGATCAAGGAGGCCACCGGCCACGAGGTTCCGCTGGCGAGCCTGCTCACCGGCGCCACCGTCGCCTCGCTCGCGGAGGGCATCGACGCGGGCCGCGAGGACGAGAGTTCGATCCTCGTCCCGCTGCGTGAGGCGCCGGGCTCGGACCAGCGGCCGCTGTTCCTGATCCATCCGCTGGGCGGCACGGTGTTCTGCTACGGTGCGCTGACCGACGCCCTCCCGGCGGACCAACCCGCCTACGGAATACAGGCCTTCGACCACGTGGCTCCCGACGGGCCGCGGCCCACGACCATCGAGGCCATCGCCGAGCACTACCTGGACGTGGTGCGCGCCGTGCAGCCCGAGGGGCCGTACCGCTTCGGCGGCTGGTGCATGGGCGGTGCCGTGGCCTACGCCATGGCGCGCCGGGTGCGGGAGGAGGGGGGACAGGTGGAGACGCTCGCGCTGATCGACTCCAGCATCGCCGACCCCGTACCCCCGGAGTGGGTCGACGACGACGCGGCCGCGATCCTCGGCGCGTTCGCCAACCAGCTCCCGATCACCCTGGCCGAACTCCAGCGGGTCCCCGCCGAACGGCGGCTGGCCCACGCGCTGTCGCTCGCCGAGGGCCATCTCGCACGCCCCGACGTGGGCAGCGTGGACGACCTGCGGCGCCTGGTGGACCTCTACCGCCGGCACGCCAAGGCGCTGCTGGAGTACCGCGACGGCGCGCACGACCCGTACCGGGGCGGCGCGGTGGTGATCCGGGGCGAGGACGCCCCGCACACCACGCCGGACCTGGGCTGGAGCGCCAAGGTCGAGGGTCCCCTCGTGGTGCTGACGACCCCGGGAGACCACCGCACTCTGCTCGCGGAACCGCGGGTGGGCGACCTGGCCGACCGGCTGGTGGTCGCCATGCGCGAGGGCGTCGGCGCCCTGGCGCGGTTCACCGGCGAAAGCGCCGTGCACTGATGGCGCACCGTTCGGCGGCCGTGGCCGACCGCGCCGATACTTCTTGGAGGTCCTCATGACGACACCCCCGACCGACCAGTCGCCCGGCGACATCCCCGACTGGGCCTACGGTGTCCGCCGGCTCGTGGTGTTCAGCGGGGCCGGCATCTCCACCGACTCCGGCATCCAGGACTTCCGCGGTCCCACCGGCGTCTGGACCCTGAGCCCGGGACTCCAGACGAAGCACACCTACCAGGCCTTCATGGCCGACCCCGAACTCCGGGTCAGCTACTGGAAGACGCGTTACGAGCACCCCGTGTGGGGCGCCGAGCCCAACGCCGGCCACCGCGCGGTGGCCGCGCTCGGGGAGTCGGGCATCGACACGACCGTCGTGACGCAGAACACCGACGGTCTGCACCAGCTCGCCGGCACGCCCGCCGACCGGGTCTTCGAGCTGCACGGCACGATGCGCACCACCCAGTGCGTCGCGTGCGGGCGCCGGTCGCCGACCACGGACGTGCTGGCCAGGATCGAGGCCGGCGAGGCCACTCCGCCGTGCCCGGAGTGCGGCGGCATCCAGAAGACCGCCAGCACCATGTTCGGGCAGACCATGTCCCCGGAGACGTTCGTCCGGGCCGAGGAGGCCGTCACCTCGTGCGACCTGATCCTCGCCGTGGGGACGACGCTCACCGTCGAGCCCGCGGGCTCGCTGTGCGCGAGCGCGGTGAACGCCGGGGCGACCCTGGTCATCGTCAACTGGGATCCCACGCCCTACGACGCCATCGCCACCGACATCATCCGGGACCCGCTGGGCGAGGCGCTGCCGCGCATCGCGGCGCAGCTGCGGGCCGCCGCCTCGGGTGCCGTCACCCGTGAGGAGGCCGCCGTCGGGGAGGAGGCCGCCGCGCCGGCGGCGCGTCCCAGCGTGCTGCTGCGCGCGGACGCCCGGACCGCGCGGTTCCGTTCGCGGGCCGCCGAGCTGGAGCGGCTCGCCCAGTGGTGTGCGGGCACCGGCACCCGGACCCATCTGGTGTCGGGCCCGGCCGGGAGCGGCAAGTCCCGCCTCGCCCTCGAACTCGCCGACCGGCTGGGCGGGTCGGACGAGTGGGACATCGCGTTCCCGACGCCGGAAGCGGGCCTTCCCGCCACGGAGCGGCCGCTGCTGGTGGTCGTGGAGAGCGCCGAGACCCGCGGCGAGCAGGTGGCCCGGATCCAGGCCGAGGCGTCGGCGCGTGAGACCGGCGCGCCGGTCCGCCTGCTGCTGCTGGCCCGCACGGACGGCCCCCGGCCGGCGGCGGACACCCACGAGGAGCTCGGGGCTCCCGACGCGGCGGAGCCGGACCACGCCGACGCCGTGCGCGAGGCCGCGCAGGACTACGCGGCGGCCCTCGGCGACCACTCCCCCGCGGCCGTCCGGCCCGAGGACGTACCGCCGCTGCCCGGAGCCCTCCAGGCCGCGGTGCTGGCCTCCGCGCTGGCGCCGTCCACCGGTACGGGCGGACCGGACGAGGGGCTGCTGCTCCAGCGGGAACTGGCGTACCTGCGGGCCGCCGCGGACGCGCACGGGCTGAAACTGCCGGCCGCTGTGGTGGCCGGTGCGGCCGCCACCGCCGTGCTGTGCGGCGCCGCCGACGAGGAGGCGGCCCTCGCCGCCCTCGGGCACCTGCAGGCGCTGGAGGACCCTGAGCTGCGGGTCCGGGTCGCGCGGTGGCTGTGTGAGATGTACCCGCCAATCGCCGAGGGGTCCGCCTACTGGAGCGAGTCGCTGCCCGACGCGCTGGACGAGGAGCTGGTGGCCGAGGTCGCCACGCCCCGGTTCCTGCTCGGCGCGCTGATGGAGACCACCGAGGACCAGGACCGGCGCGTGCTGACCGTGCTGGCCCGCGCCGCGGACACCCGTCCGCAGGTCCGCCGGCGTCTGACCGAGCTGCTTTCGCTGCTGCCGGGTGTCTCGCCCGCGGCGGTCGAGGTGGCGCTGACCCGCGGCTACCCGGCCCCGCTGGCCGAGGCGCTGACCGCGCTGGCCGAGAAGAACCCCGCCCTGCCCGCCGACCTGCTGGACGCCGTACCGGCGGGCGTGACGGTGTTCGGCGAGTTCCCGGTGCTGCTCGCGGAGAGCCTGGTGGACGCCTACGAGCGCCGGGCGCAGACCCAGAACGGGCTGCGCGGCCTCACCAAGACGCTCATCGAACTGGCCGAGCGCCAGGCCGACCTGGGCCGCGCCGAGCAGTCGCTGGACGCGGCCCGCCGGGCGGTGGAGATCGCCGGCGTGCTGGAGCAGCAGGACGGCCACCTGACCCGGGCCGAGCGGGCGCTGCACCGGGCCACGGAACTGAGCCGGTGACGGGAGAGGCGGCGGTGCGCTGAGGTCACGCGCCCGCCGAGGACATGAGGCCCGTCCCCGCCGACGCAGGCGGGGGCGGGCCTGCGCCTGTGCGCTCAGCCGTGCCGGTGCAGCCAGCCGTGGGTGTCCTCGGACCGGCCGGTCTGGAGGTCGAGCAGCGCCGCCCGCAGGCGCATGGTGACCTCGCCGGGCTCGCCGGTGCCGTGGGTCCACCCGGCGTCCCGGGACTTGACGGTGCCGACCGGGGTGATGACCGCCGCGGTGCCGCAGGCGAAGACCTCGGTCAGGGTGCCGTTCTCCGCGTCCCGCCGCCAGTCCTCGGTGGAGATCCGGCCCTCCTCGGCGGTGAGGCCGAGGTCGCGGGCGATGGTCAGCAGCGAGTCACGGGTGATGCCGGCCAGCATGGAGCCGGTGAGTTCGGGGGTGACGACCCGGTCGCCGTACACGAAGTACATGTTCATGGCGCCCATTTCCTCCACCCAGCGGTGCTCGGCCGCGTCCAGCCAGACCACCTGGTCGCAGTCGTGCTCGGCGGCCTCGGCCTGGGCGACCAGCGAGGCGGCGTAGTTGCCGCCGGTCTTCGCGGCGCCGGTGCCGCCCTTGGCGGCACGGACGTAGTCCTCGGAGATCCAGACGGAGACCGGCTCGACGCCACCGGGGAAGTAGGCGCCGACGGGCGAGGCGATCACGATGAAGAGGAACTCGTCGGCCGGCCGGACGCCCAGCCCGACCTCGGTGGCGATCATGAAGGGCCGCAGGTACAGGGCGGCCTCGGCGGAGCCGGGCACCCAGGCGCGGTCCTGCTGGACCAGCGCGTCGCACGCGGCGAGGAACAGCTCGGTGGGCAGCTCCGGCATGGCCATGCGGCGGGCCGAGGCCTGGAAGCGCTCCGCGTTGGCCCCGGGGCGGAAGGTGGCCACGGTGCCGTCGGGCAGGCGGTACGCCTTGAACCCCTCGAAGATCGTCTGGGAGTAGTGCAGGGTCTTGTTCGCCGGGTCGATGGTCAGCGGCGCGTACGGGACCAGCTCGGCGTCGTGCCAGCCGCGTCCCCGCGTCCACTTGACCGTCACCATGTGGTCCGTGAAGTACCGGCCGTAGCCGGGGGCGGCCAGAATCGCCTCGCGCTCCGCGTCGGACCGCGGGTTCGCGGAGGGCTTGAGCTCGATCGTGGGCGTCGTCATGAGTGCCAGTCCTTCACCGTCGTGTGTGACGGACCGCGCCCAGGCCGTGCGCCGCGGGACGTCCGAGCCTTTCCCGTATGCCGCGGCCCCCATCCGATTATCACGCAAGGCCCCGCGTACGGGTGAGGAAAGCACTCCGCCGGACCACGGAAAACATGCTGCTGACAAGGGAGTTGTCACGACATCCGCACCCATCCGCTGATCACCGCCCCCTCGCCAACCCGCCGTCCCCGAAGGACACTCGTAGGCAACGGAGTTGACGCCGACAGGGGGACGGGACATGCGGGACGGCCATCGGACCGAGGCCGAGCGGCTGCTGGCGCGCGCCGTGGACGAGGAGGTACGGCGCTCCGGCGGCCGGACCGACGGGCAGCTGCTGCTGTCGCGGGCGCGCGGCTCGCTGGACACCATGGCGCGGCAGGCCGCCGAGGAGTACGAGACCTACGTCCGCGCGCTCGACGAGGCCGACGCCGGAAGGCTCACCTTCGGCCAGCGCTACGCGCGCGAGGGTGCCGGAACGGCGCTGCTGGTGGCCGCCGTCGCCGCGGTGGCCGCCGCCGTCGCCGACCTGTCCCTGGGCACCGGCGCCGGCACGGCCGTCGGCGCGGGGATCACGGTGGGCGTGGTGGGTGCCGCCGCGACGGTGGTGAAGGTGGCCGGCTCCCATCTGCCGGCCGCCCACCACCGGGCGGGCGAGGCCGGTCAGCCCGGAGGCCCGGAGCAGCTCCGGCTGCAGTGGCTGACCGCGCTGGAGGTGCGCGGCATCCGTCCGTTCCTCGACCAGCAGCGGGTGCTCACCGCCTCCACCGGACCGAAGAAGAAGACCGGCCCGGCGCTGCGCGGCGCCGACAAGAGCGCGGCGGCCCGCCGGCGCACGGTACTGGAGCAGTCCTTCGGACAACTCCCGGAGCCGGACGGGCCGTTCGCGGGCCGCCGGCCGGAGCTGGCCCGGATCAGGCAGTGGGCGCAGGCGGCCCGGGCGGCCACCGAGACCCGGCCGACGGTGGTCGTGCTGCACGGCGAGCCCGGCTCGGGCCGCACGACGCTCGCCGTCCGCGCGGCGCACGACCTCAAGGACCACTTCCGCGGGGCGGTCGTCGTGGACCTGCGCGGCGGCAGCCGCGACGAGCCGCCACTGCCCGTCCGGGACGCGCTGCTGCATCTGCTGAACCGGCTCGGCGCGCCCCGTGAGCAGTTGCTGTTCCGCGAGCGCTCCTCCCCCGACCAGCAGGTCAAGCGGCTGTCCGAGCTGTACCACCGGCATCTGACCGGCCTTCCGGTGACGATCGTGCTGGACGACGCCTCGGACCCGGAGCAGGTGCGCGCCCTGGTGCCCGAGCACTCCGACAGCCTGGTGCTGGTCACCACCCGCACCCCGCTCGAACTGCCCGCGGAACTCGGCGCCTGGGTCCATCATCTGCCGGTGCGGGAGCTGGACGCGGCGGGCGCCGAGGAACTGCTGGCGGCGACGGCACAGGACGCCTCGGGGCCGTACGACGCGGAATCCGCGGACCTCGTGCGCCAGTTGTGCGGGGGGCTGCCGCTGGCGCTGCGCGTCGCCGGCTCCGCCCTCGGCCCGCGGTCGCCGCGGCAGCTCGCCTCCGATCTCGGCGCGTACGGCCCGGTGGAGCCGGTGGAGCGGGCGCTGTGGCTGCGCTACACCGACCAGCCGGACACCACGCGCCGGCTGCTGCGCAGGCTGGCGCTGGCCGGCCGGGCCTCGCTCGGCGCGGCGGCGGCCGCCGCCCTGCTGGCCACCGACGAGCCGGAGGCCACCCGGCATCTGGCGGCCCTCGCGGACGCCGGCCTGATCGACCATGTGCGCGGCAGCCGCTACCGGCTGCACGACCTGGTGCGGGCCTTCGCCCAGGCGCGGCTGCTGGACGAGGAGGACCCGGGCGAGCGGACGGCCGCGCAGGAGCGGCTGGTCGTGAACTACGCGGAGCTGGCCGACTCGGTGCTGCGCCTGGTCGACGGCAACATGTCGACGCGCTCGAACCAGTTCGGCGGGCACGGCTTCACCTCGCTGGACGAGGCGCTGCGCTGGCTGGACGACGAGTCCAGCTTCATCACGGCCGCGCTGCGCCACGCCGAGGGTGTGGACCAGGCCGCCGTGCAGAACCTGCTCGGCGCCCTGTGCGACTACTGCCTGCTCCGCGGCGACCTCTACCGCCTCGGTGAGATCAGCGAGCTGGCGCAGGCCGTGGACGAGGGCCTGCTGATGCGCTCCGTGCAGTGGCGCACCGGTATCGCGGCCCGGCAGCTCGGCGAGCTGGACAAGGCGCGCACCACGCTGGCCTCCGTGGTCGACCTGTACCGGGAGGCCCATCACGACGCGGGCGCGGCCCGCGCGCTGTGCTCCCTCGGGATCACCCTGCACCACCAGGGCAACCTCACCGAGGCAGCGGCCCGGCTGCAGGAGGCCCTGGACCTCCAGGCGGCCGAGGAGCTGGCGACCGACCGGGCGTGGACGATGCACGCGCTGGCGGCGGTGCAGCGCGACCGGGCCCGGCTGCCGGAGGCCCTGGACCTGCTCACCCGCTCACTGGTCCTGCACCGGCAGGGCGGCTCCCTGCACGGGGAGGCCTGGGCGCACTTCCAGCTCGGCCAGCTCGCGCTGCGCATGGGCGACGTGCCGAGGGCGGAGACGGAGCTGCGGGCCGCCCTGGAGCGCTACGGCCAGACGCACGACGCGCGCGGCGAGGCCTGGGCGCTGACCCAGCTCGCCCGGGCGCGGCTGGTCGACGGGGACGCCGTTCCCGCGGTGGAGGAGCTGCGCCGGGCGGCGGCGCGGCACCGGGAGAACGAGGACGCGCGCGGCGAGGCGTGGACGCTGTTCCATCTCGGGCAGGCGCTGGAGGAGACGGGGGAGCTGGATCTGGCGGTGCGGGAGCTCGAGCGGTCCCGGCAGATGTTCTCGCGGATGCGGGACGTCTACGGCCTGGCCTGCGCCCGGCACCACTCGGCGCGGGTCACCCGGGACCAGCGGGCCGCGCAGACCGGCTCGCTGCGCAACTCGGGCTTCGCCCGGCAGCTGCTCGTCGACGCCCGCGCCGACTTCCAGCGCATCGGCGTCGCCCACGGCGAGGCCTGGACCTGTCTGGAGCTGGCGGTGGTGGACGCGGGCAACGCCCGGATCCAGCAGGCGCTGGCGCTGTGCGACGAGGCGCTGACCCTGTTCACGTCCTACGGCGACCGCCGCGGTGAGGACTGGGCGCGGTTCCTGCGCTGCACCCTGCTGCCGTACGCGGCGCCGGGCGGGGTGGAGGTGGGCACGGCGGTGGCCCAGGAGGAGCTGGCCCAGCTCGCCCGTGCCTCGCATCCGCTGCGGGACGAGAAGCTGGACGAATGGGTGCCGGCCTACGCCCTGCTGCTGGAGCGGGGCGTGAGCCTGGAGGCGGGCTGGCAGGCGTGGCGTCTGCGCATGACCCCGGACCGCCACGCCCGGGAGGTGATGGGAGTGGCGGTACCGGCGCGGAACTGACCCTCCGGGGTCAGCCCCGCGGCGCCTTGGATTCGGTCTTCTCCTCGGCCCCGGCTTCGGGGGCCTCCTTGAAGTCGACCTTCTGCATCTGCTTGCTCATCGACTTCATCAGGCCCCACACGGCCACGGCCATCACCGCGAACACGATGAAGCCGAGGACGCCGGGGGTGACCTTGTTCTCGTCGACCTCCTTGGCGAGGGGAACGAGATGCGTCAGTGCCAGGCTTGCGCTCATGTCAGGCATTGTCCCGGATGCCCGCGAAGAGGTCGTCCTCGGGGAGGGAGGTGTCGACGAGAGACTTCGCCAGCTCGTACTCCTCCGTCGGCCAGACCTCCTTCTGCAGGTCCATCGGCACCCGGAACCAGCCGCCGTCGGGGTCGATCTGGGTGGCGTGGGCGATCAGCGCCTTGTCGCGGACCTCGAAGAAGTCCGCGCACGGAACGTGCGTGGTCAGCGTGCGCTCGACGCGCTCGAACTCCTTCCAGCGCTTGAGCCAGTCCCCGTACGGCGACTCCAGCCCGCGGTCGAGCATCGCGTGGTGCAGGGCCTCGGTGCGGGGGCGGTTGAAGCCCTGGTTGTAGTAGAGCTTTTGCGGCTGGTGGACGGGGCCGTACTCGGCCTCGGGATACTTCTCGGCGTCCGCCGCGCCCTCGAACGCCACCATCGAGATCTTGTGGGTCATGATGTGGTCGGGGTGCGGGTAGCCGCCGTTCTCGTCGTAGGTGGTGATCACCTGCGGACGGAAGGAGCGGATCTGCTTCACCAGCTCGCCGGCCGCCTTGTCGACGTCCTCCAGTGCGAAGCAGCCCTCGGGCAGCGGCGGCAGCGGGTCGCCCTCGGGCAGGCCCGAGTCGACGAAGCCCAGCCACTCCTGCCGGACGCCGAGGATCTCCCGGGCCTCGTCCATCTCCTTCTTGCGCACCTCGTGGATGTGTTCCTCGATGTAGGTGTCACCCTGCAGCTTGGGGTTGAGGATGGACCCACGCTCGCCGCCGGTGCAGGTCACCACCAGCACGTCCACCCCCTCGGCCACGTACTTCGCCATGGTGGCCGCGCCCTTGCTCGACTCGTCGTCGGGGTGCGCGTGAACGGCCATCAGTCGCAGCTGGTCAGTCAAGACTCAATCCTCGGTCAGTCGGCGCCCCGTGTCTTCGGCGCAATCGCAGGCTTCTATAGTGACGGAATCGGGGGGCGATTAATTCCGCGGAGAGGACGATCATGGGTACGGCGAGCACGCGGCTGCCCGAGGGCCGCTACGGCCGCGCCTCGGACGAGCGTGCCGACCGCAGGCTCAAGGTCGCCGGATCGCTGCTGGGTGTGGTCCTGCTCGCTCTGATCGGCTACTTCGCCTACCACTACGTCGCGCAGAACGAGATCAGCGCCCAGGTGATCACCTTCAAGGCCTCCGACGACGAGGTCCGGGTGCATCTGGAGGTGCACAAGGACTCCGGTGCCTCCGGCTACTGCACCCTGCGCTCCCAGTCGGCCGAGGGCGCCGAGGTGGGACGGGCGGACTTCCGCTTCAGCGGCGCCGCCACGCGCATCGACAAGGCCGTCACACTGCGTACGACGGCCAGGGGTACGACGGCCGAGCTGCTCGGCTGCCACGCCGACTGACCAGGTGCAGGCCGTGACCTGCGCCGATGTGATTCTGATGGCTTATGTCCTCCCCCTTCCGCCATTGAATTGTTAGGCTCGTGGTTTCGCCCATCCAAGAGGGAACATTCTTCTGGGTAGGGCGATGCTTTGTATTTCCCAGTACCGACGAGGAGCACCCTGTGACCCAGACCAGCGAGAACGTCACCTGGCTGACCCAGGAGGCGTACAACAAGCTCAAGGACGAGCTTGAGTACCTTACTGGTCCTGCGCGCACGGAGATCGCCGCCAAGATCGCCGCCGCGCGTGAGGAGGGCGACCTGCGCGAGAACGGCGGGTACCACGCGGCGAAGGAGGAGCAGGGCAAGCAGGAGCTCCGTGTGCGCCAGCTGACCCAGCTCCTCGAGAACGCCCAGGTCGGCGAGGCTCCGGCCTCCGCGGACGGTGCCGTCGCGCCGGGCATGGTCGTCACGATCGCCTTCGACGGTGACGAGGACGACACGATGACGTTTCTGCTCGCCTCCCGCGAGTACGCGAGCGCGGATGTCGAGACGTACTCGCCGCAGTCGCCGCTCGGCTCCGGCGTCATCGGCCACAAGGTCGGCGAGGACGCGGAGTACGAGCTGCCGAACGGCAAGAAGGCCTCGGTGCGGATCCTGAAGGCCGTGCCGTACTCGGGCTGATCCCACCGGACCGGATCGATGCAGCGCCCCCGGCGTCCCAGGACACCGGGGGCGTCTTCATGCCCTCATCCGGTGGCCGCCGTCACGCGGTGGCCGAGCGGTACTTGCGGACCGCCAGCGTGCGGAAGGCCACGGTGATCAGGACCGACCAGATCAGCGAGACCCACACGGAGTGCTGCATGGGCCAGGCGTCCGGGGTCCGGTAGCCCGGGGGGAAGTTGCCGAACAGCTCACGGCACGCCTGCACGGTGGCGCTGAACGGGTTCCACTCCGCGATGTGCCGGAGGAACGGCGGCATCTTGTTCGCGTCCACGAACGCGTTCGAGATGAACGTCAGCGGAAACAGCCAGATCAGACCGCCCGAGGTCGCCGCCTCGGGGGTGCGCACGGAGAGGCCGATGAGCGCGCCGATCCAGGAGAACGCGTACCCGAGCAGCAGGAGCAGCCCGAATCCGGCGAGCACCTTGCCGAGGTTCTCGTGCGTGCGCCAGCCGACCAGCACCGCCACCACGGCGAGGACGAGCAGGGTGAGCGCCGTCTGGACCAGGTCCGCCAGGGTCCGCCCGGTCAGCACCGCGCCGCGGGCCATGGGCAGGGAGCGGAAGCGGTCGATGAGGCCCTTGTGCATGTCGTCGGCGATGCCCGCGCCGGCGCCGGCCGTGGCGAACGTGACGGTCTGCGCGAAGATGCCCGCCATCAGGAACTCGCGGTAGGCCTGCGTGGAGCTGGACCCACCGACCTGGATCGAGCCGCCGAACACATAGGTGAACAGCACCACGAACATGATCGGCTGGATCAGTCCGAAGATGACCATCTCGGGGATCCGGCACATGCGGATCAGATTGCGCTTGGCGACGATCAGCGAGTCACGGACGGACCGGCCGACGGCGTTGCCGGGGGCCGCGAGGGGCGCGGCTTCGGTCACGGCACTCATTTCACGGTCTCCTTGCCCTTGGCGCCCTTGCTGTCCTTGCTGCTCTTGCCGGCCTTGCTGCCCTTGCCACCCTTGCCGGGCCGGCCGTTCCCGGCGGTTTCCTCGGCCTCGGCCACGTGCCCGGTGAGGGAGAGGAAGACGTCGTCGAGGGTGGGGCGGCGCAGTCCGATGTCGTCCATCTCGATCCCGCGGCCGTCCAGCTCCCGGATGACCTCGGCGAGCAGCTTGGCGCCGCCGGTGACGGGCACCGTGAGCTTGCGGGTGTGCTCCTCGACCGTAGTGTCGCCCTTGCCGAAGCCGCGCAGCACCTCGGCGGCGGTGGCGATGTGCTCGCGCTCGTGCACCACGACCTCGACGCGCTCGCCGCCGGTGCGGGCCTTGAGCTGGTCGGAGGTGCCCTTGGCGATGACCCGGCCGTGGTCGACGACCGCTATGTCGTGGGCCAGGTGGTCGGCCTCCTCCAGGTACTGCGTGGTCAGCAGCAGGGTCGTACCGCCGGAGACGAGCTGCTTGATGACCTCCCAGAGCTGCTGCCGGTTGCGCGGGTCGAGGCCGGTGGTCGGCTCGTCCATGAACATCACGGGCGGTGAGACCACGAGGGCGGCGGCGAGGTCGAGCCGGCGGCGCATGCCTCCGGAGTAGGTCTTGGCGGGGCGGTCGGCGGCGTCCGTGAGATGGAACTGCTCCAGCAGCTCGACCGCGCGCTGCCGGGCCGTCCTGGCCCTCATCTGGTAGAGCTGACCGACCATCTGCAGGTTCTCCCGGCCGGTCAGGTACTCGTCGACCGCCGCGAACTGCCCGGACAGGCCGATGGAGCGGCGTACGGCGTCGGGGTCCTTGAGGACGTCCACGCCCGCCACGACGGCCCGTCCGCTGTCGGGCCGCAGCAGTGTCGTCAGACAGCGGACCGCAGTCGTCTTGCCGGCGCCGTTAGGCCCGAGCAGGCCGAGGACGGTGCCCTCGGGGACATCGAGGTCTACGCCGTCCAGTGCCCTTACGTCGCCGAAGGTCTTGACCAGGCCTTCGGCATAGATGGCGCCTGGCATGTGGGTCTCCACGTCGTCGGGGATGCTTCGGAAAGGCTAGGTTCGTGTGCTCGCCGCCGCCTTCGGTTTTCCATCAGCGGTTTTCACCCCGTGGTTTTTCACTTTGGGGGGTCTCCGCATGGAGGCACCGGCGTATCGCGTGCGGCACGACACACCATAACGCGATGTATCGCGTTCGCCAATGGATTTCCCCGGACGAGTGACACCGCCCGTGACACCGCCCTCTCGCGCTCCGGCGCGGCTTCTCAGTCGATGACCGTGTAACCCGCGTGACGCAGGGCCTGGCCGACCTCGACGCAGTGCGCCGGGCCCTTCGTCTCGAGGTGCAGTTCCACCTCGGCCTCCGTGAGCCCGAGCCGGGGATCGGTCCGCACATGGCTCACGTCGAGGACGTTGGCGTCGACCACGGACAGCACCCCGAGGAGCGTCGCGAGGGCGCCCGGGCGGTCCGTGAGCCGCAGCCGGACCGCCAGATAGCGGCCCTGGGCGGCCATGCCGTGCCGCAGCACCCGCTGGAGCAGCACCGGGTCGACGTTGCCGCCGGACAGTACTGCGACGACCGGGCCGGGGAAGGCGCCGGGCTCGGACAGCAGGGCCGCGACCGGGCTGGCCCCGGCCGGCTCGACGACCAGCTTGGCGCGCTCCAGGCACAGCAGCAGCGCGGCCGACAACTGGTCCTCGCTGACCGTGCGGACCTCGTCCACCAGGTCACCGATGATCTCGAACGGCAGCAGACCGGGCCGGCCCACCTTGATGCCGTCGGCCATCGTCGCCGGGTTCTGCACCGACACCGGACGGCCGGCGGCGAGCGAGGGCGGATAGGCCGCCGCGCCCTCCGCCTGCACACCGATGATCCGGACCTCCGGCCGCAGCGCCTTCACCGCGACCGCGATGCCCGCGGCGAGCCCGCCGCCGCCGATGCCGACGACGATCGTGCGCACCTCCGGGCACTGCTCGAGGATCTCCAGGCCGACCGTGCCCTGGCCGGCGATGACATCGGGGTGGTCGAAGGGGTGGATGAACACCGCGCCCGTCGTGGCCGCGTACTCCTGGGCGGCGGCCAGGGTCTCGTCGACCACCTGACCGTGCAGCCTCACCTCCGCGCCGTACTCCCGGGTCGCGCTGATCTTCGGCAGCGGTGCGCCCTTCGGCATGAACACGGTGGAGTGCACACCGAGCAGCGAGGAGGCCAGGGCCACGCCCTGCGCGTGGTTGCCGGCGCTCGCCGCCACCACTCCGGCGGCCCGCTCCTCCGGCAGCAGCCCGGCGATCCGGACGTAGGCGCCGCGCAGCTTGAACGAGCCCGTGCGCTGGAGGTTCTCGCACTTGAGGTGCACCGGCGCGCCGGCCAGCTGGGAAAGGTGCCGGCTGCCCTCCATCGCGGTCGTCCGTGCCACGCCCGAGAGCATCTTCTGGGCCCCGCGCACGTCATCGAGGGTGACGGAGCGCAAGGAGCCGGCCGTGCGGTAGCTCATGCTCCAAGTCTCGCAGTTCACGGTCGCGCGCGACGGGTGTGACCAAGCTCCGAGACCGGGTTTGCGCAGCGCCGGTACGGCCCGCGCCCGAGCCGCGTACCCTGTCCCCCAACCCAGCAGCCCTCATGAAGCGAGCCTCCGGCCATGCCCACAACACCTGAAATGTCGATGGACATGACGACCGTCGGTGACACCGGTCTTCTCGACGCCCTCCAGCACGAGGTGGCGGTGTTCGCCCGGCGTGCCGAACAGACCCGGCTCGGCGGCGTCGGGCAGGTGCGCAACACCATGGACCGTGCCGCCTACCTGCTGCTCAACCGTCTCGACAGCGAGGGCCCGATGGGCGTCAAGGCGCTTGCCGCGAGCATGGGGATCGACTCCTCCACGGTCACCCGGCAGGTGGCCCCGCTGGTCGACACGGGCCTCGTCAAGCGCACCTCGCACCCGGAGGACGGACGGGCCGTGGTGCTCCAGCTGTCCCCGCGCGGGGCCGCCCGTCTCGAGGAAGTACGTTCGTCGAGGCGTCAGTTGATGGCCGAGCTGACACACGACTGGGCGCCGGAGGAGCGCGAGCAGTTCTGCGCGCTCCTCACGCGCTTCAATACCGCGCTCTCCTCCCGGATGGCGGTTCAGCCGGTGCCGGCCGCCGAGCGGACGCCCGCTTCCTGACGCCCTCTTCCTGACGCGCGCCCCGGACGGGTGCGGTCCCGAGTCTTGACCCCGGTCCGTCACTGGCCTCATATGAGACCGGGTCCTGCGTGGTGCGCGGTCCGCCCGTCCCGTACCGGACAGGACCCCCTCAGGGGGGAGGCGCGGTGCGTGATCGGCGGGCATCCCGCGATGCCCGCCGGGCCCGGGAGTTCGAGTCGTTCGTCGCGGGCGCGGCGGGGCGGCTGCTGCATGCCGCCACCCTGCTCACCGGCGAGGCCCCGGACGACGGCCCGCGCGCGCGGAGGCTCCTGGCACCAGCGCTGGCCCGCACCTACGCCCGCTGGGACCGGCTGCGCGGCGAGGACCCCTACGACTGCGCCCGCCAGTACCTGGCCACCCGGTTCGCGCACGAGGCCTGGCGGCACTACGGAGCCGTGGGCCGGCCCCGTCCGCATCCGCGCAGCCCGCTCGCCGAGCTGGCGCCGCAGGAGCGGCTGATCCTGGTGCTGCGGATGTTCGAGGGGGTCGCCGAGGAGCAGACGGCGGCACTGCTGGGCCTGCCCGTCGAACGGGTGCACACCATCTGCGACCGCGCCACGGCCACCGTGCTGCATCCGTCGCGCGGGACGGCACGACGCGCGGTGGGCGCCAGGACGGCGGCGCCATGAGGCGGCCACCGGGCGGGAGGCACCGGTGAACCGCGCCCAGCGGGAGGCCGCCGTGCGCCGGATCCTGGAGCAGGCCGCGGTGCCGGTGCCGCCCGATCTGCACGCCGAGGCCGTCCGCCGCGGCAGCCGTCTGCTGCGGCGCCGACTGCTCGCGCACCGCCTGCTGTGGCTGCTGCTGTGCGCGGCGGCCGTGGCGTTCACCGTGTGGGCGGTGCGGGTGCAGCCCTGGGTGGAGCCGCCGTCCCAGACGACTCCACCGCTCACCGGCTGGTGACGGGACGGCGGCCCAGCACTAGCCGAGCGCCTGCTGCAGGTCCTCGAGCAGGTCGTCGACGTTCTCGATGCCGACGGACAGGCGCACCAGGTCGGCCGGGACCTCCAGGGCGGAGCCGGCCGCGGAGGCGTGGGTCATCCGGCCGGGGTGCTCGATGAGCGACTCGACGCCGCCGAGCGACTCACCGAGGGTGAAGACCTTGGCGCGGTTGCACACCTCGACGGCGGCCTCTTCGCCGCCCTGGACCCGGAAGGACACCATGCCGCCGAACGCCTTCATCTGCTTGGCGGCCACCTCGTGCCCGGGGTGCTCGGGCAGGCCCGGGTAGAGCACGCTGCTCACGCGCGCGTGCCGGGTGAGCATGTCGGCGATCTTCGTGGCGTTCTCGCTGTGCCGGTCCATGCGCACCGCGAGGGTCTTGGTGCCGCGCAGCACCAGCCAGGAGTCGAAGGGGCCGGCGACGGCGCCCATCGCGTTCTGGTGGTAGGCCAGCTCCTCGCCCAGCGCCTGGTCGGAGGCGATCAGGGCGCCGCCGACCACGTCCGAGTGGCCGCCCATGTACTTGGTCAGCGAGTGCACCACCACGTCGGCCCCGAGCGACAGCGGCTGCTGGAGGTAGGGCGTGGCGAAGGTGTTGTCGACGACGAGCCGCGCGCCCGCGTCGTGGGCGACCTGGGCCACGGCGGCGATGTCGGTGATGCCGAGCAGCGGGTTGGAGGGGGTCTCCACCCAGACCACCTTGGTCTTCGGCGTCATCGCGGCCCGTACGGCGGCCGGGTCGCTGGTGTCGGCGACCGACCACTCCACGCCCCAGCGGGTGACGACCTTGGCGAAGAGACGGAAGGTGCCGCCGTAGGCGTCGTTGGGGATCACCACGTGGTCGCCGGGGCTGAGCAGCGTGCGCAGCAGGGTGTCCTCGGCCGCCAGGCCGGACGCGAACGCGAGACCGCGCCGGCCGCCCTCCAGCGCGGCGAGGTTCTCCTCGAGGGCCGTCCTGGTCGGGTTGGCGCTGCGGCTGTACTCGTAGCCGCCGCGCAGACCGCCCACGCCGTCCTGCTTGTAGGTCGAGACCTGGTAGATCGGCGGGACGACCGCGCCGGTGAGGGGATCCGCGGTGTTGCCCGCGTGGATCGCGAGGGTCTCGAAGTGCTGACTGATGTGCCTGTCGCTCATGTGCACCGAGCGTAGTGCGCTCGGCCGGATGGTGGCGTCCGACGGGCTCGGGGAGCCGGAGGTCCCGGGGCGCCGGCGGCGCCGGGCGGGGGTTTTCCACAGGTCCGGCGGGCGGGGTTGGCCAATTGCCGGCGGTGTCTGGTTCGCTTGAGGCATGGCGACTCTCTGGCTGCTCATGGCGCTGGTCCTGCTGTGCTTCGTGCTGCTCCCGGTCCTGCGGCGCAGGCGCGGGGCGGCCGGGCGGGCTCCGGCGGGCCTGCCGGACGGCGCGCGTGCGGCGGCCTACGGCCTCGTGCCCGAGGAGGAGCTGGACGTGCGGATGCCGGGCCCGGACAAGGATCTGCTGGACGTGCTGGACGTGGTGCGGCGCACCGGGGACTACCGGGCCGCCGCCCAGTTGCTGGCCGGCACCGAGGCGGAGGGCGAGACGCGCTGGCAGCGTGTGCAGGCCTTCGCCGGCGCGGCGGCACTGGAGCTGGCCGAGCGGCCGGGCGGGGTGCACGAGACGCCCGGCGGGCAGTGGCTGCGGGTGTGGCGGGCGGAGCGGCCCAAGGACGCCGGTGGCGCGGCCGTGCACGCCGAGTTCCTGGTGCAGCAGGCTTGGCGGACGTCCTCGCCGGGCACGGAGGACTTCCGGATCATCATGGAGGAGGCCCGGCAGGCGTGCGGCGAGGCGGCACTGCTCGCGCCCGGCGACCCGGTGCCGTACATCGTCGAGCTGTCCGTCGCCCGGGGTCTGGGCTGTCCGCGGCCGGAGTTCGAGAAGCTGTGGCTGACCGTCCTGGAGCGCGCCCCGCACCACATGGGCGCGCACCTGGCCGCGCTGCGGTACTGGTGCGAGAAGTGGCACGGTTCGCGCGAGGAGGCGTACGCCTTCGCCGAGAGCGCCGCGGCCCGCGCCCCGGAGGGCTCGCTGCTGGCCGCGCTGCCGCTCTTCGCGGTCTTCGAGCACCTCCCCGAGGTGAACCTGGTCCGCAGCTTCTACCAGAGCGAGGTGGTCACCCGGGCGATGCAGGGCGCGCTGCACGCGGTGCACACCGCCCGCCCGGACGACCCGGTGCTCGCGCACGTCCGCCATCTGCTGCTGTTCTTCCTGGTCCGGGCCGAGCGCTGGCCGGAGGCCATGGACCAGCTCGCGCACGTCGACGGGCATGTGGGCGCGCTGCCCTGGACCCTGTCCGCCGACCCGGCCGCCGCCTTCGCCGCCCATCGCGCGCTGGCGGTGGCCGGTTACGAGGCGGCCGGCGGCAGCCCGGCCGGCCTGCCCGGCTGACGGGACCCGCAGGGGTCCGCCCAGGTCACGGCCGGGATTGCCCCGCTGATCTTCGGTAGGGCATACTCCGCTTGCTTCGGCTTTGCTCACGCTTTGCCCGGAGCCGCTCCGGGCGTACCCCGGAAGTCGTCGCGAGTCCGCTCGAAGTCTGCTCCGAGTCCCCCACACTCACCGGCAGCACCGCCCGGCGGTGCGCGTCGGCCTGTTCATTTTCTCCGGGTCCTGTGGGGGGATCTGCCCGATGGGCGCAACTCTGCGCGCGCTGCGTGCTCTCGTTCTGCTGTGCGGTTTCCATCTGCTGAGCCTGCTGCTGCTCGCGGCACTGGCCGGTGTCGACGTGGCCGTGGTCACCTGGGTGCACGGCGCCGCCGGCATCAAGATCGTCGCGGTCTCGGTCCTGCTCGCCATTCCCATCGTGCGCGGCATGTTCATGCTGCGCACACCCAAGGGCGAGGGGCCGCCCGGCATCGAGGTCACCGAGGCGGACGAGCCCCGGCTGTGGGCACTGGTGCGGGAACTCGCCGCGGCGACCGGCACCCGCGCCCCCGACCGGATCGTGCTGACGGCCGACGTCAACGCGGCCGTCAGCGAGGACGCGCGCCTGCTCGGCCTGCGGCCCGGCCCGCGCCGGCTCTATCTGGGCGTCCCGCTGCTGACCGGCCTGACGGAAGCGCAACTGCGCGGTGTGCTCGCCCACGAGTACGGCCACTACACGGGCGGTGACACCCGGCTGTCCGCGCTCGTGGTGCGCGGCCGGGTGCAGATCGCCCGGGTGAT
This sequence comes from Streptomyces sp. NPDC005706, assembly GCF_040631045.1. Lineage (NCBI taxonomy): Bacteria > Bacillati > Actinomycetota > Actinomycetes > Kitasatosporales > Streptomycetaceae > Streptomyces > Streptomyces sp. NPDC005706. The sequence continues at coordinate 241,758 of NZ_JBEXYS010000002.1, read as the reverse complement.
CGAGCACTTCCACGAGAAGGCGGCCGGCAAGGTGGCCGCCGAGCGCGGCCGCCAGGAGAAGGCCGCCGCCAAGCGGGTCGCGAAGGGCAGGAAGGCCAAGGAGGTCGACACCGCCGGGGCCGGGGTGATGTACCGGATGATGGCGTCGGTCTACACGCTGTACGGCAACCTCTATCTGCGCGCCTCCCTGTCCACGGCCCGGGCCCAGGAGTACGCGGCCGACCGGGCCGCCGCCCGGATCGCCGGGCGCGACGCGATCGCCTCGGCCCTGCGCGAGATCCCGGCCCTGTCCGCCTCGCACGACTTCTACCTCGACTCGTACGCCACCCTGGGCCTGCCGGTGCGGCTGCTGCCGCCGCGCGGCGAGTTCTTCGGGGGCTTCGCCCGGCTGCTCGCGGCCCGCGAGGAGGAGCTGGCGGCGCTGCGCACCGAGCTGCCCACGGCACCGGTCTCGCCGTACGACTCCCATCCGCCGATCGCCGAACGGGTGCGCCGGCTGGAGGCGCTGCCCGCCGACGGGCGCGCGGCGGAGGCCGGGGGCCCGGCGCTCGCCCTGCTCACCGACGCGGAGAAGACGCTGACCGCGCTGGAGGACGCCGTCCTGTCGGAAGAGATCCTCGACCACCCGCGCGCAACCGCGTGGCATGAGCTGCTGGACGCCGCCATGACCCAGGGCATGTCCACCGCGCACACCCCGCTGCACCGGGCGCTGGCCGAGTACACCGGGCAGCCGGCCACACTGGCCGCGCTGCTGGACGTCGTCGACGACGGCAAGCTGTGGCGGCTGGCCGAGCGGCTGCCGCTGTCCGACGAGGCGGCCGCGGCGAAGGGCCGGGCCTTCCGCGAGTTCGTACGGCCGCGGCTGCGCTCGTCGCTGCGGACGATGGTGCTGGCCGAGTTCAGCGCCCGTTCACTGGTGAGCTGGGAGTTCTCCTGGTCGCACGCGGCTGTCGCGCGGCTGACCGGCCCGGGCCCGCACAGCACCCCGCACAGCACCCCGGACGGTGGCGCCGAGGCCGCGCTCGACGCGGCCGTGAACGCGGCGCTCGCCGACCACCCCGACACCGCCCCGCTGCGGGCCCTGCTGTTCCCGGCGGCGACGCCGCCCGTGTGAGCCGCGGGCACGCCGTCCGCCCCCGCACGACCACGCCACAACGGCCCGACGCCGGCTCCCCCGACCCCGGCTGTCCCGCCGCCCCGACGCCGTCCCCCGACGAACGGACCGCAACTCCCATGACCGTCCTGCTCTGGATCCTCGGCATCCTGGCCGCCCCCGCGGTGCTCTTCGCGCTCTGGCTGGCCTGGGTCTTCCTGAAGGAGTTCTTCTCCCCCAGCCCCGACGACGACGCCGACGCCGACGCCGCGGAGGCGGCCGCAGCCGCGAAGGCCGCGGAGAAGCTCGGGCTGCTGCCCGTCGAGCGGCAGAACACCGAGCACGCCGCCCCACTGCCCGCGGACTGGGCGGCGGCGCTCACCGCCGTCCGGGCCGGCGACTGGCGGCCCGCCGCCGAGCTGCTGAGCGGCATCGGCCGGGACTGGGAGCGCCGGTCGGCGGCCGGTTACCTGCTCGCCGAGCGAGCGGCCGAGGAGGACGAGTGGCTGCTGGCCTGGGAGGCGGCGCGCCCCGACGACCCCGACGCGGCCGTGGTCCGGGCGCGCAGCACGGTCATCCTCGCCTGGAAGCTGCGCGGCGCCAAGACGGGCGAGCACACCACCCGGGAGCAGGCCGAGGGCTTCCTCCGGACGCTGCGCGGCGCCCGCGAGGAGATCGCGCGGGCGGCCGCGCTGAACCCCGACGACCCGACGCCGTACATCGCGGAGATCTGGGTGGCGCTGGGACTCGGCTACCCGAACGCCGAGATGGAGAAGCTCTGGGCGCAGATCACCACCCGGGCGCCGCACCACTACGAGGCGCACTTCTCGGCGCTGCAGTACTGGTGCGCCAAGTGGCGCGGCTCCGAGCGGCTGGCGTTCGACTTCGCCGAGCGGGCCGCGGCCGAGGCGCCGACGGGCAGCCTGCTGACGGCGCTCCCGCTCATCGCGCACTTCGAGCACGACGACTCGGACGACACCGCGGCCGACAACACCCCGCGGATGCTGGCCCGGGTGGAGGCGGCCCTCGCGGACGTGGCGGCCGCCGATCCGGCCCACCCGCGCCTGCCGGAGCTGCGCCACCTGCTGGCGTTCTACCTCCATCTCCAGGACCGCGACGAGGCGGCGCTGGAGCAGTTCAAGCTGGTCGACGGCCATGTCAACGCGCTGCCCTGGCGCTACCGGGGCGACGGCATGGCACGCCACTTCTGCCAGGTGCGCGACACGGTGGCCCACAGGGTGACGGCCGCGGACTGATCCTCGCGGCGGTTTTTCGGGCGACGGCACCGGCCCCGACCCCGTACATTCGCCCCTCGCGAAGGACGAGAGGACGGGTGAGGACGTGTGGACGGGAGGGGCCGGATGGGCGGTCGTACGTTTCTGATCGGTGGCGGATGGGACCGCGCGGAGGTGTACGCGCCGTTTCTGCGGGCGGCCGCCGAGCGCGCCGCCGGTGTGCCGCGGATCGGCTGTGTCGTGATGGACGAGGGCGACGGGCGGGAACAGTTCGAGCGGTTCGCGCGGGCGCTGGACAGGAGCGGCGCCGGGTGCACACCCGTGCCGGCGCTCGTACCGCTCGGTGGGCGGTTCGAGCCGGAGGAGGCGCTTGACGGCGCCGACGGCCTGCTGGTGTGCGGTGGGCTGACGCCCGCCTATCAGGAGGCGTTCGCCGGCTGCGCCGACCGGCTGCCGCGGCTGCTCGCCGAGCGCGGAGTGCCGTACGCGGGCTTCTCCGCGGGTGCCGCCCTCGCCGCCCGGCGGGCGGTGGTCGGCGGATGGCTGGTGGACGGGGTTCCCGTCTGCCCCGAGGACACGGCGGAGGACCTGGAGGAGGTCGCGGTGCGGCCGGGCCTGGGGCTGGTGCCGTTCGCGGTGGACGTGCACGCCGCGCAGTGGGGGACGCTGGCGCGGCTGGTCGCGGTGGTGGGGCGCGGGGACGCGCCCTGCGGCGTCGCCGTCGACGAGAACACCGTGGTGGAGGTGGCCGGTCCGGCCGCCCGGGTCGCGGGGCTCGGGCGGGCGCATGTCGTACGGCCCGGCGCGGACGGCGCGGTGGCCGTGCGGTCGTACGCCGACGGGGAGAGCTTCGGCGTCGGCTGAGGCGGGGGGCCGGACGGGTCCCTGTGGGCCGTCCCGACCCCGGCCGGCGCGTTCGGCTCGCCGGCCGGGGTCGGGTTCGGCAGCCGGACCGGTCGCAGGGCCCGTCAGATGGTGGCCGCGTCGATGACGAAGCGGTAGCGGACGTCGCTGGCGACCACCCGCTCGTAGGCCTCGTTGATCTCGGCCGCGCCGATCAGCTCGATCTCCGAGCCCAGGCCGTGCTCCGCGCAGAAGTCCAGCATCTCCTGGGTCTCGGGGATGCCTCCGATGTTGGAGGTGGTCAGGTTGCGCAGGTTGCCGAAGAGCGAGGTGAGGGTCACGTGGACCGGCTCCTCGGGCAGGCCGACGTTCACCATCGAGCCGCCGGTGCGCAGCAGCGAGAGGTAGGCGCCGAAGTCCATCGGGGCCGAGACGGTGTTGAGGATGATGTCGAAGGTGCCCTTCAGGTTCTCGAAGGTCGCCGGGTCGCCGGTGGCGTAGTAGTGGTCGGCGCCCAGCCGCAGGCCGTCGTCCTTCTTGCGCAGGGTCTGGGACAGCACGGTGACCTCGGCGCCCATCGCGTGCGCGATCTTGACGCCCATGTGGCCGAGGCCGCCGAGTCCGACGACGGCGACCCGCTTGCCGGGGCCCGCGTTCCAGCGCTTGAGCGGCGAGTACGTGGTGATGCCGGCGCACAGCAGCGGGGCGGCCACGTCGAGGGACAGGCCTTCGGGGATGCGGACGACGTAGTTCTCGTCGACGACGATCTTCTCGGAGTAGCCACCGTAGGTGGGCTCGCCGTCCCTGCCGACGGAGTTGTACGTCCAGGTGGGGCCTCGGTCGCAGTACTGCTGCAGCCCGGCCTTGCAGTTGTCGCACTCGCGGCAGGAGTCGACCATGCAGCCGACGCCCACCCGGTCGCCCACGGCGAACTTCGTGACGCCGGGACCGACCTCGGACACGACGCCCGCGATCTCGTGGCCGGGGACCATCGGGAAGATCGCCTCGCCCCAGCCCTCACGGGCCTGGTGGATGTCGGAGTGGCAGATGCCGGCGAACTTGATGTCGATCAGGACGTCGGACTCGCCGACCGGACGCCGCTCGATGGTGGTGCGCTCCAGCGGAGCCTTCGCGGCGGGCGCGGCATAGGCGGCAACAGTGGTCATGGGGGGATCTCCTAGTTGACTCTCGGTGCCCGGTCGTCTTCCGGCCAGGTACGTCTTCCAGCCTGCCCCATGTCCCGCGCGTCACCCAGGTCCCGCTTTTTCGTACGACCACCGTGCCTACCACTGGCGGGGTCAGGCTCGCCGGCGTACGACCTCGCGGCACCACGGATACTTGCCGTATGGATGTACAGCCGGAAGCGGCCGCGGGACCACCCCTGGACCGGTGGGCCGAGCTGAGCGAGTTCCTGCGCAGCCGGCGGGCCCGGCTGAAGCCGGAGGACGTGGGCCTGCCCGAATTCGGCCGGCGCCGCAGGGTGCCGGGGCTGCGCCGCGAGGAGCTGGCCCAGCTCGCCGGGGTGTCGGTGGCGTACTACACGCGGCTTGAGCAGGGCAACGGCCGGAACGTCTCGGCGGAGGTGCTGGACTCCATCGCCCGGGCCCTGCGCCTGACGGACGCCGAGCACGCCCACCTGACCCACCTGGCCAAGCCGACGGCGCACAAGAAGAAGCCGGCGGCACGGCAGCAGCAGGTGCGGGCGGCGCTGCGCCAGCTGCTGGACTCGATGGAGGGCGTACCGGCGTACGTGGTCGGCCGGCGCACGGAGGTGCTCGCCTGGAACCGGATGGCGGCCGCGGTGTTCGGCGACTGGTCGGAACTCGCGCCCGCCGAGCGCAACTGGGCGCGGATGGTGTTCCTGCGCCCGGACTACCGGGACCTGTTCATCGACTGGGAGCAGAAGGCGATCGACATCGTCTGCGCCCTGCGCATGGACGCGGGCTGCTATCCGGACGACCCCCGGCTGTCCGCCCTGGTCGGCGAACTGTCGGTGAAGAGCGCGGAGTTCCGCCGTCTGTGGGCGACGCACGACGTCAAGGAGAAGAGCTACGGCGTCAAGCGCCTGCGGCATCCGCTGGTGGGTGACCTGTCGCTCGGCTTCGAGACCTTCCGGCTGGCGGACGACGGCGACCAGGCGCTGCTCACCTACCACGCCGAGCCGGACTCCCCGTCGGCGCAGTCCCTGCGGCTGCTGGCGAGCTGGGGCACGGACGCGGCGCGCGCGGTGTCCTCGGCCTGATGCGGCATGACCGGGCTCGATCCGCCCTGATCCGGACGGGCCGGCTCAGTCCTCGACGCCCAGGTCGGCCCGCATGAGCCGGCGCATCGCGGTGAGCAGGGGCTCGGCCTCCTTCAGGTCGCGCAGGGCCCCTTCGGCGCTCTCGCCCTCACGGGCCAGTCCCCGGTCGAGCCGTTTGACCACGGCGTCGATGCGGGCCAGGACCTCGTTGACGGCCCGGGAGGCGTCCAGGATCCGTTCGGGCACCACCATCTGCGCCTCGGCGTACCGGTCGCGGTAGTCCCGCCGGGCGTCCTCGAGCTGCTCCCGGTCCTGCTCGGCGTAGACGCCGTCGCGCACCCGGTGCAGGGCGTCCTTCAGCAGGGTGTGGAACTGGCGCGAGGCCCGGTTCATGGCGGTGTAGGCGCCGCGCCGCTCCTCCAGCAGCCGCCGCCGCTCGGCCTGTCCGGCCTCCTGGAGGCGCTGCCGGTCCAAGTGGCGCTGCGCGAGTACGGGCGCGAGGAGCGTGCCGAGGACACCGACGACGGCTGTGATCATGGCGGTCAGGGCGGCGGTCACGAGGGGACCCTACGTCGGCCGGGCGCGCCGGCACACGGCGAGGGGCGTACCGGAAAGCCGCTTCCGGCACGCCCCCCGTTCAGAACACTCGGGACCGCTGTCCGCCGCTCACTTGCCGTAGTAGGCGTCGTAGACGGTGATCAGCGACGTGTTGCCCTTCTTGTCGGTGATTCTGGCGCGGAACGAGACGGACTTGTTCCTCGCCGGGTTCTTCACGGTCACCTTGCCGCCGCGGACCTCGGTCCTCTTGAAGGTCTTCCCGTCGTAGGAGACGTACACCTTCAGGGACTTCAGGCCGCGGCCCGCGGCCGCGCCCTCGACGGTGACCGGGAAGGTGAGCTTCTTCCCGGCCTCGACACGGCTGTCCAGGCCGGTCCTCGCACCGAAATGGAGTGTCGACACCGGGAGCTTGGCGACGATGCCTGCCCGCTTCTTCGAGCGGAAGGTCCAGCTCGCGTCGATCCGCGAGGAGGCCCTGGCGATCGTGGCCGGGCGCCGGACCGAGGTGGTCAGCCTGTAGGCGGCGTCACCGGCCGGGACCTTGAAGGTCTCGCCACCGAACAGCGGGTCGTTGTTGGAGCCGACCTCGACGCCGTCCCGGTACAGGGTCGTGTGCGCCGAGGAGAACACCGAGTACCCGGCGTTGCCGGAGCCGTCGGCGAACAGCGGCAGCGCGCCGTAGATCTCGTCGCCGTCCCGGAAGACACCGGAATCGGCGTCGACGCGCGGGGCGAAGACGGCGGTGTTGACGGTCCTGGTGTACGTCCTGCCCGCCCCGAACGACTGCGGGCCCGTCGAGTAGGCGGCGTCGGTGACCGGGAAGCCGTCCTGGTCGACCCCGCCGTCCTGCTCGAACATCAGCATCCACTCCACGCCGCCCTTGGCGGACAGGTGCAGGGTGTGGGTACCGGGCAGCTTCTGCGGGAGGACGGTGTAGGTGCCGCTGGTGCTGCCGGGCAGCAACCCCATCGCGCCCACCGAGCCCGTCTTGCCGCTCGCGGCGGCACCCATCCTGACCTTGACCGTGGCCAGGTCGCTCGCCTTGTAGTGCTTGGTGTAGCCGGTGGCGAACTGCCCGACCGGGCCGCCCGAGGTGACGGCGTACTCCTGCGTCGCGCCCTTCGACCAGTGGCCGTCCCACTGCTGGAACAGGGTGCCGGAGGCCGGCCGCGGGCCCAGGGCGGCGGTGTGGAAGTTCTTGTACGAGTCGAGCAGCCAGCCGTAGCCGTACTGGCTGTCCCCGACGGTGACGTCGAACTCCGGCGCGGCCAGCTCGGACCGGGCACGGGACTCCGGCACGGTGATGTCCACGGGCCTGGCCTTGCGCGCGTCGACGGTGATCGTCCGCTTGCCGGTGACGGTCAGTTTCGGCTGGGCGATCCAGTCGATGCCCTTGGCCGCGTTCTCGGGGTCGGCGTAGACGGAGCTGTTGAGGATGTACGTGCCCTTGGGCGCGCGCACCTTCACCGTGCCGGACTTGTCGTACGGGTTCAGGGACCGGCCGTTCGCCAGGCCCGCCACACCGGTCAGGCCGGCGTCGTAGTACGGGGCCGGCCTGCCGTCGCGGCCGATGACCTTGAGGGTCAGTTCGTACGACTCCACCTCGCGCTGCACCACGGCGGCCGTACGGACGCTCTGCCCGCCGCCGGTCGCGGTCACGTACGCGGAGTAGGCGCCGTCGGTGGTGCCGCCCAGCCTGGTGTCGGCGGTGAGGCCGACCGAGGCCGTGCCGTGCGCCGGGACGGTCACGGTGGTCGCGGCGAGCTTGAAGAAGCCCGCCGGGGCGGCGTGGCCCTTGGGGTCGGTGGCGGTGCTGGTCAGGCCGAGCGTGACGGCCTCGTCGCCGAGGTTGCGGTACGTCAGCCGCTTGGTGACCGGACGGTCGTCGGTGTGCGGCCAGGCCTGGGTGCCGAAGCCGACCGAGACGGGCTCGGCGACGACGGACTGCTTGATCGCCCGGTCGACCGCGATCCGGCCCGAACCCTGCTGGAAGGGGGTGTACTTGCCGCCCTTGGCGGAGCCGGTGAGCGTGCCCTTCAGCTCGGCGTAACCCCAGTCCGGGTGCTCCTGCTTCAGGAGTGCGGCGGCGCCGGCGACGTGCGGGGTGGCCATCGAGGTGCCGGAGATGGTCAGGTAGCCCTCGGGCTTCTCGCCGACCTCCTTGTCGATGACGCTGCCCTTGGCCGCCGCGGCGGTGATGTCGACGCCGGGCGCGGTGACGTCCGGCTTGATGGCGCCGTCCCCGGTCCGCGGGCCGGTGGAGGAGAAGTCCGCCAGCCTGTCCTTGCCGTCGACGGCGCCGACGGTGAGCGCGGCGTCCGCGCTGCCCGGTGAACCGATCGACTGGGGGCCCTCGTTGCCCGCGGCGATCGCGAACAGGATGCCCTTTTCGGCCGAGAGCTTGTCGACCTCCGCCTCGAGCGGGTCCACCTCGGGTGTGTCGTAGCCGCCCAGGCTGAGGTTGACGACGGAGGCGCCCTGCACGGCCGCCCACTCCATGCCGGCGATGATGCCGGAGTCGTCCCCGTAGCCGGAGTCGTCCAGGACCTTGCCGTTGAGGATCCTGGCGTCCGGCGCGACGCCCTTGTACTTGCCGCCCGACCTGGCGCCGGTGCCGGCGACGATGGACGCGACGTGCGTGCCGTGACCGTAGTGGTCGGTGGCGTCGGCGGCGGTGGTGAAGTTGCGGGCGTCGATCACCCGGTCCTTGAGGTCCGGGTGGGTGGCGTCCACCCCGGTGTCCAGGACGGCGACCTTCACGCCCTTGCCGGTGTAACCGGCGGCCCACGCGGCCGGGGCACCGATCTGCGGCACGGACTTGTCCAGGGCGGCCCTGCGGACGCCGTCCAGCCAGACGTGCGCGACGCCGGAGGCGGCCCGGTCGCCGTCGGTGACCGCGGCCCACAGTTCGCTGGTCCGCCGGGCCGGGGCCTGCACGGCGTCCGCGTTCAGCGCCTTGAGGCTGCGGCGCAGGTGACCCGCGTCGCGGACGCCGGTCCTGGCGGCGGTGGCGGTGCCGCGGTAGCCGACGATGACCTTCAGGCCGTTCTTCTGGGCCTTGCGGGTGGCCGCGCGGTTCAGCTCGGTGATGTCGAACAGCCGCTGGTCCAGCGTGCCGGAGGCGACCAGGCGGGCCGCGTCGGCGGGGACGACCAGGGTGTGTCCGCCGGCCCGGCGGACCTGGAACGGTATGTGCTCGCGCCCCTCGGCCCGTTGCAGGCCGACGACCCGGCCCTTGGCGTCGAGGGACAGACGGTCACCGGTGATCAGGGTGACGTGGTGCCGGACGGTGGACGAGGAGGCGGCGGCCGGGGTCTGGCGGCCGGGCTTCGCCGACGCGGGGCTGGTCACACCCGCTGCGAGGGCGACGGCTGCGGCGGTGGCCACAGTGGCCGCAGCTGCTCTCTTCACTTGTCTGCGCAAGATCTCCCCCTGGAGATGAGGTACCGGGCGAATTCCCCGTTCACCCGGCCGGGGGAAGATTCGTACACCTGAACGTCAACTCCCCCGGGTCCCGCAGTATGGCGGGGGCCGATCGGACGTCTCAAGAGCGGGGAGAAGGGCGGGAAAGCCCCGCCCGGAACTGTTACCCGCCGGGCGGGACACCGTTACACAACCGCGAAGTCCCTTGTGTGCGGGCGGTGTTATACGCCGTCAGGCGCCCGCGTTCTCCTTGATGCCGATCTTTCCCTTGCGGATGGTGGCCAGCCGCGGGGCCTTCCGCGCGATCGAGGAGTCGTGGGTGACCATGATGAAGGTCAGCCCGTGCTCCTTCCACTGGCGTTCGAGCACGTCCATGATCTCGTCGCGCATGCCCTCGTCGAGGTTGCCGGTCGGTTCGTCGGCGAGCAGCGCCTTGGGCCGCTTGACGAGCGCGCGGGCGATGGCGACGCGCTGCTGCTGTCCGCCGGACATCTCCGAGGGCAGATGGGCCAGCCGCTCGCCGAGGCCGACGGAGTTCAGGGCCTCGGCCGCCCGTTCGCGGCGCTCCTTCACCTTCACCCCGAGCGGGACCAGGGCGGTCTCGACGTTCTCCTGGGCGGTGAGGGTGGGGATCAGGTTGAAGGACTGGAAGACGAAGCCGATGTTCTCGCTGCGGACGCGCGTCAGCCGGGCCTCGGAGAGCCTGGCCAGGTCGGTGCCGTCCAGGACCACCTCTCCGGAGGTGGGGCGGTCCAGGCCGCCGAGCATCTGCAGGAGGGTGGACTTGCCGCCGCCGGTGGGGCCCTGGATGACCAGGCGGTCGCCGTCGGGGATGGTCAGGTCTATGCCGTCGAGGGCGTGGACGGTCTCCTTGCCTCTCGTGTAGCGCTTGGTGACGTTCCTGAGTTCGTACATGGGGACTCCTGAGGGGGCGTTCGGATGGTGCGCGTCGGCGGGCGCCGCGCCTTCGTGCGGGCCGGCCGCTACTCCACGCGCCGCAGCGCGTCGGCCGGACGCAGCCGCGAGGCCCGCCAGCCGCCGAACGCGCCCGCGATCAGGCCGCCCGCCACCGCGAGGCCCACCGCCAGGACGATCGTGGTGACGCTGACCGGGGCCGTGAGGGCCACCTCCAGGGTCTTGGCGGCCTGCCGCCCGGGTCCGCCGAAGCCCCCGCCGCCGGGCCCGCCGCCGGGCCCACCGAGGCCTCCCCCGCCCGTGCCGCCGCCGAGCTGCGCCTGCAGACCGGGGCTGATCGCCGTCACGGCGTAGGCACCCGCCAGGCCGAGCGCGATGCCGAGGACACCGCCGACCAGGCCGTTGACGACGGCCTCGCCGACCACCTGCCGGGTCACCCGGCCGGACTTCCAGCCCAGGGCCTTCAGCGTGCCGAACTCGCGCACCCGGCGGGAGACCGCGGAGGAGGTGAGCAGACCGGCCACCAGGAACGCGGCCACGAGCACCACGATCGACAGCCACTTGCCGACCTTGGTGGCGAGCGAGGAGGCGGTGGACAGCGAGCCAGAGACGGTCTCGGCCAGGTCGGCGGAGGTGGTGACGGTCGTACCCGAGACGTTCTTCTGGATGGCGCCCTTGACCGAGTCGATCCGCTGGGAGTCGGCCGCCTTGACGTAGATCGTCGTGATCTTGTTCTTCTCACCGGCGAGGGTCTGTGCCCGCTTCAGCGGGACGTACAGGTTGGCCGCCGCGTCACCGCTGTCGGCGGTGGCGATGCCGATCACCTTGAACTCGGTGCCCTTGACGGTGACGGTCGAACCGACCTTGTACTTCTTCGTCTTGGCGTAGGCCGAGTCGGCCACGGCGACCTTGGCGTCGGTCTCGGTGGTCCGGAAGGCGCGGCCGCTGGTGATCTTCGAGGAGGTCAGCGGGCCGAGCGCGGTCCTGGTGACGTCGGTGCCGAAGACGGTGTACTGGTTGATGTCGAAGTTCGCGCCGCCGCCGCGGACCTCGCCCTGCGGCTGGCCGCTCCCTTCGCCGCCGGGACGGCCCGGCTGCCCGCCGGCGTCTGAATTCTGCTGGAACTGGCCGCGGGTGAACCGGCCGTCGACCTTCACCACGTTGAGGCTGAGCCCGCCGACGGCCGAGGACACCCCCCGCTGGTCCGCGACCTCGGTGACGGTCGAGGAGGCGAGGGTGGTGAAGCCCTGCACCATGACCCGGTCGCTGCTCTGCGACTTGGAGTCGTCGTTCTGCGCGTCGAACTCGAAGCGCGGACGCTGCGCGTCACCGGTGGACGCCGACGCGGCCTTGGTGACGGTCATGTCCGTGCCCAGCCCGTACAGCGACTGCAGGACCTTGTCCTGGGCCTTCCCCATGCCGCTGGACACCGAGTTGACCACGATGACGAGCGCGATGCCGAGCGCGAGACCGGAGGCGACGACGAGGGCCGCCTTTCTACGGCGGCGCAGTTCGCGCCTCAGGTAGGTGAAGAACATGCCCGCAAGCTAGGGACGGACCGTGATGACTCGATAAGGCTGAAATAAGAGATCCATGAGAAGGCTGTGCCCCACCCCAGGAGGAGCCCGGAAAACGGCCGGTGCCGCCCCTGGGACAGGGGCGGCACCGGAGCGGGTGTGCGGGGAGCGCGGGATCAGACGGCCGAACCGGCCTTCCACTGCGCCCAGTCCATGTTCCAGCCGTTGAGGCCGTTGTCCGGGGACACGGTCTTGTCGCCGGTGTGCCGGATCACCACGACGTCACCGACGAGGGAGTGGTCGTAGACCCAGGCGGCGGGGGTGCTGGGGTCCTTGGCGCCCTTGGTGTCGGACAGGCCCACGCAGCCGTGGCTGGTGTTGACGCTGCCGAAGATGGACTTCGCGCCCCAGTAGTTGCCGTGCAGGAAGGTGCCGGAGCTGGTCAGCCGGATGGCGTGCGGCACGTCCTTGATGTCGTACTCGCCCTTGCCGTCGTCGTCGGTGAAGCCCACGGTCGCGCCGTTCATACGCGTCTGCTTGAACTTCTCGGACATCACCATGATGCCCTCGTACGTCTTGTTCTCCGGCGAGCCGGCGGAGATCGGTATGGTCTTGACCGTCCTGCCGTCCTGCGTGACCTTCATCTTCTTGGTCTGCGCGTCGACGTAGGAGACCTGGTTGCGGCCGATGTGGAAGGTGACCGTCTTCTGCTGCACGCCGTAGACGCCGGAGGCACCCTCGACACCGTCGAGCGCGAGCTTCAGCGTGACGGTGGAGTTCTCCTTCCAGTACGCCTCGGGACGGAAGTCGATGCGGTTGGCGTTGAACCAGTGGCCCACGACCTCCTGACCGCTGCTGGAGGTGACCGTGATGCCCTTCTGCACGGCGGCCTTGTTGGTGATCGCCTTGTCGAAGTTGATCGACACGGGCATGCCCACGCCGACGGTCGAACCGTCCTCCGGCGTGAAGTTGCCTATGAAGCTGTTGGTCGGCGAGACCGTGGTGAAGGAGGCGTTCTCGTGGGCCACCCGGCCGGCGGAGTCCTTGGCCTCGGCGGAGAGCTTGTAGGTGGTCGACCGCTCGAGCTGGGCGCTGGGCTGCCAGCTCGTCTTGTCGGCGGACAGCGCGCCGGACACGGCCTTGCCGTCCTCGGTGGTCATGGAGACCGTGGTGAGGGTGCCCTTGGCGACCTTGACGGCGGCCGAGTTGTTGATGGAGGCGTTGTTCGAGCCGTCCTTCGGCGTGATCGTGATCTGGGCCTCGGAGGACTTCTCGGCGGCTGCCTCGTCGGCCTTGGCCTGCGAGGTGTCACCGCTGCCGGAGGCCTTGTCGTCGCCGCCCCCGGAACACCCGGTGAGTACCAGCACACCGCCGAGCAGAGCGGACGCGACCGTCAGGCCCCTGCGCCGCTTACTGTCCGTCATCACACGCTTCTCCATCGTTGCCGAAATCGCGGAAACTCCGAGTCCCCAGGGGAACCGTCCACGCTACGGGCGATTCGTCCCGCTCCACATGACCCGCGGGTGTGGGGCATCCCACGCCCGCCCGTGACGGGTGGTGCCGAGTCGTCCGTGCGCCCCCTGAGACGACAAAGCCCCGGACGGCGGTTGCCGTCCGGGGTGCACAAGTGCCCCGGGACGCTCAGCCGATGCCGTCCTCTTCTTCGTCGTCTTCCCCTCCATCATCCTCGTCCACGTCCCAGTCCAGGGAGTCGGGGTCGTGGTCGATGTGTTCGCTGGACCAGGACGCCTGCTGGAGCTCCACCCCGGGCACCTCGCTGACCAGGTCGAACGGGTCGACGAGGTAAGCAAGGGCCTCGGCGGTGTCTTCCGTCACAGCGCTCTCGGCGTGCGACCGCTCCTCCTGCGGCAGCTCCGGATCGGCGGCGAGCCGGCGCAGCGCGGCCTTGGTCAACTCGCCCTCGTTCTCCACCTCGAGGACCAATTCAACCCGAAGGCGTACAAACCTGGATGTCTCTTCCGTGTTCATGGCGGGAGCGTACGACTGAAACCTCCCGTGACTTTCCTGTGACCCGCGACTTTCACTAACATCGCCCCACACGGCCAATTCGCCAGCGTCACAAGGGGATCGATATTCCGTGTCATCCGTTCGCCGTCCGCTGCTGACCGCCACCGCCGCGGGAACGCTGCTGTGCGCCCTGTGGTTCGTCCCGTCCGCCAACGCGTCGCAGGACGACACGGCGAGAACGACGACCGAGGCGGCCTCGACGACACCGGTCACCCAGCAGGCGAAGGCCGTGAGCGAGGCCACGACGGCCGATGCCGCGGACACCACGGAGCTGGCCGACACCGGCAGCTTCGACACCACGCCGTATGTCGTCGGCGGCAGCGTGTTCCTCGCCGTGGGCGCCGGGTTCGTGGTGTATTCGGTGCGCCGCGAACGCCTCGGACTTTAATCTCGCTTGACGATCCTTTGACAGTGCACTCATAGTCCGCTCATGAAGAGATCATCGGGTGTCCGGCTGTGCGCCACCGCGGCTGTGGGCGCACTGTCGCTCGCCCTCATCACAGGCTGTTCCGACGGCGGTTCCGGGGACGGCAAGGGCGGCTCGGCGAAGGCGCTGAGCGCCGCCGAGCTGAAGGACCTGGTCATCGCCAAGGGCGAGGTGCCGGGATTCAAGGTGGGGGCCGTCAAGGGCGGCCTCCCCGACAAGAGCAAGGTCAAGGCGGAGGACTCCCGCTGCGACCCGCTGCTGCGGGCCCTGACCGCCATCGCGCCCGGCGAGCCGGCGGCGCAGGCCAGCCGCATGGCCACGGAGGACAAGAAGGACCCCACGGACGACGCCACGTCCATGGACGACCTGGCCGACGGCAAGTTCGAGGAAGCGCTCAACAAGTCCATGGACCTGGACGTCACCGTGGTCACCCTGGCCTCGTACGACGGTGACGGCGCCGAGAAGGCCCTGAAGTCGGTCTCGGACGCGGTGAAGGCGTGCTCGGGCGGCTTCGCCGGTGAGCAGGACGGCGAGAAGGGGAAGTTCACCAAGGTCGCCGAGGAGAAGTCCGCCGGCACCGGTGACGAGTCGGTGGCCTTCACGGCGACCAACGACAGCTCCGACGAGGGCGACATGCCGCTGCACGGCGAGGTAGTACGGCACGGCAACACCCTCGCGACGTACTCCACGGTCAACATCGGCGCGATGATGTCCAAGAAGCCCTACGCGGTCTCGGCGCCGGTCGTCAAGGCCCAGGCGGCCAAGCTGAAGTGACGGCCCGTCTGCGGTGAGGAGGCGGTGGGGGTGCCGGCCGACGGCACCCTCACCGGGCGGAGGTCAGGCCAGCGGCCCCGTCACGGACTCGGCGGCGGCGACGAGACGCCCGCCGCGCACGAACGCGTCGGCGGCGGCCAGGTCCGGGGCCAGGAAGCGGTCCGGGCCCGGCCCCTGCACACCGGCGGCGCGCACGGCGTCGATCACCGCGCGGGAGGCGGGCGCCGGGCTCAGGCCCTCGCGCAGCTCGATGGCGCGGGTGGCCGCGTACAGCTCGACGGCGATGATCCGGGCGAGGTTCCCGACGGCGGTGCGCAGCTTGCGCGCGGCCGACCAGCCCATGGACACGTGGTCCTCCTGCATGGCGGAGGACGGGATGGAGTCCGCGGAGGCCGGGACGGCCAGCCGCTTCATCTCGCTGACCAGCGCGGCCTGCGTGTACTGGGCGATCATCAGGCCGGAGTCGACGCCGGCGTCGTCGGCGAGGAACGGCGGCAGGCCGTGGCTGCGGTTCTTGTCCAGCAGCCGGTCGGTGCGCCGCTCGGCGATGGAGCCGAGGTCCGCGGCCGCGATGGCGACGAAGTCCAGCACGTAGGCGACGGGGGCGCCGTGGAAGTTGCCGTTGGACTCGACCCGTCCGTCGGGCAGCACCACGGGGTTGTCGACCGCGGAGGCCAGCTCCCGCTCGGCGACGAGCCGGGCGTGCGCCAGGGTGTCCCGGCCGGCGCCGGCGACCTGCGGGGCGCAGCGCACCGAGTAGGCGTCCTGGACGCGGGGGGCGTCGTCCTGGTGGTGGCCGGTGAGCTGGGAACCCTTGAGCACGGCCAGCATGTTGGCGGCGGAGGCGCCCTGGCCCGGGTGCGGGCGGATGGCGTGCAGCTCGGGGGCGAGCACCTTGTCCGTGCCGAGCAGCGCCTCCATGCTGAGGGCGGCGGTGACGTCGGCGGACTTGTACAGGGTGTCGAGGTCGGCGAGGGCCATGACCAGCATGCCGAGCATGCCGTCGGTGCCGTTGAGGAGGGCGAGCCCCTCCTTCTCGCGCAGCTCGACGGGGGCGATCCCGTGCTCGGCGAGCAGTTCGCCGGCGGGCCGGACGACGCCGTCCGGGCCCTCGGCGTCCCCCTCGCCCATCAGGGTCAGGGCGCAGTGGGAGAGCGGGGCGAGGTCGCCGGAGCAGCCCAGGGAGCCGTACTCGTGCACGACCGGGGTGATCCCGGCGTTGAGCACGTCGGCCATGGTCTGCGCGACCTCGGGCCGGACCCCGGTGTGCCCGGAGCAGACGGTCTTGAGCCGCAGGAACATCAGGGCGCGTACGACCTCACGCTCGACCCGCGGGCCCATGCCGGCGGCGTGCGAGCGGACGATGTTGCGCTGCAGTTGGGCGCGCAGTTCCTGGCTGATGTGCCGGGTCGCCAGGGCTCCGAAACCGGTGGAGACGCCGTAGACCGGGTCGGGCTTGGCCGCCAGGGCGTCCACGATCTCCCGGGCCGCCGCGAGGGCCGCCACGGCCTCGGCCGACAGCTCGATGCGGGCACCGCCGCGCGCCACGGCGAGAACGTCGGACGCCGTGACACCGGACGTCCCCACCACCACAGTGTGCATATCCATATTCAGGAGCGTACGCATTGAATGCGCATGTGTCACTAGTGGAGCGCGGGTGCGCCCCTTACCGCCTCGTGAGCTTCACCTCACACTCCCTCACGGCAGCCGGCCCCGGAAGCGGCGCCGCTCGGCCCGCTCCGGCGAGGGCTCGTCGGCGAGGCGTACGACGGGGTCGTCCGGCCCCTCCCGGCCCGCCACCACCGGCCGGTCCGCGCCCAGCGCCTTGGCCCGGTACTGCGCGGCGTCGGCCAGCCGGAAGAGCCGCCGGGCGTCGTGCACCGGCCCGATCGGATCCTCGGTCGAGGCGACGCCGCAGGCCACCCCCTCGCCCAGTTCCAGCTCCCCGGCCCGTCGGCACAGCTCGTCCGCCGCCTTGACCACATCGTCGGCGGGCGGCCCCGCCACCAGCAGACAGAACTCGTCGCCGCCGAGTCGGGCGGCGAGCGCGCCCGGCACCATCGCCCCGCACAGCGAGAGCACCGAGCCGAACCGCTCCAGCAGGCGGTCACCGACGGCGTGCCCGAGGGTGTCGTTGACCCGCTTGAGCCCGTTGAGATCGCAGACGACGAGACTGACCACGACGCCCCGTGTGCGGTGCCGCTCGACGGCCTCCTCCAGCCGCACGTCCACGGCACGGCGGTTGGCGAGACCGGTGAGGGAGTCGGTGAACGCCAGCCGGCGGGCCTCCTCCAGCCGCTCGGTCTGGGCCAGCCCGGCGGCGACGACCGCGGCCAGCACGGTGGCGAAGTCGGCGTCGGGGGGTCCGAACACCGGCGCGCTGACCGCCCGGGCCACGTACAGCTCGCCCCACGCCCGGCCGTGCAGCACGACGGGGGCGACCACACAGCAGCCCCGGCCGCGGCGGCGCAGCGCGGCCACCCGCTGGTGGAAGTAGCCGCGGTCGCCGGCGGCCGTGCCCCCGGCGGTCTCCACCCAGGCGTTCGGGCCGCCCCCGCCCACCCAGCGCTCGTGCAGGAACTCGGTGATCTCCGGGAACTGGTGCACCGGATAGGTCTCGGTCTCCGGGAACTCCTCCTCGTCCGCGCGGCGCTCCCCCACGTTCACCAGCACCCGCAGCCGGCCCAGGTCACGCTCCCACACCGACAGCGCGGCGAAGTTGCCGTCCAGCGCCCAGCACGCGCCGAGCGCGGCGGCGCGCCACGACTCCGTCGGCGCACGCGCCGCGGCCATCCCCTGAGCCAGCGCCACCACTGCGGCCAGCCGCTTGTCCTCACCCATTGCTCCAGATTAGGAAGAAAATGGGATGAACAGGAACATCAAGAGACCGTCGCTCACTCATCGTGGCGGTCCGGCCCGGCGGCACCGCGGCGGAAAATCCCGCCCGGCGGGACCCCGGCGGACATCACTTCCGGGGCGGCGCCCCCGGCGGGAAAGCCCGGACGGCGCCTCGCGGCCTCACTCCCCCGGCCACTCGGGCTTGCGCTTCTCGTTGAAGGCCGCCACGCCCTCCGCCCGGTCCCCGGAGAACGCCACCGACCGCCACGCCGCGTCCTCGACCTCGAGCCCGGCGCGCAGGTCCAGCCCGTGCCCCAGTCGCAGCGCCCGCTTGGCGGCCCGCAGCCCCACCGGCGAGTTGCCGGCGATCCGCGCCGCCAGCGCCAGCGCCTCCCCGCGGTCCCGGCCCTCCTCCACGAGCTGGTCCACCAGGCCGAGACCGGCGGCCTCCGCCGCGTCCAGCCGCCGCGCCGTGAAGATCAGCTCGGCCGCCCGGGCCGCCCCGACCCGCCGCGGCAGCAACTGCGTACCGCCGCCGCCCGGGATCACGCCCACCGACACCTCGGGCAGCCCCACCACCGCCGTCGGGTCGGCCACGATCAGGTCGCAGGAAAGCGCCAGCTCGAACCCGCCGCCCAGCGCGAAGCCGTGCACCGCCGCGATCGTCGGCATCGGCAGCTCCAGCACCCCGGTGTACGCCCCGCGCGCCACCGGCCGCTGCTTCACCAGGTCGGCGTCGCTGAAGGAGTTCCGCTCCTTCAGGTCGGCCCCGACGCAGAACGCGCGTTCGTGCGAGGAGGTCAGCACGACCACCCGCGCCTCCCGGTCGGCGGCGAGCGCCGTGCACGCGCCCGCGAGGGAGCGGGCCATCTCCGTCGAGACGGCGTTCATGGCCTTGGGCCGGTCCAGCACCAGCTCCGCCACGTGCCCGTGCCGCCGCACCAGCACGAACTCCCCGTACCGCTCCTCGCTCATGACACCCTCCGGTTAACGCGGGTTAACTCACTGCCGCCCCGATCATCGCAGCCGCACCCCGCCCCGGGAAAGAGCCGCCCGCTTGCCGCCCTACACCCGTTCGGGTGACATCCCGGCCGTCTCGGCCCACACCACCCACGGCAGCGCATAACGTGCGCTCCGCGCCACGGTGGGGAGGGGACCTCATGAGACCGACACGCGCTCAGTCCGGTACCGGAGAAACGAATCAGCGGACCGCCGCCGCGGAGACCGCCACGCTTTCCGCGCGCCGCGGCCGGCACCGCAAGCCCCGCCCCCGCAAGGTGATGCTCGCAGCGGGGGGCCTGGCACTGGCCGCCGGCGTCCTCAGCCTCGTCCGCGCCGCTCCGGAGTCCGGCGTCGGCGCCCCGGACACTGCGCTGGCCGAGCCCCGCCCGGACCCGAGCGGCGTCACCGCCCGCTCCACCGACACGGCCGCAGGCATCGGAACCGCCCGCACGACCCGGCCCTCCGCCACCTCGGCCATGGGCGGGGTGAGCGCGGCCCCGACGGCCATGACGGCCCCGGCGGAGACGGACGAGGCCGCCCCCGGTCCCTCGGCCACCCGCGTCCCGCCCCCGGGCACCACCGGCGCGCCGACCACCGCCCCACGGCGCACCGATCCGGCCACGACCGCACCGCGCTCCTCGCCGACACCTCCCACGCCCCCCGCGCCGACCCGGACCGCCCACGACCCGGCGCCGACCCCCAGCCGGGGCACGACGGCCCCGCCCACCTGGGACGACGGACTGTGCCTACCGGTGATCGGCCTCTGCGTGGACGTGCTGGGCGGTGGTCAGGACTGACCGTCGCGGCGGCCGAGCAGCCACGGCTCGACCACCCCGAGCCCACGCACCGGGCGCTGCCACATCGGCTGGAGCGCGAAGCGGTACGACGGCGGTTCCTCGCCCTCCTTCTCCGCGGCGGCCGCGGCCTCGGCGGCCTCCGCCTCCGAGGCGGGCGCCTCCTTGGTGCGGATCAGTTCCTCGGCGAAGGCGCTGTCCACCAGCACGGCGTCGCGCGGGGCTATGGAGGTCAGCCGGGAGGCGAGGTTGACGGTCGTGCCGAAGACGTCGCCCATACGCGTGGTGACCGTGCCGAACGCCATGCCGACGCGCAGCTCCGGCATCGTCTCGTCGTTGGCCATCGTCTCGACCAGCCGCAGCGCGATGTCGGCGGCCGTACCCGCGTCGTCGGCGACGTAGAGCACCTCGTCGCCGAGCGTCTTGATGAGCCGTCCGCCGCGCGCCGCGACCAGGTCGGCGGCCGTGGTCTCGAAGGCCTCGACCAGCTCGCCGAGCTCCTCCTCCTCCATCCGCCGGGTCAGCCGCGTGAACCCGACCAGGTCCGCGAAGCCGACCGCGAGCCGCCGGTCGACCATCTCCTCGTCGTCGGCGGTCTGCACGACCCGGCCGGCCGAGGCGGCGAGCTGCCGCCGCCAGACGTAGACCAGGAACTCCTCCAGCTCGGGCAGCAGCAGCTCGACGATCGGATAGGTGACCTCGGTGCGGGTCATGCCCGGCTCGGGCGGCTCGGTCAGCCCCTCCAGGAAGGAATCGATCTGCCATTCGGCCAACCGGGCGGTGGTCTGCCCCGTGGACCGGGCCACCTGCACCGCCATGGCCTCGCTCAGCAGCCCCGCCTCGACGAGACCGGCGAGCCGCCGCAGGGCCAGTACGTCGGCCTCGGTGAGCGCCTTGGCCTGCCCGATGTCGGCGAAGCCCATGGCCCGCCAGAAGCGGGACGCCAGCTCCATGGAGACACCGGCGCTGCGGGCCGCCTGGAAAGGGGTGTAGCGCCGCTCGGCGCCGAGAATGAGCTGCTCGAGGCGGAGGGCGAGGGGATCCTCGCCGGGGTCGGCGGCGTGGGGATCAACCCGCGCGTCCGCGCCGGAGCCCGTGTCGTCGACGGTCACGCCTGCTGCCCTTCCGATCTGCCACGGTCAGGTACGACCGGCCTCAACTCTACGGCAGGTGTGCGCCAGCTCACTCCGTCGGGTTGGGCCGGGGGGCGCCTCCCGGCACCGGTCGGCCGGCGCTTCTCGCCTCCGGCCGTCTCGGGGGCTTCCACCTTCCGACCCCGCGGCCGGGCCCCTTCCGGGCCCCCCGTCGTCCCAGGCCGTGGGCCCGTGGGCGCCTGGGGCCTTTCGCGCAGTTCCCCGCGCCCTTACCGGGCGCTTCCCGCCGACGGCGAAGGAAGGCCACCCCCTGCCGGGCCCAACCGCGGGCAGCGACCCACCGTCCCCGACCGACCGCCCGTGAGGGTCCTTCGCGCAGTTCCCCGCGCCCCTACCGGGTGCTTCCGGGCGACGGCGAAGGAAGGCCACCCATTGCCGGGCCCGATACCGGGCAGCGACCCACCGTCCCCGACCGACCGCCCGTGAGGGCCCTTCCCGCAGTTCCCCGCGCCCCTACCGGGCGCTTCCGGGGGAGGGCGAGAAGAAGCCCGCCCTCTGTCGGCACCGCGTCGTCACGCCTACGCGGGGCGCAGGTGGACGATGTCGCCGGCGCCCACCGGCTCCCGTACCCCCGCCTCCGTGGCGATGACCAGGCGGCCGTCGCCGTCGATCGCGATGGCCTCTCCGACCACGGAGCGGTCCCCGGGGAGTTCCGCGCGTACGGTGCGCCCCAGCGTCGCGCAGCCCGCCGCGTAGGTCTCCTGCAGTCCGCTGAGGGCGGGGTCGCCCCCGGCCGAGCGCCACCGTCCGTACCAGTCCTCCAGCGACCGCAGCACGCCCCGCAGCAGCGGGTCCCGGTCCGTGCTCACCGCGCCGGCCAGCGCCAGCGACCCCGCCTGCGGTACCGGCAGCTCCTGGGCGCGGAGGCTGACGTTGATGCCCACGCCGATGACGACCCCGTCGTCCCCGGCCCGTTCCGCGAGGATGCCGCCGGTCTTGCGCTCCTCGCCGCCGACGGTCACCAGCAGGTCGTTGGGCCACTTGAGTGCCGTGTCCACGCCGGCCGCGCGGGACAGCCCCGTCGCCACCGCGACACCGGTGAGCAGCGGCAGCCAGCCCCAGCGGGCCACCGGCACCTCGGCCGGCTTGAGCAGCACCGAGAAGAACAGGCCGGACCGCGGCGGCGCGGTCCACTGCCGGTCCAGCCGGCCCCGCCCGGCCGTCTGCTCCTCGGCGACCAGCACCGCGCCCTCGTCCGCCCGGCCGGCAGCGGCCCTGGCCACCAGGTCGGAGTTGGTGGACCCGGTCCGCCGGACCAGCTCCACCTCCGACCACAGCCCGCCCTCCCGGACCAGCCCGCGCCGCAGCGCCGCGGCGTTCAGGGGCGGACGGTCCAGATCGGACCAGCGGTTGTCGTCTGATGCATTGTGCGGCGTCATGCAAGTCACCCTAGGTGTGGGAAACGCCGCACTGCTGATGCGCAGCGGCACCACTACGCTACGGATGAGTAACCGTCCCCCCTTTTGAGCAGGCAGGGAGCCGCGATCCCGATGTCCGAGCCGGAAGAGCGCCAAGAGATCGACATCCACACGACCGCGGGCAAACTCGCGGATCTGCAGCGCCGCATCCACGAGGCGACGCATGCCGGCTCGGAGCGCGCCGTAGAGAAGCAGCACGCCAAGGGCAAGCTGACGGCGCGTGAGCGCATCGAACTCCTCCTCGACGAGGGCTCCTTCGTCGAGCTCGACGAGTTCGCCCGCCACCGCTCCACCAACTTCGGCCTGGAGAAGAACCGCCCGTACGGCGATGGCGTCGTGACCGGCTACGGCACGGTCGACGGCCGCCCGGTCGCGGTGTTCTCCCAGGACTTCACCGTCTTCGGCGGCGCCCTCGGCGAGGTCTACGGCCAGAAGATCGTCAAGGTGATGGACTTCGCGCTGAAGACCGGCTGCCCGGTCATCGGCATCAACGACTCCGGTGGCGCGCGCATCCAGGAAGGCGTGGCCTCCCTCGGCGCCTACGGCGAGATCTTCCGCCGCAACACCCACGCCTCCGGGGTGATCCCGCAGATCAGCCTGGTCGTCGGCCCGTGCGCGGGCGGTGCCGTGTACTCGCCGGCGATCACCGACTTCACGGTCATGGTCGACCAGACCTCGCACATGTTCATCACCGGCCCCGACGTCATCAAGACGGTCACCGGTGAGGACGTCGGCTTCGAGGAGCTGGGCGGCGCCCGCACCCACAACTCCGCCTCCGGTGTGGCCCACCACATGGCCGGGGACGAGAAGGACGCCATCGAGTACGTCAAGCAGCTGCTGTCGTACCTGCCGTCCAACAACCTCAGCGAGGCCCCGGTCTTCGCCGAGGAGGCGGACCTCACCGTGGGCGCCGAGGACCTGGAGCTCGACACCCTGGTCCCGGACAGCGCGAACCAGCCGTACGACATTCGCACGGTGGTCGAACACGTCCTGGACGACGCCGAGTTCTTCGAGACGCAGGCGCTGTTCGCGCCGAACATCGTCACCGGCTTCGGCCGGGTCGAGGGCCACCCGGTGGGCATCGTCGCCAACCAGCCGATGCAGTTCGCCGGCTGCCTGGACATCGACGCCTCGGAGAAGGCCGCCCGCTTCGTGCGGACCTGCGACGCCTTCAACGTCCCGGTGCTCACCTTCGTCGACGTGCCGGGCTTCCTGCCGGGCGTCGACCAGGAGCACACCGGCATCATCCGGCGCGGCGCCAAGCTGATCTTCGCGTACGCCGAGGCGACGGTCCCGCTGATCACCGTCATCACCCGCAAGGCGTTCGGCGGCGCCTACGACGTCATGGGCTCCAAGCACCTGGGCGCCGACCTCAACCTGGCCTGGCCGACCGCCCAGATCGCCGTCATGGGCGCCCAGGGAGCCGTCAACATCCTGCACCGCCGCACCATCGGCGAGGCGGAGGGCCAGGGAGACGGTGAGGCCACCCGCGCCCGGCTGATCCAGGAGTACGAGGACGCCCTCCTCAACCCCTACGTCGCGGCCGAGCGGGGCTACATCGACGCGGTGATCATGCCGTCCGACACCCGCTCCCACATCGTCCGCGGCCTGCGTCAACTGCGCACGAAGCGGGAATCCCTGCCTCCGAAGAAGCACGGCAACATCCCCCTGTAGGACCTGTGGGGCCCGTCCGGCGGACCACGGCGGACGGGCCCCCGCCCCGCGCACCCCTGGAGCGGTCATGAACATCAAGGTCGTACGAGGCAACCCGACCCCGGAGGAGCTCGCCGCCGCCCTGGCGGTGGTCCGGGCCCGCGCCGTGGCGGCCGCCGCGGCGCCGCCCGGCGCGCCCGGGACGAGGGACTCGTGGTCGGACCCGGCCCGCATCGCGTCCGCGCGCCTGCCCCAGCCGGGCCCGGCGTCCTGGACCCGCACCTACTGGCCGAGCTGAGCGCCGCGCCGGGCGCCAACTTGAGTACGGGTACTCAGGCGCCCGGCCCGAAGCCACCCGCACGCTGGAAGAATGCTGTGGTCAGACCCCGATAACGAGCCGCCCGAAGAACTGCGCGACACGCAGGAGATGCTTCGGCGGCTCGGACTCGTCCTGGCCCTGGCGATGGTGCTGGGGATGATCGTGATCGGCCTGCGGTAGCGCGGCGCCCGATCCGCGTGCGAGGGCCTAACCTGGCCGCATGACTGCCAAGCCACGCAGGCGACTCGTGCTCGCCTCCCAGTCCCCCGCCCGGCTCGGCCTGCTGCGCCAGGCGGGCCTCGCCCCCGAGGTGATCGTGAGCGGGGTCGACGAGGACGCCGTCACCGCGCCCACCCCGGCGGAGCTGGCGCTCGCCCTGGCCGAGGCCAAGGCCTCGGTGGTGGCGGCGAAGCCGGAGGTGCTGGGCGCCCTGGTGATCGGCTGCGACTCGGTGCTGGAGCTGGACGGGCAGGCGCTCGGCAAGCCCGCCGACGCCGAGGAGGCCACCGCCCGCTGGAAGGCCATGCGCGGGCGGGTCGGCACCCTGCAGACCGGCCACTGCGTCTGGGACACGACGGTGAAGCGCCACGTCTCCGCGACCGCCTCCACCGTCGTGCGCTTCGGCGAGCCCTCGGACGAGGAGATCGCCGCGTACGTCGCCTCCGGCGAACCTCTCTACGTCGCCGGGGCGTTCACCCTGGACGGCCGTTCGGCGCCGTTCATCGAGGGCATCGACGGCGACCACGGCAACGTGATCGGCATCAGCCTGCCCCTCGTTCGCCGACTGCTGGCCGAACTGGGCGTCGGCATCACGGAGTTGTGGGCACCGGCTGAGTGACCTGGGCGGGGACGGAGTCCTGCGGCTCCTCGTCCCCGTCCCGCGGCTCGCCCGTACCGCCGTGCGCCGGGCCCGCGCCCTCCGGGGACCCGGTGGCCGGTTCGTCCTCGGCCCTCGGGTCGCCGCCCGCCTTGGGGGCGCCGCCGGACACGCCCTGCTCCGGGCCGCCGTCCCGGTCGTAGGTCACCAGGAGCAGGACGACCAGGCCGAGCATCACCACCATGAAGACGAAGGCCGGCCAGCCCATCAGGCTCAGCGCGAAGGCCCCCAGCAGGCCGTGCACGACCGCCACGCTGATCAGCAGCACCCGGCCGAAGCCGGCGGGGGCCCGGTCGCGTATCGCCACCAGCAGGGCCACCAGGGCGCACAGCGCGAAGTAGAGGCCGAAGACCAGGCCGCCGATCTTCGAGGACGTCGACATGACGTCCGGGTCGAGCCCGGCCAACGACATCTTCTGGCGTTCGACGACCATCCCGAGGAACCAGTTCAGCGCCCCGATGAAGAACGCCTCGGCCAAGAGGACGATCGCCACGACCCATGCCACCGGTCTGCGCACCACCGGCCCCCACCCACTCTCCAGCCAAAACCCGGTTACTCCGGGTACGTTCGAGTCATCGCGAACGCTACTAACGGGTAAACCCTGGGACAAGGGTTCGGCCACCGGCAAAGAATCATTGGGCCATTCGTAGGGACTCGACAAAGAAACGGAGTGGGGCGCGGCACCCTCTCACAGAGACCTTGACCACATGTCGGGGCTAGGGTTGCCCGGAGGAGGCCCGCCGTACCCCAGGTGCGACATGGGCTTTCGCGGGTCGAGCGGGCCTCGAATCACGCTCCGTGTGGGCAAGCTCACCATTGGGGACGGGTCGATGAGTCGTGTCGGCAGTCCCTAAACTCGGCTTGTTTCAAGGAGGGAGCCTCAATCGTGCGCAAGGTGCTCATCGCCAACCGTGGCGAAATCGCTGTCCGCGTGGCCCGGGCCTGCCGGGACGCCGGGATCGCGAGCGTGGCCGTCTACGCCGACCCGGACCGGGACGCTCTGCATGTCCGCGCCGCGGATGAGGCGTTCGCCCTGGGCGGTGACACGCCGGCCACCAGCTATCTGGACATCGAGAAGGTGCTGAACGCCGCCCGGGAATCGGGGGCCGACGCCATCCATCCGGGCTACGGCTTCCTCTCGGAGAACGCGGAGTTCGCGCAGGCCGTGCTGGACGCGGGCCTGATCTGGATCGGCCCGCCGCCGCAGGCCATCCGCGACCTGGGTGACAAGGTCGCCGCCCGGCACATCGCCCAGCGCGCCGGCGCCCCGCTGGTCGCCGGTACGCCCGACCCCGTCTCCGGCGCGGACGAGGTCGTCGCCTTCGCCGAGCAGCACGGCCTGCCGATCGCCATCAAGGCCGCCTTCGGCGGCGGTGGCCGCGGCCTGAAGGTGGCCAGGACCCTCGAGGAGGTCCCGGAGCTGTACGACTCCGCGGTGCGCGAGGCGGTCGCCGCCTTCGGTCGCGGCGAGTGCTTCGTCGAGCGCTACCTCGACCGTCCGCGCCACGTGGAGACCCAGTGCCTGGCCGACAAGCACGGCAACGTGGTCGTCGTCTCCACCCGTGACTGCTCGCTGCAGCGCCGGCACCAGAAGCTGGTCGAGGAGGCCCCGGCGCCGTTCCTCTCCGAGGAGCAGGTCGCCGAGCTGTACCGCGCCTCGAAGGCCATCCTGAAGGAGGCCCGCTACGAGGGCGCCGGCACCTGTGAGTTCCTGGTCGGCCAGGACGGCACCATCTCCTTCCTCGAGGTCAACACCCGCCTCCAGGTGGAGCACCCGGTGACCGAGGAGGTCGCCGGCATCGACCTGGTCCGCGAGATGTTCCGCATCGCCGACGGCGAGGAACTCGGCTACGACGACCCCGCGCTTCGCGGACACTCGTTCGAGTTCCGGATCAACGGCGAGGACCCGGGCCGCAACTTCCTGCCCGCCCCCGGCACGGTCACCCGTTTCGAGGCGCCGACCGGTCCCGGTGTCCGGCTGGACGCGGGCGTGGAGGCCGGCAGTGTGATCGGCCCGGCCTGGGACTCCCTGCTGGCCAAGCTGATCGTCACCGGCCGCACCCGCAAGGAGGCCCTGGAGCGGGCCGCCCGGGCGCTGGACGAGTTCCAGGTCGAGGGCATGGCCACGGCCATCCCGTTCCACCGCGTGGTCGTCAGGGACCCGGCGTTCGCCCCCGAACTGACCGGCTCCGACGAGGCGTTCAAGGTCCACACCCGCTGGATCGAGACCGAGTTCGTCAACGAGATCAAGCCCTTCTCCGCTCCGGCCGACGCCGAGGGCGAGGAGGAGACGGGCCGCGAGACGGTCGTCGTCGAGGTCGGCGGCAAGCGCCTCGAGGTCTCCCTGCCGTCCTCCCTGGGCATGTCGCTGGCCCGCACCGGCCTCGCCGCCGGTGCCAAGCCGAAGCGTCGCGCGGCCAAGAAGTCCGGCCCGGTGGCCTCCGGTGACACCCTCGCCTCCCCCATGCAGGGCACGATCGTGAAGGTCGCCGTGGAGGAGGGCCAGGAGGTCAAGGAGGGCGACCTGGTCGTCGTCCTGGAGGCCATGAAGATGGAGCAGCCGCTCAACGCCCACCGGTCCGGCACCATCAAGGGCCTGAACTTCGAGGTGGGCGCCTCGGTCACCTCCGGCGCCGCGATCTGCGAGATCAAGGACTGACGGCAGGCATCCCCGAACACCGACGCCCGGTGGCGCCAGACAGGGCCCGCCGGGCGTCCGGTTTCCCCGGGCCGGCTCGGGGTCACGGGTCCGGGCGGGGCCGGGAGGGGTGCGAGGCAGTGCCGGTGTGCGGCTCGGCCGCGCGGACGCGTGGCCGCGCGGACGCGAGGAGCCACGGAGCACCCGCCCCCGTCCGGCGACCCGCCGTCCCATGGCGCACCGTCGAACCCGCACCCCCACGACGCCCTACGGCGAACCGAACCGGCGGCCTCTCAGCGCCCGTGACGGCCTCGGCGCCTGAGCAAGCCCCAGCGACCATGACGGCCTCGATGCCCATCCAAGCCCCAGCGACCATGACGGCCTCGATGCCCATCCAAGCCCCAGCGACCATGACGGCCTCGATGCCCATCCAAGCCTCAGCACCCGTGACGGCCTCGGTGCCCATCCAAGCCCCAGCGCCCCACCGCCTTCAGCACCGCTGCGACAGCCCCTCGGCACCCGTGACGGCCTCAGTGCCGCCGTGACAGCCCCTCGGCGCCCGTGAGGACCCTCCGCGACGCTGTGACGGCCCTCAGCCCCCCGAAGACCTCAGCGCCTGCGCAGGTCGGCGACGCGACCCCGCTCGGCCCCGGCCGGCTGGTCGCCGAGCATGCCCCGCAGCGCGCCACCGGCGACCTGCCCCCGACGGGGTCCCGGCAGTGAGGACGACCTCTGCTGCCGGGCCGTGGGCATGGGGTCACCCACCGGGTTTCCCCCCGCTCCCGCCACGGCGATCTGCACGCCCTGGTCGGCGAGGGCCTGCAGCTCCGTGCCGGCGCGGTCGTCGTGCCCGGGCGGCTCGTCGGTGACCAGGCGGGTGATGACGTCGGTCGGCACCGTCTGGAACATCGTGTCGGTGCCCAGCTTGGTGTGGTCGGCGAGGACCACTACCTCGGCGGCGGCCTGCACCAGTGCCCGGTCGACGGACGCCGAGAGCATGTTGGACGTGGACAGCCCGCGCTCCGCGGTGAGCCCGCTCCCGGACAGGAAGGCCTTGGAGACCCTGAGCCCCTGGAGGGACTGCTCGGCACCGGACCCGACGAGGGCGTAGTTGGAGCCGCGCAGGGTGCCGCCGGTCATCACCACTTCCACCCGGTTGGCATGGGCCAGCGCCTGTGCCACCAGCAGGGAGTTGGTGACGACGGTCAGCCCGGGCACCCGCGCGAGCCGGCGTGCCAGCTCCTGCGTGGTGGTGCCCGCCCCGACCACGATGGCCTCGCCCTCCTCGACGAGGCCGGCGGCGAGGTCGGCGATGGCCGTCTTCTCGGCGGTCGCGAGATGGGACTTCTGCGGAAAGCCGGACTCCCGCGTGAACCCGCCCGGCAGTACCGCACCGCCGTGCCGGCGGTCGAGGAGTCCTTCTGCCTCCAGTGCGCGCACGTCCCGCCGTACGGTCACTTCGGAGGTCTGGACGACGCGGGCGAGTTCACGGAGCGACACGGCCCCGTTCGCTCGCACCATTTCGAGGATC
This sequence comes from Streptomyces sp. NPDC005706, assembly GCF_040631045.1. Lineage (NCBI taxonomy): Bacteria > Bacillati > Actinomycetota > Actinomycetes > Kitasatosporales > Streptomycetaceae > Streptomyces > Streptomyces sp. NPDC005706. The sequence continues at coordinate 212,479 of NZ_JBEXYS010000002.1, read as the reverse complement.
AATTGGCGACGTTCTGCAGCGAACACGAAACTGACAGTAACCCCAACGACCGTCTGGTTTCAGCAGTTTGCGCCGAATAACAGAAGTTGTTCGTACGGCAGGGCGGGAGGTGGTATAGGGACCTAGTCCACCCGCCTATGCCGTACGCATGCTCGACAACTCCCCGTGACCAGCGGGAAGTCGGCCTTCGCGGCTCAGGCCTCGATGCCCGCCTTGCGCGTGTGCAACTGCCGTGCCACCTCCGCGATCGACCCCGAAAGCGAGGGGTACACCGTGAACGCCTTCGCGATCTGCTCGACCGTCAGATTGTTGTCGACGGCGATCGAGATGGGATGGATCAGTTCCGAGGCGCGCGGCGCGACGACGACACCGCCGACGACGATCCCGGTGCCCGGCCGGCAGAAGATCTTGACGAAGCCGTCCCGGATGCCCTGCATCTTGGCGCGCGGGTTGCGCAGCAGGGGCAGCTTCACCACCCGGGCGTCGATCTTGCCCGCGTCCACGTCCGCCTGGGTGTAGCCGACGGTGGCGATCTCGGGGTCGGTGAAGACGTTGGAGGAGACCGTCTTCAGGTTCAGCGGGGCCACCGCGTCGCCGAGGAAGTGGTACATGGCGATGCGTCCCTGCATCGCCGCGACCGACGCGAGGGCGAAGACGCCCGTGACGTCACCGGCCGCGTACACGCCCGGGGCGGTCGTGCGCGACACCTTGTCGGTCCAGATGTGACCGGAGTCGCGCAGCCTGACGCCGGCGTCCTCCAGACCCAGGCCCGCGCTGTTGGGGATGGCGCCCACGGCCATGAGGCAGTGCGAGCCGGTGATGACCCGGCCGTCGGCCAGCGTCACCTCGACCCGGTCGCCGACGCGCTTGGCGGACTGCGCGCGGGAGCGGGCCATGACGTTCATGCCGCGGCGGCGGAAGACGTCCTCGAGGACCGCGGCGGCGTCCGGGTCCTCGCCCGGCAGCACCCGGTCCCGGGAGGAGACCAGGGTGACCTTGGAGCCCAGCGCCTGGTAGGCGCCGGCGAACTCGGCGCCGGTGACGCCGGAGCCGACCACGATCAGCTCTTCCGGCAGCTCGGTGAGGTCGTAGACCTGCGTCCAGTTGAGGATGCGCTCGCCGTCGGGCCGGGCGTCGGGGAGCTCGCGCGGGTGACCGCCGGTGGCGATGAGGACGGCGTCGGCGGTGAGGGTCTCCTCGGAGCCGTCGGCGGCGGTGACGACGACCTTGCGGGAACCGTCCAGGGCCTGCATGCCGTCGAGCCGGCCCCGGCCGCGCATGACCCGGGCGCCGGCCCGGGTCACGGACGCGGTGATGTCGTGGGACTGGGCGAGCGCGAGCCGCTTCACCCGGCGGTTGACCTTGCCGAGGTCCACGCCGACCACCCGGGCCGCCTGCTCCAGCGGCGGGGTGTCGTCGGCGACGATGATGCCGAGCTCCTCGTAGGAGGAGTCGAAGGTGGTCATCACCTCGGCCGTAGCGATAAGGGTCTTCGACGGCACGCAGTCGGTCAGCACCGACGCTCCGCCCAGACCGTCGCAGTCGACGACGGTCACCTCCGCGCCGAGCTGGGCGGCCACCAGGGCCGCTTCATATCCGCCGGGTCCGCCACCGATGATCACGATCCGAGTCACGTACCCCATTGTCCCGCACGCTTCAAGGTGCATCCGCCCCGGGGCGCCCGCCGGTGCCTCCGGTGCACGCGGGACGGGAGTTTCGGCTGCCGTACCCTTCGTGCATGTCGCTCTATGCCGCGTACGCCGGCAACCTCGACGCCCGGCTGATGTCCCGCCGCGCCCCGCACTCCCCGCAGCGCGCCGTGGGCTGGCTGAACGGCTGGCGGCTCACCTTCGGCGGCGAGCACCTGGGCTGGGAGGGGGCGCTGGCGACGATCGTCGAGGAGCCGGGGGCCCAGGTCTTCGTCGGCCTGTACGACATCGCACCGATGGACGAGGAGTCCCTCGACCGGTGGGAGGGCGTGGGTCTGGAGATCTACCGCCGCGTCCGGGTCCGCGTGCACACCCTGGACGGCGAGGAACCGGCCTGGGTGTACGCCCTCAACGGCTACGAGGGCGGACTGCCCTCGGCCCGCTACCTGGGCGAGATCGCGGACGCGGCGGAATCGGCGGGCGCGCCCCACGACTACGTGATGGAGCTGCGCAAGCGGCCGTGTTAGCGGCAGCCGCGCACCGGGCGCCCCCGGCCGGGACCGCGTCTCGTTGGAAACGACAAGACAACGATCGCCATCCCGTTGGCTCCGTCATCTACGCGCGTAGGCGAGAACCGGCTACCCTCGTCGGCGTGAACGCATCTCTTCTTCCGGACGACATCCAGGGCGATCCCTACGCCGCCGCCGACGCCGCCGCCGCGCGCCTGCGCGAACTGACCGGCGCCGAGACCCACGACGTCGCCCTCGTGATGGGCTCCGGCTGGGCTCCGGCCGTCGACGCCCTCGGCGCCCCCGACGCCGAGTTCCAGGTCACCGAGCTGCCCGGCTTCCCGCCGCCGGCCGTCGAGGGGCACGGCGGCAAGATCCGCTCGTACTCCTTCGGTGACAAGCGCGCCCTGGTCTTCCTCGGCCGCACGCACTACTACGAGGGCCGCGGGGTCGCCGCCGTCGCGCACGGTGTCCGCACGGCCGTCGCCGCCGGCTGCAAGACCGTGGTCCTCACCAACGGCTGCGGCGGTCTGCGCGAGGGCATGCGCCCCGGCCAGCCGGTGCTGATCAGCGATCACCTCAACCTGACGGCGACCTCGCCGATCGTCGGCGCCAACTTCGTCGACCTCACCGACCTCTACTCCCCGCGTCTGCGCGCCCTGTGCAAGGAGATCGACTCCAGCCTGGAGGAGGGCGTCTACGCGCAGTTCCCCGGCCCGCACTACGAGACCCCGGCGGAGATCCGCATGGCCCGCGTCATCGGCGCGGACCTGGTCGGCATGTCCACGGTGCTCGAGGCCATCGCCGCCCGCGAGGCCGGCGCCGAGGTGCTGGGCATCTCCCTGGTCACCAACCTCGCCGCGGGCATGACCGGCGAGCCGCTGAACCACGAGGAGGTCCTGCAGGCGGGCCGCGACTCGGCGGCCCGCATGGGGCAGCTGCTGACGCAGGTACTGGGCAGGATCTGAGAGACCGCCCGCCCGCCGGCCGGACCGGTGGGGCGGTGCGGAACGGGGGTCCGGGGGCGAAGCCTCCGGCAGGAACTGAGGAGAGGTTGATCCCAAGGTGCACGACGAACTCATCGCCAAGGCCAAGGCATGGCTCGCCGAGGACCCCGACCCGCGCACCCGCGAGGAACTGGCCGGGCTGATCGACGCCGGTGACGTGCCGGCCCTGTCGGACCGGTTCTCCGGCACCCTCCAGTTCGGCACCGCGGGCCTGCGCGGCGAGCTGGGCGCCGGCCCGATGCGCATGAACCGCGCGGTCGTCATCCGTGCCGCGGCCGGCCTCGCCGCGTACCTGAGGAAGAACGGGGCCTCCCACGGGGGCGAGGACGCCGGGCTGGTCGTCATCGGCTACGACGCCCGCCACATGTCCGCCGACTTCGCCCGGGACACCGCCGCCGTGGTGACCGGCGCCGGCCTGCGGGCCGCCGTGCTGCCGCGTCCCCTGCCCACCCCCGTCCTGGCGTTCGCCGTCCGGCACCTGGGCGCGGTCGCGGGCGTGGAGGTCACCGCCAGTCACAATCCGCCCCGGGACAACGGCTACAAGGTCTACCTCGGCGACGGCTCCCAGATCGTCCCGCCCGCCGACGCGGAGATCGCCGCCGAGATCGACGCGATCGCCTCGCTGAACGACGTCCCCCGTCCGGAGTCCGGCTGGGAGACGCTGGACGACTCGGTCCTGGACGCCTATCTGGCCCGTACGGACGCCGTCCTGGACGCCGGCTCGCCGCGTACCGCCCGCACGGTCTACACGGCGATGCACGGAGTCGGCCGGGACGTCCTGCTGGCCGCGTTCGCCCGCGCCGGGTTCCCGGAGCCGGTGCTGGTCGCCGAGCAGGCCGACCCGGACCCGGACTTCCCGACCGTGGCCTTCCCCAACCCGGAGGAGCCGGGCGCCATGGACCTGGCGTTCGCGCGGGCCCGCGCCACGGACCCGGACCTGGTCATCGCCAACGACCCGGACGCCGACCGCTGCGCCGTGGCCGTCAAGGACGGCGCCGACTGGCGGATGCTGCGCGGCGACGAGGTGGGCTCGCTGCTCGCCGCCCATCTGGTCGGACGCGGGGCCACCGGCACCTTCGCGGAGTCGATCGTCTCCTCCTCCCTCCTCGGCCGCATCGCCGAGAGCGCGAAGCTCCCGTACGAGGAGACCCTGACCGGCTTCAAGTGGATCGCCCGCGTGGACGGCCTGCGCTACGGCTACGAGGAGGCGCTCGGCTACTGCGTCGACCCGGAGGGCGTGCGGGACAAGGACGGCATCACGGCCGCCCTGCTGATCACCGAGCTGGCCTCGGTGCTCAAGGAGCGGGGCCGCACCCTGCTCGACCTGCTCGACGACCTGGCCGTGGAGCACGGGCTGCACGCGACCGACCAGCTCTCGGTACGCGTCGAGGACCTCTCCGTGATCTCGGACGCCATGCGCCGGCTGCGCGAGCAGCCCCCGACCGAGCTGGCGGGCCTGGCCATCACCCGCGCCGAGGACCTGACCCGGGGCACGGACCGGCTCCCACCCACCGACGGCCTGCGCTACACGCTCGACGGCGCCCGGGTCGTCGTCCGCCCCAGCGGCACCGAGCCCAAGCTGAAGTGCTACCTGGAGGTCGTCGTCCCGGCCCCGGACCACGCCGCCCTCCCGGCGGCCCGCACCAGGGCCACCGAACTCCTGACGGCCCTGAAGCGCGACCTTTCGGCGGCGGCGGGGCTCTGAGCGTCCCTTCTTCCACGATCACCGCACGCCTTCGAGCCCGGCCCCGCTACCGTGACCGATGACCCTGTGCACACAGGGCGTCACGGAGCGGGGCCGAGTCAACGGGGGCGCTATGACGGTCGACGGACAGGCGGAACGCCTCAGGACCGAGGCGGACGAGCCGGGCTGGGAGGTCGACCCGGACGACGAGTGGGGCGTCGCCGTGATCGCCACAGTCGGGCGGCAGTTGAGGCTGCGCCGCGAGGCGGCCGGGGTGCGTCCCCCGGATTTCGGCCGGGCCGTGGGCTACGGCGAGGACATGGTCTACAAGATCGAGGCCGGCAAAACGGATCCCCCGGCCCGAGTATTTGGACCGCGCCGATGAGGCACTGGGAGCGGGCGGACTGCTCGCGGCGATGAAGGAGGACGTGGCCAAGGTCCGGTACCCGAGGAAGGTGCGGGAGCTGGCCAAACTTGAGGCACAAGCCGTCGAGATCGGCGCGTACGAGTGCAACAACATTCACGGCCTGCTGCAGACCGAGAAGCACATGCGGGCGCTATTCGAGGTCTGGCTGCCCGCCTACTCCGAGGAGGAGGTTGAGCGCATGGTGGCCGCACGGATGGCTCGGCGCTCAGTCTTCGAGAGGGCGCCGGCACCAACGCTCAGCTTCGTGCAGGAAGAGGTGACGTTGCGGCGCCCGGTAGGCGGCAGGACGGTGTGGCGACAACAACTCGAGCACCTACTGGAGCTGTCACGTTCCCGGCACGTATCCGTTCAGGTCGCCCCGACCGGCAACGAGGAGCACTTCGGCACCGGGGGGATGATCGAGCTCTTGAAGTTTCCCGACGGCACCGCGGTGGGGCGCTCCAACGGCGCATTCAACAGCCGCCCCGTCTCCGAGCCAAAACACATCAGGATTCTCGAACTGCGCTATGGAATGATCCGAGCCCAGGCCCTTACCCCGCGGGAGTCGCGGGCCTTCATCGAGCAACTCCCGGGAGAGACATGATCCACGAGACCGTCCCTGGGAACTCCACGGAACCCGCGTGGTTCAAGAGCAGCTACAGCAGTAGCGGCGACGGCGAATCCTGCGTCGAGATCGCGATAGCACCCCGCACCGTCCACGTCCGCGACTCCAAGAACACCGAGGGCCCCACGCTCGCCCTCTCCTCCGCTGCCTGGACCGGCTTCCTGCCGTACGCCGTCCGCTGACCTCAGCCCACCGCCAGCAGCACCGCCAGCAGCACCGCCCCGGCCACCGCGGGGGCGATCACCTCGTAGGCCCAGCGCACCGTCACCTCACCCTGGGCCGTCTTCGCCGGCCCCCGGCGCTCCACGGCCGCCCGCAGGTCGTCGATGATCTGGTCGCTCTCCGCGCGGGTCGGCCCGTCATGGTCGCCGAGGCCCCCGAGGGCGCCGCCGAGGCCGAAGCCGCCGGACTTGCCGCCCCGGGCCGCCGCGTCCGCGCGGGCCTGCCGGCGTGCCGCCTTCTTGCGGGCGCGCAGCGAGACGGGGATGGCCCAGAGCTGGTACTTGTCGCCGGAGTTGGCGATGACCTCGTTGGTGTAGCCGGAGCGCAGGGAGGCGACCTCGCCCCAGGGCAGGGTGACCGACCGGAAGGGGTTGCGGACCCGGAGCCGGTCCTCGCCCGAGAACACCGCCGGGCGCAGCGTGAAGGCGACCACCAGCGGCACGGCGAGGATCAGCGTGGCGAGCGCCAGCCAGGGGGTGCGCCCGTGCCCGCGGACCAGCGCGTCGAAGCCCAGCCAGCAGGCGAGCGCCAGCAGCAGCACACCGGCCACGAGTGCCATGGGCGAGCGGTAGATCACGTCCTTGGCGGTGGGCCGCGGCTCGGGTGACTGGTGGTCCGGGGTCGTCATGGTGCCGATTCTGCCCGACGCCGGCGAAGCGTTCCCGCGCGCCCCGGGCCGAGCGCTCATCCGTGATCGCCGGGCAGGTGGTGAGCGCTCGGGACTTCCCTTCCGCTACGCGCGTAGATATGCTCGTCTGGTGACCATGCCCACCACTGCATCCCCCGCACAGCCTTTCGCTGACGTCACCGCGTCCGACAGCACGCTGCGCCGCTTCCTCCACGGGCTGCCCGGCGTCGACGCGGTCGGCCTGGAGGCGCGCGCCGCGTCTCTCGGCACCCGTTCCATCAAGACCACCGCGAAGGCGTACGCCATCGACCTCGCCATCTCGATGGTCGACCTGACGACGCTGGAAGGCGCGGACACCCCGGGCAAGGTCCGGGCGCTCGGCGCCAAGGCGGTCCATCCCGATCCGACGGACCGGACGACCCCCGCGACCGCGGCCGTCTGCGTCTACCCCGACATGGTGGCCACCGCCAAGGAGGCCGTCGCCGGTTCCGGCGTGAAGGTCGCCTCGGTCGCCACCGCCTTCCCGGCCGGCCGGGCCGCCCTCGGGGTGAAGCTGGCCGACGTCCGGGACGCCGTCGCCGCGGGCGCCGACGAGATCGACATGGTCATCGACCGTGGCGCGTTCCTCTCGGGCAACTACCTCAAGGTGTACGACGAGATCGTCGCCGTGAAGGAGGCCTGCGGCACGAGCGCCCGGCTGAAGGTCATCTTCGAGACCGGTGAGCTGTCGACGTACGACAACATCCGCCGGGCGAGCTGGCTGGGCATGATCGCGGGGGCCGACTTCATCAAGACGTCGACCGGCAAGGTGGCGGTGAACGCCACGCCCGCCAACACCCTGCTCATGCTGGAGGCCGTCCGCGACTTCCGCGCCCAGACCGGCGTCCAGGTCGGTGTGAAGCCGGCCGGCGGCATCCGCACCACCAAGGACGCCATCAAGTTCCTGGTCCTGGTCAACGAGACTGCGGGCGAGGACTGGCTGGACAACCACTGGTTCCGCTTCGGCGCCTCCTCGCTCCTGAACGACCTGCTGATGCAGCGTCAGAAGCTGGCCACCGGCCGCTACTCCGGCCCCGACTACGTGACGGTGGACTGATCACCATGGCATCCGCATTCGATTACGCACCGGCGCCCGAGTCCCGCGCGGTCGTCGACATCGCCCCCTCCTACGGCCTCTTCATCGACGGCGAGTTCACCGAGGCCGCCGCCGGCAAGGTCTTCAAGACGGTCTCGCCGTCGACGGAGGAGGTGCTCTCCGAGGTCGCGCAGGCCGGCGCCGAGGATGTCGACCGCGCCGTGAAGGCCGCCCGCAAGGCCTTCGAGAAGTGGTCGGCGCTGCCCGGCTCCGAGCGCGCCAAGTACCTGTTCCGTATCGCCCGCATCATCCAGGAGCGCAGCCGCGAGCTGGCGGTCCTGGAGACGCTGGACAACGGCAAGCCGATCAAGGAGACCCGGGACGCGGACCTCCCGCTGGTCGCCGCGCACTTCTTCTACTACGCGGGCTGGGCCGACAAGCTCGGCCACGCCGGGTTCGGCACGGACCCGAGGCCCCTCGGCGTCGCCGGCCAGGTGATCCCGTGGAACTTCCCGCTGCTGATGCTGGCGTGGAAGATCGCCCCGGCGCTGGCGACCGGCAACACGGTCGTGCTGAAGCCGGCCGAGACGACCCCGCTGTCGGCCCTGTTCTTCGCGGACATCTGCCGCCAGGCGGGCCTGCCCAAGGGTGTCGTCAACATCCTCCCGGGCTACGGCGACGCGGGCGCCGCGCTCGTCGCGCACCCGGACGTGAACAAGGTCGCGTTCACCGGGTCGACGAACGTCGGCAAGGAGATCGCGCGGACCGTCGCCGGCACCCGCAAGAAGCTCACCCTCGAACTGGGCGGCAAGGGCGCCAACATCGTCTTCGACGACGCGCCGATCGACCAGGCCGTCGAGGGCATCGTGAACGGCATCTTCTTCAACCAGGGCCAGGTCTGCTGCGCGGGCTCCCGGCTGCTGGTCCAGGAGTCGATCCACGACGAGCTGCTCGACTCCCTCAAGCGCCGGCTGTCCACTCTGCGGCTCGGCGACCCGCTCGACAAGAACACCGACATCGGCGCGATCAACTCCGCCGAGCAGCTCGCCCGGATCACCGCGCTCGCCGAGCAGGGCGAGGCGGAGGGTGCCGAGCGCTGGTCCCCCGCCTGCGAACTGCCGGGCTCCGGGTACTGGTTCGCCCCGACGCTCTTCACCAACGTCACCCAGGCGCACACCATCGCCCGCGACGAGATCTTCGGCCCGGTGCTGTCGGTCCTCACCTTCCGCACGCCCGACGAGGCGGTCGCCAAGGCCAACAACACCGCGTACGGCCTGTCGGCGGGCATCTGGAGCGAGAAGGGCTCCCGGATCCTGGCCGTCGCGGGCAAGCTGCGCGCCGGTGTCGTCTGGTCCAACACGTTCAACAAGTTCGACCCGACCTCGCCGTTCGGCGGCTTCAAGGAGTCGGGCTTCGGCCGCGAGGGCGGCCGCCACGGCCTGGAGGCGTACCTCGATGTCTGATCGGCTCAGTGTCTTCAAGACCTACAAGCTGTACGTCGGCGGGAAGTTCCCGCGTTCCGAGAGCGGCCGGGTGTACGAGGTGACCGACGCAAAGGGCAAGTGGCTGGCCAACGCCCCGCAGTCCTCCCGCAAGGACGCCCGTGACGCGGTGGTCGCCGCGCGCAAGGCGTTCGGCGGCTGGTCCGGCGCGACCGCCTACAACCGCGGCCAGGTCCTCTACCGCGTCGCGGAGATGCTGGAGGGCCGCCGGGAGCAGTTCGTCCGGGAGGTCGCGGACGCCGAGGGCCTGTCGAAGTCCAAGGCGGCCGCCGTCGTGGACGCCACGATCGACCGCTGGGTCTGGTACGCGGGCTGGACCGACAAGATCGCCCAGGTGGTGGGCGGCGCCAACCCGGTCGCGGGCCCGTTCTTCAACCTCTCCTCCCCCGAGCCGACCGGCGTGGTCGCCGTCCTGGCCCCGCAGGAGTCGTCGTTCCTCGGGCTGGTCTCGGTCGTTGCCCCGGTGATCGCCACCGGCAACACGGCGGTCGTGATCGCCTCCGAGAAGGCCCCGCTGCCCGCCCTGTCCCTGGGCGAGGTGCTGGCCACCTCCGACGTCCCCGGCGGTGTCGTCAACGTCCTGTCGGGCCGTACGGCGGAGATCGCCACGCCGCTGGCCGCGCACCAGGACGTCAACGCGATCGACCTCGCGGGCGCCGACGAGGCGCTGGCCAAGGAGCTGGAGATCGCGGCGGCGGACAACCTCAAGCGCGTCCTGCGTCCACAGCCTGTGGATTACTCGGAGACGCCGGGCACCGACCGCATGACGGCGTTCCTGGAGACCAAGACGGTCTGGCACCCGACGGGCTCCCTGGGCGCGTCCGGCTCGGCGTACTGAGCCGCCCCACGCCCGCACGAGCGAGCCGCGTCACCTCTCCGTCCGGGGGTGGCGCGGCTCTTCGTCGTACCGGGGCGCCGGCCGGGCGGCGCCGGTCAGCCCTGCGGGCTCATGACCTGCCCCACCACCGGCAGGCTCCCGAACGAGTCCGCCTCGGCGACCGGCCGGGTCAAGTCACGGGAGTCGACCGGCTTGAAGTCGGCGATCTGGGTGGCGACGCCGTTGTCCAGCGGGTCGACTCCGGTGCCCGCGAGCGGGTTCGGCTTGATGGCGGAGACCGGGCCGGTGGCGTGGCCGACCGTGCCGGTGACGGACGTCAGGCCCGCCGCCGGGTCGAGGTCGCCGAGCGAGGCGGGCGCGTCGGCGAGCCGGGCGCCGCCCTCCGCGTGCGCGGACGCCGCGCCCGCTCCCAGCGCCGCTCCGGCGGCCGCGAGGGCGATCAGGGCGCGCTGCACGGTGGGGTGCTGGGAGGAAGTGTGTCGGGCCATCGCCGGTGCCGCCTTCTGGTGCGCAGGGTAAACGGATCAGCACGTAGGGTAGTTGAGATGTGACGCACGCTCCAAAGCCGACCCGCGGGGTCGGCAGGAGCGCCGCCATGCGTCAAACTGGTGTTCCGTGAGCCCTCATCCGCCGTCCCCCGCCCGTGTCGTGCTGCTCTGCGGCCCCTCGGGTTCGGGCAAGTCCCTCGTCGCCGCCCGTTCCGGGCTGCCCGTGCTGCGCCTCGACGACTTCTACAAGGAAGCCGGCGACCCGACCCTGCCCCTGGTGGACGGGAGTTCGGACGTCGACTGGGACCACCCCGCGTCCTGGGACGCGGACATCGCGGTCGAGGCCATCGTCCGGCTGTGCGCCACGGGAGCGACACCCGTACCGGTGTACGACATCTCGCTGAGCGCCCGTACCGGCGAGAAGACGCTGAGCATAGGGCCCGCGCCGCTGTTCATCGCGGAGGGCATCTTCGCCGCCGAGATCGTGAAGCGCTGCCGGGAACGGGGCGTGCTGGCCGACGCGCTGTGCCTGAGCCGGGGCTCGGTCACCACCTTCCGCCGGCGCTTCCTGCGGGACCTCAGGGAAGGCCGCAAGTCGGTGCCGTTCCTGCTGCGGCGGGGCTGGCGGCTGATGCTGACCGAGCGGTCGATCGTGGCCCGTCAGGTGTCCCTGGGCGCCCACCCCTGCGACCGGGACGAGGCACTGGACCGGATGGCCACGGCGGGCGGGCGGGCTCCGCAGCGGACGGTGGCGTAGGGCCCGTCCGGCGGATCAGGGCCCAGGACGGCCGCGGGGCACGCCGAACGCGAGACGGGACTGGACGGGCCGAGGCCCGCCAGTCCCGCTCCTTTTCGCTCCCCCGTGATCCCCCGTGGGTTCCACCCCCCAGTGGTCCCCCGTTCCCCCGTTGCCCCCCCTGACCTCAGGCGACCAGCTCGCCGAAGGCGTTCTCCTCGTCACGGCCGAAGCTGAGGACCTCGTCCTCGCGCAGCCGGCGCAGGGAGCGCCAGATGCTGGACTTCACCGTGCCGACACTGATGCCGAGGATCTCCGCGATCTCCGGGTCCGTGCGGCCCTCGTAGTAGCGCAGGACCAGCATGGTGCGCTGGAGTTCGGGCAGCCGGGCCAGCGCCTGCCACAGGACCGCGCGCAGTTCGGTGCCGCGCATCGCGTCCGTGTCACCGGGCGTCTCCGGCAGTTCCTCGGTCGGGTACTCGTTGAGCTTGCGGCGCCGCCAGGCGCTGATGTGCAGGTTGGTCATGGTGCGGCGCAGATAGCCGCCGACCGCCGCCTTGTCGCTGATCCGCTCCCACGCCCGGTACGTCGAGAACAGCGCGCTCTGCAGCAGGTCCTCGGCCTCGAAGCGGTCGCCGGTCAGGTGGTAGGCGGTGGCGTACAGGGAGGCGCGGCGCTCCTGGACGTAGGCGGTGAACTCCGCCTCGGTCAGCGAGCGACGCTCCCCCGGTTCCTCCCCGTACGCGGTTCCCCCGTGGGCCTCCCCCGTGCGCGCGTCAACCACCGTCATGTAACCGGTGTGCTGACGCCCGGTACCGCGAGCGCACCCCCGCCCTCCCCCACGCTCGAACACGCTCGCGCGGGAGGTACCCCCATCAGCACCGGACTTCTCCGGTCCCCGGTGCACGTCGTGCAGACGCGTGACCACTGCGCTGGTGCTGATGCTGTGCAGCGTGTTCATCTCGCGCTCCCCGTCGTGGACTTCCGGTGCCCCGGCCTGCTCGGTCGTGCTTCCTTGCCTGTGCCGAAAAGCTTGCCGAGCGACCTTCATGGCCGTGTCCGCCGACTGTCACAGACCTGTCACAGGGGCCGGGCGGGGGCGTGTCAGAGGGGCCGCGCGGGAGAGGGCGGCACGGTCCCGCCGGGCACGGGACGGAACGGTCCGCCGGGGCGCGCCGGGGCTGCTGTGGGGGACCCGGTATCGCGATCTCCGTCCCACCGGTCGATCCGCACCCCGTCCATGGGCCAGAATGAGCCCGTGCCTTCCCTGTTGCTGATCGAGGACGACGACGCCATCCGCACGGCCCTGGAGCTCTCCCTGACGCGCCAGGGACACCGGGTGGCGACCGCTGCCAGTGGTGAGGACGGTCTGAAGCTGCTGCGCGAGCAGCGGCCGGATCTGATCGTGCTGGACGTGATGCTGCCCGGCATCGACGGGTTCGAGGTGTGCCGGCGCATCCGGCGCACCGACCAGCTTCCGATCATCCTGCTGACCGCCCGCAGCGATGACATCGACGTGGTGGTCGGACTGGAGTCCGGTGCCGACGACTACGTCGTGAAGCCCGTGCAGGGCCGGGTGCTGGACGCCCGGATCCGGGCCGTGCTGCGGCGCGGGGAGCGTGAGTCCAGCGACTCGGCGACCTTCGGCAGCCTCGTCATCGACCGCTCCGCGATGACCGTGACCAAGAACGGCGAGGACCTGCAGCTCACGCCGACCGAGCTGCGGCTGCTGCTGGAGCTGAGCCGGCGTCCCGGTCAGGCGCTCTCCCGGCAGCAGTTGCTGCGGCTGGTGTGGGAGCACGACTACCTGGGCGACTCGCGTCTGGTGGACGCGTGTGTGCAGCGGCTGCGCGCCAAGGTGGAGGACGTGCCCTCCTCCCCGACCCTGATCCGTACCGTCCGTGGTGTCGGCTACCGCCTGGACTCTCCTCAGTGACCGATACGCGAGGGGGGCCGCGCGGCTGGGCCGCGGGGCGCGGGAAAAGTGTGTCGCGGCTGCGGTTCACCAGTCTCAGGCTGCGGCTGGTCGTCGTCTTCGCGCTGGTCGCGCTCACCGCCGCGGTGTCGGCGTCGGGCATCGCGTACTGGCTGAACCGGGAGGCCGTGCTGACGCGCGCGCAGGACGCGGTGCTGCGCGACTTCCAGCAGGAGATGCAGAACCGGGCGGGCGCGCTGCCCGCGCGCCCCACCCAGGACGAACTCCAGCGCGCGGCGGGCCAGATGGCCGGCAGCAGCCAGCGTTTCAGCGTGCTGCTGGTCGCCGAGGACGCGCGCGGCAAGACGGTGTACGGCACCTCGGGCGGGATCAACGGCTTCTCGCTGGAGGACGTGCCGGCGTCGCTGCGCGCGGCGGTGAACAAGCGGCAGAAGGTGACCGACGGCAACGAGGCGCCGTACCACCTGTACTGGCAGCGGGTCGACGACCACGGCACGCCCTACCTGGTGGCCGGGGCTCGGCTGGCCGGCGGCGGGCCGACGGGCTATCTGGCCAAGTCGCTGGAGCCGGAGGCCAAGGACCTGAACTCGCTGGCCTGGTCGCTGGGGATCGCGACCGGCCTCGCCCTGATCGGCTCCGCGCTGCTCGCGCAGGCCGCCGCCACGACCGTGCTGAAGCCGGTGCACCGGCTCGGGGTGGCCGCCCGCCGGCTCGGCGAGGGCCGGCTGGACACCCGGCTCAGCGTGTCCGGCACCGACGAACTGGCCGATCTCTCGCGGACGTTCAACAACGCGGCCGAGGCGCTGGAGAAACGGGTCGCCGACATGGCCGCCCGGGACGAGTCCTCGCGCCGCTTCGTGGCGGACATGAGCCATGAGCTGCGCACCCCGCTGACCGCCATCACCGCCGTGACGGAGGTGCTGGAGGAGGAGCTGGACGCCGACGCCGGGAGCATCGACCCGATGATCGAGCCCGCCGTACGGCTCGTGGTCAGCGAGACCCGGCGGCTGAACGACCTGGTCGAGAACCTGATGGAGGTGACCCGCTTCGACGCGGGCACCGCCCGGCTGGTCCTGGACGACGTGGACATCGCCGACCAGATCACCGCCTGCATCGACGCCCGCGCCTGGCTGGACGCGGTCGAGCTGGACGCCGAGCGCGGACGCCACGCCCGGCTGGACCCGCGCCGCCTGGACGTCATACTGGCCAACCTGATCGGCAACGCCCTCAAGCACGGCGGATCGCCGGTCAGGGTGTCGGTGCGGATCGACGGCGACGATCTCGTCATCGCGGTGCGCGACCACGGTCCGGGCATCCCCGAGGACGTCCTGCCGCACGTCTTCGACCGCTTCTACAAGGCCAGCGCCTCCCGGCCGCGCTCCGAGGGCAGCGGCCTGGGCCTGTCCATCGCCATGGAGAACGCCCACATCCACGGCGGCGGCATCACCGCCGCCAACTCACCGGAGGGCGGCGCGGTGTTCACACTGCGGCTGCCACGGGACGCCTCCCGGCTGACGGCGGAGGACGACGAGGACACCAGGGACGACAAGGCCGGGAACACCACCGGGAAGGAGGGATCATGACCGCACGGACCGAACGGACCGCGCCGACGGCCCGGACCGTACGACGTCTGCTCGCGGCCTCCCTCCTGACCACGGTGCTCGCCGGGTGCGGGATCCGGCCCACCGAGGTGCCGACGGACTTCGGCGCGGCGCCCTCCCGGGTGCCGTGCTCGCTGGCCGCGCCCGATGTGACGACCCAGTCCGCGCACGGCGTGCCGGTTCAGGTGTTCCTGCTGTGCGGGTCCTCCCTGGTCGCCGTGGACCGCACGGTGCGCGTCCCGGAGGGGACCCCGGACGCGCGGCGCCGGGTCATCGTGGCCCAGGGCCTGCTGGACCAGCTCGCCGCGTCCCCCTCGGCCTCGGAGAAGTCCGCGGGCTACACCACGTACGTGCCGGGCGGCCTGGGCGTGGCGGGGCCCGCCCACAAGGACCCGGAGGACACGCTGCGGCTGAGCGCCACCCCGGCCCGGCTGACCTCCTACGCCCTGGCCCAGATCGTGTGCACCCTGTCCGACTCGGCGGCGGCGGAGGGCGACGGCTCGGTGATCCTGGGCGGCCCGGCCCCCGCCCCGCTGCGCCGCTACGAGTGCACCGACACCGTCCGCAACCGCCCGGGCCGCACGGACCCGCCGTCCAGCGAGGTCACCGCGGCCTGAGGGGCGGGCACCGCCCGGGTGTGGCGGACGCCTCACGCGCGTCCCCGTGACCGTTGCGGAACCGATTGTGCACAGGGGCGCGTCTTGGGGGGCGTGCAGCGTCAAGGCTCCATCGGCGGCAGCGCCGCGATCCGTATCCGTGTGGCGGGGGGTGTCCTCCTCGCCGCCCATCTCGGGCTCGTCGCCTGGCTGATGCTGCGACCGCTGGACGTGCCCTGGGTGATGCCCCCCAATCTGCGTCCGCTGGCCGGCCTCCGGGCCGATCTGGCGCTGGGCGGGGCCCAGGCGGCCAGACGCATCGCCGAGGGGCTGGCGCTGCTCGCGCCGCTGGGGGTGCTGCTGCCCGCGGCGCACGGCAGGCTCGCCGTGTCACCGCTCGCCTCCCTGGTCCGTACGACCGCCGCGGGCGCCCTGGTCTCCACCGGCATCGCCCTGCTGCAGACCGGCGTGCCCGGCCGGGTCGTGGACGTCGACTCGCTCCTGCTGAACACCGTGGGCGTGGCCCTGGCCCACCTGGCCGTGGTCCCGGCCGGCCGGGCCCGGCTGCGCCGGCGGGCCGCGCGGGCACCCGGTGCGCCCGGGCAGGTCACCGTCCAGGAGGACCTGGCTCAGGGGCGTACCCCGACGATTCCCAGGGTCAGGATCGCCCCGTAGAGCGACGCTTCGCCCCCTTCGTCTCCGTACTGTGGAGATCGTCGAGGCAGCCGACCGGACCGCCTCGTCCGACGTCCACGAAGGAGCCGCAGATGTCCAGCCTCGCCCGCCCCACCCACGGCCGCATGATCGGCGGAGTGTGCGCCGCGCTGGCCCGCCGCTTCGGCACCTCGGCGACGACCATGCGGGTCGTCTTCCTGGTGTCCTGCCTGCTGCCCGGCCCGCAGTTCCTGCTCTACATAGCGCTGTGGATCCTGCTCCCGGCCGAGGACAAGGCCCGCGCCGCCACCTGGTGAGCCACCGCGGGCCGGACCCCGCGCACACGAACGCCGCCTGCGCGCCCCGGGAAGGTTCCGGGGCGCGCGGACGGCGTCGTACGGCGTTGTCAGCCGATCGGCAGGCCGTTCACCGCGACACCCTGCGTGGGCATGCTCTGAAGCGGCAGTCCGCCGAGCAGCCCGGCGAGCGGCGCGGTCGGCCCCCCGGCGAGGACGTTCCCGACGACCGGCTGCGCGGCGGTGCCCCCGGTGCCGAGAGCGCCCTGCCCCTGGGCGAGCGCCTGGCCGACGTTCTGGGCCGGCAGCGCGGTGGTCACGGAGTCCAGGGCCTGCGGGGCGACCGGAGCGGCCGGAGCCGCCTCGGCGGCACCCGCACCCACGGCCGCGAAAGCGGCACCGAGGGCGGCGACACCGAGGGTCTTGGCAGCAGACTGCTTCATGTAAATGCGTCCTTGAATGCGGAGACGGGGATCCCAATAGATCTGAGCGGTCCCACGACCGTAGACATCCCGCACAGCCGGCCGCAAACACCGAAATGCGTACGGCTTGTGAAGGGGCGTTCGCATTCAGGCGGCCAATTTGCCTGCCATCAGCCTTCCGAGCCGGAAGAACCACTGGTGGAGGCGGTCTGCTGGAACAGCCATTCGGACTTCAGCTCTGCATATCCGGGCTTGATCACGTCATTGATCATCGCGAGTCGTTCATCGAAAGGAATGAACGCTGATTTCATCGCATTGACGGAGAACCACTGGATGTCGTCGAGCGTGTAACCGAACGCCTCTACGAGATGCTCGAATTCCCGGCTCATGCCGGTGTGCGACATCAGCCGGTTGTCCGTGTTCACCGTCGCCCTGAAGTGCAGCCGCCGCAGCAGCCCGATCGGGTGCTCGGCGTAGGAGGGCGCGGCCCCGGTCTGCAGGTTGGAGCTGGGGCACAGCTCCAGCGGGATGCGCTTGTCGCGGACGTAGGAGGCCAGTCGCCCGAGCCGTACCGAGCCGTCCGCCCGCACCTCGATGTCGTCGATGATCCGCACCCCGTGCCCGAGCCGGTCGGCGCCGCACCACTGCAGCGCCTGCCAGATGGAGGGCAGCCCGAAGGCCTCGCCGGCGTGGATGGTGAAGTGGTTGTTCTCCCGCTTCAGGTACTCGAAGGCGTCCAGGTGCCGGGTGGGCGGGTAGCCGGCCTCGGCACCGGCGATGTCGAAGCCGACGACGCCCATGTCCCGGTAGCGGTTGGCGAGTTCGGCGATCTCCAGGGCGCGGGCGGCGTGCCGCATGGCGGTCAGCAGGGCGCCTACCCGGATCCGGTGGCCGCTCTCCCGGGCCAGCCGCTCCCCCTGCCGGAACCCCTCGTTGACCGCCTCGACGACCTCTTCGAGGCTCAGTCCGGCGGCGAGGTGCTGCTCGGGCGCGTAGCGCACCTCGGCGTAGACGACCCCGTCCTCGGCCAGGTCCTCGGCGCACTCGCGGGCGACCCGGACCAGCGCGTCCCGGGTCTGCATCACGCCGACGGTGTGCGAGAAGGTCTCCAGGTACCGCTCCAGCGAGCCGGAGTCGGCGGCCTCACGGAACCAGAGGCCCAGCTTGTCGGGGTCGGTCTCGGGCAGATCGGAGTACCCGGACTGCTGAGCGAGTTCCACGACGGTGCCGGGGCGCAGCCCGCCGTCGAGATGGTCGTGCAGCAGAACCTTGGGCGCCCGTCGGATCTGGTCCGGCGTCGGAACGTGGGCCGGGACGGTCCCAGTCGGTGCAGTCTGGCTCGTCATTTCCGCACTCTAACTCCTACGCGCGTAGAAGGCCCCCGGTACGCAAGGAGACACTGCGGGTTTTCCGCCGATACGCAACGGTGACCGCCCGGACGGGTTTCGTACACCACGGCTTCTGACACTGTTCTGTCATGGGACAGCAAGCGACGCCGGTCCGAACGGCCGGACTGGGAAAGGCGGTCGGGCCGGAGCCGACGGCGGTGAGCGGAGCGGTGCTGCTGCTCCCCGGCGGGGAGGAGATCTCCGACCGCAGGCCGTCCCCCGTATGGGCGACGGCCTTCGTACGTTCCCTGGGCCGCCGGTTCGCCCGGGCGGGCCGGGAGGAGGGGCTGGCGGTGCACACCGTGCACTACCGGTACCGCGGCTGGAACGGCAGCGAGGCGCATCTGGCGGCGGACGCGCAGTGGGCCGCCGACGAGGTCGTACGCCGGTACGGGGACGTACCGGTGTGCCTGGTGGGCCTGGACATGGGCGGCCGGGCGGCGCTGCGGGCGGGCGGCCACGAGGCGGTGAACTCCGTCGTCGCACTCGCCCCCTGGCTGCCCGAGGAGGACGTGGCCTCGCCGGCCGAGCCGGTGAAGCAGCTCGCGGGGCGGCGGGTGCTGATCGTGCACGGCACGAACGACGAACGAACCGACCCGGAGTTGTCGTTCCGGCTGGCGGAGCGGGCGAAGAAGGCGAACCGGAACGTGTGCCGGTTCGAAGTGCACACCGACGGCCATACGTTGCACCAGTACCGCGACGAAGTGCGCTCGCTGGCGGTGGACTTCGTCATGGGCGCGCTGTTCGGGCACCCGGTGTCACGGCCGGTGGAGGACGCGCTGGCCGCCCCGCCGCCGATCGGGCTGCGGATGCCGCTGGCCGCGGGGTTCGGCAAGTCGCTGCGGCGGTAGGGCCGGGCTCCCCGAAGTTCCGTGGCTCCCCTGGGGGACCGGGGGTTCCGTGGCTCCCCCCGGGGGACCGGAGTTCCGTGGCTCCCCTAGGGGAGCAGACTGCCCCTCCTGGAGAGCAGGAACTTCTTGAAGGCCGCCACGGGTGGGGTGTCCGGGCGGTCGGCCAGCCAGGCGACGCCGATCTCCCGGGCCGCCCGCGGCGCCGTGACCGTCAGTTCCACCACTCCCGGGCGCGGCACCGTCGGGGGCGGCAGCAGGGCGACCCCGAGGCCGGCCGCCACCAGGCCCCTGAGGGTCTCCGCCTCCTCGCCCTCGAAGGCGATGCGGGGTTTGAAGCCGGCTTCGCGGCACAGGTCGTCGGTGATGCGGCGCAGGCCGTAGCCCGGCTCCAGGGTGACGAAGGTTTCCTCGGCCGCCTCGGCCAGCCGGATGCGGCGGCGGCCGGCCAGGCGGTGGTCGGCCGGCACGACCAGGCGCAGCTTCTGCTCGTCCAGGCGGCGGGCGACCAGGTCGGGGGCGTCCGGCACAGGTGAGGTCAGGCAGAGGTCCAGTTCGCCCGCGCGCAGCCGCCCCAGCATGGCCTCTCCGTAGTTCTGGAACAGGCTGAAGCGGACGCGCGGGTGGTCGGCGCGGAAGGCGTGCAGCAGGCCGGGTACGGTCTCCGCGCCCATGGTGTGCAGGAAGCCGAAGGCGACCTTGCCGGTGGCCGGGTCGGCGTCGGCGCGGACCTCCTCGGCGGCCCGCTCCACCTCGGCGAGGGCGCGCTCGACGGAGGCGAGGAAGGTGCGGCCCGCGGTGGTGAGGGAGACCGTGCGGCCGTGGCGGGCGAACAGGCCGACGCCGAGGTCCTGCTCCAGCCGGACCATCGCCCGGGAGAGCGTGGACTGGGGCACGTTCATCTCCTGCGCGGCCCGGGTGACGTGCTCGGTGCGGGCGACTCCGGCGAAGTACGCGAGGCGCGGCGCGAGCAACAGCGCCATGTCTTCCATGTCACTGAACGATGACAGCTGACCCTGTGACCTCTGCTCATGCTTCACAGGAACGATTATGGCGATTCCATGCATTGGACGGATCAGTGGGCCGTGCATAGCGTCGAAGCATGTCTCCCGCCAGTACCGGGGCGTCCGCCACCCTGGACGCCGTCACGCCCGTCCCCTCCTCCGACTCAGCGACCGACTCCCGGATGGCTCCGGGCGGCCCCGGCTACCGCCGGATGAGCCTCGCCCTCTTCCTCGCCGGGGTCGCGACCTTCGCCCTGCTCTACTCCACCCAGGCCCTGCTGCCGCTGATCTCCGGCGAGTTCGGGGTGGCGGCGAGCGAGGCGAGCTGGACGGTGGCGGCCGCGACCGGCGGTCTGGCGCTGTTCGTGCTGCCGATGAGCGCCCTGTCGGAGCGCTTCGGCCGCCGTACGGTGATGACGGCCTCGCTGGCGGTCGCGGTGGGTGTCGGCGTGCTGGTGCCCTTCGCGCCGTCGATCGGCGCGCTGGTGGTGCTGCGGGCGGTGCAGGGCGCGGCGCTGGCGGGTCTGCCCGCCTCGGCGACGGCGTACCTGGCCGAGGAGGTCCGGCCGAAGGCGCTGGTCACGGCGATCGGCCTGTTCGTGGCGGGCAACAGCGTCGGCGGGATGAGCGGCCGGGTGATCACCGGCTGGGTCGCGCAGGAGTGGGGCTGGCGGGTCGCCGTCGGTGTGATCGGCGCGGTCGCGGTGGCCTGCGCCGTGGCGTTCCGGCCGCTGCTGCCGGCCCCGAGGCACTTCTCGGCCGGCTCGCTGCGCCCGCGGGTGCTGCTGGGTACGGTGCGCGGACACCTCGCCGACCCGCTGCTGCGCCGGCTGTACGCGATCGGCGCGCTGTTCATGACGGTGTTCGGCGGCGTGTACACGGTGATCGGCTACCGGCTGACGGAGGCGCCGTTCTCCCTGCCGCAGGGCATCGTCGGCTCGATCTTCCTGGTGTACCTCGTCGGTACGGTGTCGGCGTCGACGGCGGGCCGTCTGGTGGGCCGGCTCGGCCGCCGGGGCGCGCTGTACCTGGCGGGCGGTACGACGGCGGCGGGTCTGCTGCTGTCCCTGGCGCCCTCCCTCCCGCTGGTCCTGCTGGGCCTGGTGCTCATCACGGCGGGCTTCTTCGCGGGCCACGCGGTCGCCTCCTCGGCGGTCAGCAGGACGGCCCAGCACGGCCGCGCCCAGGCCTCCGCCCTGTACCAGTCCGCGTACTACATCGGCTCCAGCGCGGGCAGCACGGTGGGCGCGACGGCGTTCCACGCCGGCGGCTGGGCGGGCACGGTCGGCGTGGGTGTCCTCGCGGTCCTCGGCGTCGTGGCCATCACCGTCCTCGGGTCCCGGGCGGCCCGGGTGGCCGCCCGGCGGGAGCCGGTGCCGGCGCACTGAGGCGACGCGTGTACGACGGGGCGGGCACCGGTCACGGTGTCCGCCCCGTCGTGTGAGGGAACCGGTCCCGGCCGGGCTTTTTCGTGCTCCGGGCGCCATTGTCAGTGGGCTGCGGTAGCTTCCGAAGTGCTGGGGCGCGAAGACGCGCAACGGGGACGGCCACAGGGGTGGGTGCGCGATGGGCAGCGGAACGGCGACGACGGACCTCGACACAGCGCTGGAGAAGCACCGGACCGAGCTGACCGGGTACTGCTACCGGATGCTCGGGTCCTCCTTCGAGGCCGAGGACGCGGTGCAGGACACGCTGGTGCGGGCCTGGCGGAGCTACGACAAGTTCGAGGGCCGCTCCTCCCTGCGCTCCTGGCTGTACCGGATCGCGACGAACGTGTGCCTGGACATGCTGACGGCGGGCAACAAGCGGGCCCGGCCGATGGACCTGACCGATTCGACACCGCTCGCGCAGGCGGCGCTCTCCCCCCGGCCGGACCACACCTGGCTGGAGCCGATGCCGGACGCGCGTGTGCTGCCGACGGTGGAGGACCCGGCGGAGGCGGCCGTCGCCAAGGAGTCGGTCCGGCTGGCGTTCATGGCGGCCCTGCAGCAGCTTCCGCCCAAGCAGCGGGCGGTGCTGATCCTGCGCGAGGTGCTGGCCTGGCGGGCGAGCGAGGTCGCCGAGCTGCTGGGCACCACGGTCGCCTCCGTCAACAGCGCCCTGCAGCGGGCCCGGGCCACGCTCGCCGAGCGGGACTCCGGGGCCTCGGCGGGGGCGGTGTCCGACCCGCTGGACGAGGAGCAGCAGAGACTGCTCGAACGCTACGTGAAGGCCTTCGAGGGCTACGACATGACGGCGCTCACGGCGCTGCTGCACGAGGACGCGGTCATGACGATGCCGCCGTTCGACCTGTGGCTGCGCGGCCCGGCCGACATCACCGGCTTCATGGCCACCCTGGGCGCGTCCTGCGCCGGCTCCCGGCTGCTGCCGGTGCGGGCGAACGGCCTGCCGGGGTTCGCGCACTACAAGCCGGACGAGGAGAAGGGCGGGTTCACTCCCTGGGCGGTGCAGGTACTGGAGGTGTCAGACGGCCGGATCACCGGTTTCCACTGCTTCCTCGACACCGCGCGCTGGTTCCCGCTCTTCGGTCTGCCCCTCCACCTGGAAGCGGAGTCCGACCAGATCGAGGAGGGCGTGTAGCGCGGGGTCGGGGTCGCGCAGCCGTATCCGTCCGCCGGCCCGGCGGGCGGCGAGCTCCAGCCGGGCCAGCAGATCCACGCTCCGGAGCCCCGGCGGCCCGAGCCCGGCCACGTCGCACACCACGACCGCGGCCCCGCCGCCCTCCAGCAGCGCCCGCACATCGGCGCAGAGCCCGGCCACCTCGGCACGGGTGAGCGGTCCGGGCAGTACGAGCACGGCGGGTGTATTGGCTTCCACGTGCGGTAGACCGGCGGCGGGGGCACAACTCATCGCGGGCCGCCCGCCGGACACGCCCGGGCGGAGATCACATTGACCCGCTGCGGCGCCCCGGCGGAGGGTGGGGGCCGTGACGGGGGTGCTGAGCGGGTTCGCGGTGATCGCGGTCGTCATCGGGGTGGGCTATGTGCTCGGGTGGCGCGGCACCCTCGGTGAGCCGGGCCGTGACGTGCTGACCCGGCTCGCCTTCTCGGTGGCCGGACCGGCCCTGCTGTTCCACACGCTGGCCCGGGCCGACCTCTCCGTGCTGTTCTCCAGCCGTCTGCTGGTGACGGCGCTGAGCACGGCCGCGGTGTCGGCTGCCTTCGTGGTGGTCGGCGCGGTGCGGCACTGGGGCGTGGGCCGCACGACGATCGGCGCCCTGTGCGCGGGATACGTCAACTCGGGCAACCTCGGCATCCCGATCGCCGCCTACGTCCTGGGCGACGCGTCCCTGGTGGCCCCGGTCCTGTTGTTCCAGGTCGTCATCGTCACGCCCGTCGCCCTGACCGTCCTGGACCTGACCGGCACCGGTGAGAAGGGCACGGTGTGGCAGCGGCTGCTGACCCCGCTGCGCAATCCGATCGCGGTGGGCTCGCTCACCGGTGTGGTGGTGTCTGCGGGGGGCTGGAAGGTCCCGGGCCCCGGCATGGAGCCGCTCACCATGATCGGCAACATGTCGGTTCCGGCGGCCCTGCTGGTCTTCGGCATGTCCCTGCGCGGCAGCGCGGCTCCCGGCCGGGGGCTCGACCGCCGGCTGGTCCTGCTGTCGGTGGCGCTGAAGTCACTGGGCCAGCCGCTGGTGGCCTGGGTACTGGCCCGCGGCGTCTTCGGCCTGCACGGCGCGCCCCTGCTTGACGTGGTCGTCACCTCGGCCCTGCCGGCCGCCCAGAACCTGTTCACCTACGCCAGCCGCTACCGGGTCGCCGAGACCCTGGCCCGCGAGTCGGTGCTGCTGTCGACGGTGGTCTCGGTCCCGGTACTGGTGGGGGTGGCGACGGTGCTGGGGTGAGGGCCGGACGCCGAACGGGACCGGCGCCGAGGCGCCGGTCCCGTTCGTCCGCAGGGCTGCTCAGGCGATGCGCTCCAGCACCACCGGCGACGCCGTGAAGGCCGTGCCCGGGGCCGCGATGTCGTACGAGCCCTCGACCGCCTGGAGCGCGTACTCGAAGCGCTCGGGGGTGTCCGTGTGGAGGGTCAGCAGCGGCTGGCCCTCGGTCACCGTGTCGCCCGGCTTGGCGTGCATCTCCACGCCCGCCGCCGCCTGCACCGGGTCCTCCTTGCGGGCGCGGCCCGCGCCGAGGCGCCAGGCGGCGACGCCGATGCCGTAGGCGTCCAGCCGGGTCAGGACGCCGGATCCGGACGCCCTGATGACGTGCTGCTCCTTGGACGTGGGCAGTACGGCGTCCGGGTCTCCGCCCTGGGCCGCGATCATCCGGCGCCACACGTCCATCGCCGAGCCGTCGGCCAGCGCCTTCGCCGGGTCGGCGTCCTTGATGCCGGCCGCGTCGAGCATCTCGCGGGCCAGGGCGACCGTCAGCTCGACCACGTCCGCCGGGCCGCCGCCCGCCAGGACCTCGACCGACTCGCGGACCTCGAGCGCGTTGCCGGCGGTGAGGCCGAGCGGGGTGGACATGTCGGTCAGCAGGGCGACCGTCCTCACCCCGTGGTCGGTGCCGAGGCCGACCATCGTGGAGGCCAGCTCACGGGCGTCCTCGATCGTCTTCATGAAGGCGCCGGAGCCGACCTTCACGTCCAGGACCAGGGAGCCGGTGCCCTCGGCGATCTTCTTGGACATGATCGAGGACGCGATCAGCGGGATCGCCTCGACCGTGCCGGTCACGTCCCGCAGGGCGTACAGCTTCTTGTCGGCCGGGGCCAGGCCGTCGCCGGCCGCGCAGATCACCGCGCCGGTGGTGTCGAGGACGTGCAGCATCTCCTCGTTGGACAGCAGCGCGCGCCAGCCGGGGATCGACTCCAGCTTGTCCAGCGTGCCGCCGGTGTGGCCGAGGCCCCGGCCGGAGAGCTGCGGGACGGCCGCGCCGCAGGCCGCCACCAGCGGGGCCAGCGGGAGGGTGATCTTGTCGCCGACGCCGCCGGTGGAGTGCTTGTCGGCCGTCGGGCGGGACAGCGAGGAGAAGTCCATGCGCTCGCCGGAGGCGATCATGGCCGCGGTCCAGCGGGCGATCTCCCGGCGGTTCATCCCGTTCAGCAGGATCGCCATCGCGAGCGACGACATCTGCTCGTCGGCGACCTCGCCGCGGGTGTACGCGTCGATGACCCAGTCGATCTGCTCGTCGGTCAGCTCACCGCGGTCCCGCTTGGCGCGGATGACGGAGATGGCGTCCATGGCCATGGCTATGGCTTCCTTCCGGGAGGTGCGAAGTGCACGGCCCCCCTGATCGGTTCAGGGGGGCCGTACGGGGAGTTACTTGGAGAGATGGCCCGGGCCGAAGGCCTGGGGCAGCATCTCGGAGAGCGGGAGGACGCCCTCGGGAGTGTCCAGCAGCAGGCCGGGGCCGCCGAACTCGTAGAGGAGCTGGCGGCAGCGGCCGCACGGCACCAGCGGGGCGCCCTCGCCGTCCACGCAGGTGAAGTGCGTGAGGCGGCCGCCGCCCGTGCGCTGGAGCTGTGAGACGAGCCCGCACTCGGCGCACAGGCCGAGGCCGTAGGAGGCGTTCTCGACGTTGCAGCCGGTGACCGTGCGCCCGTCGTCGACCAGGGCGGCCACGCCGACCGGGTAGCCCGAGTAGGGGACGTAGGCGTGGGTCATGGCCTCCCGCGCCTCGGCGCGCAGCGGCTCCCAGTCGAAGCCGGCGTCCGGCGCGGCCGTCACTTGCCCTGTCCCTTCCGGTACCGCATGCCGTCCGCCTTGGGCATGCGCAGCCGCTGAGCGGAGAGCGAGAGCACCAGCAGCGTCACGACGTACGGCGTGGCGCCCACGAAGTCGCTCGGGACCTCGTCGGTGAGCAGGTACCAGGCCAGGACGAGCCCGCCCACGATGAGGCTGATCGCGCCCTGCCAGACGGCGGAGCGGTACAGCTTCCAGCCGGCCAGGACCACGAGCAGGACGACCAGCAGGAGCAGCAGCGCGTGCACGGTCGTGCCGCCGTTGCGCAGCTGCAGCGCGTCGGAGTAGCCGAACAGGCCGGCGCCCATGGCCAGACCGCCCGGCCGCCAGTTGCCGAAGATCATCGCGGCGAGGCCGATGTAGCCGCGCCCGCCGGTCTGGCCCTCCAGGTAGGTGTGGGAGGTGACCAGGGCGAGGAACGCGCCGCCGAGGCCGGCGAGACCGCCGGAGACGGCCACGGCCATGTACTTGTACTGGTAGACGTTGACGCCGAGCGACTCGGCGGCGATCGGGTTCTCACCGCAGGAGCGCAGCCGCAGGCCGAACGGGGTCCGCCACAGCAGCCACCAGCTGCCGACGAACAGCACCACCGCCAGGATCGTCACCACCGACAGGTCGGTGATCAGACCGCCGACGATGCCCGCGAGGTCGGAGACGAGGAACCAGTGGTGGTTCTGGACCGTCTGCAGGGCGTCGGACAGGCCCGGCACGGTGACGTGGGGCAGCGAGTCCACGGGCGGGGACTGCTTGGGGTTGCCGCCCGCCTCGGCCGGCTTGCCCTCGGCGAAGAAGAGCTTGGCGAGGTACTGGGTGGCGCCGAGCGCGAGCAGGTTGACCGCGACACCGGAGACGATGTGGTCGACGCCGAAGGTGATGGTGGCGACGGCGTGCACCAGGCCGCCGAGGACACCGAAGCCGATGCCGCACAGCAGGCCCAGCCAGGGGTTGGTCTGCCAGCCGACCCAGCCGGCGCCGAAGGTGCCGAGGATCATCATGCCCTCGAGGCCGATGTTGACCACACCGGCCCGCTCGGACCACAGACCGGCCAGACCGGCGAGTCCGATGGGCACGGCGAGGCCGAGGGCGGCACCGACCTGTCCTTCGGAGGTGAGCTGGTCGGCGCCGGTGATGACGCGGACCGCGGCCACGAGGAGCAGCGCACCCGCGACGATCATGAGGATCTGGCCGAGCGACCGGCCCGAGCGCTTGCCGGCCGCGCCCTCCGCCTTGGGCGCCGCGGGCGGCGGCGCGTCGGTCATCGTGGCAGTCATCACGCCACCTCCTGCTTCTTCGTCGGAGCGGCGGCCTGGGCGGCGAGTTCTGCGCCGACCCGCTGCTGCTGGCGCTTGAGGCCGTAGCGGCGGACGACCTCGTAGGCGATCACGACGCACAGGACGATGACGCCCTGGATCACGCCGAGGATCTCCTTGTCGTAGCCCTGGAACTCCAGGTGGTTGGTGGTGCGCTCCAGGAAGCCCCACAGGAGGGCGCCGAGCGCGATGCCGATCGGGCTGTTGCGGCCGAGCAGCGCGATGGCGATGCCGGTGAAGCCGATGCCCGCCGGGAAGTCGTTGCTGAACTGGTGGCTGTCGTTGAGCAGGGTCGGCATGCCGATCAGACCGGCCACCGCACCCGAGATGATCATGCTGGTGGCGACCATCTTCTTCACCCCGACGCCGCTCGCGGCGGCGGCGGTGTCGGACTGGCCGACGGTGCGCAGGTCGAAGCCGAACCGGGTGCGGCCGAGCACGAACCAGTAGCCGATTCCGACGACCACGGCGATGACGACGAAGCCCCACAGGACGCCGGCCGGGCCGGTGTCGATGCTGAAGAAGTACGAGGACGACGGCAGCGGCTTGGTGGAGACGAGTGTGCCGGCCTGGTCGAGCTGGCCGAGCTTCCCGGGCTGCAGCAGGTAGGCGATGATCGCGGTGGCGATCGAGTTGAGCATGATCGTCGAGATGACCTCGCTGACGCCGCGGGTCACCTTGAGCACGCCGGCGATGGCCGCCCACAGGGCACCGGTCGCCATCGCGCAGATGATGATCAGGGGGATGGCGATCCAGCCGGGCACGGTCAGCGCGCCGCCGAGGACGGCCGCGATGAACGCGGCGAGCCGGTACTGGCCGTCGACACCGATGTTGAACAGGTTCATGCGGAAGCCGATGGCCACCGCGACACCCGCGAGGTAGTAGGTCGTCGCCTTGTTCAGGATGTAGACCTGGCTGTCGCTGGCGAAGCCGTAGGTCACCATGTCGCTGAAGGCGTCGCCCGGGTTCTTGCCGGTGGCGAGGATCACCAGGGTGGTGACGACGAGCGCGGCGACGATCGCCAGCAGCGGCGCCGCGATCCCGAGGAGCAGCCGCTCCTTGTCGATCCGTGAGGTCAGCTTCTTCATCGCTCGTCGTCCTCTGTGTGCTCCAGGTGGCCGGAGGCCGCACCCGTCATGGCGGAGCCCAGCTCCTCGGGGGTGATGGTGGCGGGGTCGGCGTCGGCGACCAGACGGCCCCGGTACATCACCCGCAGGGTGTCGGAGAGCCCGATGAGCTCGTCCAGGTCGGCGGAGATCAGCAGCACGGCCAGGCCCGCGCGACGGGCCTGCCGGATGTGGTCCCAGATGGCCGCCTGCGCGCCGACGTCCACACCGCGGGTGGGGTGGGCGGCGATGAGCAGCTTGGGGGCGTGGCTCATCTCGCGGCCCACGATCAGCTTCTGCTGGTTGCCGCCGGACAGCGAGGCCGCCGTCACCTCGATACCGGGCGTGCGGACGTCGTAGTCGCGGACGATCCGCTCGGTGTCGGTCCGGGCGGCCTTGATGTCGAGCAGTCCGCCGCGCGAGTTGGGCTTCTCCGTGACGTGGCCGAGGATGCGGTTCTCCCACAGCGGCGCCTCGAGGAGGAGGCCGTGGCGGTGGCGGTCCTCGGGGATGTAGCCGACGCCGGCCTCGCGACGGCGGCGGGTGGGGGTCTGGGAGATGTCGTCGCCGTCCAGCGTGACGACGCCGGCGTCCGGGCTGCGCATGCCCATGATCGCCTCGACCAGCTCGGACTGGCCGTTGCCCTCCACACCGGCGATGCCGAGGACCTCGCCCTTGTGGATGGTGAAGGAGATCTCGTCGAGGATGATCCGCTCGACGCCGTCGAGATCGGTCTGGGCCAGGTGCAGCTTGTCCACCGTGAGCATGGGGACGTCCGTGACGGTGGACTCCTCCGTCTCCGGCGTCGGCAGCTCGCTGCCGACCATCATCTCGGCGAGCTGCTTGGAGGTGGTGCTGCGCGGCTCGGCCGTGCCGACCGTGGTGCCGCGCCGGATGACGGTGATCTCGTCGGCGACGGAGAGCACCTCGCCCAGCTTGTGGGAGATGAAGATGACCGTGAGGCCCTCGGCCTTCAGCTCGCGGAGGTTGTCGAAGAGGGCGTCGACCTCCTGCGGCACGAGCACGGCGGTCGGCTCGTCCAGGATGAGGGTCCGGGCGCCGCGGTAGAGGACCTTGAGGATCTCCACGCGCTGGCGGTCGGCGACGCCGAGCGCCTCCACGAGGACGTCGGGCCGCACGCCCAGGCCGTACGCGTCGGAGATCTCCTTGATCTTCGTACGCGCCTTGCCGCCGATGCCGTACAGCTTCTCCGCGCCGAGGACGACGTTCTCGAGGACGGTGAGGTTGTCGGCGAGCATGAAGTGCTGGTGCACCATGCCGATGCCGCGGGCGATGGCGTCGCCGGGGTTGCCGAAGGTGACCGGTTCGCCGTTGACCTTGATGGTGCCCTCGTCCGGCTGCTGCATGCCGTAGAGGATCTTCATCAGGGTGGACTTGCCGGCGCCGTTCTCACCGCAGAGGGCGTGTACGGTGCCCGTGCGGACCGTGATGTCGATGTCGCGGTTGGCGACGACGCCGGGGAAACGCTTGGTGATGCCGCGCAGTTCGACGGCAGCGGGAGGGCTGGACGCGTTGATGGCGCACTCTCCTCGGGGAAAGGGGCTGCGGGGGGAGGGCAGGCGTCGGCGACGCTAGCGCGGCAACTCAATGCTACACGCGTAGAGTTGACACATTGTTATGGCTCGGCGGGGGGCTGCGGAAGCCGCCCCCGCGCCGAGCCCAGGTCCCACGGGACCCGTCAGGTCACGGGGTGGTCTTGACCTTGACGGAGCCGTCGACGATCTTCTTCTTCGCCGCGTCCAGCTTCGCCTGGATGTCGTCGATGAAGCCACCGCTGGTGGACAGCGAGACGCCGTCCTTGCTCAGCGAGTAGGTGTTGGTGCCCGTCAACGGCTTGCCGCCGTGGACGGACTTGACGAAGTCGTAGACACCGAGGTCGACGTTCTTGACCATCGAGGTCAGGATCGAGTTCTTGTACTTGGCCAGACCCGGGATGCTGTACTGGTCCGAGTCCACGCCGATCGCCCAGGCGCCCTTGACGCCGTTGACGGCCTCGATCGCGCCGTTGCCGGAGGAGCCGGCCGCCGAGTAGATCACGTCGGCGCCGTTGTCCAGCATGCCCTGCGCGGCTTCCTTGCCCTTGTCGGGGCTGGCGAAGCCGGAGGTGTCCGAGCCGTGGCTCAGGTACTGGGTGTCGACCTTGATCTTGGAGTTGGTGTCCTTGACGCCCTGGACGTAACCCGCCTCGAACTTCTTGATCAGCGGGACGTCGACACCGCCGATGAAGCCGACGTGGTCCTTCTTCGTCTTCAGCGCGGCGGCGACACCCGCCAGGTAGGAGCCCTGCTCCTCGGTGAACGTGATGCTGTCGACGTTCTTGGCGTCCACCACCGAGTCGACGATGCCGAAGCTCGTCTTGGGGTACTTCGCCGCGACCTTGGTCATCGAGGCGGCGTACGCGTAACCGACACCGATGATCGGGCTGTACCCGGCCTCGGCCATGTCCGACAGGCGCTGCTCGCGGTCGGCCTCGGTGTCCGAGGTCTTCGCGGTCAGTTCCTTGATCTCGCCGCCGAACTCCTTCTTCGCCTTGTCGGCACCGCGCGCGGCGGAGTCGTTGAAGGAGCGGTCGCCACGACCGCCGACGTCGAAGGCGAGACCGATCTTGACGCCCTTGCCGTCACCGGAGGAGGACGACGAGTTGTCGTTGTCGGAGGAGGTGCTGCCACACGCGGTGGCAGTGAGGGCGAGAGCTGCGGTGGCGACACACGCAGCGGAAAGCTTGGCTACCCGGCGCACGGGAAGGCTCCTTCACCTGACCTGAGCGCCTGTCGGCGCTTGATGTGAGCACCGGATCGGTGCTCGAGCCGAGACGCCCCGACGGCGTCGGCTTCGCGGCATCGTAACGCGCGTAGATGTCGCAAAAAACCCCCTCGCGAAGCCGTTATCTATTCGAGGCAAACACCGCCTGAACTCGGCGTACCGGACCTCTCACACCGTTGTTGCGCACAGTGCACGGTTGGCTTACGAGTGTGTTGCCCCAGGGCGGCCCGGCCGCCCCGGGCCGCCCTTCGCCGCCTCGGCCGGCTACATGTCGTCGAGCAGCGCGGCGGCCGTGAACATCTCCACGCCGACCGTGATGGCGTGCTCGTCGGCGTCGAAGTCACCCTGGTGCAGGTCCCGGACCATCCGGTCGCCGGGGGTGCGCACACCCAGGCGGGCCATGGCGCCGGGCACGTTCTCCAGGTACCAGGAGAAGTCCTCGCCGCCGAGGCTCTGCTCCGTGCTCTCGACCGACTCCAGGCCGCGCCGGGCCACCATCGACCGGCGCAGCAGCTCGGCGGACTCCCGGTCGTTGACCACCGGCGGCACGCCCCGCACGTAGTTGATCTCCGACTTGGCGCGGTGCAGCGTCGCGATCTCGTCGATGGCCGCGTGCACGATGTCCGGCGCGTCCCGCCAGGCGTCCAGGTCCAGGCAGCGCACGGTGCCGGACAGCTCGGCGTGCTGCGGTACGACGTTCGGGGCATGGCCCGACTCGATCCGGCCCCAGGTGACGGCGAGACCGGCGCGGGTGTCGACACGGCGGGCGACCAGCGCGGGCACGTCGATCGCGACGCGGGCGGCCGCCGTGACCAGGTCGGTGGTCAGATGCGGGCGGGCGGTGTGCCCGCCGGGCCCGTCGAGGGCGACTTCCAGCCGGTCGCAGGCGCTGGTGATGGGCCCGTGCCGCAGCCCGATCCGGCCGGCCTCGACCTTGGGGTCGCAGTGCACGGCGAGGATCCGGCCGACGTTGTCCAGCGCCCCGTCCCCGATCGCGACGAGCGCGCCGCCGGGCAGCACCTCCTCGGCGGGCTGGAAGACCAGCCGCACCGCGCGGGACAGCAGCCCCTTGGCCGCCAGGTCGGCGAGGACGAGACCGGCGCCGAGCACCACGGTGGTGTGCACGTCGTGACCGCAGGCGTGGGCCCGGTCGGGCACGGTGGACCGGTACGGGCAGTCGGCCTTGGTGTCCGGGATGGGCAGGGCGTCGATGTCCGCGCGCAGGGCGAGCATCGGCACGGTGGGCCGCTGCCCCTCGGGCAGACCGATGTCACAGACGAGTCCGGTTCCGGTGGCGAGGACGCGGGGCCTGAGCCCGGCCTGCTCCAGCCGCTCCTTGATCGCGGCGGTCGTACGGAACTCCTGGTTGCCCAGCTCGGGGTGCATGTGGAGGTCACGGCGGAACGCGACCAGTTCGGCGTGCAGGGACTCGCTGAGCACGCCGGGGAGCACACCCTCGGGCAGTTTGGCCTCGGACTCTCGGGACATCAATTGCTTCACCCTCTGAAGGGTAGGACGCCCGACCGGCCAACTGACTCCGGATCAACAAAAGTTCAGCCCGTTAGGGGAAGAAAATCGGACCGGCGGACGCATGGCGGCGGACTTCGATGGGTAAAATCTCTGTTTCCTTCCTCCACGCATACCACGCATCACCATCCTCACGCTCCCCCAGTCCGCCGAGCGGACGCGGTCCCGGTCGGTAGGGTGCGGCGCCGTGAGCGACTCGAACGCGGACTTCCCGCAGACCGCCGGCTCCTCCTACGACACGATCGCCAAGGACCGCGTG
This sequence comes from Streptomyces sp. NPDC005706, assembly GCF_040631045.1. Classification (NCBI taxonomy): domain Bacteria; kingdom Bacillati; phylum Actinomycetota; class Actinomycetes; order Kitasatosporales; family Streptomycetaceae; genus Streptomyces; species Streptomyces sp. NPDC005706. The sequence goes on along the minus strand of NZ_JBEXYS010000002.1, from coordinate 179,693 downwards.
TCCCGTTGTCCGCACGGCCTGTCCCACCCTCTCGCGCCCACGGGCGCGGGCCTGGACCCGGTGGCAACGGCGGTCCGCGAGCCCCAGGACGAGGAGACCGCCCCCGCGCCTTCCGGCCGGCGCGCCGGCCGGGGTGAGCCCCGCTGGACTGATCGGGTCCATCGGGGCGGGCCGGCCCCGACGAAGCTCACATCTTGCTCAGAGAAGCTCCGGAGGCCCACGGTCCGCCCGCCGGCACTGCCATGATCCGGTCAGCCACCGGCCGCAATCGTGCCGCTACCTGGGAGAGCCGACATGCCCCTCCGGACCCTCGCGGGCCTGACCGTCGCGTGCACCGCGCTGCTCGTCCCGCTGACGGGCTGCACCGCGGACCACGGCGACGCGCCGAGGCAGGGTCCCGCAACGGCAGCGTCGGCGCCGGCACCGCACAGCAGCACGGTGCCGGCGCCCCAGGGACCTCCGGAACTGGACGCCGACGAGACCCTGGCCGGCCGCCAAGGGATGACCACGGGGAACGCGAGCATCGCCTTCGGCGAGGGCCGCAAGGGTGACGCCCTGATCATCGCGGTGCGCTGTCAGGGCACGGGCCGCATGAGGATCGCCGTGCGCCCCGTCCACGTCGCCTTCCCCCTGAGGTGCCGCGCCGACCGGCCCAGCACCATCTACAACCAGGTGAACGTCACCGCCGCGCGAGCCGGCGGCGTGGCCTCGGTCGAGGCTCCGCCATCCGTGCACTGGTCGATGACCATCGCCAGAGGCACGCCGCCGCAGGAGGAGCCCCCTACGGCGACGACCGGATCGCTCTGACCGGCTGCGGCGGTCAGGCGCCCTTGGGCTCGGCCTGCTGGACGACCTCGAAGGACCACAGGGTGGACCCGGAGGCGGCGGGCTTCGGCCGCTCGCCGCCCTCGCCGCCGCCCTGGTGGGCCGACTTCATCGGCCCCTCCATCCAGGCCTGGAACGACTCCTCGTCCCGCCACCGGGTGTAGACGAGGTACTGGTCGGTGCCCTCGACCGGCCGCAGCAGCTCGAACCACTCGAACCCGTCGGAGTTCTCCACGGCGTGCGCCCTCGACGCGAACCGCTTCTCCAGCGTCTCCCGCTGCTCGGTCGGGACGGACAGCACATTGATCTTCACTACGCTCATGCCGCCTATCCTGCCCCGGCCCTGCGCCCCCCGCTCACTCCCCGGCGAACAACTCCGCCGCGTCCTCGGCACGCATCGCCCGCTGGGCCCACACTTCGAGCTGGTCCAGGTCGGTGCAGGCGTTCACCCGCTCGCGTACGGCATCGGGCACCTCGATGCCGCGCCACTGCAGCATGTGGAGCACCATCTCGGCCTTGGCCTCGACCCTCCCCTCTTCGCGGCCTTCTTCGCGCACCTGCTCGGCCAGCGGGTGTCGCCAGAAGTACTGAGTCGCTGTCATCAGGTCCTCCCCGTCGACCTCTACTTCAGTCCGCGGTGAACAGCTCCGCCGCGTCCTCGGCACGCATCGCCCGCTGGGCCCACACTTCGAGCTGGTCCAGGTCGGTGCAGGCGTTCACCCGCTCGCGTACGGCATGGGGCACCTCGATGCCGCGCCACTGCAGCATGTGGAGCACCATCTCGGCCTTGGCCTCGACCCTCCCCTCTTCGCGGCCCTCTTCGCGGCCTTCTTCGCGCACCTGCTCGGCCAGCGGGTGTCGCCAGAAGTACTGAGTCGCTGTCATCAGGTCCCTCCACATCTGCTTCGCCTGGGGGTCGGCCAGGCAGGAGTCGACGAACTGCGCGAGGACCGCGGCGGTTTCCTCATCGATGGTCCGCAGGGCGGTGGCCACGGAGCCCAGTATGGCCGGGGCCTGCGGGCCACGCCCGTGTGTCATCACGGAAAGCACCGCAATGGGTACGTCCCTCGCGGCCGACTGCTCGTCCGCGATCACCGGCACGTTGTCCGGGCCCAGCACAAGCGGCCGTACCGTCAGCGAGTGCCAGTCGCGGAACCCCAGCCGGATCGGGCGCGAAGCCCACTTCGCGGTGGCACTGTTCTGCGTGACGACGATGAGCACCGGCTCACAGCGGTACTTTTCGTAAAGTCGGGTAGCCGGAGCCCATTGCTGGGCCCCGGCCCCCTCAGAACCGGACGTGCGGCTTTCACCGCATCCGGCTCAAGCAAGCCACGAGGGCTGCGCGGAAAAGCAGTTCATGCGGTCCGTTTCCCATCTCCAGCGTGGTGCTGGCGATGGCATTCGGAGTGCACGAGACGGAGGTTCTTCCTTTCATCCGAGCCACCGTCTCGCCGGTAGGTGAAGTGGTGCTTGTGCAGCGCCTTCTTCGATGCCGCGAACCAGTTGATCCACTCTCGTGGACTGTCTGGTTCGTATTCGGCGCCGGCGATGAGCGATTGCCGACAGAGCGGGCAGAGCCCTTTCTGTCTCACAGCCAGGACAAGACTCGTCTTGTCCATAGGGGGCGCCGCCTTCTTCCGACGGCGCTCCCGCCAGTAGTCCTGGAGGGAGGGGTCATCAGGAGATGCCGCACCCTGGACTACGTAGTGACGGATGATTTTCGTCCAGGAGAACTTCGGGAGGAAGGCGCCGCTGTCACGGTCCCCGAACACCCATCTGTCCTCCCTGGTCGAATGGAATCTGTCGAAGTACCGGGCCGCGACCCAGTGCCTTGACTTTCCGGGGTGACGACGTCTGGCCCATGTCCAGGTCAGTCGCCACATGTAGTTGTCCAGCGAGTTGAAGGTCTTGCTGGACGCCACCCCCCGGTAGTAGGCAGCCCATCCGCGAATAATCGGGACGAGCTTTTGCATGAGGGCTTCCGCGTTGGCCCCATTCAGGGCCTTCACTTCAGACCGCAGCCTCTCCCGGAGTCTCGCGCAGGCCGTAGCGCTTGGCTTGACAATCAGGCTTCCACATGTTCGCCGAATGGTGAATCCGAGAAAGTCAAAGCCCTTCGCGAGGTGGACGATCTGCGTCTTTTCCTCATTGAAGTGCAGCCCTCTCGGCTCCAGCCATTCTTTCAAACGCTGCTTGACCTGGCGCACTTCAGCTTCGCTGTGCCCGAGCACGACGAAGTCATCGGCGTATCTCACCAGCACCGGAGCGCCCTCCACAGAACGCAGCACGCCATTCGCACGCTGTCTGTACCGGCACCCCGCGGCCTGTTCCATCCCATGCAGAGCGATGTTCAGCAGTACGGGGCTGATCACTCCACCTTGAGGTGTCCCCTCGTCGGTCGGAGCGAACCTGCCCTTGTCGATCACGCCTGCCCTCAGCCAACCCTCGACAAGATCCCTGGCCGGGAACTGACCGAGCGAGGACATCAGATGGCCGTGGTCGATGCGGTCGAACGCTGCTGACAGATCGGCATCCAGGACCCACAACCGCTTAGGAGACGTTCCCCGCGCGGTTACGTAGATCGCTCCAATGGCGTCCTGACAGCTTCGGCCGGGCCGGAACCCGTACGACTTCGGTTCGAACCGTGCCTCCCACTCCGGCTCAAGCGCATTCTTCACTCGGGCCTGTGAGACCCGGTCACGGATGACCGGAATTCCCAGTGGGCGCTGCTTTCCATTGCTCTTCGGGATGAACACCCGCTTGACCGGCTTGGCCTGCCAAGGCTTGGACGACTGATGGATTTCAGCCGCCAACGTCCCCCGCGCTCGCGGCGTGAGGGCTCGTTCCCCGTCAATGCCAGCCGTCTTGCGGCCGCTGCTCTGCTGCGTCACCCGCTTCACGCTCACCAGCGTGTTGCTGAGACTTCGCAGCATGAGTTTCTGCAGGCTCCGGACCTTCTTCCAGTCCTCTTCCCGCGTTGCCTTGAAGATCCTCTGCCGTAGACGCCGTACGTTTTCCTCACACGAAGCCCAGTCGATGCTGTGCCAGTCGAAAGAGGAAGAAACGCCCTCCGGTCCGTTCACCAGTGACGCACAGGGACCGACCGGGGCCGATTCCATCATTTCTGCCATTGGTGTCCAACTTGCCCTTCGGTTCCATCGCCATGTACAGAGCTCTTCAAAGGCTCACCTGATCCACGTGGGCACCCTTTCGAGTCGGGTCACTCGGACCCGTATCCGACGAGTTATACCGGGAAGGTGAAGAATCTTCTCGGCTTTCCTCCGGCCTTTCGGCCCGTCGACCTTCGCTTCTTGGATCATCCTGTTCCCGCCAGGGAGTTGAGCCTTCCTTACGGTCGGCCTACCGGACATTTACCCGGACCCCGACGGGGTTTCCACGTTCCGCTCCATTGAGATGCGGCTGGGGAGGATGCTCCCTTTACCCCGGGATCGGCGGTACTCACACTCTGGACATACCACCCCAGAGCTCGCCCGGCGCATTTCAGCGCCTGATCCATTTGACCGTCGCATGCGTGCCATCGCACGGCCTTACCTTAACGAGGCGTCAACAGGAGTTCACTTGCGTTCATCCGTCCAGCCTTCCCCTCACCTGTGGCTCCCAGATGGCCAGGGCACCCTTGGGCTTGAACGCTCAGCTTCACACCCCGCCGTTACCAGCGACGCATGTGAGCGCGGGGACCGGTCCGAGTACAGACCCGAAGTTCGCCTGTTTCAACTTCCCTTCATACAGGCTCACTTACTCAAAACGGAGCGACATCGTGTCGCACGGTAGGAGAGGTAGTAGGGCCAGCTCCCCCTCTTGCGGTCGTCCACCTTCCCCTGCGACTCGATCACGAAGAGGTACGTACCCTCGTCCGTCTCCGCCCGGAGCAGCGTGTCCACACGCCGCTCGACCGGTTCGATCTCGGTCAGATCCACGTTCAGCGCCGCGATCTGCCTCGGCTCCGGAAACGGCACGTGCAACACACGCTGTAAGGCGCGGGTCAGCAGGGTCGGGTCCTTCTGGAAAATCCGGTGCAGCGCCTCGTGCGACGAGCCGACCATCGGCTCTCCCTTCTGTCTGTCGACGTGATCAACGAGCTAGGCCGCCGCAAGTTCGCACCACACGTACTTACCCCGGTTCCCGAACCTGGCCGACGGCTGCCAGCCCCAGAAGTCCGCGCACGCCCTGACCAGAGCCAGGCCCCGCCCCCCTCCCCCAGCTCGGCCACCTCCGCCAGCGGCCGGAACGGCTCCGGCGGACCGGGGTCCGTGTCCCACGCCCCGATCCACACCGCCCCCTCCACCGAACGGCGCACCCTGAGCGCGGCCGGCCCCTTCGTGTGCCGCACCGCGTTCGACACCAGCTCCGTCGCCAGGAGTTCGGCCGTCTCGACCAGGCCGATCAGACCGTGCATCGTCAGAATCAGACACAGGGTGCGGCGGGAGATCGTCACCGCTCTGAGGTCGTTGGGGATGTAGAGCGTGTAGTCCCAGGTTTCGGGCATGACTCATCGACTCCGGTGAGGTGAGAGGTTCAAGGCGTGCGGTGGCAATGCCGCAGTCGTCATGGCGGGACGATGCGGTGCACTTCCGCTGCGTGCGCGTTGCGTCACTGACGGTAGACCTTGATTTTTAAGTCTTGCAAGCCGTTCACGTAACCTGACACCCGAACTAGCGGCCTTCACGGACAGGTTGAGGGGAGAGGCCATGGCCTTGCGGAGTGAGCCGACTGCACGTCAGTCCCGGCTGGCGGTCGAGTTGCGCAGACTCCGCGACGCGGCAGGTCTCACGGCTCGCCAAGCAGCGACTCTGCTCGGGGTGAGTTCAGCGCAGATCAGCCAGATCGAGTCCGCCCTCGCGGGCGTGAGCGAAAAACGGCTACGTCGTCTCGCCACCAACTACTGCTGCTCCGATGAAGAGTTGATCGACGCCCTGGTAGCGATGGCGACGGATCGCACGAAGGGCTGGTGGGAGGAGTACCGCGAACTGCTGCCCACACCGTTCCTCGACATCGCTGAACTTGAGCACCACGCGACGTACCGACGCGACGTTGAGTTCCTGTTCGTACCTGGCCTGCTCCAGACACCCGAATACGCCCGGGCTGCGTTCTCCTCCAGAATCCCCGAACTCCCCGAAGAGGATCGCGACCTGCGCGTCCGTCATCGCATGCAGCGCAAAGCGATCATCACGGGGCCGGATCCCACTCCGTACGAGGCGATCATCCACGAGGCCGCACTGCGTATCAGACTCAGTGACCGTGCCGCCTCGCGTGCCCAACTGTTCCGCGTCATGGAACTCTCCGAAGCGGAACACGTGACCGTGCGGGTCGTTCCCTTCGATCTGGACGGCTTCGGCGGCTCCTGGGGCCCCATGATGCTGTCGGGTGGCGCCGTACCAAAGCTGGACACGGCAGTACGCGACGCGCCACACGGCACAGGTTTCATTGACTCCGAGGCCCAGCTCGAAGTGTTTCGAACGCTCTTCCATAGAGTGGAGGCAGCGTCGCTCGATCCCACGCGTTCGCGTGACTTCGTCCTCAGACTGGCCAAGGAGCTGTGAGGCCCACCGTGAACACCTCCTACAACTGGCGGAAGTCGTCATACTCCGGCGGCGGCGACGGCAACAACTGCGTGGAGATCGCCGCGTGCCCCACACGCATACTTGTCCGTGACTCCAAGAACCCGTTGACAGGCACCCTCACCTTCACGCCCGACGCCTTCAGCCCCTTCATCGAGACCGTGAAGGGTGAACGGCCCCGCTAGAGATCCCGGGCGGTCTCCCTCCGGGTGCGTTCGTACTCCGCCGGGTCGAGGATCTCCCATGCCGCCTGGCCGACGGCCAGCACGCCGCGGGCCGGCAGGGGTACGTCACCGATGCGCGGGTTCTCCGTGAGCCGGGCCGGGCGCCCGAGGTCGACACCGTCGAATACGGCGTGTGAGTCGTCGACGAAGTACATCCGCTGGGGCATGAGCGTGCCGGTGTGGCCGCTCGGCATCGTGCCGGACAGCCGGATCTCCCCCAGTCCCAGCGCGTGGGCCAGGCGCTCGCGAGCCCGCACCAGAGTCCGAGGGCGCCAGGTGGCGAGTGGCAGCGCCCCGCTGATGTCGTTGAGCAGACCGAGGAGTCGTGTCGCGGAGGCGGTGAGGGTCCAGTCCACGGCGGGGGAATCCATCGTCACCCGCAAGGTGGCGGGGCCCGTCCACGTGATCGCGATCCGGGCGTAGCCGGTGTGGTCGCAGGCGGCGCCGTAGTACCTGGGGCATGCGGTGTCCAGCCGCGGCCCGTCGACATGGATCGACCAGCTGCCGCTCGGGTCGCGGTGCCACAGTGTGCGGTAGGGGCCGAAGCAGTTCTCCGGGAAGACGCGCAGGGCGAGGACGTGCCCGGAGTCGAAGGGCAGTCCGAAGACGCCCCAGCCCTTGACGTACTCGTGACGGGGCCAAGAAGCCCGGCCCCGGCGGGGCGGGACATCGGACAGCGCGGAGGAAAGGTCGAGCATCTCCATCACCCCGGCGAGGTTGTGGCCTGCGCCTTGGTTCAAGGGTAAGAGGGCCGCGACCGGACCGGCTCGGGGAATCCGCGTCACCGGTCGAGGCCCGCCTTCCTGCCCCCGCCCCTCGCCGCACCGTCCCTGGCCGGGAGCGAACGGGTATCGGCCTACTCCACGTCGATGCCGAAGTCCCGCACGAGTTCCTCCAGGCCTCCCGTGTAGCCCTTGCCGCCCAGGACGAAGTCCCAGTCGCCGCTGGATCTGCGCCGGAACGAGCCGAGGACCAGGGCGGTCTCGTGCGGCCGCCCGTCCGAGACCTCCAGGCGGCCCAGCTCGGTCGTTCGTGGATCGAGAAGCCTGATGCGGGCGTCCGTGAAGCCGGAGAGGTCGGCGGCCGGGTCGGCACTCGGATCGATCGCGGCCACGAGTACGAACCGGTCGGCCTCGTCCGGCAGCGCGTCGAAGGAGACACAGATCGCGACCTTGTCGGGTGCGGTGGCGGGAAGAGCGCGTACCGAGCCGTCCGGCGTCCGGGGGTTGTTGAAGAAGACGAAGTGATCGTCGCTGAGGACGCTGTTGCCACGGCAGACAAGAGCGCACACGTCCAGGGCGACACTCCCGGTCCACGACATGCCCAGGACGTTGTAGTCGTCGGGCAGCCGGGTGTCCGGCCCGAGAGGCGCCGGTTGTGCCGCGGCTGACCGGTCGCCCTCGCCCAGCCGCCCGCCCAGCCCGTGGCGATGCAGCAGGTCGACGAGTTCGGGGCCCGAGACGAGCTCCAGCGGCTTGCCGTTGGCGAAGGTGTGCGAGCCGGGGCCGAACCGTGACGTCGTCACGAGGACGCCCTTGTTGGCGCCGACGTCCTGCACGGTTCCGTACAGATCACGCACGGCGGTGGGCGGCACCGTGTTCCGGTAGCGCTTCACCTGTACGACGATCTTGCCGCCCCGGATCGGTGCCGGATCCAGCGCGTCGACGTCGACGCCGCCGTCGTTGGAGCGCTGGGTGGTGACGGCCTGCATCCCCATGGCCCGGAAGAGGTCGGCGACGAGGTTCTCGAAGGCGATGGGGTCCATGGCGAACAGGTCCGGCTCCTCGTCGCCGCCGTGGGCGACCACCCGGTTCCCGACGTCCTGCGGCCGCCTGCCCGGCCGTACCGCCGCGAGCTGGTCCGGTCGGGCCGAGAGCTGCCCGCGCAGGGCGTCGCCCAGGCAACTGCACGCGTCCACCTGTGCCAGGTGCAGGTCGCCGAACGAAGCGCGGGACGCCATGACCGTCGCGAGGAAGATCTGGCCCGGCCGGCCCGTCATGGGGTCGTGCCCGTCGACGAAGCCGTTCAGGGCCACCGACTCGAGCGCGCCCAGCTCGTCGGCGGCGAAGAGCTCGTGCAGTACGAGCAGCATGCACTGGGCGAGGGCCTCCCGGTACAGAGCACGGCGCTGGCCCACCGGGCGGGGTGTCTCCTTGTCCTGGTCGGTCCCGGACACGTACCGGACGGCCTTGACCTCCGGCACGATGCCGTAGGCGGGCAGCTCCCAGTCCAGTACGAGCTGCCGGGCCGCCGGGTCGTAAGCCGCCGCCACCTGACGTGGGAGGCCCTCCGGCCATGCCGTCGAGGCGTAGAGGGCGGCGGAGAAGTACTCGATCACGGAATCGGGGTCGTGGCGTCCCACACCCTCGGTCAGCGCGACGACGCCGGCGTTGTGCCTTCGTACATCGGCCAGCTGGGCATCAGCCCACTGCTGGTACTGCAGCTGGTACGACGCCAGCTGTTGCTGCCGGTGAAGCTCCGCGGCCTGGGCGGCCTGCCAGTCGCGTTCGAAGCGCGCCCGGGCTTCGGCCTGCGCCTGGGCACGGCGGCCGGCGGTCCAGCCGCCCTGTGTCTGGTAGTGGTCGAAATGCGGCATCGGCACCGGCTGCGCCAACGGTCCTGGCGAGAAGGGCTGGATCTCCTCGGGTCGCATGAGGGAGTCGGCCCGGAAGGCCGGTGCCCGGCAGCCCGAGGCGAGAAGTCCTTGCAGCGCGGCGACCTGTGCGTCCAGTTCCTCCGTACGCCGGAGGGCCTCCGCCTGCCGGTACTCGCGGTGGCTCTGGGCGGCTCGCCGCTGGTAGGCCCGCGCCTGCTGTTCCTGCTGTCGGCGCCGTCGGGCTTCTGCCTCCAGTTGGCGCTGCTGCTGCCGTTGCATTTCAGCCCAGACACCCGCAAAACCGGTTGAGCGACGACTCATGTGCTGCAAACCCTCCCCAGGACGTCGGCAGCCGAAAGGCGCACTGGTTGTCCCCACAACCAGTTGTAACGTGAAGACTTTACTGCCGCGTCAGGCAGCGTCCGCCCCGTCGTCACGGGCCGGCAGCGGAGACATCACGGTGGGGAGGGGCGTGCCTCGTGCTCAGGCCAACCCCACCGCCGCCAGCCGGTGCACGTCCCGCGCCGTTCCGGTGACCCCCGACAGGAACCCCTGGGCGCGGGGGGAGGCGGTCTCCGTGAGCCAGGTGGGGTCGATGTCGCAGACCGCCACGCGGACGCCGGTGCCGGCCAGGGCCAACGGCAGGGTGTGGACGACGGTGGAGGGGAAGCTGAGGATGGTGCGGCCGATGGGGCCCCGGCGGGCGATGAGTTCCAGCGGGAGGTCGGGGCGGACGATCTCCAGGCCCGTGTCCGTGGCGAGGCGGTGGAGTTTGTCGGTGCTCTCGCGGCGGTGGGCGAAGTAGCGGGTGGCTCCGTGGGCCCTGGCCAGGGACTGGACGGCGGCCAGGTAGCGGTCGCCGTCGACCACGCCGGTCTCGACCAGGGACGTGCCGACCATGTCGGCGCTCGTGGTGATGCGCGGGGGGCCGAAGCGGGCGCGGGTCCAGGCGAAGTCGTTGGCGGTGACCGTGACGCCGTCCGGGGTCTCGGTCACCGGCATGGAGGAGAAGACCTCGACACGGCGGTGCTCGCTCGGGGTGAGGCGGCGGCGGGCCGAGGAGGAGACCGGGGCGAAGAGCAGGTCGCGGGGGCCGGGGCGGCCGCCCTTGCGGTGCCAGCGGACCAGGCGCTCGCCGCGGGCCAGTTGGGCGACGAACTCCATGGTCGCGGTGCCGTCGTCGACGACGACCAGATCGCGGGCCCGGGTGATGGTCAGGAGGAGTTGCACGTAGCGGGAGAAGGGGTCTCCCATGACGATGCGCTCGGCGCGCCGCAGCGGGCCGGCCAGGCCGCCGATGGTGTGGAAGGGCGCGGTCGTGCCGCCCCGCGCCTCCTCCCAGCGCACCCGGTACCCCTCGTCCCGGGCCAGGTCGGCCATGCGGCGGAGCTGGCCCCGGGTCATGGGGTCGGTCGGGGACAGCACGACGAGGGTGAGCTCCGCGCCGGCCTGTGGCGGAGCGCCGGCCGGTGACCGGCGTATCTGCGCGGGCACGGACGTCAGGGCGTCCGGTGGCGCGCCCTGCAGGCCGTGCAGGTGCGCCCACTCCAGTACGTTCAGCAGCTGTACCGGGCTCTCCACGAAGGCGAGCGTGCGGGCAGAGTGGCCGGTGTGACCGGCGCGGGGGCTCATCGGCGTACGACCGTCCCGTCTCAGGGCAACCGTTGGGCGATCGGGGTGCTCAGACCGCGACCGGCTCACCCGCGGCCGCCGCGATCTCCGCCTCGGCGACGACGCCGGTGACGCGGCGCAGCTTCTTCATCGGGCCCATCTCGGAGTCGTAGACCTTCTTGACGCCGTCGCCGAGGGACGCCTCGATGGTGCGGATGTCGCGGACCAGGCGCGTGAGGCCCTGGGGCTCGACGGAGGCGGCCTGGTCGGAGCCCCACATGGCGCGGTCGAGGGTGATGTGGCGCTCGACGAAGGTGGCGCCGAGGGCGACGGCGGCCAGCGTGGTCTGCAGGCCGGTCTCGTGGCCGGAGTAGCCGATCGGGACGTTCGGGTACTCGTCCTGCAGGGTGTTGATGACGCGGAGGTTGAGCTCCTCGGCCTTCGCCGGGTACGTCGAGGTGGCGTGGCAGAGCAGGATGTTCTCGCTGCCCAGGACCTCGACCGCGTGGCGGATCTGCTTCGGGGTCGACATGCCGGAGGACAGGATGACCGTGCGGCCGGTGGCGCGCAGGGCGCGGAGCAGCTCGTCGTCGGTGAGGGAGGCGGAGGCCACCTTGTGGGCGGGGACGTCGAACTTCTCCAGGAAGGCGACGGCCTCGGTGTCCCACGGGGAGGCGAACCAGTCGATGTTCTTGCTCTTGCAGTACTCGTCGATCTGGCGGTACTCGTCCTCGCCGAACTCGACCCGGTGGCGGTAGTCGATGTAGGTCATCCGGCCCCAGGGGGTGTCGCGCTCGATGTCCCACTGGTCGCGCGGGGTGCAGATCTCCGGGGTGCGCTTCTGGAACTTCACGGCGTCGCAGCCGGCCTCGGCGGCCACGTCGATGAGCTTGAAGGCGTTCTCCAGCTCACCGTTGTGGTTGATGCCGATCTCACCGCAGATGTATACGGGGCGGCCCGGGCCGGCCTCGCGCGTACCGAAGGTGCGGATGCGGGAGTTGGTGCTCATGGCAGGAGATGTCCTTACTTGGGGAGGGAATCGAGAGAGGGGCCGAGGATCCAGCTGGCGATCTCTCGGATCGCGCCGTCACCGCCGGGGACGGTGGTGACCGCGCGTGCGGCGCCGCGTACGACGTCGTGGGCGCTCGCGACCGCCACGGGCCAGCCGACGAGGGCGAAGCACGGGAGGTCGTTGACGTCGTTGCCGACGTAGAGCACGCGCTCCGGCGCGATGCCCTGCTCCTCGCACCACTGCTTGAGGGCGAGGTCCTTGCGGTCGATGCCGTGCAGCACCGGGAGCTTGAGCTTCCGGGCGCGGGCGGCGACCACCGGGTTCTGTTCCGTGGACAGGATCAGCATCTTCAGGCCGCTCCGGCGGAGGGCCGCGATGCCGAGTCCGTCGCCGCGGTGCACGGAGACGAACTCCCGTCCGTCGGAGTCGATCAGCACCCGGTCGTCGGTCTGGGTGCCGTCGAAGTCGAGGACTACGGCGTCGATGTCGTCGTAGGCGGGGAGGGCGCCGGGCCGGTCCGCGTCGAAGAGCGGGGCGAGGGCGCGGGCGCGGGCCAGATCGTGCGGGTCGTCGATCTCCAGCACCCGGGCCGGGTCGGTGCGGACCAGTTCGGTGTGGCCGAAGAAGCGGTGCCGGTGCTCGCGGAAGCCGGTCGCGGCCATCGCGTAGGCGGCGCCGGTCTCCAGCAGGTCCTGGGGGCGGTCCTGGCGGCGGGGGCGGAAGGACTTGTCGTGGTTGACGCCGTAACCGCCGCCGACCGTCGTGGTGCCGGAGACCGTCGTGGTGTCGACGGCCGTCAGGGCGGCGCCGACGGCGGCGGCCGGGTCGGTGCCGGCGGTGACCGGGTCGTCGGCCGCGTCCCGCCAGACGAAGCCGTGGAAGGCGGCGACGGTCACGGCGGTGTCGGCGCCGTTCTCGACGACGGCGGCGGCGACCGCGTCCACGTCCTCGCGGACCAGGAACGGGCTGGTGCACTGCACCAGCAGGACGGCGTCGACGGCCGCGCCGTGCAGGGCCTCGTGCGCGTCCATGGCGTGCAGGACGGCGGCCTCCGAGGTCGCCGTGTCCCCGGCTATGGCGGCGGGGCGGAGTACGACCTCGGCGCCGGCCTGGCGGGCCGCGGCGGCGATGGCCTGGTCGTCGGTGGAGACCACGACGTCGGTGACCAGCCGGGTCGCCCGGCACTCGCGCACCGCGCGGGTGACCAGCGGGATGCCGCCGACCGGGGCGAGGTTCTTCGCGGGCACGCCCTTGGAGCCGCCGCGGGCGGGGATCACCGCGAGCACCCGGGGCACCGAGGCGCCCGGTTCCGCTTCCGTGTGGGGCATGGGGTTCTCTCCTTGACGTGGGATCCGGCCGCTCACAGGTCCCCCATCCGTCGGATGACGGGGGCCACTCGCTGCACGCCGTGGCGGTAGGCGCCGCGGGCGGCCCGGCGCACGATCTGGCGGACGGGTCCGGGCTCCTTGTCGGCGGCGGGCGCGCCGGGCAGCGGGGCGCCGTCGGGGCCGAGGTGGTGGCGGGCGAGGATGCCGGGCAGGTAGCCGGGCGCGGTCTCGGGTGTGTAGTAGGGGTTCAGGGGCGGCAGGGCGCCGGGCCGGTCCAGCAGCTTGGTGATGCGTTCGCGGGCGGTGTCGAAGGCGGTCTCGTAGGAGCCTTCGGCCGAGACGCCCTGCCGGGCCGGCCACCGCGGGTCGACGGCCGGGCGGTGGCCGGCGTCGAGCTGGTCCCAGGAGGCGAGGCAGCCGGAGCCGGTGAAGTGGTGGTTGCCGAGCACCTCGCGCACGCCCAGGTCGGTCAGGACGACCGTGGGGATGCGCCGGTGCAGGGCTTCGAGGGCGGCCGTGGAGCTGATCGTGACCAGCAGGTCGGTGCGGTCCAGCACCTCGCCCATGTGCCCGTACACCAGGCGGAAGTTGGCGGGCGGCGCCATGCCCTGGACCAGCTTCTGGTACGGCAGTTCCTCGATGTGGGTGGTGTGTTCGCCGGGCTTGGAGCGCAGCTTCAGCAGCACCTCGCGCTCGGGGTGCCTGCGGGCGTGCTCGATGAGCCGGTTCAGCAGGTAGGTGCGGTCCCGGCGGCTGTCCGGGACGGAGGGCTGGGCCGCGAACACCACGGTGTACGGGTCGTGTTCGCCGGCGTAGGGCTCCCCGCCGAGGAAGGGCAGCGCGACCTCGGTGACCGCGGAGGCGTCGGCGCCGACCCCTTCGTAGACGGCCCGGAAGCGGTCCGCGTCGTGGGCCGAGTTGGCGAGGACGAGGTCGGCTCCGTGGCGCAGCAGCAGTCCGTCGGCGAGCTTCTCGTAGACGACACCGACGTATCCGGTGACGACGACGGGGCGCCTGCCCGAGGCCCAGGCGTTGCGCAGCCCGTGCAGCATCGCCTGCACACCGCCGCCGACCAGTGCGAGGACGAGGATGTCGTACGGCTCCTCGTCGCTGTCGCTCATCGCGCGCAGGAACTGGACGCCGGTGACCTCGCTGAGGGAGTCGGCGCGGACGCCGACCTCCCGGAGCTGGCGGGCGGTGGGGGTGGCTCGTCCGCGCAGGAGGTAGCCGTCGAGCCGGACGTCGGCACCGGTGGGGGTGAGTCGCTGCGCGGTGAGCGCGCCCCATTTCCACCGGGTGTCGGAGTCCGCCAGGACGGCGATCCGCAGGGACTTCGTTGCACTTGCTGGCACGTCGAAGACGCTAGGAAGGCATTGAGAGGTTCCGCCCAACCCGAATGCAACAAACGGTTAACAGCACATCGCCGAATGGCGAATCGGGCCGTGATCGGCGTGGAAAAAGACCTGGTTCACAGCTTCGCCACGCGTCGTTCACCCTGCATCAAGCCGGCGGTCAAGACGAATGACGGGCTTCGCCCTAACGTCCGTGACGTGGTCAAGCTCTCCGTCATCGTGCCGTTCTACAACGTGCAGCAATACGCGCCCGACACCCTGAGGAGCCTCGGTGCGAACGCGCGTGAGGACTTCGAATTCATTCTCGTCGACGACTGTTCCCGCGACGGGACACCAGAGATCCTCGCGCGCGCGGAGCGCGAGCTGCCGGGCGCGGTCCTCGTCCGGCACGAGCGGAACGGGGGGCTGGCGACCGCCCGCAACACCGGCATCGACCGGGCGCGCGGCGAGTATCTGACCTTCCTGGACGGGGACGACTGGCTCGCCCCCGGCTACTACCCGAAGCTGGTCGCCGCCATCGAGGAACTGGGCTGCGACTTCCTGCGCACCGACCATGTGCAGTGCACGGCGCGGGCCCGCGCCGTGCACCGGGTGCCGGTCGGGCGGCGGAACGTGGTGCTGGACCCGCGCGAGGCGATCCTGCCCGCCGACCGGTCGACCTCCGTGGACTACGCCTACGCCTGGGCCGGCGTCTACCACCGCCGGCTGGTGGACAAGGGGCTGCTGCACTTCACCGACGGGCTGCGCACGGCCGAGGACCGGCCGTGGATCTGGAAGCTGCACCGGGAGGCGCAGTCGTTCGCCGCGGTCGGTCTGCTCGGGGTGTTCTACCGGCGCGGGGTCGCCTCCTCACTCACCCAGATCGGTGATGTCCGTCAGCTCGATTTCATTCGCGCTTTCGACCAGGTCGTCGCGGAAACCGCCGAGGACCCGGAAGCCGGTGCGTTGCTGCCGAAGGCCGTGCGAACGTATTGCGCCATCATTTCCCATCACCTGGGATCCATCGAAAGGTTCGAGCCGGCGGTGGCGAGAAAACTGAAATCCATGAGTTCCGCCGCGCTGCGGCGCATGCCGCAGGACGTCCTGGACGACGCGCTGGACTCCATGGACCTGCAGCGCGCCACCAAGCTGCGCCGGCTGCGCCGCCGCCCCGTCGCCGCGGGAGCCGCCGCGTGACCACCCAGATCTTCCAGGCGTCGACGCTGTACGGCACGGCCACCCTGGCCGCCGCCCTGGACTCCGGCTGCTTCCGCCCCGCCGACCGGCGGATCCTGCTGGTCTGCAACAACGCGGCTACGCCCGAGACCACGCCGGGACCGGAGCTGATGCCCGGCTTCGAGCGGCTGCGCGAGCGCTTCGACGAGGTGCTGTCGTACAACGAGGCGCTCTTCCCCTTCCACCCCGGCGGCTGGGCTCCCCGGCCGGAGGACCTGCCGCTCTGGGAGCGGTATCTGCGCCACGAGTGGCGGCTCGGGGACGAGGACGTGGAGCTGGCCGTGGAGTCGATCCAGGTCAACCCGTCGCTCTCGCTCGCCCAGATCTTCACCGGCTGCCCGGTCACCGTCTACGCCGACGGCCTGATGAGCTACGGCCCCACCCGGAACAAGATCGACCCGCTGGTCGGCACCCGGGTGGACCGGGTGCTCCACCTCGACCTGGTGCCGGGCCTGGAGCCGCTGCTGCTCACCGAGTTCGGTGTCCCGGCGGAGATCGTGCCGACGCCCGCCTTCACCGGGGTCCTTGCCGAGCTGGCGCCGCCCACCGGGAATCTGCCGGACGTTGAGGAGCCGGCGCTGCTGCTCGGCCAGTACCTGTCCGCGCTGGGCATCCTCACCGCCGAGCAGGAGGAGGAGCTGCATGTGCGGATGCTGCGGGGTGCCCATCGGCTCGGGCACGGCACGGTGGTGTTCAAGCCGCACCCCACCGCCCCCGCGCGCTTCACCCGCACCCTGGAGGAGGAGGCGGAGCGGCTCGGGGTGGACCTCACCGTGCTGGACACACCAGTCCTCGCCGAGGTGCTGTACCAGCGGATGCGTCCGGCGCTGGTCGTCGGCTGCTTCTCCACCGCCCTGCTCACCGCGTCCGCGCTGTACGGCCTGCCGGTGGCCCGGGTCGGCACCGGGATGCTGCTGGAGCGCCTGACGCCGTTCGAGAACAGCAACCGCATCCCGGTCACCGTGGTCGACGCGCTGCTGCCGGACCTGGACGACCAGGCCGCGGTCCGCGAGCGGAAGCCCGGCATGGACGTGGCGGCGCTGGGCGCGCTGGTCCGCGCGGTGGGCTTCGCGATGCAGCCGAAGATCCTGCCCGGGCTGCGCGTCGAGACCGAGCGGTACCTCGCGGGCCGTCTGGACGAGCGGACCCTGCGCTACTTCAAGCGCAAGCGCCTGACCTCACTGGCGCTGCCCGGTGGGGTGCCGTCCCAGCTCGCGTTCATCCCGCGCAACGCGACGGTCCGCCGGATGGCGCGCAAGGCGCGCGGTCTGCGCCGGGTCGTACGGCGCTGATCCCCCTTTTCTCCGCCAGGGCGGGCCCTTCCCGGGCCCGCCCTTCGCGGTGTTCAGCGGCCGAGGATCGTGCGGATCCGGGCCGCGTTCTCCTGGGTGACCTTCCAGAGCAGTTCCTGCCGGTCGTGGACGTCGGCGACGGTCCGGTCGTGGTGGTCCAGGATGTCGAGGGCCCGCTCGGTGAGCACCTCGCCCAGGTTCCGCTCGTGCACCGAGACACCCCACTCGGGGCGCTCGATGTCGCTGAGGAAGTACGCCATCTTCGGGTGCGAGATCAGACTGACGACGGGCGTGCCGACCCCGAAGGGGATCATCCCGGCGTGCCCGCGCATGCCGATGACCAGCTTCGTCTTCGCGTACGTTTCGCGGATGGTGTCGTTGTCGAAGTCGTACATCGGGATGACCGGCAGCGAGATCCCGTGTTCGCGGCGCAGGTCGAAGGCGATCCGCTCGTCGTCCAGGGAGTGGGCGACGCAGCGGACCTCGGTGTGGGCGCCGATCGCGCGCACGGCCTTCGCCGTCTCGGCGAGGAAGTGCCCGTAGTCGTGCCCGAAGCGCAGGCCCGCCCGGTCGTAGGCGGCGTTCAGCAGGACGGTGTCCTCGCGGTACGCCGGGTCGGTCCAGCCGGCCACCAACTGGCGCATGACCGTGGTCGGGCAGGGCTGGAAGACGATCCGGTCGTGCAGCTCGGGCGGGAGCAGGGAGCGGACCCTGGCGATGGAGCCGTGGTTGCGCAGCCCGAAGAATGCGGACTTCTCCACCAGCAGCCGCAGGCTCTCGTTGAACCGCCGGGCGCGGTACGACTGCCCGTCGAAGGCGTTGAAGCCGACCGCGAACACCATGATCGGCACGTCGACGGCGCGCAGGTGCTCGTCCGGGACGTTCCACTGCCAGGCGCTGTTGCCGTTGGGCATGGTGTCGGGGATGAACAGTCCGCCGCCGCCGATGACCAGGCCGCGCCGGGCGTTGACCCGTTCCAGGGCGGCCTTGTCGAACAGCCGGTGGGCGTGGACGGAGGTCCAGCGGCGGGAGGTGGTGTCGGGGCCGAAGGCGAGCCGGACGGTCTCGGGCAGCAGCTTGTCGCCCGCGTTGCCCTGCCGGTCCATGTAGAAGGCGACGTGGGCGAGCTGGTCCTCGGCGGCGCCCTGTTCCTGGGCGGGGACGGCGGCGGCGCGCTGGGCCCACAGGCGGCTGGAGCGGTGGGTGGGGTCGACGGTGAGGCCGGCGGTGGCGTGCCGCAGCGCCTCGGCGTTGTCGCCGTGCACCCAGGCCATCTGGGCGAGGCGGGCGTAGGCGGTGGCGGCCCGGTTGGGGGCGGCGGTGGCCAGCAGGAGCTGGGTCTTCGCCTCCGCGTAGCGGGAGACGCTCATCAGGGCGTGCCCGAACACCTCGTGCGGCCAGGCCTCGTCCAGCGGGATGCGCACACCGCTCAGGATGTCGACGGCGTCCTGGTACTCGCCGGCCGCGATGTGCGCGGCGGCGACCTTGCGGGCGGCCTCCACGTCCCCGGTGCGCCGCACGTGCGGGGTGCCGTAGTGCACCAGCAGGTCGTGGTGGAGGGTGCCGCCGCCGCCCAGGTAGGCCGCGTGGAACTCGGCGTCGGACAGCTCGAACTCCCGCCAGCGCTCCTCGGCCCGCTGGTATCCGGCCTCGCCGCCCTGCCAGGGCTTGTGCCGGCCGGTGAAGTGCAGGATCGCGGTGTCGTCCGGGACCGGCAGGTCGCCGGACAGGCGCCGTTTGACGAAGTTGTAGCGGGTGTCCAGGCGGACGAAGTCGCCGTCGAGGACGGCGTTGAGGATGCCCTGGTCGTGCTTGTCGAGTTCGTAGCCGCCGCCGCGCCCGACCGCGTCGAGCCGCGCGCAGAACGCGTCGGAGAGGTACTCGCGCTGGATGACCAGCAGCCCGGAGTTGAGCTTGTGCTGCCCGTAGAAGAACTGCGGGACGGCCGCGAGTCCCTCGCGCAGTGCGAGCAGTTCGCCGAGGTCGCCGAGGACGACCATGTCGGTGTCCAGGGTGATGACCGTGTCGTAGTCGCGCAGCCGGAAGACGTCGAGGATGAAGTACGCCTTGCGCACCAGGTAGTTGTCCTGGTCGCCCTTGACGTAGGAGTCGTAGTGGGCGGCGTCGACGCGGCGCAGCACGATCCTCGGGTGCAGGGCGCGGATGCGGGCGACGGAGGAGGGCTTGAGGTCGTCGTGGAGGACGACGAAGTCCTCGCAGACGCCCGGGTTGGTCAGGGCGAGGCTGCGCAGCAGGACGAGGAACCCGGGCAGGTAGTTCTCGTCGACGAAGCTCGCGAAGGCGATGCGCCGCTTCTTGGTCAGGGCGTGCGCGGAGGTCTCCGGTGTTACCGGGGTGGCGGTGGTCATCGCAGGGATATCCTCAGGTCGGTCACGCTCTGGGCCCGCTCCATGACCCATGCCTTCTCGCTGGTGTATTCGTGCACGGACGTGATCGCGAGCTTCATGGCCTCCGGCACGCGGTAGGCGCCGGACTCGTAGAAGTCGAAGCCGATCAGGTCGAGGGTGGGGCTGACGTCCAGGAAGTCCAGCAGCCACAGCATGTTGAAGCCGGTGGTGGGGATGCCGGACCAGACGTCGTTGCCGAGCCGGCCGATGTTGCGGACGGGCCAGCGCAGCGACTCGTCGCCGAGGTACCGCTGGGCGCCGGGCACCAGACGGTTGCGCAGCGAGTGCTTCCAGTCGCCGGAGACGCCGCCGAAGACGAGCCGGGTGGTCACCGGCTTGTCCCAGTTGAAGCCGTGCTTGTGGATGGTGGCGTGGATGTCGGTGCGGCCGCCGGTGTGCTTCGGGTCGATCCGGTAGGAGTTGAAGCGCACGACGAGGTCGTAGTCGTCGATCCGGCCGCCGAGGCCGCTCTCGCCCACACGGCCGGAGTTGGCGATCAGGCACACGGACTTGCCGGCGATCAGGTTGCGGAACTCGCCGAGGCCGATCCAGTGCACGCCGCCGACGGTGGGGTCGGCGACCGGGCCGCGCATCCGGACCCGGCGCTGTTCGGCGTAGAGGGCGACGGCCTCGGTGAGGTCGCCGCCGGGGACGCCGGTGCGCAGTTCGAGGTACTGGCCGAGCAGTTCCTGCCGGTCGGCGACCGGGGCCTGCTCGGCGGCGAGCGCCAGCAGGGCGCCGACCAGGCGGGGTTCGGCCGCCTCCCAGTCGCCGCGGGCGTGCAGGGCGAGGCCCTCGGCCCAGACGTCGGTGGCGGGTGCGTCGGCGAAGCCGGCGGCGCGCGGGCACTGGCGCTCCAGCAGGGCGAGCAGGTCGCGCTCGCGCTCGGCGGCCCGGCGCAGCCCGGTGATCCGGGCGGCCACGCCGAAGCCGTCCTCCTCGGTCAGCTCCAGGTAGCGCTCGTACGCCTCGACGGCCTCCCGCTCCTCGCCGAGCGTCTCCAGGACGCGGGCGCGCAGCCGCCACCCGGCCCGGGAGTTGCGGCGCCGGTCGAGGACGGTGTCGCTGATCCGCAGGGCGAGGTGCAGTTCGTCGTCGTAGCCGCATTCCAGGGCCTTGCCCGCGACGGCCAGCAGCGCGTCCAGCAGGTCGTTGCTCAGGCCGCCGGCGGGTGCGGCGGGCCCTTTTACGGCCCGCTTGAGCAGCGCGGTCGCGCCGCCGGCCGGGGCGGGCGCGGGGGTGGCGGTGCCGGTGGTGCTGACCACCACGAGCAGCCTGCGCAGCTGCTCGGCCAGTTCCGTGCGCCGACGGTCGAGGCTGCCCACGAGTTTGCCGCTGTGAACGGCACAGGCGTGCAGGCAGTCCTCCAGTCCCCCTCCACGAGCGGGCGTCCGCCGGTTCTGGACCCTCGTCATAGCTCTCCTGATGTGTGCCAAGCAAAGACTGTGTATACGGCGGCATGCCATGGGTTTGCCGAAACGTGGGGGTTGATGGAGAAACTAGGAAGCCAAAACGACGCCCAGGTGAACGAATTCGGACGACACGGCGAATGGTTGGGCTGTCAACCAAGTCATTTCTGTGATTCGCCCAGGTACCGGTGATCCAGTACTTCCGCACCGGGGACTTTCACAAAAGGGATCGGGATTATCAGCGGTTTATCGACTAGGTTCTGGGGCACCATGCCTGCTTCTTCGCCTTCCCTCGCCGCCGTTCCCGCTCCCCCGGTGCCCGAGGCGGGCCAGTCCCCCGCCGCCCGCGCCGGACGGCGGGGCCGGCTGCACGCCCTCGACGGCCTGCGGCTCGTGGCCGCGCTGATGGTCTGCCTCTACCACTACGCCGGACGCGGCGGCACGGTCTCGGAGTCCTGGCACCAGAGCCCGTCACGTGTCTTCCCGACCCTGTCCCAGGTGGCGACGTACGGCTGTCTGGGCGTCCAGTTCTTCTTCGTCATCAGCGGTTTCGTCATCTGCATGAGCAGCTGGGGCCGCAGTCTCGGCGACTTCTTCCGGTCCCGGGTCGCCCGTCTCTACCCCGCCTACTGGGTGGCGCTGGTACTGGTCACCGGCGCCGCCCTGGTGCTGCCGGCCGTGGTGCGCGCGGTCCGGCCGGACGAGTTCCTGGTCAACCTGACGATGCTGCAGCAGCCCATGGGGGCGCCGCGGGTGCTGGGCGTGTGCTGGACGCTCTGGGTCGAGGTGCGCTTCTACGCGCTGTTCGCCCTGTTCGTCGTCGTACGCGGGGTCACCTACCGCCGGGTGGTGCTCTTCGCCTCCGTGTGGACGCTGGCGGCGGTGGTGTGCCGCACCAGCGGCAACGCGCTGACAAACCAGATCGTCATGCCGGAGTACGCGCCCTTCTTCGTCGGCGGCCTCGCCCTCTACCTGATCCACCGCTTCGGCAGCGACCTGCTGCTGTGGGGCATCGTGGCCGTCTCCTGGCTGCTCGGGCAGAGCACCGCCACGACCGGGCTCTGGCATCCGGGCGCGCACGGCGACTTCGTCCGCAGCCCGCTCGTGATCGTGCTGATCGTCACCCTCGCCTTCGCCGCCGTGGCGGCCGTGGCGCTGGGCTGGACCCGGCGGGCGAACTGGCCCTGGCTGGCCACGGCCGGCGCGCTGACCTACCCGTTCTACCTGGTCCACGAGCACCTGGGCTGGTTCGTCATCCGGGTGCTGCGCCGCGGCCTCGGGCTGCCCGCGTACGCGACGCTCGCGACGACCGTGCTGGGCATGCTGCTGCTGGCGTGGCTGATGCACCGGTTCGTGGAGAAACCATTCGGCCCGCGACTGAAAAGGGCACTGAAGAAAACTCGTACACCTGGAATTCCGGCGTCGTTCACCTTGCCGAAATAGGGAAAGGAAACGGCCGGCCCGGCGCCCGGTCCGGACGTTGTTCATCCGTTCACCTTTTCTTGGCTTCCGCACCGCCCCTCGGGGCAGACACCGTGATGCCTTGCCGCCCCCCACAGGCTTTCGCAGGGATCTCACAGACTGCCTATCGAGGGAGTGCATCCGCCCCATGGCCACCACCCAGGAAACGACGCGACCGCCCCACCGCCTCGACGACGTGCCCGGCTGGTTCCCGGTGCTCGACCAACTGCTCTTCGACTGGTTCCTGAACCTCCAGGAGGCCTCCGGAACCCGCGGCGACCTCCTGGAGGTCGGCGTCTACCTGGGCAAGAGCGCGATCTTCACCGGCCGGCACCGGCAGCCCGGCGAGCGGTACACGGTGTGCGACCTCTTCGAGGGCGACGCCCCGGACAACGCCAACCGGGCCGAGTCGACCAAGTCCTACGGCGCGCTGACCCGGCACGCGTTCGAGGAGAACTACCGCTCCTTCCACGACGAACTGCCCCGTGTGCTCCAGGGGCCCAGTTCCCTGGTGCGCGCGGAGGTCGCGCCGCGCTCCTGCCGGTTCGCGCACATCGACGCCTCGCATCTGTACGAGCACGTGCGCGACGACATAGGCGCGGCCCACGACCTGCTGCTGCCCGGCGGCACCGTCGTCCTCGACGACTTCCGCTCCGAGCACACCCCGGGCGTGTCCGTGGCCACCTGGGAGGCCGTGCTCAACCGGGGCCTGCGCCCCATCTGTCTGAGCACACAGAAGCTCTACGGCACCTGGGGCGATCCGGAGCCGGTCCAGGAACGGCTCATCGCCATGGCGCGGGAGCGGTCCGACTGCCACCTGAGCGTCCAGGAGGCCGCCGGGCACCGGATCGTCCGGCTGAAGTCCAGGGGTATGAAGGCGCCGGAGTTCCCGCCCTCCAGGCACGCGAGGGCGGCCGCCCCAGGGGCACCCGGACGGCCGGCGCCGGCCCCCGCGGTGCCGGCCGCACGCCACGGCGGCCGGGCCCGGCGGGTCGCGGTCGACCTGCTCCCGCCCGTCGTCACGCGGGCGATACGCAACGCGCGCGCCGCCAGGGGCTGACCGGCCGCACGCCCCCGGTGTCCCGCCGGGCCGCCCGGACGGGCGGCCCGGCGGGCCCGCGTCCTACGCGCTCGCCAGCGACAGCTTGACCGCGAAACCGAGGAACAGGGCGCCCGCCGCCGAGGTGGCCGTGGCCGACAGCCGCTTGCGGCGGCGGAAGGCGGCGGCGAGCCGGGTGCCGCCGAATATCAGCGCGCTCAGGTACAGGAAGCTGGCCGCCTGCGCGAAGGCGCCGAGGACGACGAACGAGAGGGCCGGGTAGGCGTAGCCCGGGTCGACGAACTGCATGAAGAACGTTTCAGAATCAAACTGCACGCTCGCGCCCATGACCGCTACCAAGACCTGGAGGCTCATGCGGGCGAACAGGGCCGCAGCATCGTCAAGGTGGGACACGCCAGCCCCCTACACGCTTGCCAGAGACAGCTTGACGGCGAACCCCAGGAAGAGCGCCCCGGCCGCCGAGGTGGCCCCTGCGCTGAGCGCCCTCCGGCGACGGAACGCAGCGGCTAGGCGAGATCCACCGAAGATGAGCGCAGACAGGTACAACACGCTTGCCACCTGGGCGAGTACGCCCAGAGTCACGAACCCCACGACGGGGTTGGACTCTGACACGAACTGCACGAAGAAGGCGACGAAGAACAGGATCGCCTTGGGGTTGAAGAGGCTGACGACGAGAGCGCGGCGGAACGGCCGCTCCTCGGCCGCGACGACGGCCGCGGTCTCTTCGACGGCCTTCTCCCGCCGGGTCCGCCACATCTGCCACGCGGACCGCATCATCCCGATCGCCAGCCAGGTCAGATAGCCCGCGCCGGCGTACTTCACGATGCCGAACAGCACGGCGTTGGCCTGCAGCAGCGAGGCGACCCCCGCGGCGGACAGCGTCATCAGCACGGTGTCCCCGCACCAGACCCCGGCGGCGGCGGTGTAGCCGGACCGGACGCCGCGCCGGGCGGCGACGGAGAGCACGTAGAGCGAGTTGGGACCGGGCAGCAGGACGATGAGGACGAGCCCTGCCAGATAGGTGGGGAGATCGATGACGCCGAACATGGCAAGGAGTGTCGCACGGGGGTACGACAGTGCGGCCGGGGATTTCGGAGGGCGAGACGGGCCCGGGCTCAGAAGGCGTCCGAGGGCACGTAACCGCCCCAGACCGACCGGAGGGCGTCGCACACCTCGCCCACCGTCGCCCGCGCCCGCAGCGCCTCCCGCATCGGGTACAGGACGTTGTCCTCGCCCGCCGCGGCCTTCTTGAGCGCGGTCAGCGCCGCGTCCACCGCGCCCCCGTCCCGCTCGGCCCGCAGCCGGGCCAGCCGCTCCGCCTGCCGGGCCTCGATGGCCGGGTCCACGCGCAGCGGCTCGTAGGGCTCCTCCTCGTCCAGCCGGAAGCGGTTGACTCCGACCACCACCCGCTCACCGGAGTCGGTCTCCTGCGCGATGCGGTACGCGTTCCGCTCGATCTCGGCTTTCTGGAAGCCCTGTTCGATCGCCGCCTCCGCGCCGCCCAGGTCCTCGACCCTGCGCATCAGGTCCAGCGCGGCCGCCTCCACGTCGTCGGTCAGCCGCTCCACCGCGTAGGAGCCGGCGAAGGGGTCGACCGTCGCCGTCACGTCCGTCTCGTGCGCCAGCACCTGCTGGGTGCGCAGGGCCAGCCGGGCGCTCTTGTCCGTCGGCAGGGCGATCGCCTCGTCGAAGGAGTTGGTGTGCAGGGACTGCGTGCCGCCCAGGACGGCCCCGAGGGCCTGCACCGCGACCCGGACCAGGTTCACCTCCGGCTGCTGCGCGGTCAGCTGGACGCCCGCCGTCTGGGTGTGGAAGCGCAGCATCAGGGACTTGGGGTTCCGCGCGCCGAACTCCTCCCTCATCACCCGCGCCCAGATCCGGCGCGCCGCGCGGAACTTGGCGACCTCCTCCAGCAGCGTCGTGCGGGCCACGAAGAAGAAGGACAGGCGGGGCGCGAAGTCGTCCACGTCCATGCCCGCCGCCACGGCCGTGCGGACGTACTCGATGCCGTCGGCGAGGGTGAAGGCGATCTCCTGCGCGGGCGAGGCGCCCGCCTCGGCCATGTGGTAGCCGGAGATGGAGATGGTGTTCCACCTGGGGATCTCGGCGCCGCAGTACTTGAAGATGTCCGCCGTCAGGCGCAGCGAGGGCTTCGGCGGGAAGATGTACGTCCCGCGCGCGATGTACTCCTTCAGGACGTCGTTCTGGATGGTGCCGGTCAGCCGGTCCGCCGGTACGCCCTGCTCCTCCGCCACCAGTTGGTAGAGGAGCAGCAGCAGGGCCGCCGGGGCGTTGATCGTCATCGACGTGGAGACCTGGTCCAGCGGGATGCCGTCGAACAGCACCCGCATGTCCTCGATCGAGTCGATGGCCACGCCGACCTTTCCGACCTCGCCGTGCGCGAGGGGCGCGTCGGAGTCGTGGCCCATCTGGGTGGGCAGGTCGAAGGCGACGGAGAGTCCGGTGGTGCCGTGGGCGATGAGCTGCCGGTAGCGGGCGTTGGACTCCGCCGCCGTACCGAAGCCCGCGTACTGGCGCATGGTCCAGGGGCGGCCGGTG
The DNA here is from genome assembly GCF_040631045.1 of Streptomyces sp. NPDC005706. Taxonomy (NCBI): domain Bacteria; kingdom Bacillati; phylum Actinomycetota; class Actinomycetes; order Kitasatosporales; family Streptomycetaceae; genus Streptomyces; species Streptomyces sp. NPDC005706. Next base: position 153,762 of record NZ_JBEXYS010000002.1, on the reverse strand, counting down.
TACATCGTCGGGTACACCCCGCGCGTGTACGGGTATTCGCCCGGTTCACCGAGTCTTCCGGCCGCGTCCCAGCCGGTCAGGTCGCCGGGTCCGTAGACCGGCTCGATCGGCAGCCCCGACTCCGACTCACGTGCCATGGATGCCTCCGCAGTACGTTCCGACACCTCCTCACCATGCCCCGTAGTTCGGCGGCGGTCACGCGGGGAAGCATCTCCGGCATGAGGATCCCGGGGAGATCTGCCGCCGTACTCGCCGCACTCGTCTCGGCCGCCGCCCTCGCCGCGCTCAGCGGCTGCACCGTGCAGCAGGCAGGCGCCGACGGCAAGCACCACCTGCCGTTGCGCATCGAGCTGCCGTCCAGCCGCGCTCCCACCGCCACCCGGACGGCCGAGTCCGGCGGGTCGGGCGGGACGGCCGGGCCCGGCGGGCGTGCCGCCCCGACCCCCGCCGCCAGGACCGCCGGGCCCGCGCCCCGGGTGCTGTGGTCGCGCGGCGACAGCGGTACGGGCGTGCGCGAGCTGCAGGCGCGGCTGCGCCAGACCGACTGGCTGTTCGACGGGCCGACCGGGACGTACGACGATCTGACCCAGCGGGCCGTCAGCGGCTTCCAGGGCAAGCGCGGGCTGCCGCGGACCGGGGAACTGGACACCGTCACCTGGCAGCGGCTGCTGGGCATGACCCACCGGCCCGGCAAGTGGGAGCTGTACCTGATGGGCGGTCAGCCGGCCGACGCGCCCGACCCGCGCTGCCTGACCGGGCGGGTGCTGTGCGTCAGCAAGAACAGCCGGACCCTGCGCTGGATGGTCGACGGGCGCACGCTCGAGACGATGTCGGTCCGCTTCGGCAGCCAGTACACACCGACCCGCGAGGGTGTGTTCCACGTCTACTGGAAGTCACGGCACCATGTGTCGACGCTCTACGACTCCCCCATGCCGTACGCGCTGTTCTTCAGCGGCGGCCAGGCGGTGCACTACTCGTACGACTTCGCGGCCCGGGGCTACGCGGGCGGCTCGCACGGATGCGTCAACGTGCGGGACGAGGCGGCGATCGCCGCGCTGTTCGCTCAGGTGCGGGTGGGCGACAAGGTCGTCGTCCACTGGTGAGGGATTCGGGGCGCGGGCGGGACCGGGGGAACGTGTCCCGCCCGCGCCATATGCACGAGCCGTAGGTACGGGGGGAACCCCGGCTCAGTGCGACGGCCGATGACCAGTCGGCTCACTCATTACTGCGTCGGGCGGTCCGGAAACGTCACACCTCTCGCGAAAAAAATTTCGCGATCGATAAAACCGCAGGTCACAGGGGCGAAGAGGGCCGAGGGTAGCGGTCAGAGGGCGGAGTACGTGGGGCTCGGCGAGGGGAGCGGAGCGGTGCCGCTCCGGCCGGGGGCCAGGGGCGTGCGGGCCGACGGAGAGGGGGGCGCGGCCGCGCCCCGGTGCCGGCCGCCGTGATGACCGCGCCCTCGGCCGTCCTCGTCGCCGCCCTGGCCGTTCTCGTCACCCTTGCCGGTGCCGCCCTTGTCCTTGCCTTTGCCCTTGCCCTTGCCGCCGTTCTCGCCCTTGCCCGAGTCGTCGCCCGAGTCGTCGTCGGCGTTGTCGTCCCCGCCGGTGGAGAGCCGTCCCGCCAGGACGGAGTCGCAGTACTTGCCGACCCGGGCGGCACCACCCGCCAGGCCCTCCAGCGCCCGCTTGCGGCTGTTGCCCAGGCCCTTGCCGTCCCGGATGTCACGGCAGGCCGTGGTGGCGTCCCGCCACCAGCCGCCGGTGGTCCCGCCGGACGCGCCGGGGCCGGGCGTGTTGCCCTTGTCGGTGCCGGTGGTGGACCCGCCCGAGAGGGCGCCGCCGGCGGACGCGCCGGGGCCGCCGCCCGGGGTGCCGGTGCCGTTGCCGGGGCCCTGCGGGATCCGGGCGGAGGGTGAGACGCGTGGCTGTCCGTGCGTCTCGTCCGCGGAGACGGAGGCGGCGGGAGCCGGGCGGTCCTCCTGGAACGGGATGGGCAGCACCCCGCTGCCGGCCGCCATGGCGACCCCGCCGAGCGTGCCGGCGGCCACCGCGGCGGCGAGCGTCAGGCGGACCGGCCGGGCCCAGCGCGGGCGGCGGGAGCGGCTTCCGGAACGGGCCGGGGCACCGATGCGGACCAGGCCCTCGCCGGTGCCGCCCGCGAGGGGTGCGGCTTTCCCGCCGGGGGCGCCGTCGGCGAAGGCCGCGGCGGTACGCTCGGCCTCGGCCGCCTCGCGGGCCTTGCGGAACGCGGCCAGCGCGGCTTCCTCACCGCGCAGTTCGCCGCTCGCGTCGGCCGCCGGGACGGAGAGCGCGCTCAGCGTTTCGGCGAGCCGTTCGGCCTGGTCACGGACCGCGGGGTCGAGGAATTCGAGCGACTCGCCGCGCAGCAGACGTTCCGCCGTTTCCCCGGTGAGCCACTCGCCAGGGGCCCGGGGGTCGTCCCCCGGAGAATCACAGCGCTCGTCGGCCATCACATGTCCTTCTGCGTCCGCGGACGCGTATGCGTCACAGTGGCGGACGTCACCGCGCGGCCACGCGGTTCTCGCTGGGGCGGCAGCGCGTCGAGCACACCCGCCGATTCCGGATCGCCGCCGAGCAGTTCCGCGAGCCGTTTCAGACCCCGGTGGGCGGCGGTGCGTACGGCGCCCGCGCGTTTGCCGAGCGTCTCGGCGGCGGACTTGGCGTCGAGGCCCATCACCACGCGCAGCACGACCGCTTCGGCCTGGTCCTGCGGGAGCCGCGCGATGAGCGAGAGGGTGCTGTCGGTGGCCAGGGCCTCGATGGCCTCACCGGCCGTGTCGGAGTCGGCGGCCCGGCCGGTCAGTTCCGTTTCGTCGCCGCCGATGGCGGGTCGGCGGCCGCGCATCCGTATGTGGTCCAGCGCGCGGTTGCGGGCGATCCGGGCGGCCCAGCCGCGGAAGCGGTCGGCGTCGCCGCTGAACCGGTCGAGGTCCCGGGCGATCTGGAGCCACGCCTCGGACGCGACGTCCTCCGCGTCCGGGTCTCCGACCAGCGTGCGCACGTATCCCAGCAGTCTCGGCTGCACCGCGCGGTACACCGTCCGGAACGCGGTCTCGTCCCCGTCCTGTGCCGCACGCACCGCGGTGGTCAGCTCCGCGTCGTCCCCCAGCACCGCACTCCCTTTACGCCATGTCTTCGGTCCGGCGCGAAAGGCACGTTACGGCGAGAAACCCGCCCACGTCCATGTCTGTAGAAGATGCAACTAACTCGTGACACGTCAGGGCGCGACGGGGTGTGACAGAAAACGCACTCTTGGCGCTGAAGAAAGTACGGGCCGCCGCGCGGCCCGTGAAGCGCGACGGCCGGGGCCTCTCCTGTGGGGGGTGGCGGCCCCGGCCGTTGCCCTGGCCCCGGACTCACGCCCGGAGCGGGGTCACTTCGACTCGCCGGCCCGCTTCGAGCCGGCCGCGCTCTGGCCGGAACCGCCGCTGTTGCGCGCGTTGTCGCCCGTGCCGCCGGCCGAGCCGTTGCCGGTCCCATCGCCCGAACCGTTGCCCGAACCGCCGCCCGTGCCGTTGTCCGGGTGACTCGGCTGCGCGGGTGACGTCGTCCGCGCCGGGCGCGCCGGGCGCGCCGACTGCGCGGCGCAGTAGTCGGCGACGTCGTCCTCGCCGCCCGCGGCCACGACGAGCCGCTGCCAGGCCGTCGAGTCCAGCGCCTTGCCCCGGCCCCGGACCTGCTCGTAGGCGCGGCAGTGCGCGCGCAGGTCCTGGGCGGTGGCGGGGTGGTGCGGACGGGCCGAGGGGGCCGCGGACGCGGTGCCGGCCGGCTCGGCGGCCCGCTGCCCGGGCGCGCTGCTCACCGGCGGCCGCGTACGGCGCGGGCCGGTGCCGTCGTCGTCGGGCCCGGCGAGGCCGGGGGAACCCATCGTCGCGAAGGCGACGCCGCCCAGCGTGAGGCTCGCGAGGAACACGGAGAGCGTGGTCCGCACCGAGAGCCTCGCGCGGCGCGGCCGCCCGGGCCGCCAGTCGTCCCGGCGCCGGGTCCGCGCCGGCCGCTGCCCGGAGTCCCGGGCGGTGCGGAAGGCGGCCACGGCGCGCCGCTCGGCCTCGGGGTCGACGCCGTCCGTGCCGTCCGCGCGGAGCGCGGCGGCGATGCGGGCCTCGAACCCGGCGTCGGGACCGGCCGGCGCGGTGCCCAGGACGGTACCGGCGGGGTGCCCGCGCCGGCGGGCGGGCAGCCCCTCGCCGCTCAGCCGTTCACCCATGCCTGTTCCCGTCCCTGGTACGGCCCGCCGGATCGCCCGGGGAGCCTCGTGCCACTGCCTCTGCCGGCTCCGCTGCCGATGCCGCTACTGCCTGATCTATACGGCCGTCGGCCGTCGGCGTTCACTTCGACTCCCCCAGCGTCCGGGGGCCGCCATCCGTCACACCCTCGTCCGCCGCGCCCGGCCCGCCGAGCTGACGGGCGAGCCGCTTGAGTCCGCGGTACGCGGCGGTGCGGACCGCGCCGGGGCGCTTGCCGAGGACCCGCGCCACGGAGGGGCCGTCGAGGCCGACGACCACCCGGAGCAGGACGGCCTCGGCCTGGTCGCGGGGCAGGGCGCGGACCAGTTCGAGGGCCCGCTGGGTGGAGAGGGACTCCAGCGCCTGGTCGTACGTGCTGTGCGGACCGGGCAGGTCCAGTACGTCCTGTTCGAGCACCGTCGCCGCCCGGGGCCGTACCCGCTGTCTGCGCAGGTGGTCCAGTGCCCGGTGGCGGGCGATGGTCGCGGTCCAGCCGCGGAACCCGGCGCCGTCGCCCTTGAACCGTCCGAGGTCGCGGGCTATCTCCAGCCAGGCGTCGGAGGCGACGTCCTCCGCGTCCTCGCCGACCAGACCGCGCAGGTAGCCGAGCAGACCCGGCTGCACCATCCGGTACGCCACCGCGAACGCGGTCTCGTCCCCGTCCTGGGCCCGCGCGACGGCGGCGCCCAGTTCCCCGTCGTACGCCTGTACGCGGCGGGGTTCGCCTCGCTGGCCCAAGAACCGTCCTCGTCCGTACCGGGCACGGGCCGTCCCCGAGCCCCAAGGTCATCAGCGCCGCGGCTCACAGATTTGTCACAGTCCCGCGGCGCCTTCACCGAAAGCCGTCAGGCGGCCACCCTGCGCGCCCGGCCGTGCAGGGTCAGGTAGAAGGTCTGCAGGGACTCCTCGGGGCCGCCGGCCTCGAAGCGGTTGACGACCTTGCCGAGCGGGTTCCAGACCCGGCCGTCCCCCATGCGGACGCCGGCCGGCTGCCCGAAGTACGCCCGCTGGCCGGCGTCGAAGTCCACCCACACCGCCCCCGCGCGGCGCACCAGCACCTCACCGACGTACGCCCCGAGCCCGAGCAGCGTCCCGTGGACCCGTTCCCGGTCGGTGCCGCCCTTGCGCAGTCCGTCGATCAGGAAGTCGACGAGCCGCAGGCTGCGCTCGGAGTAATCCAGCGGCAGCCGGTTGCGGGCGGTGACCCGCGTGACGAAGGCGGCCGCGCACGCCCGCATCTCCTCGGCGCACGGCAGGCGTTCGCACACTTCACGCATGGGACGGTTCCCCCTCGGCTCGGCAGTGGGAGAACACCGGTCCGGATTCCCCCGGTTGCTCAAGCGGAGGCACCCCCGCGAACATCACGGGTAACGGAAGTGTCGATCACCACACAGGAAAGTCACAGGTGGCGTACAACCTTCGGAGCCGTTCGCGCATCGTGCCCGGCGACCGGAGCCGCGGCGTTCAGTGCTTCGGCGGGACGGGATCGACGCAGTCCACGAGCACCGCGCGGTGTGCCGTGTCGACGTGGAAGGAACCGGTGTAGCGCCCTTGGGTGATGGACCGGTCGAGCCGGTCGCTGTGCCGCCATCGGGCGTCGCCGGGAAGGGACTTCACGATCTCGTCGGGCAGCCCCTGCGGAGCCTTTGCGACCGGGTCCGCCCCCAGGTCCTCGACGATCCCGGCGAAGGCCGCGGGCGTGAGTTCGACGACACCGACGAGCCGCACGTCCGTCGGCCCGGGCACGCGTCCGTCGCCGGCGTTCAGGACCACACCGCACCAGTGCGCCCGCTCCGGCGTCCCGAAGACGGGGAAGCGCTTCTCGATCGGCGCCGGGTCGGAGCGCACGGAACACCGGCCCTGCCCGTCCCCGCCGTCGTCCGGCGCGGCGCACGAGGTGAGCGGGGTGAGTGAGGCGAACACCACGATTCCCACGATGAGTTCGCGAATGTGCCCCACTGCCGACCGCCCGCTCCGCTCGTCCGTGCCGGACCCCTGGTGTCACCGGGTGTCCGGGCGACCGTCCGGACCGACCGTACCGCGACCCGCCGTGCGGGGAGCGGCCGTTCGGGCGCGCGACCGGGGCCCGGGCCGGGGCCGGGCCAGGGTGACGTTCCGCGGGGGCTGCGCGCTGAAACAGGTGTCACCTGTGTGGCAGGTGATGTCTCCGTGTTCATTCTCTAGGGGTGGGACAGTTGAGTCCTCGCAGGACCCATGCGTACAAACCGCTCAGTCTCAAGCGACGGGCGTGGCTGACGCTCGGCGCCGTGGTGCTGGGCGGTGCCGGGGCCGTCACCTACGCGGTCGCGGACCCGGGTGCGCACAACGACGGCAAGGGGGCGGGCCGCAAAGCCTCCGTGCACACAGTGAAGCTGGCGGACCAGGGCGGGGGCCGCCGCGGGCTGGGCAAGAGGGACACCGAGCGGTTCAGCGCCGCGCTGCTCACCTGGGACAACGAGCGGGCCGGGCTGAAGGGCACACCGGAGCTCCGCTACCGCTCGAAGGAGACCGGGAAGTGGTCGGACTGGGCGAAGCTGCCCGACGACCCGTTCTCCGCCGACGGCGCCGAGGGCGCGCGGGCCGAGGCACGCGGCGGCACGGGGTCCATGTGGACGGGCGACGCGGACGGCGTCGCGGTCCGGGTGGTGAACGCCGACGGCACCACGACGGCCGGGCTCCCGGCGGGGATGGACGTCAAGCTGCTCGACCCGGGCACGGACCCGGCGGGCAGCCCGCAGCCGGCCGCGTTCGCCGCGGACACCACGTCACCGGCGCCGTCCGACCCGTCGTCACCGACGGATTCCCCGGCGCCCAGTGACTCGGTGTCGGCCCCGGACACGTCGGCCCCCTCGCCGTCGGTGTCCGACTCCACCGGCGCGTCCGCCTCGCCGTCGGTGTCCGACTCGGTCTCCCCGTCACCGTCGAGCACCGTCCCGGAGCCGCGACCCTCCACGGTCGTCAAGCCTCCGGTCATCACGCAGGCCGAGTGGGGCGCCTCCACGGACTACGACGGCACGCCGAGCTACGGCACGGAGATCAAGGCCGCCGTCATCCACCACACCGGTGTCGACAGCGACAACACGGTGTCCTGCGCCGACTCGCGGGCCCGGATGCGCACGATCCAGCAGGAGCACTTCTCCCGCGGGTACTTCGACATCGGCTACAACTTCGTCGTCGACCGCTGCGGCCAGATCTTCGAGGGCCGCAGCGGCGGCATGGACCTGCCGGTGGTGGGCGCACACGACATCGGGTTCAACACGAACACGGTCGGCATCTCCTACATCGGCAACTACGTGTCGGCGAAGCCGGCCCGGGCCGCGCTCGACTCGATCGCCCGGATCGTGGCGTGGAAGTTCGGGATGTACGGCATCGACCCGACCGGCAAGGTCACGCTGACCTCCGGCAGCCCCAAGGGCCAGGACGGCAACCTGATCGACAAGGGCCAGGACATCACCCTGCCCCGGGTCTTCGGGCACCGTGACACCAACGCCACCGCCTGCCCCGGCGACAACCTCTACAGCAAGCTGTCCCTGATCGCCGCCCTGGCGAAGACCCCGGGCATCTCGCACGCGCTGCCGACCTCCGACCGCGACCGGGACGGTCTGGCCGACCTGGTGGCGGGCACCCCGAAGGCGAACTCGGTGACGGTCGTGCCGGGCGGGGTGGACGGTCCGGTCCCCACGAAGAAGCTCACGCTCACCCAGAGCAGCCCGGGCGTCCCCGGCTCCTCCGAGTCCGGTGACAGCTTCGGCGCCGCCACCGCCTGGGGCGACGTCAACGGCGACGGCTTCGCCGACCTCGCGATCGGCGTGCCCGGCGAGGACGACACCACCGGCCACGCCGACCGGGGCGCGGTCACCGTCATGTACGGCCCCGCTCTCGACAGCGGTTTCTCCTACGCCACGTCGGGCAGCGTCACGGCGACCGGCGCCAAGCTCGGCTCCGCCGTCGCGGTCGGCGACTTCAACGCCGACGGCAAGGCGGACGTCTTCTCGGCAGGCACCGGCACGGGCGGCAACTGGAACGTCCGGCTGACCGGCGGCGCCACCACCTCCGGCACGCTGACCACCGCCACCGGCTCCGTCGCCTACCTGGACGCCGCGACCGGCGACTTCAACCGGGACGGCTACGCCGACGTCGCCCTCAACTACCGGGACGCGGGCGGCATCGGCCGTGTCCTGCGGTTCGCCGGCTCGGCGACGGGCCTGACCAAGGCGGGCGTCATCTCGGTCAAGGGCGGCCGGTCGATCGCCGCCGGCGACGTGAACGGCAACGGCTACGACGACATCGTCATCGGCCAGCCGTACACGAGCGAGTCCGGGGGCAAGTCGGGCGGCCAGGTCACCCTGGTGCCGGGCTCCTCGACCGGGTTCACCACCACCGGCATGGTCACCGTCCACCAGGACACCACGGGCGTCCCCGGCGGCAACGAGTCCGGTGACGCGATGGGCGCCTCCGTCTCGGTCGGCGACTACAACGGCGACGGCTACCCGGACGTCCTGACCGGTCTGCCCGGCGAGGACATCACGCGCGGCGGCGTCAACCAGGCCGACGCGGGCTCGGCGCTGCTCATCAAGGGCGGCGCCTCGGGCCTCACCGGCTCCGGCGCGGTCGCGGTCTCGCAGGACACCTCGGGCGTGCCGGGCAACACCGAGAGCGGTGACAAGGCCGGCTCGTCGGTCTCCCTGACCGACCTGTCCGGGTACGGCCGCGCCGACCTCACGCTCGGCGTGGCGGGCGAGGACAGCGGCAACGGCATCCTGATGTACCTGCCGAGCAACAGCTCGGGTCTCGGCTACAGCCAGACGGCCGTGCTGAGCAGGACGATGCTCGGCACCCCGGAGGGCGCCGGGCTGGGCGTGACGCTGACGCCGTAGCACCCGTGCGGCGCGCCGGCCGGGATTCCGCCTCGCGGCGGGTCCCGGCCGGTGCGCGTCCGGGGCCGGTCCGCGGCCCCGTGCTCCGGTGTCAGCCGGCCGGTCCGCTCGTGGCGTCCCGGCACAGCAGACGCAGTGAGCCGTGGCCGGCGTAGGCGCGGCGGGCCTCGTCGAGGGGGTCCCACAGGCGGCCGTCGGGCGTGCGGATCCAGTGCTCGCCGCCGGACGACCACCACTCGGCGCCGGTCCGGCGGACGACGACCTCGCCGGCGTAGGCGCCGAAGCCGCGCAACGCGTGCTCGACCGCCGGGTACGGCGGCCCCTCACGGCGGATGCCGTCGATCATCCGGTCCACCCGCCACAGGCTCTGCACCGAGTAGTCGAGCCTGAGCCGCGCGCCCTCGCGCATGGCCGCCACCGTGTCCGCGGCCCAGCGTGCGGGCTTGGCCGCGGCGTGCGGCCGGGTCTCCTGCTGTGCTGTCACGTAGTGCGCTGTCACATAGGGAAGAGCGGGCCCCGCGGGGCATCCGTCACAGCGATCCGGCGGGTTCCCGCAAACGGCGCAGGACCGCCCCACCGCCACCGCAGGACGGACACAGGACTCGCCCAGCGGCGGGGTTTACCGTGCGTCCGTCCCCTATGCGGCGGTTCGGCCGGAGGCCGGCGGGCGCCGGTCCGGTGCGGGCCGGTCAGCCGCGGCCGCGGGCCCGTCGGGACACCACGGCGCTCAGGACCCGGCGGCCCTCGACCGACACGTCCAGGGCCCGGCGCAGGCCGTTGGTGCCGTGCTCGGCGAGGAGTTCCAGGACGACGGTCTGGCGGCGCAGTTCGGCGGCGACGAGCGGGGGCAGTCCCTCGGCGTCGCCGGTGCGGCCGGCCTCCACGTCGCCGGTGTCGTCCGGGCCGTCGGCGGCCGGGTCGAGGAGCCGGTGGATCCGCAGGGAGGCGACGGAGCAGGCGTCCGCCCAGGCCCGTACCGCCTCGGGGGTGCGGTCGGCCGGGGCCTCGTCCAGCATGCGGTGGGCGAGCCGCGCGGCCTCGTCCTCGTCGGAGTCCTCCGGGCCGAGCGCGCCGCGCGCCTTCTCCAGGCCGCCGGCCCAGTCCGAGCCCTCGGCGACGCTCGCCCACAGCGGGCGCAGCACCTCGTCGTCACCGCCCAGCAGGGGAACGCACCGGTCCAAACAAGCCAGCCCGCTCACGGCCAGCCCCCGTTCGCCGGCTTGCGCGATCAGTTCCACCAGGCTCATGGAAGCCTCCCTCGCCAGGGCGCCGCCTTTACGGAGCCCGCACTTCCCCTTACTGCGTGCAACGGCCCGAGGGTGTCACAGCCGAAGCTTTTCAGCCAAGAGCCGTGACGAAGACGGGACCGGCGAGAGCCCTCTCCCGCTGCATCCGGGTCACCCTGAGGACCACCAGCACGGCGAGGACGGCGGCCGCGGCGTCGAGGGCGTCGGAGACCAGCATCAGGCGGAGGGCCTCGCGCCAGCCCACCGCGCCCCGGGCGGTGTCGTACCGCCACTCCGTCGCCCGGTCGGCGAGGAGCGAGACGATCCACAGCGTCCACCAGGAGTTGACCAGGCCGTGGCCGGGCCGGTCGGCCCAGCGGGCGCCGGCGTCCCAGACGTCGAGGGCGACGCGGCGCGGGAACCACAGGTTCACGACCGGGCAGAACCAGCCCCAGACCGCCCAGCCGCGCGCCTTGCTGTGCCGGGCGGGGTCGAAGACCTCCGCGTTGACCCGGACGCGGTGGAACCAGCACAGGAACACGGCCGCCGTCGCGAGCAGGGCGAGGGTCTGGGCGACACCGGACGCCTCGTGGAGGAGATGGGACCGCTCGCCGCGGCGGAGCGCGGCATCGTCGTTGATCCCGTTCAGGATGTCGCCGGCGACGCGGATCTCGAGCACGCCGGTCCACATGGCGAACAGGTCGGCGGCGACGACCAGCCCGAGCAGCGCGACGGTGGCGCGGCCGAGGCCCAGTGGTGAGCGCAGGCGTGCTTCGGACATGATCGAGACCCCCCGTGTCCCCTGTGATGCGGCACGCGGAAGATACCGTGCCCGGCGGGCGCTCAGCCCAGCCGGTCCGCCAGCGCCTTGAACTCGGCCCAGGACAGCGCCGGCTTCCCCGGGTCCCACAGCTTCTGCACGGTGGCCCTGAGCGGCATCCGGATGCCGGCGGCGACCTGCGCCTCGGTCTGGGCGCTCGGGATGTCGCTCCACACGGCGAACGAGCCGCCCGGGATCTGCCCGTCGTAGCTCGACGGCACGGCGGTGGTGCCGCGCAGCACACGCGGGTTCCACTGCTCGTAGATCCGCTGCCCGGTCGGGTAGACGAAGGTCTGCGGCTGGCCGAGGACGTAGTACATGAACTCGTCGTTGTAGTTGAGGACCTTGCGGCCGTCGCGCAGGTACTCCACCGGCTGCCGGGCGCCGATCTCCTTGCCGGTCCAGTAGGCGACCTGGAGGTCCTTCGCGGGCCGCACGGAGGTGTTCCGGAAGAAGCCGTCGTTCCAGGCCCGCGTGGTCCGGTGGTGGGCCCGGACGGTGGCGGCGCGGTCGTTGAGCCAGCCGGTGGCGAGGTCGGCGACGGTGGCGCCGGAGCCGTACTTCTGCCGGGCGGCGGCCGCGAGCTGCGGGTAGGAGGCCTGCGGGTCCGACACCACCAGCGCCTGGTACTCGTCGCCGCCGAGGTGCCACTGGTTGCCCGGGAAGACCCCGGCGTACTCGTTCAGCAGGTCGTCGACGATCTTCGCGGAGCCGGCCTTGGAGATGTCGATCGCGCCCCGCGTGGGGACCCCGTTGGCATTGCGCAGTTGCAGGTCGGGGTGGGCGGCGATGACCGCGCCGAGGTGGCCCGGTGAGTCGATCTCGGGCACGACCGTGATGTGCCGGCCCTTCGCCAGGTCCACGATCCGCTTGACCTGTGCCTTGGTCAGATGGTCCTTGGATACGATCTCGGGATGGCTGCTGGACTCGATCCGGAAGGCCTGGTCGTCGGAGAAGTGCAGTCCCAGCTCGTTGAACTTCAGGTCGCCCAGCTCACGTATCCGGTCCTCGATCCAGGACGCGCTGTACGGCTTGCGGGCGATGTCCAGGTTGAAGCCGCGCACCGGCTTCGCGGGCTGGTCGCGCACGACGCCCTCCGGTGCCGTGCCGCCGCCGTGGACCTCCTGCTTGAGGGTGCGGGTGCCGTAGAACACGCCGCTCTCGGCCGGCCCGTTGATGTCGACCCGGCCGTCACGGACGGTCATGGTGTACGACTCCGGGTTGCCGCCGCGCTTGCCCAGCGCGAGCCGGACGTCCCCGGCCCGCTTGTCGTTCTTCTCCCCGGCGTAGGTCAGCCCCAGCTCACCGGCCGTCAGCCGGCCCTCGTCGGCCAGCGACGGATCGCTCACGACCACCCGCTCGCCCTTCTTCGGGCGCCAGCCGGGGCCGTGCGCCGCGGTGTGGGAGCTGACCGCCGGTATGGTGCGCGGCGCCTGGGAGAGCGGATAGGAGCGGCTGGGCGACGGACTGGCCGGAGCCCGGCCCGACGGGGCCTGCGCCACGTCCTCGGCCGGTCTTCCGCCGCTGTCCGCCGAGGCCCACATGCCGACGCCCACACCGAGCGCGACGGTCCCCGCGAAAGCCACGGTGACCACCGCCCGCTTCCGCCTCACCTGCTGCGCCGACGCCCGGCGCCTGTGCTGGGTCACTCAGCCAACGTACGACCGATCGGCCCGTCACTCGTCATCGAGGTGTTCCGAAACTCTTCCGTACGGGTGAAATTCAGATACCCGTCGGACACAGTGTGACCACTCTCGATAACGTAGCGACACAGCCTTCACAAGATCCCCTGCCACACCACATGTGACGCGAGGACCCACGCTGCCTGCGCACCGTCTCCCGTACCTCCCTACGCCGCTGGACGCCTTCAACGCCGCCCCCGCCGACGAGACGGGCGCGATGCTGTTGCGCTGCCTGCGCAATCCGCGCTGGTCAAGGCGCATCGCCGAGCACCGCCCCTACCCCGACCTGGACGCCCTGCTGGCGGCGGCGGACGAGGCGACGTACGACCTGCCCGCCGCCGATCTCGCCAGGGCCCTGGCGGGCGAGCCGCTGCCCGAGCTGCCGGAGGACACCTACCAGGCGGCGCACATGGCGCTGAGCGCGGCACACGCGGCCTACGAGGCGAAATTCGGACACACGTTCGTCATCTATCTGGGCGACACCCCGGTGTACGAGGTCATCGACCGCATCCTGGAGGGCATCCGGTCACGATTGGCGAACGATCCGGAGGAGGAGCGGGTCGTGGCCGCGGAGGAGCTGCGGCGCCTGGCGAAGCACCGGCTGGCGACGTACCTGGCGGGCCCGGCGCCCCGCCCGCCGAGCGGCGCGACCAGCCACAACACGCCCGCTTCCGGGATATGACCGCAACCACCACCCGAATGCCGCACCCCTAGCCCGTCCGGTGCCACTTTGATCACACAAGTAGGCCCCCCGTAAGCCACGCCGCGCCACATGGATACGATGCTGAGGGCCGGTGGACCGTACCCGGCCGGGCCCGACCGACCGTGAAGCCGGCGCGGCCCTAGTCCCCGCTCCCGGAGGGTTCTTCCGTGCCGGCTGGAACGCTGTACCGCGGACGGGAAGGAATGTGGTCCTGGGTGGCTCACCGAGTCACCGGCGTCCTCATCTTCTTCTTCCTGTTCGTGCATGTGCTGGACACCGCACTCGTCCGTGTCTCCCCCGAGGCCTACGACAAGGTCGTGGCGACCTACAAGACGCCTATCGTCGCGCTGCTGGAGTACGGCCTCGTCGCCGCCATCCTCTTCCACGCGCTCAACGGCCTGCGCGTCATCGCCGTCGACTTCTGGTCGAAGGGCCCGCGCTACCAGAAGCAGATGTTCTGGACCGTGATGGGCGTCTGGATCGTCCTGATGATCGGCGCGCTCTACCCGGTCCTCGGCCACGCCGTTCGTGCCCTGTTCGGGAGCTGACACTCATGTCCACGACTGAAACCCCCGCGTCCGGAGTCGGCCCCGTCGAGGGCGCCCCCGTGTACTCCGTCGACAACCCGGCCCCGCTGATCGAGGCGCCGCGCAGGCGGACCAAGAAGAGCCCCAAGTCCACCCGGGGCAACTTCGAGCTGGCCGCCTGGCTGTTCATGCGCCTGTCCGGCATCGTGCTGGTCGTCCTGGTCATCGGCCACCTGCTGATCCAGCTCGTCCTGGACGGCGGCGTCTCCAAGATCGGCTTCGCCTTCGTGGCCGGCCGCTGGGCGTCCCCGTTCTGGCAGGTCTGGGACCTGCTGATGCTGTGGCTCGCGATGCTGCACGGCGCCAACGGCCTGCGCACGGTCATCAACGACTACGCCGAGCGCGCGAACACCCGGCTGTGGCTGAAGGCTCTGCTCTACACCGCCACGGTGTTCACCATCCTGCTCGGCACGCTGGTGATCTTCACCTTCGACCCGAACATCCGCTAGGCACGGGGCTGCGAGAAACATGAAGATCCACAAGTACGACACAGTCATCGTCGGCGCCGGCGGCGCCGGCATGCGCGCGGCCATCGAGTCGACGAAGCGCAGCCGCACCGCGGTCCTGACCAAGCTCTACCCCACCCGCTCCCACACGGGCGCCGCGCAGGGCGGCATGGCCGCCGCGCTGGCCAACGTGGAGGAGGACAACTGGGAGTGGCACACCTTCGACACGGTCAAGGGCGGTGACTACCTGGTCGACCAGGACGCCGCTGAGATCCTGGCGAAGGAGGCCATCGACGCCGTCCTCGACCTGGAGAAGATGGGCCTGCCGTTCAACCGGACGCCCGACGGGACGATCGACCAGCGCCGCTTCGGCGGTCACTCCCGCAACCACGGCGAGGCCCCGGTCCGCCGGTCCTGCTACGCCGCGGACCGCACCGGCCACATGATCCTCCAGACGCTGTACCAGAACTGCGTCAAGGAGGGCGTGGAGTTCTTCAACGAGTTCTACGTCCTGGACCAGCTCATCACCGAGGTCGACGGCGTCAAGAAGTCGGCCGGCGTGGTGGCGTACGAGCTGGCCACCGGCGAGATCCACCTCTTCCAGGCGAAGGCCGTGATCTACGCCTCCGGCGGCACCGGCAAGTTCTTCCGGGTGACCTCCAACGCGCACACCCTCACCGGTGACGGCCAGGCCGCCGTCTACCGCCGGGGCCTGCCGCTGGAGGACATGGAGTTCTTCCAGTTCCACCCGACCGGCATCTGGCGCATGGGCATCCTCCTCACCGAGGGCGCGCGCGGCGAGGGCGGCATCCTCCGCAACAAGGACGGCGAGCGCTTCATGGAGAAGTACGCGCCGGTCATGAAGGACCTCGCGTCCCGTGACGTCGTCTCCCGCTCCATCTACACGGAGATCCGTGAGGGCCGCGGCTGCGGTCCCGAGGGCGACCACGTCTACCTGGACCTCACCCACCTGCCGCCGGAGCAGCTCGACGCCAAGCTCCCGGACATCACCGAGTTCGCGCGGACGTACCTCGGCATCGAGCCCTACACGGACCCGATCCCGATCCAGCCGACCGCGCACTACGCCATGGGCGGCATCCCGACGAACGTCCAGGGCGAGGTCCTGGCGGACAACACCACCGTCGTCCCGGGCCTGTACGCGGCCGGCGAGGTGGCCTGCGTGTCGGTGCACGGCGCCAACCGCCTGGGCACCAACTCGCTGCTGGACATCAACGTGTTCGGCCGCCGCGCGGGCATCGCCGCCGCCGAGTACTCGGCGAAGGTCGACTTCGTCGAGCTGCCGGAGAACCCGGAGTCGCTCGTCGTCGAGCAGATCGAGCGGCTGCGCAACTCCACCGGCAGCGAGCGGGTGGCCACCATCCGCCGTGAGCTGCAGGAGACCATGGACGCCAACGTCATGGTGTTCCGCACCGAGCAGACGATCAAGACGGCCGTCGAGAAGATCGCCGAGCTGCGCGAGCGCTACAGGAACGTGGCGATCCAGGACAAGGGCAAGCGGTTCAACACCGACCTCCTCGAGGCGATCGAGCTGGGCAACCTGCTCGAGCTGGCCGAGGTCATGGCGGTCTCCGCGCTCGCCCGCAAGGAGTCCCGCGGCGGTCACTACCGCGAGGACTACCCCAACCGCGACGACGTCAACTTCATGCGGCACACCATGGCGTACCGCGAGGTCGGCGCGGACGGCTCCGAAACCGTCCGTCTCGACTACAAGCCGGTCGTCCAGACCCGCTACCAGCCGATGGAGCGTAAGTACTGATGGCTACCCCTGTTCTGGACAAGGCGGACGCGGCCGGCCAGCCCGAGCCCGGCTTCGCCGACTCCCCCTACATCACCGTCACCTTCCGGATCCGCCGCTTCAACCCGGAGGTCTCGGCGGAGGCGACCTGGGAAGACTTCCAGCTGGAGATCGACCCCAAGGAGCGCGTCCTCGACGGTCTGCACAAGATCAAGTGGGACATCGACGGCACCCTGACCTTCCGCCGTTCCTGCGCCCACGGCATCTGCGGCTCCGACGCCATGCGGATCAACGGCAAGAACCGCCTGGCGTGCAAGACGCTGATCAAGGACATCAACCCCGAGAAGCCGATCACGGTCGAGCCCATCAAGGGCCTCACGGTCCTGAAGGACCTGGTCGTGGACATGGAGCCGTTCTTCCAGGCGTACCGGGACGTCATGCCCTTCCTCGTCACGAAGGACACGAACGAGCCGACGCGCGAGCGTCTGCAGTCCGCCGAGGACCGCGAGCGCTTCGACGACACCACGAAGTGCATCCTCTGCGCCGCGTGCACGTCGTCCTGCCCGGTGTTCTGGAACGACGGCCAGTACTTCGGCCCGGCCGCGATCGTGAACGCCCACCGCTTCATCTTCGACAGCCGTGACGAGGCGGGCGAGCAGCGCCTGGAGATCCTCAACGACCGCGACGGCGTGTGGCGCTGCCGCACGACCTTCAACTGCACGGACGCCTGCCCGCGCGGTATCGAGGTCACCAAGGCGATCCAGGAAGTCAAGCGCGCGCTGATCACGCGCCGCTACTGAGGTCGTCCGCAGTACCCCTCCGAGGGCCCCGTTCCCACTGGGAGCGGGGCCCTCGGGCGTGCGGAGAACGAGCCCCGCCGGATCCGCTCCGGTGGGGCTTCTCGCGTATGGTCGGGTTTGAGCCCTAATGTGACGACATGTCAGACAAAGGGTCGTACGAACTGCTCGGGTTCGACAACGCGCTGTTTCCCGTCGGCGACCTCGGCGAGGCCGTCGACTTCTACGAGCGGGCCGGGTTCACCGTAGGGTTCCGGCTCGACGAGGCCGGGATCGCCCTGCTGAAGGTCGGCGGCGAGGTGCCCGGGATCCTGCTGCGCGCCGAGGAGGCACTGGGGCACCGGCCGCCGCCGTGGCCCTCGCCGCGGCTGTGGCTCGAGGTGCCGGACGCGCGGGCGGCGGCGCGGGAGCTGGCCGCCACGGGGATCGTGTCGCTGGACGAGCCCTTCCCGGGGGCCACCGGCTGGACCGTCGAGATCGCCGACCCCTGGGGGAACGTCCTCGGGTTCACCGACTACAGCAAGCGCCCGGAGCTGGGCCGCCGGAGCTGACGCGCGCAGCCGGCGCGATCCGCCGCGCCCTTGAGTTGAACATGTTCAAAAGCAGGGCTAGAGTCATCTCTGTCAGCGTTTTGAACGCGTTCAAGAAGGGGTGGGGCATGGACCGCACCGTCATCGCCTACGTCATCTACCTGGTGGTCAGCATCGCGCTGACCGTCTGGGTGGCCCGCACGCTCAGCCGCAACGGCCGGGTCTTCCTGTCCGACGTGCTGCGCGGCAACGAGAAGCTCGCCGACGCCGTCAACCACCTCCTGGTGGTCGGCTTCTACCTCGTCAACCTGGGCTTCGTGGCGCTGTACCTGAACGACAGCGGCGACATAGACGACACCCGGGGCATCTTCGAGGCCCTGTCGGCCAAGCTCGGCGTGGTGCTTCTGGTGCTCGGTGTGATGCACCTGGGCAACGTGTACGTGCTCAACAGGATCCGGCGGCGCGGGCTGATGGAGCGGGAGCAGCAGCCCCCGGTGGCCCCGCAGGCCTGGGTCCCGCCGACGGCGGGGGCGTGAGCGCGGTGACCTCCGCGCGGGACCGGGACGCCGGGTCCGTCCCGGTCCGCGGGCTCACCGTCCTCTACGACGCCGAGTGCGCCCTGTGCACGCACCTGCGCGACTGGCTCGTACGGCAGCCGAAGCTGGTGCCGCTGGAGCTGGTCCCGGCCGGCTCGGACGAGGCCCGCCGGCGCTACCCGGGACTCGACCACGCCGCCACCCTGGAGGAGGTCACCGTGATCGGCGACTCCGGGCAGGTGTACCAGGCCTCCCGCGCCTGGATCGTCGTCCTGTGGGCCCTGCGCGAACACCGCCCGCTCGCCCACCGGCTGAGCACCCCGGCCGGGGCCAGGCTGGCCCGGGGCGCGGTGCTGGCGGCCGCCAAGTGGCGGGGCGCGCAGTGGGGCGGGCAGGCCTACCCGCGGGCCGACGGATGGTCGTACGACCCGCGCGCGGGCTGGACCTACAACCCGCCGACCTGTTCCGGCGGCGCCTGCCCGACTGGTTAGGCTCATGCCGTGCCCGCGAAGAACGAAGGCCCCGAAGCGGCCGGCCCCCAGACCAAGTCCGAGCAGACCCGCGCGCTCATCCTGGAGACCGCGATGCGGCTCTTCCAGGAGCGCGGCTACGACAAGACGACCATGCGGGCCATCGCCAAGGAGGCCGGCGTCTCCGTCGGCAACGCCTACTACTACTTCGCGGGCAAGGAGCACCTGATCCAGGGCTTCTACGACCGGATCGCCGCCGAGCACCAGGTGGCGGTCCGGGAGGTCCTGGACCGGGAGACCGATCTGGAGGCCCGGCTCGCGGGCGTGCTGACCGCGTGGCTGGACATCGCCAGGCCCTACCACGAGTTCGCGGTCCAGTTCTTCAAGAACGCCGCCGACCCCGACAGCCCGCTCAGCCCGTTCTCCCCGGAGAGCGAGCACGCGCGGGAGCAGGCCATCAGCGTCCACCGGGAGCTGCTGGCCGGCTCGAAGTCCAAGGTGGCGCCCGAACTGCGGGACGTGCTGCCGGAGCTGATGTGGCTGTCCCAGATGGGTCTCGTCCTGTACTGGGTCTTCGACCGGACCGAGGGCCGCGAGCGCAGCTACCGGCTGGCGCGGCGCGGCGCACGGCTGACCGCCCGCGGGGTGGCCCTGGCCAGGTTCCGGGTGCTGCGCCCCCTGGTCCTGGAGGTCCACGAGCTGTTCACGGACTTCCTGCCGGGGATGACGAGGGCGCTGCCGGACCCGGCGGCCAGGGCCGCCCGCGAGGGCGCCGGCGCGGACGAGGACGGGGCCGGGGACTGACCCCTCACCCGCCCGGCGTCAGATCCACTGCAGGCGCCACAGGCGGAACACGCCCGTGCCGTCCGAGAGGTACTGGCCGCCGCCGACGTCCTCGGTGCTGACCACGTACTCCTTGCGCTGCCACAGCGGGATCAGCGGCACGTCGGCCGCCACGTCCCCCTGGATGTCGCGGAAGTCGTTCGAGGCCCGCGCGCGGTCGGCGTACTGCTGGCTGTTCCGGATGAGTGCGTCGACGGCCTTGCTGCTGTAGCCGGTGCTCATGGTGGAGCCGGTGCCGACCAGCGGGGAGCCGAAGGTGTCCGGGTCGGGGTAGTCGGCCACCCAGCCGACCGCCCAGGCGTCCATCTTCCCGGCGGCCCAGCGCTTCTGGAAGTCGGTCCACTCGTAGCCCCGGACGTCCACCTTGAACAGGCCGCCCTTCTCGAGCTGCCGCTTCAGCTCCGCCGCCTCCTCCGCGCCCGCGCCCCGGCCCTTGCCGTAGCCGAGGGTGAAGCGCACCGGCAGGGTCACCCCGGCCTGGGTGAGCAGCTCCCGCGCCTTCGCGGTGCTCTGCGTCGGGTAGGTGTCGAAGAAGGACGTGGTGTGGCCGATGATGCCGGTCGGGATCAGCGAGTACAGCGGGTCGACGGTGCCGTCGTACACCTTGGCGGCCAGTTGCTCGCGGTTGACCAGCCAGGCCATGGCGCGGCGCACCCGCGCGTCGTGCAGCGGGGACTTCGCGCGGGTGTTGAGGTAGAGGTTGCGGGTCTCGGAGCTGTCCGACTCGGTGACGCGCTGGGTGGGGTCGCTCGGGTTCAGCTCGGACAGGACCTGCGGCGGCAGCGTCCGGGTGGCGACGTCGAGCTGCTTGTGCTCCCAGGCGCTCTGCAGCTTCTGGGAGTTGGCGTAGTAGCGCAGCTCGATGGGGCGGCCGGTGCCGCCGAGGTAGCCCTGGTACTGCCCGTAGGGCGCGAGGACGGCCTTCTGGTCCTTGGTGTACGAGGTCAGCGTGTACGGGCCGGTGCCGTCGACACCGGTGTCGGTGCGCAGGGCCTTGGCCGGGTACGTGTCCTTGTCCACGATGGAGCCGGCGCCGGTGGCGACCTTCAGCGGGAAGGTGGCGTCCGGGGACGACAGGTGGAAGGTGACGGTGCCAGCGCTGTCGGCGGTCACCGAGCCGAGGGTGGAGAACAGGGACGCCGGACCGACGTCCGAGTTGATCCTCTTGACCCGCTCGAAGGAGTACTTCACGTCCGCGGCGGTGAGCTCGCGCCCGCTCGGGAAGGTGATGTCGTCACGCAGCGAGCACCGGTACGTCTTCAGCCCGCCGCCCTCGAAGGCGCAGCTCTTCGCCGCGTCGGGGACGGGCTTGGCCCCGCCCGGCTCGAAGGTCAGCAGGGTCTGGAAGACATTGCTGAACAGGGCCCAGGATCCGGCGTCGTAGGCGCCGGCCGGGTCGAGTGAGGTGACCGCGTCGGTCGTGCCGACGGTGATCGTCCGGTTCTTGTCGTCCTGCGACGGCAGCAACTGCCAGCCGCCGATTCCCACGACCGCGAGTACGAGCAGCGTCACGAGAATACGCATGCGAACAGATCGCATGGTGGTGCCCCTCCCAGGCCTGCCAGGGCCCTACCCCTGGCCCAGCACAAAAAAAACGGCCACTCCCCTAGTGGCGCGGCTCACCTAATCACACCTGTTTCAGCGGGGGGAAGAGCTTTCGGCCCGAATGAGGGAGAACTTACCGAGGCGTTGTTTCCGCCGAATTTCACAGCCCCTTCACAGGGAGGTGGAAGCGGTTTCCGCCAAGTGCGACCGCGGCCCGGTCAGGCGCGCGTGGCGGCCAGCTCGATCACCGTCACGTCCGAGGGCGCGTCGACCCGGGTGGGCGGTCCCCAGGCGCCGGCGCCCCTGCTGACGTACAACTGCGTGTCGCCGTAGCGTTCGAGACCGGCCACGGTGGGGTTGGCGGCGGCCGCGATCAGATTGCCGGGCCAGAGCTGGCCGCCGTGGGTGTGGCCGGAGAGCTGGAGGTCCACGCCGTGCCGGACCGCCTCGTGGATCTGCACCGGCTGGTGGGCGAGCAGCACACAGGCGCGGGCCGGGTCCCGGTCCCCGAGCGCCTTCTCGAAGTCCGGGCCCCGGCCCTCGCTCTCGCCCTGGAGGTCGTTCACCCCGGCCAGGTCGAAGTATGGAAGTTCGGTGCGGGCGTTCTCCAGCGGGTGCAGGCCGAGGGTGCGCACCTCGGCGACCCACTGCTCGGCGCCGGAGAAGTACTCGTGGTTGCCGGTGACGAAGTACGCCCCGTGCCGCGCGCTGAGTTGGGCCAGCGGCGCGGCGGCCGGGCCGAGGTCCTTCACGCTGCCGTCCACCAGGTCGCCGACGACCGCGATCAGGTCGGGCCGGGTGGCGTTCACGGTGTCGACGACCCGCTGCGCGAAGCCGCGGCCGAGGACGGGCCCGAGGTGGATGTCGCTGACGACGGCGATCCGGAACCCGTGCGCGGCGCGCGGCAGCCGGGCGAGCGGCACGGTGACGCGCTTGACCCGCGGCCCGCGCAGCACACCGTGGGTGCCGTGACCGACGGTTCCGACGGCGGCGGCCACGGCGGCCCCGCCCACGACCCGGGAGACGAACAGCCGCCGGGAAGGGGCGCTCGTGCCGCGCGGCGCCTCCTCGGCGGACTCCGGCTCGTCCTGCCCGGCGGGCTCCGGCCCCTCCGGCACCGGCCGCGCTGCCGCCGGCACGGTCTCCGGCTCCCGTGCGAGGGTCTCGGCGGTCCGCGCCCGGCGTGCCAGGAGCCGTCCCAGCAGCGGCCGTACGACCTCGCCGGCCACCACCGCCACCAGCAGGTACAGCGCCAGCGCCATCCACAGGAAGCCGGGCCAGGCGAGGGTGCGCTGGAGCCAGAAGGGGGCGCCGGAGCGTTCGGCGACCAGGGCGCCGACCATCAGCAGCGGGCCGGCGACGAACACCGCCGTGCCGGCGCGGCGGGCCGGGCCCGGGCCGCGGGTGGTGTCGCGGACCAGACGGCGCCACACGTACCAGTGCCCGAGCACCAGCACGGCCAGGACGGCCGCCGCGAGGAGGACGAAGACGATGACCACGCTGCAGTGTCTCCCGCTATGACTTCGGGCGCAGTGCGCGCAGTCCGCGCAACCCGATGAGCCCGATGACCGTCCCCAATACGAAGGAGACGATCGCCAGCAGCAGATGCACCCAGAAGTACGCGGTCGGGTGGCCGTCGTCGAAGGCGAGTCCGCTGCCGTCCTCGACCAGGTTCTTGACGAAAGTGATCCAGATGACCCAGCTCCACACCCCGAAGGCGAGCAGGAACCAGGAGACCGGGCGGCTGAGTTTCACGGAGACTGACCTTTCGACACGATGCCGGGGCCGGGCGACCGGCCGGGGGTCCGGGGGTTGTCCCCCGGATGAGCACGGCATGCGTTCAGTATCGCTGTGCGGGCTCCCGTTCCGTGGCCGGGGTGGGGTGCCGGGCGGGACTTCGGTGTCCATGGCAGGTACGTTTCCGACCGTGCCCGCACCGAAGAAGACCTTCAGGCGATCCCTGCTGGTCACCTCCGCCACGTTGCTGTCCCTTTCCGCCACCGCTCCCGCGGCGCTCGCGGCCCCGACGCCCTCCACGAGCCCGTCGGCCACTCCCCCGGCGGTCATGTCGCGGGTGGGCGGCGCCCGGCTCGGTCAGCCCGGGACCCAGGTGAACCTCGCGGCCGGGGTGCCCGTGCTTCCCAAGGACCTCACCGCACGGTCCTGGATCGTCTCCGACGCGGAGTCCGGCGAGATCCTCGCCGCGCACGACGCGCACTGGCCGCTGCCTCCGGCGAGCACCCTGAAGATGCTGTTCGCGGACACCCTGCTGCCCCGGTTCCCGAAGACCATGGAACACAAGGTGGTCCCGTCCGACCTCGCGGGCATGGGCGCCGGTTCGAGCGTGGTCGGGATAAAGGAGAGCCACACCTACTCCGTGCACGACCTGTGGCTCGGGGTCTTCCTGCGCTCGGGCAACGACGCCGTGCACGTGCTCTCCGCGATGAACGGCGGGGTGGACCGGACCGTCCAGGACATGCAGGACCACGCGGACGAGCTGCAGGCCCTGGACACCCACGTGGTCAGCCCGGACGGGTACGACGCGCCCAGGCAGCGTTCGTCGGCGTACGACCTGACGCTGTTCGCCCGCTCCGGGCTGCAGAAGAAGGACTTCCGCGAGTACTGCTCCACCGTGTCGGCGAAGTTCGAGTCCGGCGAGATCCGCAACACCAACCGGCTGCTGAGCGGCGACACGGACGTGCCCGTCTACCAGGGCATCGCCGGGGTGAAGAACGGCAACACCACCGACGCGGGCGCCACCTTCACCGGTGTCGCCGAACGCGACGGCAAGGTGCTGCTGGTCACGGTGATGAACCCGGAGAAGCACGAGCACAACGAGGTCTACAAGGAGGCCGCGAAGCTGTTCGACTGGGGCTTCCGGGCGGCCGGCAAGGTGGAGCCGGTGGGCGAGCTGGTGCCGCCGAAGGGCGCGCAGTCCACGTCCCAGCCGGGCGCCACCTCCTCCGCCGGCCCGGCGCACCGGACCGGCGGGTCCGGCACGCGGCCGGCGGCGAGCGCCTCGGGGAGGATCGGCTCCACCGGCGTCGGAACCGCCCTGGCCGTCGCCGGCGGGCTGCTGGTGCTGCTCGGGGGCGGGGTGTTCCTGATCAATCGCCGTTGGCCGCTGCCGGATCTGATGCGCCGTCGGACGCGTTCGTGATCTCGGCGTCCTTGCTCGGCGTCGCGGTCCAGGAGGCGCAGAACAGGACGAGCTTCGCGGTGAAGTTGATCCACAGCAGCAGGGCCACGGGAACGCCGAACGCGCCGTACATGCTCTTCGAGGCGACTCCCTGGATGTAGCCGCTGAGCAGCAGCTTCAGCAGTTCGAAGCCGACCGCCCCGGTCAGCGCGGCCACGAGCAGCCGGCGGCGCGGGGGTTCGGTGCCGGGCAGCAGGGTCAGCACGTAGAGCAGCAGCAGGAAGTCGGCGAGCACGGCCACGGCGAACGCGATGATCTGCAGCAGCACATGCCCCCAGCCGGCCCGGTCGAGGCCGAGGCTGTCGCTGAGCCGGCCCACCATCGCCGAGGCCACGGTGGAGATGGCGAGGGTGGCGACGACCGCGCCGCCGAGACCGACCAGGATGCCCGCGTCCTTGGCCTTGGCGAGGAACGGGTTCTCCTCGCTGTCGGGCAGCTCCCACACCGCGCGCAGGCAGTCGCGCACCTGGCCGACCCAGCCCATGCCGGTGAACAGCAGCAGGGCACCGGCGATCACCCCGACGGTGCCGGCGTTCTCCACCAGGGAGTTGATGTCGAGCTGGTCGGAGATGCCGGGGATCTGCTCGGCGATCTTGTTCTGCAGGTTCCGCTGCTGCGACTGGCTGAGCGTGGCGGCGGCGACGGTGGCGGCCAGCGTCAGCAGCGGGAACAGTGCGACGAAGCTGACGAAGGTCATCGCGGCGGCCAGCCTCGTCCACTTCACCCGGTCCAGGCGCTCGTAGGAACGCCAGGCGTGCGTGGTCATCAGACGGGTGACGATCGGCCCGATCCCGGGGAGCTTCTTCAGCCAGTCCATGCTGCGTCTCTGCCCGCGCCACCGAGACCCGATGTGCGGGTGACGGCGACACTATTGAGTGACATCCCATTAATCACCCGTTGCGCCGAGCGGAGTTATGTTCTGCGGTCACTCGCCCATAAAGGGGCGATACGGTCACCGGCATGGCCGACCTCGAACCCCTCCCCCGGTCCCTGCTCGTCCTCGGCGGCACCTCCGAGATCGCGCTCGCCACCGTGCGCCGCCTGATCGCCCGCGGCGCCCGGACCGTCCGGCTGGCGGGTCGCCCCTCGCCCGGTCTGGAGCAGGCGGCCGAGAGCCTGCGCGCGCTCGGCGCCGACGTCCGCACCTTCGCCTTCGACGCCCTCGACCCCGAGTCCCACGAGCCGGTCCTGGGCAAGGTGTTCGCCGAGGGCGACATCGATCTGGTGCTGCTGGCCTTCGGCATCCTCGGCGACCAGGCCCACGACGAGCGCGACCCGCTGCGCGCCGTCCAGGTCGCGCAGACCAACTACACCGGAGCCGTGTCGGCGGGCCTGGTGGCGGCCCGCGCGCTGCAGACCCAGGGCCACGGCTCGCTGGTGGTCCTCTCCTCGATCGCCGGCGAGCGCGCCCGCCGGGTGGACTTCATCTACGGCTCCAGCAAGGCCGGGCTCGACACCTTTGCGCAGGGCCTCGGCGACGCGCTGTACGGCACCGGCGTGCACGTCATGGTCGTACGCCCCGGCTTCGTCGTCACGCGCAGGACGGCGGGCCTGCCCCGGGCGCCCTTCGCCACCACCCCCGAGGCGGTCGCCACGGCCGTCGAACTGGGCCTGCGCCGCCGCTCGGCGACGGTGTGGGTGCCGGGCTTCCTGCGCCTGGTGATGGCGGTGCTGCGGTACGCGCCGCGGACGGTGTTCCGCAGACTGCCCCTCTGAGGAGGCGGCCGCTACCGGCGGGCGATCGTGCCGCGGTCCATGTGGCCCGCCTGCGGCGGCACCACGGATCCGCCGAACGGGTACTCCCGGAGCTTGCGCCACACACCGTCGGCGCCCTGCTCGTGCAGCGCGAACCCGGTGCACGGCCACTCGGCCTCGAACCCGGCCAGCTCCGCGAAGGCGCGGTCCATCGCCGCCTCGTCGATGCCGTGCGCGACCGTGACGTGCGGGTGGTACGGGAACTGCAGCTCCCGCGGCACCGGCCCGGAGGAGTCGCGGACTCGCTCCTGCAGCCAGGAGCAGTCCTCGGCGCCTTGGACGACGCACACGTAGACGACCGGCGACAGCGGCCGGAAGGTACCGGTCCCGGACAGCCGCATCGGGAACGGCCGCCCGGCCGCCGCGACCCCTCGCAGATGGGCGTCCACCGCCGGCAGGTCGGCCTCGTCCACCTCGGTCGGCGGCAGCAGGGTGACATGCGAGGGGATGCCGTGAGCCGCGGCGTCGCCGAAGCCCGCGCGCCGCTCCTGGAGCAGGCTGCCGTGAGGCTCCGGGACCGCGATCGACACGCCGATCGTTACGGTCCCCACGTCGTCTCCCCTCGTCGTGTCTGTTTTCTTCTCACCCGTCGGTTATCGACTGTACGGCCACGGCTGTCCCGTGGGCAGGCGCGGCGGCCGTGATGTGCAGCGCTCCGCCCGCTCGGGTGCGCGTGCGGCCGTACGCCCGGCGCCGCTCAGTGCTTCGCCGGCAGGAAGCCCACCCGGTCGTACGCCTGCGCGAGCGTCTCCGCGGCCACGGCCCGCGCCTTCTCCGCGCCCTTGGCCAGGACCGAGTCGAGCGTCTCGGGGTCCTCCAGGTACTGCTGGGTGCGCTCCCGGAACGGCGTCACGAACTCCACCATGACGTCGGCGAGGTCCGTCTTGAGCGCGCCGTACATCTTGCCCTCGTAGTCCTTCTCCAGCTCCTCGATCGAGCGGCCGGTGAGGGTGGAGAAGATGGTGAGCAGGTTGGAGACGCCCGGCTTGTTCTCGGTGTCGTAGCGGATCACCGTGTCGGTGTCGGTGACCGCGCTCTTGACCTTCTTCGCCGTCGCCTTCGGCTCGTCCAGCAGGTTGATCAGGCCCTTGGGGGTGGACGCCGACTTGCTCATCTTGACCGTCGGGTCCTGCAGGTCGTAGATCTTCGCCGTCTCCTTGAGGATGTACGGCTTCGGGACGGTGAAGGTCTGGCCGAACCGCCCGTTGAACCGCTCGGCGAGGTCGCGGGTCAGCTCGATGTGCTGACGCTGGTCCTCGCCGACCGGCACCTCGTTGGCCTGGTACAGCAGGATGTCCGCGACCTGCAGGACCGGGTACGTGAACAGGCCGACGGAGGCCCGGTCGGCGCCCTGCTTGGCGGACTTGTCCTTGAACTGGGTCATGCGGGAGGCCTCGCCGAAGCCGGTGAGGCAGTTCATGACCCAGGCGAGCTGGGCGTGCTCGGGGACGTGGCTCTGCACGAAGAGGGTGCACCGGTCCGGGTCGAGACCCGCGGCCAGCAACTGCGCGGCGGCCAGCCGGGTGTTGGCCCGGAGCTGCGCCGGTTCCTGCGGAATGGTGATCGCGTGCAGGTCGACGACCATGTAGAACGCGTCGTGGGACTCCTGCAGGGCCACCCACTGGCGGACGGCGCCGAGGTAGTTGCCGAGGTGGAACGAGCCTGCGGTGGGCTGGATTCCGGAGAGCACACGCGGAGGACGCTGCATGGCGGAGCCATTCCCCTGAGGGTGGTGGTGGGCGACGGGTGGGCGGTCGTTGGCCATGTTCACCATTCTCTCAGGTAACGGGCGGGGATCCGGAACGGGTGGGGCACAGGCGGGGCGCGATCCGGTCCGCGGGATGTAACAAGGAGGGACACACCGGAGGGGGAGTTCATGGGCGCGCGGGGGACATGGCCGCGGCGGGCGCGGGCCGCTCGGGCGACGGTGGTCGCGGTAGCGCTCGCCCTGGGCGGGGCGCCGGGGGCCGCGCGGGCGGCGGACGCCGATCCACCCGATGTGCTGATGATCATTCCGAGCGGCGGCGGCACGCCGAGGGCGGTGGCGTCCGGCGAGCCGTCCTTCGACGGGCTCCGGGAGCTGCTGCGGCCGGAGTACACCGGGACCCGGCCGGTGCCCCGGGCCTGGACCCGGGGGCGGTACCCGCGGGTCCGGGTCACCGTGGTGTGGGGCCTGACCGGCGTGGGCGGCTGGCCGCAGACCAGCCGGGCGCCGGGCGGGGACACGGCCGTCGAGCGGGTGGACCAGCTCTTCCTCGCCGGGGACGGCACACCCTGGGTGCGCACGGACCCCGCGCCGGACGTGGAGGACGACGACATCCGGTGGCACCGGGCGCGGCGGGACCTCTACGACCGGCTGGACCGCGCGGGGCTCCTCGGCGCGCCGGTGCCCGCCGCCCCGGACCGGAGCGGGTACCGGTCCGCCGTCCCGCTGTGGTGGGCGGCCGCCGGCGGGCTCGCCGCCGGGGCCGCCGGCACCTTCCTGGCCTGCCGCGCGGCGGACCGGCGTCGTACCGGGCCGCCGCGCGGGGAGCCTCGTCAGGAGCTGATCGACCTCTGAGGATCAGCCGAGGTCGACCTCGGGGTACAGCGGGAAGCCCGCGACCAGGTCGGTCGCGCGGTGGGAGATCTCGTCCGCGATCTTGGGGTCGAGTACGTGCTGGGCCTTGGAGGGGGCGCCGGACTTGGTGGTGCCGGCCTCGGTGGTGGTGAGGACGCGGTCGATGAGGCCGGCGACCTCGTCCATCTCTGCGGTGCCCAGGCCCCGGGTGGTCAGGGCGGGGGTGCCGACGCGGATGCCGGAGGTGTACCAGGCGCCGTTCGGGTCGGCCGGGATGGCGTTGCGGTTGGTGACGATGCCGGAGTCCAGCAGGGCCGCCTCGGCCTGGCGTCCGGTGAGGCCGTAGGAGCCGGCCACGTCGATCAGGTTGAGGTGGTTGTCCGTGCCGCCGGTGACCAGGGTGGCGCCGCGGCGCGTCAGCCCCTCGGCCAGGGCGCGGGAGTTGTCGACGATGCGCCGGGCGTAGTCCTGGAAGGAGGGCTGCCGGGCCTCGGCGAGGGCGACGGCCTTGGCGGCCATCACGTGCGGCAGCGGGCCGCCGAGCACCATCGGGCAGCCGCGGTCGACCTGGTCCTTCAGGGAGTCGTCGCACAGGACCATGCCGCCGCGCGGGCCGCGCAGGGACTTGTGGGTGGTCGTGGTGACGATCTGGGCGTGCGGGACCGGGTCGAAGTCGCCGGTCAGGACCTTGCCGGCGACCAGGCCCGCGAAGTGGGCCATGTCGACCATCAGGGTCGCCCCGACCTCGTCGGCGATCTCGCGCATGATCCGGAAGTTCACCAGGCGCGGGTAGGCGGAGTAGCCGGCCACGATGATCAGCGGCTTGAACTCGCGGGCCTGTGCGCGCAGCGCCTCGTAGTCGATGAGGCCGGTGGCCGGGTCGGTGCCGTAGGAGCGCTGGTCGAACATCTTGCCGGAGATGTTCGGGCGGAAGCCGTGGGTGAGGTGGCCGCCGGCGTCCAGGGACATGCCGAGCATGCGCTGGTTGCCGAAGGCCTGGCGCAACTCGGCCCAGTCGGCCTCGGTGAGGTCGTTGACCTGGCGGGCGCCGGTCTTCGCCAGGAACGGCACCTCGACACGGTCGGCGAGGACGGCCCAGAAGGCGACGAGGTTGGCGTCGATGCCGGAGTGCGGCTGGACGTAGGCGTGCCGGGCGCCGAACAGCTCGCGGGCGTGCTCGGCGGCCAGCGACTCGACGGTGTCGACGTTGCGGCAGCCGGCGTAGAAGCGGCGGCCGACGGTGCCCTCGGCGTACTTGTCGCTGAACCAGTTGCCCATCGCCAGCAGGGTCGCCGGGGAGGCGTAGTTCTCGGAGGCGATCAGCTTGAGCATCGCGCGCTGGTCGGTGACCTCCTGGCCGATGGCGTCGGCGACCCGCGGTTCGACCGTGCGGATGACGTCGAGTGCGGCGCGGAAGGCGGTGGACTCGGTGGAGAGGGACTTCTGCTCTGGCATGGGGACCTCCGGACGGCGTGCGTTCAGCGTTCACGTTCGGCCCAGGCGCACGGCACTGTCTTCCGTCGGGCCGCTCCCCGATGGTCCGTCCCATCCCTGCGCGCCAGTCACGACCCGCTGATCAGCCTACCGGGCGCGCCGTGACGGGGAGGTCCCGCGTCCACCATGCGAGCGAGGATAGGAAGGGGGCCATCGTCGTGTCCGGGAGAGTCACCGTCGTCATCCGGGAGAGGCCGTGCCCACTGCTGAAGACCTCATCGCCGCCGCCGACGCGCACAGCGCGCCCACCTACCATCCGCTGCCGGTCGTCGTGGCCACGGCCGAGGGCGCGTGGCTGACCGACGTGGCGGGGCGCCGCTATCTGGACCTGCTGGCCGGGTATTCGGCGCTGAACTTCGGGCACGGCAACCCTCGGCTGGTCGAGGCGGCCCGGCGGCAGCTCGAGCGGGTGACGCTGACGTCCCGCGCCTTCCACCACGACCGCTTCGCGGCCTTCTGCACCGAGCTGGCCGAGCTGTGCGGCATGGAGATGGTGCTGCCCATGAACACCGGCACGGAGGCCGTGGAGAGCGCGGTGAAGACGGCCCGGAAGTGGGGCTACCGGGTGAAGGGGGTGCCCGCGGAGATGGCCAAGGTGGTGGTCGCGGGCGGCAACTTCCACGGACGTACGACGACGGTGATCAGCTTCTCGACCGATCCGGAGGCCCGGGCGGACTTCGGTCCGTACACGCCGGGGTTCGAGATCGTGCCGTACGGCGATCTGACCGCGATGCGGGGGGCGCTCACCGAGAACACGGTCGCCGTGCTGCTGGAGCCGATCCAGGGCGAGTCGGGTGTGATCGTGCCGCCGGCCGGCTATCTGGCCGGGGTGCGGGAGCTGACCCGCGAGCGGAACGTGCTCTTCGTCGCCGACGAGATCCAGTCGGGTCTCGGGCGGACCGGGCGGACCTTCGCGTGCGAGCACGAGGGGGTGGTGCCGGACGTGTACGTGCTGGGCAAGGCGCTGGGCGGCGGGATCCTGCCGGTGTCGGCGGTGGTGTCGAGCGCGGAGGTGCTGGGTGTGTTCCGGCCGGGCGAGCACGGGTCGACGTTCGGCGGGAACCCGCTGGCCTGCGCGGTGGCGCTGGAGGTGATCGCGATGCTGCGGACCGGCGAGTACCAGGCGCGGGCGGCCGAGCTGGGCGAGCGGCTGCACGGGCGGCTGCGCGGGCTGCTCGGCGCGGGCCCGGTGACGGCCGTGCGGGGGCGCGGGCTGTGGGCGGGCGTGGACATCGCGCCGCGGGCCGGCACCGCGCGTCAGGTGTCGGAGCGGCTGATGGAACGGGGTGTGCTGGTGAAGGACACCCACGGCTCGACCGTCCGGATCGCGCCGCCGCTGGTCATCGGCGAGGAGGACCTGGACTGGGGCGTCGAGCAGCTGGAGGCCGTACTGGGCGGCTAGGGGCCGTCCGGCGGGTCCTCCGGTGCGGCCCTCCTAGAGGATCACGTGCGGCAGGAAGCGGGCGTATCCGTCCGTGACCAGGCCCGAGGACTCGCGGATGCCGAGCCCGGCCGGCTCGTCCCGGACGGTCCAGGCGCCGAGGACGACATGGTTGCCGTCGAAGGCGGGCAGCGGGGCCAGCTGCTGGTAACAGCAGGTTTCGTCGCGTACGGCCGCGGGCGCGCCCGGCTCGTGCACGGTGACGCCCTCGCCCTCGCGGCCCAGCAGGGGCTTTGCCACGTAGCCGGTGGTCCGGGCCAGTTCCCGCGGGCCGTCGAGGTAAGCGGGGAGCAGGTTCGGATGGCCGGGGTACAGCTCCCAGAGGACGGCCAGCAGGGCCTTGTTGCTCAGCAGCATCTTCCAGGCGGGCTCGATCCACAGGGTGCTGCCGCTGCCGCCGCCGTTGTCGAGGGTGTCGAGGACGTGCCCGGCGAACGCGTCGGTGGTGAGCCACTCCCACGGGTAGAGCTTGAAGACGGCGCGGATGAAACGGAGTCCGTTGTCCACGAACCGGCCGGAGAGGGTGTCCCAGCCGATCTCCTCCATGGAGATCCAGTCGGTGGCGAGCCCGGCCTGCTCGGCGGTCTCCTTCAGATAGGCGACCGTCATCAGGTCCTCGCCGAGTTCGTCGGCCGAGGAGTGCGCGAAGTGCAGCGGGCTGCCCGGCGGGAGCAGCGCGGCCTGCTCGCGCCAGGCGTCGACCAGGCGCTCGTGCAGGGAGTTCCACTGGTCGGCGCCGGGGAAGCGCTCCTCCATCCAGAACCACTGGGGGGACGCGGCCTCGACCAGCGAGGTGGGGGTGTCGGCGTTGTACTCCAGCAGTTTCGCCGGACCGGTGCCGTCGTAGCGCAGGTCGAACCTGCCGTAGACGGAGGGAAGTTCGGCGCGGCGGTGCCAGGCCTCGGTGACGGCCGCGACGACCCGCGGATCGGTGATGCCGAGGTCGGCGAAACGATCCTTCGCCACGATGTGCCCGGCGGCCGCCAGGCACATGCGGTGCAGTTCCCCGACGGTCTCCTCCAGCGCCTCGACCTCGTCCAGGGTGAAGACGTAGCAGGCGCTCTCGTCCCAGTACGGGCGCAGGGCGCCGTCGGGGTGGCGGGTGAGCGGGTAGATGAGCCCCTGCTCCTCCACGGTCCGCTGCCAGTCGGGGCGGGGGGTGATGGTTCGGCGTTCCATGGTGTGTGGCGGTCAGCCGCCCGAGCCGCCCTTGCCGCCGCCGAACCCGCCGCGGTGCACTCCGCTGCCGCCCGAGGAGCCGCCCGAACCCTTGCTCGGCCTGGTGAAGGAACCGTCGGTGACCCAGGAGCCCTTCTTCTTGCCGCCGTAGTACCAGGAGCCGTTCACCGCGGTCTTGGCGGACTTGCAGTTCTTGTCGGAGACGACCTGGTAGCCCTTGGCCAGGCGGTAGCTGTCCCGGTCGACGCAGCGCTTGTCCGGGTCGGAGGAGCAGGCGGTCAGGGCGGCGGCGAGCAGGCCCATGCCGCCCAGGACGACCGTGGTGGAGCGCAGTTGCGCGCGCGTGTTCGCCATGTGGTGTCTCCCCCGTCTGCTGTGCGGTGTGCGGCGGTCAGCCTAGGCGGGCGTGCTCGGCTTCCCGCAGGGGGCCCCGCCATCCCGCCCTCGCCTAGAGTCGGTTCGTGCTGTTTGGAATGGTGTGCGCGCTCGGCGCGGCGGTCTGCTTCGGTACCGCGACGGTGTTGCAGGCGATGGCCGCCCGGGAGGCGGGTACGGGCGGGGGCGGCGAGGTCGCCCTGCTGCTGCGGGCCCTGCGGCAGTGGCGGTACCTGGCCGGTCTCGCGCTGGACGGACTGGGCTTCCTGTTCCAGATCGCGGCGCTGCGCTCGATCCCGATCTACGCGGTGAGCGCGGCGCTGGCCTCGAGCCTGGCGGTGACGGCGGTGGTCGCGGCGCGCCTGCTGAGGGTGCGGCTCAGCGGCACGGAGTGGGGCGCGGTGGGCGTGGTGTGCGCCGGCCTCGCGATGCTGGGCCTGGCGTCGGGGCCGGAGGGCGAGGAGGGCGGTTCGGACGCCCTGAAGTGGGCGATGCTGGCGACGGCGGCCGGCATGGCGGTGCTCGCTCTGCTGGGCGGGCGGCTGTCGGGACGGATGCGGGCCCTCGTGCTGGGTCTCGGGGCGGGTTTCGGGTTCGGGGTGGTGGAGGTGGCGGTCCGGCTGATCGACTCCCTGCGGCCGGCCCATCTGCTCACCGATCCGGCGTTCTACGCCCTCCTGATCGGCGGCGGCGCCGCCTTCGTGCTGCTGACCTCGGCCCTGCAACGCGGCTCGGTGACGACCGCGACGGCCGGCATGGTGATCGGCGAGACGATCGGTCCGGCGGCGGTGGGCGTCGTCTGGCTCGGCGACCGCACCCGGGAGGGCCTGGGCTGGCTGGCCGCGCTCGGGTTCGCGGTGGCGGTGGCGGGTGCGCTGGCCCTGGCTCGGTTCGGGGAGGCGCCGGCCGTGGCGGTGGAGGAGGGGTGAGCTTGCTGCGGACCGGGAGCGGGAGCGGGGTGAACCCGCTCCCGGTCCCGGGACCGGGGCGAGCTCGCTCCGGACGAGGAAGCCCTCGTTTCACGGCAGCGCCCGGCACAGTGCCTCCAGCGCGCCCGCCCAGGCGCTGTCCGGTGGGGTGCCGTAGCCGACGACCAGGGCGTCGGCCGGTTCGGCGAGGGCTCCGGGGTGCCGGTGGTGGGACAGGCCGTGCAGGGCCAGGCCCTGCCAGGTCGCGGCCTGCACCACCGACTGTTCGCTGCCGGGCGGCAGCCGCAGCACCGCGTGCAGGCCGGCCGCGATCCCGGTGACCCGGACACCGGGCGCGCGCTCGGCCACGGCGGCGGCGAGGGCGTCACGGCGGCGCCGGTAGCGCAGCCGGGCGGAGCGGACGTGCCGGTCGTAGGCGCCGGAGGTGAGGAACTCGGCCAGGGTGAGCTGGTCCAGCACGCCCACGGTGTCGATCCGGCCCTTGGCCGCGGCCGCCTCCTCCACCAGCGAGGGCGGCAGGACCATCCAGCCCAGCCTGAGACCGGGGGCGAGGGACTTGCTGGTGGTGCCGAGGTGGACGACCCGGCCGGGGTCCAGGCCCTGGAGGGCCCCGACGGGCTGGCGGTCGTAGCGGAACTCGCCGTCGTAGTCGTCCTCCAGGACCAGGGCGCCGGTGCGCCGCGCCCACTCCACCGCCACCGAGCGCACCCCGCGGGCCCGCAGCAGCGTGCCGAGGACGCGCAGGGCGTGCGAGAAGCCGGCGGTGATCATGATCGTCCCGGGGTCGGCGCGGACGCCCCGGACGCGGGCCAGGTAGCCGGCGAGGGCGGTGCGCAGTTCGGGACGGCCGCGCGGGTCGCCGTAGCCGAGGGCGTCGAAGGGGGCGGTGGCCAGGGCGCGGCGGGCGGCCTTGAGCCACTCGGTGCGCGGGAAGGCGGCGAGGTCGGGGGTGCCGGGGACGAGGCTGTACGCCGGGCGGCCCGGCGGCCGGCGGCGGGGCGCGTCCACCGCGGGCGGGATCACCGCACGCTCCGCCACCCGGGTGCCGGAGCCCTGTCGGGCGGTGAGCCAGCCCTCGGCGACCAGGTCGGCGTAGGCCTCGGCGACGGTGTTGCGGGCGATGCCGAGGTCACCGGCGAGGGAGCGGGAGGACGGCAGCCGGGTGCCGGGGGCCAGGCGGCCGGTGCGGACCGCGTCCCGCAGCGCGTCGGTCAGGCCGCGGCGCAGGCCACCGGTCCCGGCCGGTTCCAGATGGAGGTCCACGCCCAGATTGGCCCAGGGATTCGCCATGGAAATGGACCATACTCCTGGGCTGCCCGACTCCTAGGGTCGAACCATGAGCAGCGCACAGGAAACCGTCGAGTACGCCACCGAACACGCCCCGCGCCTGGAGTGGGCCCGGCACGCGCCCGAGGTCTACAAGGCGATGGTCCGCCTGGACACCGCCGCCAGGCAGGGCCTCGACCCCAAGCTGTACGAGCTGGTGAAGATCCGCGCCTCCCAGCTCAACCACTGCGCCTTCTGCCTCGACATGCACACCAAGGACGCCCTCGCCGCGGGCGAGAGCGTGGAGCGGATCGTGCAGCTCAGCGCCTGGGAGGAGTCCCGGCACTTCTACACGGAGAAGGAGCTGGCGGCGATCGAGCTGACCGAGGCGGTCACCGTGCTGACCGAGGGCTTCGTGCCGGACGAGGTGTACGACCGGGCCGCCAAGCGGTTCGAGGAGGCCGAGCTGGCGCGGCTGATCGCCGCGATCACGGTGATCAACGCCTGGAACCGCTTCGGTGTGACGACCCGGATGGCACCCGGCCACTACCAGCCGGGGCACCACGGATGAGCCGCCCCGCCGGGGAGTCGCCGGCCGTGAGCGGGGCGGACCTGTTCCGCGCGCTGCACCGCCGGCGCCCCCAGGGCGATCCTCTGGTGCTGCCCGGCCCGTGGGACGCGGCGAGCGCCCGGGCGTGCGTGGATGCCGGGTTCCCGGCGCTGGCCACTCCCAGCGCCGGGGTCGCCGCCTCCCTCGGCTACGAGGACGGCGAGACCCCCGCCGACGAGATGTTCGCGGCGGTCGCCCGGATCGCCCGGGCGGTGGACGTGCCGGTGTCGGCGGACGTCGAGAGCGGGTACGGGCTCGCGCCGAAGGAGCTGGTGGAGCGGCTGCTGGAAGCGGGCGTGGTGGGCTGCAACCTCGAGGACTCGGGAACGGGGGGTGTCCTCAAGGACCCGCACGAGCACGCCGAGTACCTCGCCGAGGTCCGCTCGGCCGCCGCCGACCGGCTGTTCGTCAACGCCCGCGTCGACACCTTCGTCCACGGCGACGGCGACCCGGAACAGGCCATCGCACGTGCCGCGCTGTACGTGGCGGCGGGCGCGGACTGCGTGTACCCGATCCTCGCGCCGCCGGATGTGCTGCCCCTGCTGCGGTCGGGCATCCAGGGCCCGCTCAAC
Source organism: Streptomyces sp. NPDC005706 (assembly GCF_040631045.1). NCBI lineage: Bacteria > Bacillati > Actinomycetota > Actinomycetes > Kitasatosporales > Streptomycetaceae > Streptomyces > Streptomyces sp. NPDC005706. The sequence continues at coordinate 117,318 of NZ_JBEXYS010000002.1, read as the reverse complement.
ATGGTGGCCCGGCTGGACGGCGAGGGCCCCTCGCCCGCCCTGCTCGGCGAACTCGGGGCCACTCGCGTCACGTTCGGTCCGGGACTCCAGCGACGGGCCGCGGCCGCGCTGGGCGAGATCGTCGCCGGACTGCGCTGAGCCGGCTCAGGACAGCCACTTCTTCCAGACGGACGGGTGGCTGTCCACCCACTTCTTCGCCGCGTCCTGCGGGCTCAGCTTCTGGTCGGCGATCATCAGGGAAACCTCGTTCTGGTCCTCGGTCGTCCACTTGAACTTCTTCAGGAAGGCCGCCGCCCCGCCACCGGACTTCGCGAAGCCGGAGTTGAGGTACTTCTGCAGCGGGGTGTGCGGATAGGCGCAGGTGATCCTGGCCGTGTCCGCGTCGCAGCCCTCCTTGTACGGCGGCAGCTTCACCTCCGTCATGGGGACCTTCCTGAACAGCCACTGCGGCGCGTACCAGTACGTCAGGAAGGGCTTCTTCTCCTTGGCGAACTGCTTCATCTGGGTGATCTGCGCCGCCTCGGAACCGGCGAAGACGACCTGGTAGTCGAGCTTCAGGTTGTTCACCAGCGCCTTGTCGTTGGTGACGTAGGACGGGGAGCCGTCCATCAGCTGGCCCTTGCCGCCGCTCTCCGCGGTGCGGAAGAGGGAGGCGTACTTGTTCAGGTTGTGCCAGTCGGTGATGTCCGGGTGCTGCTTGACCAGGTAGGTGGGGACGTACCAGCCGATGTGCCCGGTCACCCCGAGGCCGCCGCCGGGCGCGATCGTCCTCTTGTCCTCGACGTACCGCTTCTCCTGGTCCGGGTGGCCCCAGTCCTCCAGGATGGCGTCGACCCGGCCCTGGCTGAGCGCGTCCCACGCGGGGACCTCGTCGACCTGGACGGTGTCGACGCGGTAGCCCAGCTTGTGCTCCAGCAGGTACTGGGCGACGGCCACGTTGGACTGGGCGCCCACCCAGGACTGCACGGACAGGGTGACGGTCTTCGAGCCCCGCGCGTTGGCGAAGGGGCTGGCCTGCTTGGTCATGTCGGCGGCGCCGCAGCCGGTGAGCAGCGCGAGCGCGGACACACCCGCGGCCACCGTGAGAGTCGTACGGAATCGCATGTCACGCTCCCTTCTTCGCGCGCCGCTCGGTGGGCTGGGTCACCCGGTCGAGCATCAGGCCGAGGCAGACGATGGCCGCGCCGGCCACCAGACCGGTCGCCAGGTCGCCCTGGGCGAGGCCGAAGGCGACGTCGTAGCCGAGGGCGCCACCGCCGACCAGGCCGCCGATGATGACGACGGCGAGGACCAGGACCACGCCCTGGTTGACGGCGAGCAGCAACGAACGGCGGGCCAGCGGGAGCTGCACCTGCCAGAGCTGCTGGCGGCCGGTCGCGCCGAGCGAGCGCGCGGACTCCAGGGCGGCCGGGTCGACCTGGCGCAGGCCCTGGGCGGTGATCCGGACGACGGCCGGCAGCGCGTACACGACGGCCGCGGCGACGGCCGGGGCGCGGCCGACGCCGAACAGGGCGACGACCGGGATGAGGTACACGAACTGCGGCATCGTCTGGAAGACGTCGAGCACGGGACGCAGGGCGCGTTCGACGCGGTCGCTGCGGGCCGCGGCGATGCCGGTGGCGAAGCCCAGGACGAGGGTGACGGCGACGGCGGCGAGCACCTGGGAGAGGGTGTCGAGGGACGGCTTCCACACCCCGAGCACACCGATCGCGGCCATGGCGAGGACGGCGGTCAGGGCGGTGCGCCAGGTGCCGATCAGCCAGGCCAGCGCGGCGACGAGCAGCAGCACCGCCCACCAGGGCAGCCACTGCAGTCCGTCACGGACCGGGTCGAGCACCCAGGTGGTGAAGTGGCCCGCCCAGTCGGCGGTGCCGCCGACCACCGGGACACCGGAGTACAGGTGGGCCGTCATCCAGTCGACGGCGCGGTTGACCGGCTCGGCGATCGGCAGGGTCCAGCCGCCGGGCCAGTCCAGGGCGCCGAGGAGGCGGGTGGCCAGGGCGACGGCCACGGTGACGGCGAGGGCGTAGGGCCAGCCGATGGTGCGGGGGCGGCCGGCCGCCGGCGTGCCGTTGCCGGCCGCCGCGGTGACGCGGTCCAGGACGACGGCGAGCAGCACGATCGGGATGCCCGCGGCGAGGGCCGCGCCCACGTCGACGGAGGCGAGGGCCTGGTAGACGCGGTCGCCGAGACCGCCGGCGCCGATGACGGAGGCGATGACGGCCATGGACAGGGCCATCATGATCGTCTGGTTGAGGCCGAGCAGGAGTTCCTTGCGGGCCAGCGGGATACGGGCCGTCAGCAGCCGCTGGCGGGCGGTGGCGCCGAGCGACTCCACGGCCTCCAGGACCTCGGGGTCGGCACCGCGCAGACCGAGCGCGGTGAGCCGGGCCATCGGCGGGGCGGCGTAGACGACGGTGGCGAGCACGGCAGCGGGCACGCCGATGCCGAAGACCAGGACGACGGGGAGGAGGTAGGCGAACGCCGGGAGCACCTGCATGGTGTCCAGCACCGGGCGCAGCGCGCGGTTCAGGCGGTCGGAGAGGCCGGCGGCCAGACCGAGCAGGGCGCCCACGGCCACGGAGGCGAGGACCGCGACCACCATGAGGGCCAGGGTCTGCATGGTCGGCACCCACATGCCGAGCACTCCGCAGGCCAGCAGGGCGGCGGCCGTGCCGGCGGCCAGCCGGATCCCGGCGACACGCCAGGCGACCAGGGCTCCCAAGGCGGTGACGCCCGCCCAGCCCGCGGCGAGCAGGGTGAGGTAGACGCCGCGTACGGACAGAACGACCGCGTTGCTGACGTAGCCGAAGAAGTAGAGGAACAGCGGGTGGCTGTCGCGGTTGTCGATCACCCAGTCGCTGGCACCGGCCAGGGGCTTGGAGAGGTCGACGGTGAGGGCGCCGGGCCAGGACGCGCTGCCCCAGCGGCTGTCGACCAGGGGCACGACGACCGCGGCGGCCACGGCCAGCAGGAGGAGCTTGGCCGCGGCGCGGTGTCTCAGGACGCCGGGGAGGTGCGTGCGGGGGGCTGTCGCGGTGACCGTTGCCATCAGACGCCCTCCGTGCTGGTGCTGAGGGCGGGCGGGGTCGCCTCTCCGCCCTGGGCGGGTACTGCGGCGTCCGCGCCGTCGCCGGCGGCCGGCGAGGGACCGGTGCCGGCGACCACGTTCAGCAGTTGCTCGTGGCCGACCACTCCGACGCACTTGCCCTCGTTCATCACACGGGCCGGGGCGCCGGCGCGGGCCACCGCCTCGATGGCCTCGGCGACGGTGGCCTCCGGGCGGACGGCGGGGCCGTTGCCGGCCTCCTCCAGGGACGCGGGGCGCATGGCGCTGCGGCAGGTCACCACCTGCTCGCGCGGCACGTCCCGGACGAACTCGCGGACGTAGTCGTCGGCCGGGGCGGAGACGATCTCCTCGGGGGTGCCGAGCTGGACGACGCGGCCGTCGCGCATCAGGGCGATGCGGTCGCCGAGCTTCAGCGCCTCGGAGAGGTCGTGGGTGATGAAGACCATGGTGCGGCCCTCCTCGCTGTGCAGGCGGGCCACCTCCTCCTGCATGTCGCGCCGGATCAGCGGGTCGAGGGCGCTGAACGGCTCGTCGAAGAGGAGGACCTCGGGATCCACGGCGAGTGCGCGGGCGAGTCCGACGCGCTGGCGCTGGCCGCCGGAGAGCTGGGCGGGGCGGCGCTTCTCCATGCCTTCGAGGCCGACCTTGGCGACCACCTCGGCGGCCCGCTCGCGCCGCTCGGACCGGCCGACGCCCTGGATCTCCAGACCGTAGGCGACGTTGTCGAGGACCGTGCGGTGCGGGAGCAGGCCGAAGTGCTGGAAGACCATCGCGGCGCGGTGGCGGCGCAGTTCGCGCAGGCGGGTGCGGTCCATGGCGCGCACGTCCTCGCCGTCGATGGCGATGGTTCCGGCGGTGGGCTCGATGAGCCGGGTCAGACAGCGCACGAGGGTGGACTTGCCGGACCCGGACAGGCCCATCACCACGAACACCTCGCCCTTGCGGACGTCGAAGGAGACGTCCCGGACGGCGGCCGTGCAGCCGGTGCGGGAGCGCAGCTCGGCGGGGCCGAGGGCGCTCAGCTCCGGGTCGCCCGGGACGCGGCCGGCCTTGGGGCCGAACACCTTCCACAGTCCGTCGACCGAGAAGACGGGGGCGTCGGTGGTGGGCGGCTTACGGGTGGGAACGGTGAGCGTCATCGCGCGTCACCTCCGATCAGATCGACGGCTTTCTCCCCGACCATGAGCACCCCGATCATGGGGTTGACCGCCGTCATGGTCGGGAAGACGGAGGCGTCGGCGATACGGATGCCGTCGAGGCCGCGCACGCGCAGCTCGGGGTCGACGACGGCGAGCGGGTCCTCGGCGGAGCCCATCCGGCAGGTGCCGGCCGGGTGGTAGACGGTGTGCGCGACCTTGCGGGCGTACTCGCTCAGTTCGGCGTCGTCCTGGACCTCCGGTCCGGGGCAGACCTCGCGCTTGAGCCAGCCGGCCAGCGGCTCGGCCTTGGCGATCTCGCGGGCGATGCGGATGCCGTCGACTAGGGTCCGCGCGTCGTAGTCGTCCTCGTCGGTGAAGTAGCGGAAGTCCAGTGCGGGTTTCACGGACGGGTCGGCGCTGGTGAGGTAGAGGCGGCCGCGGCTCTTCGGCTTGGGGATGTTCGGGGTCATCGAGACGCCGAACTCCGGCCGCTGGTAGCCCAGTCGCTCCGGGTTGTCGGTGAACGGGATCTGGTAGAAGTGGAACATCAGGTCAGGGCCCTGGTGTTCGGGGTCGCGGCGCACGAAGAGGCCCGCGTCGGAGTCCATCGCGGAGTTCTCCGGGATCGGTCCGTTCGTCTCCCAGACGATCACCGACTCGGGGTGGTCCAGCAGGTTCTCGCCGACGCCGGGCAGGTCGTGCGCGACGGGGATGCCGAGCGCCTCCAGGTCCTCGCGCGGGCCGATGCCGGAGTGCATCAGCAGGCGGGGCGAGTCGACGGCGCCCGCGCACAGCACGACCTCGTTGCGGGCCCGTATCAGCAGTTCCTCGCCGTCCTTGGTGCGCACGTGCACGCCCTCGGCGCGGGTGCCGTCCAGCTCCAGCTTGTACGCCCAGGTCTCCAGCAGGACGTGGAGGTTGGGGCGCCCGTCCATGACGGGGTGCAGATAGGCCACCGACGCGGAGGAGCGCTTGTTGTTCTCGGGGTGGTAGGCGAGGTCGAAGAAGCCGACGCCCTCGGTGAACGGCTGCTTGTTGAAGCCCTCGACGCGCGGGACGTCGAGCGCGGTCTGCGCGGCGTCGACGAAGTCGCGTGCGATGGCGTTGCGGTCCTTCTCGTCGACGGAGACGATGTTGTTCTTCAGGCGGGCGAAGTACGCCTCCATGGGCACGGCGCCCCAGCCCTTGGCGCCGGCCTCCTCCCACTCGTCCCAGTCGGACGGGAGCGGTTTGAAGGAGATGAGGGTGTTGTGGGAGGAGCAGCCGCCCAGCACCCGGGCCCGGCTGTGCCGGATGTGCGAGTTGCCGCGGGGCTGTTCGGTGGTCGGGTAGTCGTAGTCGAGTTCACCGCCGAGCAGGCCCATCCAGCGGCGCAGCGTCAGCACGTCGTCGCGGCCGACGTCGCTGGGCCCGCCCTCGATGACGGCGACGGTCACGTCCGGGTTCTCCGTCAGCCGCGAGGCGATGACGGAACCGGCCGTTCCGCCGCCGATGACGACGTAGTCGAATTCGTGGGTGTGATCGGGCATCGGGTGGTTACTCCTGGGGGGTGGGAGGAAGTTCAGGGTGCGAGAAGCGGTTCGCCGGCGGGGCTGGTGGGGGCTCAGCCGGCGAACCAGCGCACCGGCTTCGGCGCCAGGTTCTGGTAGACGTGCTTGGTCTCGCGGTACTCGGCGAGGCCGGCGGGGCCGAGTTCACGCCCGGTGCCGCTCTTGCCGAACCCGCCCCATTCCGCCTGCGGCAGGTAGGGGTGGAAGTCGTTGATCCAGACGGTGCCGTGGCGCAGCCGTCCCGCGACGCGCCGGGCGCGGCCCGCGTCGGCGGTCCAGACGGCGCCCGCGAGCCCGTACTCGGTGTCGTTGGCGAGGAACACCGCCTCCTCCTCGGTGCGGAAGGTCTCGACGGTGAGGACCGGGCCGAAGACCTCCTCGCGTACGACCCGCATCTCGCGGTGACAGGCGTCGAGGACGGTCGGCTCGTAGAAGTAGCCGCCCTCCGGACGGGTTTCGGACGGCTCGGGACGCCTGCCGCCGCAGCGCAGCACCGCGCCCTCCTCGAGCGCGGAGGCGACGTACGACTCGACCTTGGCGCGCTGCTGGGCGGAGACGAGCGGGCCGCACTCGACGCCGTCCTCGGTGCCCCGGCCGAGCCTGATCCGCTGGGCGCGGCGGGCGAGTTCGGTGACGAAGCGGTCCCGGACCGACTCCTCGACGATCAGCCGGCCACCCGCCGAGCAGACCTGGCCGCTGTGGATGAAGGCGGCGTTGAGGGCCTGGTCGACGGCGGTGTCGAAGCCCTCCTCGGTGGCGCAGGCGTCGGCGAAGACCACGTTGGGGTTCTTGCCGCCGAGTTCGAGGGCGACCTTCTTGACGGTGGGGGCGGCGGCCTGGGCGACCTTGGTGCCGCTGACCAGACCGCCGGTGAAGGAGACCAGGTCGACGTCGGGGTGCTCGGCGAGCCGGGCGCCCACGGTGTGGCCGGGGCCGGTGACCAGGTTGGCGACGCCGGCGGGCAGACCGGCCTCGAGGAGCAGGTCGATCAGCGCGATGGTCGTCATCGGGGTGATCTCGCTGGGCTTGATCACGAAGGTGTTGCCGGCCGCGAGCGCGGGGGCGATCTTCCAGCTCGCCTGGAGCAGCGGGTAGTTCCAGGGGGTGATCAGGGCGCAGACGCCGACCGGTTCGTGGACGACGACGCTGTGGATGTCCGGTGAGCCCGCGTCGACCACCCGGCCGGGAGCCTCGCCCGCGACCAGGTCGGCGAAGTAGCGGAAGGCGTCGGCGACGCAGTCGATGTCGACGCGGCCCTCCTCGACGGTCTTGCCCGCGTCCCGGCTCTCCAGCAGGCCGAGTTCCTCGCGGTCGCGCACGAGGAGGCCGGCGACGCGGCGCAGCAGCGCGGCGCGCTCGGCGACCGGCGTGCCGGGCCAGGGTCCGTGGTCGAACGCCTGCCGGGCGGCGGCCACCGCCCGTTCCGCGTCCTTCTCGTCACCCTCCGCGACCAGGGCGAACCGCCGGGCGTCCGCGGGGTCGAGGATCTCGCGCGTCGCGCCGGAGGCCGCTGCCAGCCATTCCCCTGCCGCGTGGATCGTCGCCTGGTCCTGTCGTTCCGTTCTGTCCGCCATGATCGGTATTGCCTTCCGTTCCTGTTCGGTGCCCTTGTGTCACGCAGGGGGCGTGCTCAGGGACCGTCGCCGCCTGCCCACGACTGCGGGCCCGCATGCCGAATCAGTGGCCCACAGTGCGCGGCGTCACTGAAAATTCGTGCGAAAACGGACAGAAACGGGTTATCTGCGGCGCGGCGCTCAGTCCATCGGTGGGTCACAGCCCGTGTCGGGCGGGCAGAAGCCGCTCAGTGCGGTGTCGAGCAGCTTCAGCTCGTCGTCGCCGCCGTTCTTGTCGGAGCCGTAGGCGGCGATGGCGTAGATCCGCCCGTCCACGGCGATGAAGCGCTCGTCGTAGACGTGCCAGACGCCGACGTCCGGTTCGCCTTTGATGCTGTCGGCCAGGTATTCCATGCGTGAGCCGACGAAGTCGCCCTCGTCGAGGTTGAGCAGGGAGAGCTTCTGGAATCCCGGCGGCTTGGCGGTCGTGTCGGACAGGTACGTCTCGAACGACTCGTCCGGGGACCCCTCCGCCACCTGGTAGATCTGCAGCCGCTGCTTCTGGTCCGGGCTGCGGTAGTTGACGATCCTGATGCCGTAGGAGGAGGGGAGCGTCGACCGCGACCAGCCCTTGGGACGTGCGATCCGGAAGCCCTCGCCGTCGTCGTACGACTCCCAGTCCGCGGGCAGCGGGCTCGCCGAGGGAGAGGGCGTGGTGACGTCCTCCGTGGCGGAGGCGGAGCCGGACGGGCCGTCGGACGGCACCGGGGAGTCCGTGACCGCGGAGGCGCTCGGCGAGCCGGCCGCCGGTGCGGACCGGTCGTGATCATCGGACCCGACCAGGAAGGTCAGGACGAGGCTCGCGGCGACACCGACCACGGCGGCGCCCGCGACGACGGTCCAGACCGTTCTCCGGCTGGGCCCGCCGGTGCGCGCGGGCGCCGGTCCGGGCGGCACGGGCCACTCGGGCGAGGACCAGCCCGCCCCGCCGCCCGCTTCGGTGCCGCTCGGTCCGCCCGGCGCGCCGGCGGAGGCGCCCGGCCAGGGGCCTTGCGCGACGCCGGACGAGTCCGGCCACGACGACGCCGGCGCGGGCGGTGCCTGCCGGGGCACCGCGGGCGCCGGAGGCGTGGACGGCACCGACTGCGTCGGCTCGGGCACCGGCGGAACGGATTCCGGGAGGACGGAGTCCGGCGGGACGGACGCGCCCTCGGCGGCCGTCGGTGGTCCGGCCGGGGGCCACACGGGCGCCCGGTCCGGCATGGCCGGCGGTGGTGATGTCACCTGTGCGCCGGCCTGCCCCGGCTCGCTGTCCTCCCAGCGCTGGGTCTCCTCGTTCCAGTACCGCGCTCCCCCGCTCATGGCCTCCGCCTCACAGCCCCACCAGGCCGGCCAGCGTGCCCGCCGAGGCGAGCAGGCCGACCAGCGCCTGGGAGTCGTCGAGCAGCCGGCGCAGGCGCTCGCGGCGGGAGGGGGCGGCCTGGCCGGTGCGGGTGATCTCGTCCTCCGTGTCCGCGAGGGCGGCGTCGAGTTCCGCCGTCCGGTCGTCGGCCCGCACCCTTGCCAGATCGGCGCGCAGCTCGCGCACGGCCAGCAGCAGCTCCTCGGCCGCAGCGTCGCGCGGCGCGGCCGTGCCGTGGTGGCTCTCGGCGTGCGCGCGCTCGCCGATGGCGAAGGTGCTGTGCGACACATCGCCGATGCTGACCCTCGGCTCATCCGTTGTCATCTGCGTCGGCTCCCTTCTGCGGCTCGCCGCCGCCGTGCGTCGAGGAGGCGGAGGCGTTGTCGCCGACGGCGAAGGTGCTGCCCTCGACCCTGCCGATGTGCACGCCCCCGTTGCTGATGTTGTTGATCTGCTGGACGAACTCGCCGGTCTGATAGCCGGCTTCGGCGAGCGCGGCGCGCACCCCGTTCGCCACCCGGTCCTGGATGCTCTTCAGGTAGCGGGAGGCGTCCATGCCCTGGAACTGCGAACCGGCCTCGGCCGAGCCCAGTTCCCGGACGGAGAGCGCGGGCCCGTCCGGCAGCGCGTTCGCGTACCCGCCCGTGAGCTGCCGCCAGCCGTACGCCACGGCCCTGCCGAGGACGATCAGGGATCCGGCCGCGGAGCCCGGTACCCGGGTGACGGCCCAGACCGCCTTGCCCAGCGCGTTGTTGTGCTGGTACCGGTGGGCCGTACGGTCGGCCTCCTTGAAGACCGGGCGCACCGGCGGCAGCACGTGCGGGGCGATCTCCAGCATGAGCATCCGGCCCTGGGTGTGGACGCGCACGAAGACCGTGACGACCAGTTCCTCCTCCCAGCCGCCGACGCGGACGCGCAGGAAGTGCCGGCGCTTCTCCGCGCCCTCCTCGACCGCGTGCGCCCGGTGCTCCTCGAAGGCCTGCGGCAGGTACGGCGCGTCCTCGCGGCGCAGCAGACCCTCCGCGGGCAGGAACACGCACTCGTCGATCTCCAGCCAGCGCAGCCGGTCACGCACCCCGGGCCCCGCGTACTCCGCGGGCAGCCGGAGCCGCTCCACCAGCGGCCGGATCTTCTCCAGCACCAGCCGGTTGCTGATCGGCTGCTGTTTCTTCAGCGCGTCGGGCTTCAGCTCGACGGCCAGCACCCAGTCCTCCTGTGCCACACCGGCCCCGCAGAACGGACGCGCCTCGTGGTACATGATCAGCGGCGCGTGCTGCTCCGTGCGAATACGGTGCTTGAGCCACTGGAACCGACGGTTCTCGCCCTGCTCGGCGGGGTCGTTCGCGGCGTCGGGGAAGCTCTGCGGGGACAGCTCGGCGGTCATGACGCGGGCGAACTGGCCGCGCTGGGCCGCCAGGCACACGGCGACGAGCACGAGGACGACCAGGGCGGCCCAGGCCTGCCAGGCCTTGAAATGAGCCCCGGAATCACCGGAGCCCGGCAGGAAGACATCGCTCAGGCTCGGCGAGTCGGAGCTCCCGTACGAGTCGTACGAGTCGTACGAGCCGCCGTAGGAGTCGTACGAGGTGCCGCCGTCGCCCCCGCCGCCGAACGCGGCGACCAGGGTGAACCCCAGCATCAACGCGAGCAGGATGCGGCCCCACCAGCGGAACAGGAAGGCGGGCACCACGCGGTACAGAGGGGCCACCGGCGAGCGGCCCCTGATCCGGACGCCGATCGCGAGGTACAGGCTGGGCAGCAGGTAGAGGGCCAGCAGCCCCCGGGTCAGCGCCGCCCCCACCAGCCACAGGCCGATGACCGCCCCGGCCCACTGGAGCTCCCGCCGGCGGGCGCGCAGTGCGTGCGCGAGGACGCGGGCGGCGTCGAGACCGAGCGAGGGCGCCACGAACCGCTGCTCGTTGAGGTGCAGTTCGCCTATCACCCGGTCCCGGTAACCGGGATCCAGGTACGTGCCCGCGCACAGCAGCCGGGTGGCCTCGCTGGCGTGCGGTGGGGTGGGCGGCGCTGCGGATGGTGCCGCCGCAGGCGTCGGCTGCGGTTGCTGCGGCACGAATGCGGTGTTCACGCGATTCCCCCGAGGCGTGGTGAGTCACTCGTTGAAGAGGTGAGTTGACGAACCATCAGCATAGGGCAACGGTGTGACACCGGGCGGGCCCGCGCCCGCATGCGAGCGGGCCCCGCTCCGGAGGAACCGGAGCGGGGCCCGCTCATGTGCACGGCGTCACCGCCGCGGGTGTCTCAGATGAGGCCGAGGCCGCGGACCGCCTCGCGCTCCTCCTCGAGCTCCTTGACGGAGGCGTCGATGCGGGCGCGGGAGAACTCGTTGATGTCCAGGCCCTGGACGATCTCGTACTTGCCGTCCTTGGCGGTGACCGGGAAGGAGGAGATCAGGCCCTCCGGGACGCCGTAGGAGCCGTCCGACGGGATGCCCATGGAGGTCCAGTTGCCCTCGGCGGTGCCGTTGACCCACGTGTACACGTGGTCGATGGCGGCGTTGGCGGCGGAGGCGGCTGACGAGGCGCCACGGGCCTCGATGATCGCGGCGCCGCGCTTGGCGACGGTCGGGATGAAGTCCTCGGCCAGCCACTTCTCGTCGTTCACGACCTCGGCGGCGTTCTTGCCGGCGACCGTGGCGTGGAAGATGTCCGGGTACTGGGTGGCGGAGTGGTTGCCCCAGATGGTCAGGCGCTTGATGTCGGCGACCGTCGAGCCCGTCTTCTTCGCGAGCTGGGTCAGCGCGCGGTTGTGGTCGAGGCGGGTCATCGCGGTGAAGCGCTCGGCCGGTACGTCCGGCGCGGCGGCCTGGGCGATCAGCGCGTTGGTGTTGGCCGGGTTGCCGACGACCAGGACCTTGATGTCGTCCGCGGCGTGGTCGTTGATGGCCTTGCCCTGCGGCTTGAAGATGCCGCCGTTGGCCTGGAGCAGGTCGCCGCGCTCCATGCCCTTGGTGCGGGGGCGGGCGCCGACGAGCAGGGCCACGTTGGCGCCGTCGAAGGCGACGTTCGGGTCGTCGCTGATCTCGATGCCCTGAAGGAGCGGGAAGGCGCAGTCGTCCAGCTCCATGGCCGTGCCCTCGGCGGCCTTCAGCGCGGGCGTGATCTCCAGGAGGCGCAGCTTGACCGGCACATCCGCGCCGAGCAGCTGGCCGGAGGCGATGCGGAAGAGCAGGGCGTAACCGATCTGGCCGGCCGCGCCGGTGACGGTGACGTTCACGGGAGTGCGGGTCATGGCGTTCTCCGTATGACAGCTGGCGGTGGGGCGGCACGGCCCCGGATGATCGATCTCTTGGCATCAAGAGAATCCAGCGGTCAGGCTATCGCGCATCCGCCATGCGAGACGTCCGGGGCCCTGTGGCCCAGCCCACAAGCCGTGCCGCCGGGTCGTGGGGCGGGTCGACGGGAGTACGGGCGAGGCGGCCGCCCGTCCGGGAGAGGAGGACGGAGACGGCCGCCGGTGGGGGTACCGGACCGCCGGACTCCCGTGGGGGTACGGTTCGCGTGCCCAGGTTCCCGGGGCCCATGCGCCCCGTCAGGGAAATCCACCCGAACGGGCCCTTCCACTTGCCGTCCCGCCCGCGGCCGCTTCCTTCGCCCCGCCCGCCGGCCCGCCGCTTCGCGCGGTCCGCTACTTCGTGCAGCCCGTCTGCCCGGAGGCGAGGGTCGCGCAGGCCTCCGCCTCGGCCGCGTCCTTCACGGCGACCATCGGCGTATAGGCGATGGTGTCCCCGGCGGTGGTGATGTCGCCCCGCCGGCGCGCCTTGCCGGCCGAGACCTGGACCTGGTCGCCCTGGACGCCGCCGGTTATCCGTCCCCAGGCCGCGCCGCAGGTCCGGCTGTAGCGCACCTCGAGGGTGGCCGCGCCGACGGTGGCCGTCTTCGCGGTGGTCACCAGGCTGCCGCTGCAGCCCATCGTCTCCGCGTCCTTGCCGGTGCAGGCCGAGCCGGCGCACTTGACCCCGGCGGGCAGGCTGGGGCGGGTACTGGCGGTCGGGGAGGGCGACTTCGTGGCGCCCTCGTTCTTGCCGCCGCCCCGGTTCGTGAGCAGGAAGACGGCCGCGACGACGACCAGAACGGCGCCGGCACCCGCGAGGAACATCGTCAGCCGCCGCTTGCCGCCCGGCCCCTTGGCGGAACGGCTGCCCGCGGCGCCCTCCGGCTGCTGCGGCCCGCCGTACGGGGGCGGCGGAACCGGCGGGTGGCCCGCGCCGTCCGGCACGGGCACGGGACGCGTGCCCGGGCGGCCGCTCGCCCGCGACGGGCCCTCGTAGCCCGCGAGACCCCAGGAGTTGACCTCGGGAGCCGGGCCGCGGCCCGCCCGCTCGCGGTCGTCGGCGTCGGACGCGGTCGGCTGGGCCGGCACCCGGGGCGGGGCGCCGGCGGGGCCGGCACCCGGGGCCGCGGTGGCGCCGGTGCCCCGGTGGGCCGTCCGCGTACCGCCCGTCCCCTGGGCCTCGACCTCGGCCGCCCCGAACTCCCCGAGCGCGGCGCGCGCCTGGGAGATACGAATCTGCTCCATGGTCCGGTCGTGCCGCATCTCCGCACGGCTCCAGGCCCGCTCGGCCAGCTCCCACATCGTGGTGAGGTGGACCGGGTGGGTACCGGTGACCTCGGCGAGCGCCACGATCGCGCCCTTGGGCGCGAGGAGCCGGCCGCCCAGGTAACGCTCCCAGGACGTCTTGCTGTAGCCGGTCCGGTCCGCCAGCGCCGCGATGCTCAGGCCGCTGCGGTCCACGAGCGCCCGCAACTGGCTCGTGAACTCCTTGATCTGCGGATCCAGCTCGTCCGGCAAGGCTTTCCATCGAGGCATCGCGCTTCCCCCTCTTCCCCCCGGTTGGTGCTGTTGGTTCCCCACGCCGTTCCCCGCGCGTGACCCTCGCGCCGGTCCGGTCCGTTCCCGGCGCGACATCGTTCTGGCCTACCCACAGGGATGTGCCGACCAAGGATCCCAGTTCCCGGAGCGGGGGCGCGCGGGAGCACCGGTTCCACCGGCCGCGCGCCCGCCTCCACGGAGCCTTCGTAACGTAGCGCCGATTCCCCGGGACAGCGACACGGCCCGCACACATGTGGCAGTGCGCGGACACCGTAGCGGAACGGTCACTTCCGTGCCACAGCGCGCGGACAGCCGTTGAACTGGCCGTTCACGGCAGGGAAGGCTTACGTCCTGACGGCGGTCCGTCCTTGCTCGGGGGAGGGGACGGGCCGCCGTTCACGGCACCGGCCACCGGACGGCCCGTCAGGAGCCGTGCCGGTGGCGCTACTTGGTCAGCGTGAAGTGCAGTACGTCTTTCAGGAACGGAATGCTCAGCCAGGGGTTGGGCTGGACCGTCATCGCCAGCAGCACGATGGCGAGACCCAGGACGCCGTAGGTGACGATGTCCGTGAACCGCGAACGGACGGCGAGCATGCCGACGCCCGGCAGCGCCCAGCGCAGGGCCGCGCCGGCCAGCAGCGCGGCGCCGATCAGCAGGGTGCCGTAGCGGAACACGTCGAGCGCGGTCAGCAGCAGGCCGAGCGCCACGGCGGACAGCACGACGAGCATCGGCCACTGCCGGGCGGGTGCCGGAGCGTCACCCGGGGCGGCCCGGCCGCCGCCCTCCGGGCGGGCGGTGTCCCTGGTGAACAGCGGGAAGCGGCGCGTGACACGCCGCGGGCGCCCCTCCGCGTCGGGGGCGCTGATCGCGTCGCGGGCCGTCGGTCCGGTCGCCGTACGGTCGTCCTCAGCCGGCACTGCGCTCCGCCGCCTCGACCACGTTGACCAGCAGCTGCGCCCGGGTCATGGGGCCCACACCGCCCGGATTCGGGGAGATCCAGCCGGCCACCTCCATCACGTCCGGGTGGACGTCGCCGACGATCTTGCCCTCGGCGTTGCGGGAGACACCGACGTCCAGCACGGCCACGCCCGGCTTGACGTCCTCGGCGCGGATCAGGTGCGGGAAGCCGGCCGCCGCGATGATGATGTCGGCCCGCTTGAGGTGGGCGGACAGATCACGGGTGCCGGTGTGGCACTGGGTCACGGTGGCGTTCTCGCTGCGGCGGGTGAGCAGCAGCGGCATCGGGCGGCCGATGGTCACACCGCGGCCGACGACCACGACCTCGGCGCCCTTGATCTCGACGCCGTGGGCCCGCAGGAGGCTGATGATGCCGTTGGGGGTGCAGGGCAGCGGCGCCGGCTCGTTCAGCACGAGCCGGCCGAGGTTCATCGGGTGCAGGCCGTCGGCGTCCTTGGCCGGGTCCATCAGCTCCAGGATGCGGTTCTCGTCGATGCCCTTGGGCAGCGGGAGCTGCACGATGTAGCCGGTGCAGGCCGGGTCGTCGTTCAGCTCCCGGACGACCGCCTCGATCTCCTCCTGGGTGGCGGTGGCGGGCAGCTCGCGCTGGATGGAGGCGATGCCGACCTGGGCGCAGTCACGGTGCTTGCCGGCGACGTACTTCTGGCTGCCGGGGTCCTCCCCGACCAGGATCGTGCCGAGGCCGGGCGTGACGCCCCTCTCCTTCAGCGCCGCCACGCGGGCGGTCAGATCGGACTTGATCGCGGCTGCGGTGGCCTTGCCATCGAGAATCTGGGCGGTCATGCCCCCCATCCTCGCGGATGACCGGCCCCCGGTTCCAATCCGGGTCCCCGCCGTCCAGCACCTGGGACGCCCCGGCGGTGGTCCTGGATGTCCGGACATGATCGACGATGTTGCACTTGCACAACGCATCGCGAATCCGGCTGGACAAGAACTCGCCTCCCCGACGACGATGAACGGCGCAGTATCGCGGTCCGGTTGGGGGGCAAACCGCTCAGATCCTGACGTACCTCCGTTCCTTCCGCGTCGTCCCCGCAGATCAAACGGAGGAATTCCGCCATGAGTTTCGGCTCGCCCAACCCCTATGGTCAGCCGCAGGATCCGCAGCAGGGTTACGGTCAACCGCAGCAGCCGGGTTACCCGCAGGCTCCGCAGGGCGTGCCGCCGCAGCAGGGCTACGGCTACCCCCAGCAGCCCGGTTACCCGCAGGCTCCGCAGGGCGTGCCGCCGCAGCAGGGCTACGGCTACCCCCAGCAGCCCGGTTACCCGGGTTACCCGCAGCAGGGCGGGTACGGGATGCAGCCGCAGTACGCGAACTGGGGCCAGCGGTTCCTCAGCAAGCTGATCGACATGATCATCTACATGGTCGCCTACGTCCCCCTCGCCGTCATCGGTGCCAAGGCGGGCGCCCCGCTGCTGACGCTGGTCGGTTTCCTGCTCGGCATCGGCGTCCTCGTCTGGCAGGTGATCCAGGAGGGCAAGACCGGCCAGACCGTCGGCAAGAAGGCGCTCGGCATCCGCACGCTCAAGGAGGACACCGGTCAGCCGCTCGGCGGCGGCATGGCGTTCGTGCGCCAGCTCGCCCACATCATCGACGGTCTGCCCTGCTACCTCGGTTACCTGTGGCCCGCGTGGGACTCCAAGCGCCAGACGTTCGCCGACAAGATCTGCGGCTCGATCGTGATCCGCAACCCGTGAGCTGAGCACCCGCACGACGAAGCGGCCTCCGGCCCCCGCGAAGGGGGGCCGGAGGCCGCTTCTCGTCGCCCCGCGGGCTCAGTGGAAGAAGTGGCGCGTACCGGTGAAGTACATGGTCACGCCCGCCTTCTTGGCCGCCTCCACGACCTGCTCGTCACGGATCGAACCGCCCGGCTGGACGATCGCCCGGACACCGGCGCCGATGAGGATCTCGGGGCCGTCGGGGAAGGGGAAGAAGGCGTCGGAGGCCGCGTAGGCGCCACGGGCCCGCTCCTCACCGGCCCGCTCGACGGCCAGCTTGCAGGAGTCGACGCGGTTGACCTGGCCCATGCCGACGCCGACCGAGGCTCCACCCTTGGCGAGCAGGATCGCGTTGGACTTCACCGCGCGGCAGGCCTTCCAGGCGAAGGCCAGCTCGGCCAGCTCGCTCTCGCCCAGGGCCTCGCCGCTGGCGAGCGTCCAGTTGGCCGGGTCGTCGCCCTCGGCCTGCAGCCGGTCGGTCACCTGGAGCAGCACGCCGCCGTCGACCGCCTTGACCTCGACCGGGTCGGCCGGGCCGTTCGGGGCCCTCAGGACCCGGATGTTCTTCTTCTTGGCGAGGGCCTCCAGGGCCCCCTCCTCGTAGCCGGGCGCGACGATGACCTCGGTGAAGATCTCCGCGACCTGCTCGGCCATCTCCTTGCTGACCGGCCGGTTCACGGCGATGACGCCGCCGTACGCGGAGACCGGGTCGCAGGCGTGCGCCTTGCGGTGCGCCTCGGCGACGTCCGCGCCGACCGCGATGCCGCAGGGGTTGGCGTGCTTGATGATCGCGACGCAGGGCTCGTCGTGGTCGTACGCGGCACGGCGGGCGGCGTCCGTGTCCGTGTAGTTGTTGTACGACATCTCCTTGCCGTGCAGCTGCTCGGCCTGCGCGAGGCCGGCGCCGCCGGCCTCGACGTAGAGGGCGGCCGGCTGGTGCGGGTTCTCGCCGTAGCGCAGGGTGTGCGCGCGCTCCCAGGTGGCGCCGAGGAAGTCGGGGAACGACGACTCGTCGACGGGGGCGTAGGAGGAGGCGAACCAGGAGGCGACGGCCACGTCGTAGGCGGCCGTGTGCTGGAAGGCCTCGGCGGCGAGCCGCTTGCGGGTGGCGAGGTCGAAGCCGCCGGCCGCCGCGGCGGCGAGGACGTCGGCGTACCGCTCCGGGCTGGTCACCACGGCCACCGACGGGTGGTTCTTGGCGGCGGCGCGCACCATCGACGGGCCACCGATGTCGATCTGCTCCACGCACTCGTCCTCGGAGGCGCCGGAGGCGACGGTCTCGCGGAACGGGTAGAGGTTGACGACGACCAGGTCGAACGGCTCCACGCCCAGCTCGGCGAGCTGCTCGCGGTGGCTGTCGAGACGCAGGTCGGCGAGGATGCCCGCGTGCACCTTGGGGTGCAGCGTCTTGACCCGGCCGTCCAGGCACTCGGGGAAGCCGGTCAGCTCCTCGACCTTGGTGACGGGGACACCGGCGGCGGCGATACGGCCGGCCGTGGAGCCGGTGGAGACCAGCTCGACACCGGCCTCGTGCAGGCCGCGCGCGAGGTCTTCCAGGCCGGTCTTGTCGTAGACGCTGACGAGCGCCCGGCGAATGGGCCGCTTGGTGCTCTCGGCGGTGGCGGTCACTGGATAACTACCTTTCGTCCCTCAATGCGATAGCCGTTGCGGGCGAGCCGCCCCACGACCTCGACGAGCAGCCTTCGCTCGACTTCCTTGATGCGCTCGTGCAGCGCGTTCTCGTCGTCCTCGTCCCGGACCTCGACCACGCCCTGGGCGATGATCGGCCCGGTGTCGACGCCGTCGTCGACGAAGTGGACGGTGCAGCCGGTGACCCTGGCGCCGTAGGCGAGCGCGTCGCGCACGCCGTGGGCCCCGGGAAAACTGGGCAGAAGGGCCGGGTGGGTGTTGACGAACCGCCCGCCGAACCGTGCGAGGAACTCCTTGCCGACGATCTTCATGAAGCCGGCGGAGACCACGAGGTCGGGCCGGTGCGCGGCCACGGCCCCGGCGAGGGCCGCGTCCCACTCCTCCCTGGTCTCGTGGTCCTTCACCCGGCACACGAAGGTCGGCAGTCCGGCCCGTTCGGCGCGGGCGAGCCCCTCGACACCTGCGCGGTCGGCCCCGACGGCCACGATCCGCGCGCCGTACTCCTGCGCTCCGGTGCGCTCGATCTCGTCCAGGAGCGCCTGGAGGTTGGTGCCGGATCCGGAGACCAGCACGACGAGTCGCTTGACCGCTCGGCCAGCGGGGGTGGCGGCCACGGCGGGGCCCTTTCTCGGTGAGCGACATGTCCGGCCGGCGGTTTGTGCGTTCGCACCAATGCTTCGCGCCCCGGGATACGGGGAAGTCTACGAAGCGGCCGACCGTCAGCAACGATACCGGCACTCCGGAAGGCCCCCTCGGGACGGGGGCGTGGCCGGAAGGTAGCGTTCGGAGGGAATCACTAAGGAGCAACCCCGGGAACGCGGTCGCCGTGCGGTGCGTTCACGGGGTGGAAGCTCAACGCGGACAGCCGCGCTCACCTAGGGGAAGACGCTCTTTTGATGCCCGATCGCAGCCTGCGACTCCTCACGTTCCCGCCGCTTCGGGCCCAGCGAGGCGAGCGTGCCGGCGTGCTGCTCCGGGAGCGGCCGGCCTCGCCGCCCGAGGCGCCGTCGGACGGCCGGGACGGCGACGGGCACGGTGGCGAGCGGCAGGACGACAACCCGTTCGCGCCACCGCCGGAGGGCACCCCGGACCAGCCGTGGCGGCCCCGCCGTCCCGAGGGGTCCGCGGGCCCCGAGGGCGGGGCCCCGTGGGGCAGCCAGTGGAGCGACCGCCAGCCCGGCCGCTCCCCCGGCGGCTTCGGTGAGCGTCCCGGCAGCCGGCCCGAGGGCCCCGGACCGGGCGGCCCGTCCGGCCCCGGCATGCGCTGGGATCCGACGGACCCGGCCCAGCGCCGCGCGCGCTACGCCCTGCTGTCCGGCATGTGGGCCGTCTTCTTCGCCCTGTTCAGCTGGCCGTACGTGGCGCTGCTGCTGGGCGCGCTGGCCCTGTACTGGGGCATCAGCGCCCTGCGCGCCAAGCCCCGCGATCCCGGCCCGGACGCCCCCGCCGCCGCCCAGGCCCCCGCTCCGGCGCCGGGCTCCCGCCCGCAGACCACGGCGGCGATCAGCGGCCTGGTCACGGCCGGCCTGGCCCTGCTCCTGGTGGGCATGACCTTCACGGTCCAGCTCGTCTACAGCGACTACTACACCTGCGTCAGCGACGCCCTGACCCACCAGGCCAAACAGTCCTGCGACCAGCACCTGCCGAAGGAGCTGCGCGGGGTGCTGGGGGTCGGCGACGGCTGAGGCCTCCGGCGCGGGCCGGTGAGCGGCCACGCGGCTACTCGTCGGCCGGCGGCTCGGGCGGACCGGGTGTGTCCGTCGGGGCCGCCGGGTGCGGCAGGGGCGGCCGGGCGGGCTGGGAGGGTGTCTCCGCGGCGGGCGCCGATGACGCGCCGGGTCCGTCGACCTGACCGGGTGGGTCGCCGGGAGTCGGACCACCGGCGGGCCGAGGCGCGTCCGTCACCGGGGACGGGGGCGGCAGGGGTGGCCATTCCGGGTTCGGCGGGGGCGTGGCGGCCGCTCGCAGGGCTTCCCAGCGGGAGGCCCGGGCGAGGTCGTCGTGCTGCCGGGCCGGGGCGTAGGGGCCGTCGGTGGGCAGGAAGTCGTACAGCTCGTCCTCGAGCTGTCCCCCGCCTGGCGTCTTGGTCGTCTGTCCGGCCTGCCCGGTCTTCGCCGGCTTCGGCGCCGTGTCCCTCGGGGGCTCCTCGGCGGTGGCCCTGGGTGCGGCCTGCCCGGCCCCCGTGTCCTTCGCCGCCGGCCCGGCCGGCTCCGCGTCCCGGGCCCGGCCTCTCCACAGCCGCCAGGCCCGTGAGATCAGCGTCACCGGCAGACCGGTCACCGTGATCCACAGCGCGGCCACCGGACCGCCCTGCCACCACACCGGGCCGAAGTCCGCCAGCGCGGCCGCGCCCAGGCGGCCGCCGGACAGCGCGGCGAGGAGCGCCACGGCCGCCCCGCACAGCAGCGCCGCCACGACCAGCGCCCCGGCCGTCCGCACGGCGGACCAGGATGCCGCCCGCTGCCCGGCCTCCCCGGCCCCCGTCCGTCCCCGCAGGCCCGCGGCCGCGCGCGCCAGGAACCAGGCCACCGTCACCCCGGCCGCCACCGGCACCACGCCCGCGCCCCAGCTCAGCCGGGTCCCGGGCCCCGCGTCCGGCACCGCCGCGAGCAGCGGGAACGGCGGCAGCAGCGGGGCGGGGTCGGAGGCGAAGGGGTGCACCAGGTGCCCGGTGCCGAGGACGAAGCCGGGGCCGAGGGCGTAGGACGCCGACCACACCGCCGCGTTCGGGATGAGCGCGACGCCGAGCAGCAGCACGGCGAACCGGCCGGTCCAGCCCGCCGTGAGCTGGAGGAACGACGCGCGCGCCACATCGCCGTGCAGCACCAGCGCCACCCCGAGCAGCAGCGCCCCGCCCCCGGCGAGTACCGCCGTCCCTGCCGCGGCGGCCCGTACCGCCGCGTCCAGCCGGGCCCACGCGTCCGCCCCGGTCAGCAGCCGTCGCACCGGCCCGGGCAGCAGGGGCAGCAGAGCGCGCAGAGGCCCGCGCGGGCAGCCGTGCGCCGTCCACACCCCGGCCGCCGCGGGCACCGCGGCGACCAGCGGCAGGCACACCGCCACCCAGCCCCACTGGGGCCGCAGGGCGCCGCCGGAGCAGTACAGCGCGGCGGCGACGCCGACGCCGAGGTAGCCGAGGACCACGCCCGTCCACGCCGTACGCGCCGGGACGGGGGGCGGGCCGTCGGGCTCGGGGGAGGCGTCCGTGGCGTCCCGCGCCGCCCGGTACACCAGCCACACCGGCAGCGCGAGGAGGAGCAGCGGCGTCACGCCCACCGGCTGGGCCGCGCCGGACAGCGTCTCGGTGCGGACCAGTTCGACGCCGTGTCCCAGCAGCCACAGGGCGGCGGCGACGTGGAGCGCGCCGTCGGGTCCGCTGTCGGGGTACGGCGAGCTGATCCACAGCGCCAGCACGAGGACGGCGAGCGAGCCGAGCCCGAGCGCGGCGGCGACCGCGCCGCCCAGCAGGCCGGCGCCCAGTCCGGGCGATCGGTCGCGCATTCCGTGCAGCAGCGGCGGCAACGACGGTCGGCGATCGGTCATCAGCGTCACGCCCGCCATGCTCCCAACGACACGCGCTTTCCCGTCGTAACAGCGGAACTCCCGATGTGTCGCTCAATATATGTTTATGTACTTTTTCGGCTGAAGGAGTGTTCTGTGACAGAAAGCCCGGCCAGCCAGTTGCCACCACCGAAGGAACGCCGACGCCTGCGGGAGTCCGGGTCGCTGACACAGGCTCAGCTCGCCGCGCGCGTCGGCGTCGGCCGTGCCACGGTCCGCGCCTGGGAGCGCGGCCACAGCACTCCGAGCGGCCAGGAGGGCGAGGCGTACGCCCGCCTGCTGGCCGCCCTCGCCGAACCCGCGTCCGGCCGGACGGGATCGTCCGCGCTGACGCCCGCCCAGGCCTTCGACGCGCTGTACGCGTTCTGCGCCCCCGCCCTCGCCCGGCAGGCCTACCTGCTCACCGGGCGCCGCGAGCTGGCCCGGGAGGCCGTGGAGCACGCCTTCCAGCTCGCCTGGCAGCGCTGGCCGGAGGTGGCCCAGGACCGGGACCCGGCGGGCTGGGTGCGGGCGGTGGCGTACGAGTGGGCCCTCTCCCCCTGGCACCGCTTCCGCCCCCGTCACCGCTCCCCCGAGCCCCCGCCGGCCGACCCCGCCGACCGCGCGCTGCTGAACGCCCTGCTCGAACTGCCGCCCTCCTACCGGCGCACCCTCGTGCTGTACGACGGCGTCGGCCTCGACCTGCCCGAGACGGCGGCGGAGACGGAGGCCAGCACACCCGCCGCGGCCGGGAGGCTGATCCGCGCCCGGGAAGCCGTGGCGGCCCAGGTCCCGCACCTGGCCGACCCCGCCGAACTGCACCGGAGGCTGGTCGAGCTCGCCTCCTCGGAGCGGCTGCAGCCGCCGCGACCGACGACGGTACGGACGACCGGCGAACGCCGGAACGTGTTCTGGACGCGCGCGGCCATCGCCTTCACGGTCGCGATCATCGGCTCCACGGCACTGACCCTGCGCACGGCGCCGACCCACTACGAACCGCCCATCGCCCCGGCCCAGGCGGTGCAGGGGGTGCCGCCACCGGCCGCCATGGGCCCCCTGTCCCGCGGGGAACAGGCACTGCGCGACAAGCTCCGCCACTCGCGGACGAGCGGCCCTGAACGTCTGACGCCCGTGGCCGGGTGACACCGCCGCGCCCACCGGCGCGGCGGGCGGAAAAGCCGGCAGGCCCGTCCCCCTGCGGGGACGGGCCTGCCGGCGCTCAGCTGGGAAAATCAGGCGCTCAGGATCTCCCGAGCCAGCTTCGCCGTCTCGGTCGGCGTCTTGCCGACCTTGACGCCGGCGGCCTCGAGGGCCTCCTTCTTCGCCTGGGCGGTGCCGGACGAACCGGAGACGATGGCGCCGGCGTGGCCCATGGTCTTGCCCTCGGGCGCGGTGAAGCCCGCGACGTAGCCGACGACCGGCTTGGTCACGTTCTCCGCGATGAACGCGGCCGCGCGCTCCTCGGCGTCGCCACCGATCTCACCGATCATCACGATCAGGTCGGTGTCGGGGTCGTCCTGGAACGCGGCCAGGGCGTCGATGTGGGTGGTGCCGATGATCGGGTCGCCACCGATGCCGACGGCCGTCGAGAAGCCGATGTCACGCAGCTCGTACATCATCTGGTACGTCAGCGTGCCGGACTTCGAGACCAGGCCGATGCGGCCCGGCTTGGTGATGTCGCCCGGGATGATGCCGACGTTCGACTGGCCCGGGGTGATGATGCCGGGGCAGTTCGGGCCGATGATCCGGGTCTTGTTGCCCTTCTTGCCGGCGTACGCCCAGAAGGCGGCCGTGTCGTGCACGGCGATGCCCTCGGTGATCACGACGGCCAGCGGGATCTCGGCGTCGATGGCCTCGACGACCGCGTCCTTGGTGAACTTCTCCGGCACGAAGATGACGGAGACGTTGGCGCCGGTCTTCTCGATGGCCTCCTTGACGGTGCCGAAGACCGGTACCTCGGTGCCTTCGAAGTCCACGGTCTGACCCGCCTTGCGCGGGTTCACGCCGCCCACGACGTTGGTGCCGTCGCCGAGCATGAGCTTGGTGTGCTTCATACCCGTGGAGCCGGTCATGCCCTGGACGATGACCTTGCTGTCCTTGTTGAGCCAGATAGCCATGGTGTGTTGTGTCCTCGTCCTGAGTGCTTACTTGGCGGCGTGGGCCAGCTCGGCGGCCTTGTCGGCCGCGCCGTCCATGGTGTCGACGCGCTGGACCAGCGGGTGGTTGGCGTCGGTGAGGATCTGCCGGCCCAGCTCGGCGTTGTTGCCGTCCAGACGGACGACCAGCGGCTTGCTGACGTTCTCGCCGCGGTCCTCGAGGAGCTTCAGGGCCTGCACGATGCCGTTGGCGACCTCGTCGCAGGCGGTGATGCCGCCGAAGACGTTGACGAAGACCGACTTGACGTCGGGGTCGCCGAGGATGATCTCCAGGCCGTTCGCCATCACCTGGGCGGAGGCGCCACCGCCGATGTCCAGGAAGTTGGCGGGCTTGACGTTGCCGTGCTTCTCACCGGCGTAGGCGACGACGTCCAGGGTGCTCATGACGAGACCCGCGCCGTTGCCGATGATGCCGACCTCGCCCTCGAGCTTGACGTAGTTGAGGTTCTTCTCCTTGGCGGCGGCCTCCAGCGGGTTGGCCGCGGCCTTGTCGTGGAGCTCCTCGTACTCGGGGTGGCGGAACTCGGCGTTCTCGTCGAGCGACACCTTGCCGTCGAGGGCGATGACCTCGCCGGAGACGACCTTCGCCAGCGGGTTGACCTCGACCAGGAGGGCGTCCGACTTGATGAAGGTGTCCCACAGCTTGATCAGGACGTTGACGACCTTGTCCGCGACCTCGGCCGGGAACTTGGCGGCCTCGACGATCTCGCGGGCCTTGGCCTCGTCCACACCGTCGATGGCGTCGATCGCGATCTTGGCGACGGCCTCCGGGCGGGTGGCCGCGACCTCCTCGATCTCCATGCCGCCCTCGACGGAGGCGATGGAGAGGAAGGTGCGGTTGGCACGGTCGAGGAGGAAGGAGACGTAGTACTCCTCGACGATCTCCGGAGCGGTCTCGGCGATCATGACCTTGTGGACCGTGTGGCCCTTGATGTCCATGCCGAGAATGTCCGTCGCCCGGGCGACGGCCTCGTCCGCGGAGGCGGCCAGCTTGACGCCACCGGCCTTGCCGCGACCACCGACCTTCACCTGCGCCTTGACGACGGACTTGCCGCCAAGACGCTCGGTGATCTCGCGCGCCGCCTCAGGCGTGTCGATGACTTCACCGGCCAGCACCGGTACATCGTGCTTGGCGAAGAGGTCCCTCGCCTGGTACTCGAACAGGTCCACGCGCTTCCGTCCCTATCAGTGATCTCGCGGTTCGTTGGATGCGTGGGCGTGCCGCGAAGGGCAACGTGACGTCCGCTGTGTCACAAGGGAAGCGCACACGGTGTCCGAGCGCGCGGCATGTCCGTCTCGCAGGTTATCGCCGCTTGCCGAGGGTCCCTAAATCGAGGGTCACACCTGAGCGGTGATACCTGTCACATGATGCCGGTTTTGCTGGCACGGCGTGCCGACCATGGGGGGATGCGCGCGGCCTCACCGGGCTGGGGTGGGCCCGGTGAGGCCCCCGAACGGGCCGCTGTGGCCCTGGACGGGTGGTCCCCACCCCAATGGGAACCACCCGCCCCGTGCCGCGGAGGTACGGCCGGACGGGCCGACGGGATTCGGCCGTCCGGGTCCGGTCCCCCCACGGAGTCGGTCGCGGACCGTCAGGCCCGCACCCCGTAGTGCTCCGTCAGGCCGTGCGCATACCCCGGAGCGGCGGTCTCAGCGGACCGCGCGGCGCCGTCCACGGCATGGGCGGCCAGCGGCCCGGCGGTGACCCGCGCGGTCCAGCCGAGGTCCCGGGCGAACGGGCCCACCTGCCGCGTGACGGGCCCGGTCGCGCCGACGACGCCGTCCGCGAACGGCACCGCCTCGCCGGCCACGCCGTACGCCAGCCCGCTCGCGCTGCCGCCGGCGCCGTCCACGACCGGCCGTACCGTCCCGGTGACCTGGTCCACGACCGGCCGCACGGCACCGGTGACACCGGCCGCGAACGGCGGCACATGCCCGGTCACGCCCTGCGCGAAGGCGCCGGCCTGCCCGGTCACCTCCTGGACGGCCGGCGGCACGGCGCCCACGACACCGGCCGCGAAGGGCGCCACGGCACCGGTCACGCCGTACGCGAGCGTCCCCGCGTCCGTGACGGCCTGCCCGGCGACCGGCACGACCTCGTGCACGACGGCCCCGGCGACCGGCGGCAGCACGGCGTCCGTGGTGCCGTGGACGACCTGGCCGGCCAGCCCGGTGGCGTACGGCGGCACACCGGCGACGGCCCCGCCGGCGACGGGAAGCACGTCGGCCAGGGCACCGCCGGCGGTGCCGTCCACTCCGGCCACGGCGGACCCGGCGGCACCGTGCACGCCGCCCACCGCGCCCGTCGCGGTGCCGTCGACGCCGGTCACGGCTCCGCCGGTGACGCCGCGCACGTCGGCCGTGGCGTCCGCGGCGAGCCCGCGCACATGTGCCACGGCGTCCGCGGCGGTGCCGCCGACGCCCTCGACCGCGTAGCCGGCGGTGGGCAGTACGCCCGACACGGCGCCCGTCGCGGTGCCCTGGACGCCCGTCACCGCGCCCACGGCGGTGCCGTGCACGCCCCCGACCGCGTGCCCGGCGGCCGGCACGACTCCCGCCACGGCCTGCCCGGCGACCGGCAGCACGCCGTCCACCGCGGCGGAGGCCACCGGCGGGACCGCGGCGGCGGTCGTCTCGTCCACGACCGGCGCGGCCGTGCCCGGCACCGCCCGCACGGTGCCCACGACACAGCGCTGAGCACCGGCGACCGTGCCGGTGACGTGCGCGGGCACGCCGGCGGCGGTGGTCCCGGCCCTGAGGCGGGCGTCCGTCGTGGTGGTCCGGAGCCCGGTCTGCGCGGCGGCCAGCGCCTCCTCCAGCTCGGGGGCGAAGGAGGAGAGCGGGCCGAAGAGGTAGTCGATCCCGCCCTGGGGGGTGGGGGCCGAGAGCGGGGTGACCACCTCGGCCGTCCGGGCGGCCGGGGTGACCACCTCGGCCGTCCGGGCGGCCCTGGCGGTGGTCCCGCCGAGGAGCCCGTCGCCCGCCTCCCGCAGGGTCTGGGCGTGCTGTGCGGTCCGCGCGTGCGCCTCGGCCCGGTCCTGGCCGGCGCGGGCGGCCTGCGCGCCCTTGATGGCCTGGTCGCCCCTGATCCGCTTGGCGGCCGGGGTGCCGGCGCCGGTGTCGGCCTGGTGGCGGGCCCGGTCGGCCGTGCCGGTGGCGGCCCCGGCCGTCTCGCGCGCCCCGGCCGCCGTGTCGGTGACGGTGTCGGTGGCCGTGTTCGTCAGCCGGGAGACGGTGCCGGTGACACCGGTGGCGCCGGCGACATCGGTGACGTCGGTGAGGACGCCGTCGACCGTGTCGGTGAGCGTGCCGGTCAGGGTGCCGGTGCCGCCGTCGGTGTCCGGTACGGAGACCGACGGGGAGGACAGCTCGTCGGCGCTGGCGGCGGCCGAGCCCAGCGCCCAGGCGCCGGTGACACCGGCGGCGATCACGATGGAGCGGCGGATGTTCTTGTTCATGCGTGCGTCAGTCCTTCGGAAACGGCTAGGGGTTTCCGTCCGGGGATCGCCGAGAGGATCGGGAAAGGGGGGCCCGGACGGGCGGGCAGACCTGTTGCGCCCCGCGCGACAGGTCGGTGGCGGGGAGGTCGGCCCTGGGGCCTAGCCGGGGAAGAGAGGGATGTCCCGGTGCCGTTCCCGGGTCCCTGGCGCGTCTACGCGCGCGGTGGCGCCGGGCAGGAGCCGCAGGGGCGCCCGGCCGTCGAGGGCGGTGGCGTGCGCGTCGCCGTGCCGGGACGCCGTGCCGTCGGCGGCCTGCTTGCCGAGGGCGCCGTCCGGGTCTCCGGGCGCCGTGGGCTGCTGGGCCGGGGCGCCGGACGGGGCGGTGGCATGGCGGGCCGGAATGTGTGCCGGGGCCTGCGCGGTGGCGGGCCCGGCGTCCGGTCCGTAGGTGGCGGCCTCAGGGCGCGCGGGGGCCGCGGCGCGGTCGCCGGGGCTCTTGGCGCTCTCGGCGCCGGGCCGGTCGGCCGGTCCGGCGGCCGGTGCCGCGCCGCCGTGCCGGTCCGGCCGGGGTTCGGGGATGACCGGTGCGGGCGGCTGGTGCACGGGCAGCCGCTCGGAGACTTCGGGGATTTCCGGCACGGGCAGCGAGGACGATCCGGGCAGCGCCGTGGCCCGTGCCTTGTCGAGGGTGCCGGCCGTCTCGCGCACGACGGTGCGCACGGGCGTGACGACGCGTTCGGTGACCGCCTCCACCGAGGTGACGGCCTGTTCGGCGACGGTCCCGTCGGTGACCCCTCGCACGGAGGTGACGACCCGTTCGGTGACGCTTCCCGCCGTGAGGGACCTCGCCGTGGCGGAACTTGTCGTGGCAGTCGGTGCCGTGACGGTTCCTGCCCTGGCGGTCGCTGCCGCGAGGGGCTTTGCCGTCGCGGCCGGTGCGGCGACGGCCCCGGCCCCGGCGGTCGGCGCGTCCTCGTGCCCGGTCCGCGGCAGTACCGAACTCACCGGGGTCGCGGGCGTGCCCTCGGCCGCGTGGGCCTGCTCCCCGCAGAGGAAGCCGAGTGCGAGCAGTCCGCCCAGCAGCAGCACCAGTTGGAGCGCACGCCGCCCGGCCGCGGTACGCATCGTGCGCACAGCGGTCCCGAACGGAGCTGCTGTCAGGGTCAAGAGGCGAGAGCTTCCTCGGGTCGGCGGGTGAAGGCGGCGTAGATACTCGCACGCACGGCCCGAGGTAGCGCAAGCCCCCTGTTACCAATGAGTAGCCAAGTCCCTTTTGTCGCGCCACATCAGGCGGTGTCCGGTATCGGCAGCGGCCGCTTCTCGATCGCCGCCGCCATCACCTCCGGGAACAGATCGGGTGTGCAGGCGAACGCCGGTGCGCCGAGCGCCGCGAGCGCCGCCGCGTGGTCCCGGTCGTACGCCGGTGCTCCTTCGTCCGACAGTGCGAGCAGGGTGACGAACTGGACCCCGGACGCCTTCATCGCGGCGACCCGCTTGAGCATCTCGGCGCGTATGCCGCCCTCGTACAGGTCGCTGATGAGCACGACCACCGTCTCGGCGGGCCGGGTGATCCGCTCCTGGCAGTAGGCGAGCGCCCGGTTGATGTCCGTGCCGCCGCCGAGCTGGGTGCCGAAGAGCACGTCGACCGGGTCGTCCAGCTGGTCGGTGAGGTCCACGACCGCCGTGTCGAAGACGACCAGCCGGGTGTCGATCGACCGCATCGAGGCCAGCACCGCCCCGAAGACGGACGCGTAGACCACGGACGCCGCCATCGAGCCCGACTGGTCGATGCAGAGGACGACCTCCTTCTTCACGGACTGCGCGGCCCGCCCGTATCCGATGAGCCGTTCCGGCACGATCGTGCGGTACTCGGGCAGGTAGTGCTTGAGGTTGGCCGCGATGGTGCGGTTCCAGTCGATGTCGTGGTGGCGCGGCCGGCTGACGCGCGCGCTGCGGTCGAGCGCGCCGGTGAGGGTGGCGCGGGTGCGGGCGGCGAGCCGCTTCTCCAGGTCCTCGACCACCTTGCGCACCACCGCCCGCGCCGTCTCCTTCGTCGTCTCCGGCATGGCCTTGTTGAGCGAGAGCAGGGTGCCGACCAGATGCACGTCGGCCTCGACCGCCTCCAGCATCTCCGGCTCCAGCAGCAGCGACGCGAGTCCCAGCCGGTCGATGGCGTCGCGCTGCATGACCTGGACGACGGAGGAGGGGAAGTAGGTGCGGATGTCGCCGAGCCAGCGGGCCACGGACGGCGCCGAGGCACCCAGGCCCGCCGAACGGTCCCGCCCGCCCCGCGGTCTGTCGCCCTTGCCGTACAGCGCCGCGAGCGTCCCGTCCATCGCCGCGTCCCGGCCGGACAGCGCGCACCCGGTGCCGTCGGCCTGGTCGCCGCCGAGCACCAGCCGCCAGCGCCGCAGCCGCTCCCGCGCCGGGTCGGCGGATTCCGTCAGCGGGGATTCGCCGGTCATGCGCCCACTCCCGTCAGGCAGTCGTCGTCGGTCCTCGTGGTGCAGCTGTCCGGGTCCGTGCCGAGCAGCAGCCGCAGCACCGGCAGCACGGCGTCGGCACGCGCGGTGTCCGGCTCGGCGGCGAAGCCGGGGACGGCCGCGGTCCGGGCGGTGCGGGCGGTGTCCGCTCCGGGTCCGCGGCGCACCAGTTCCCCGAGGGTTCTGCGCACGCCGGGCTCGTACGCCGAGAACGTGCGCCGCAGCAGCGGGAGCACGTCGGTGAAGGCGTCCGCGGGGACCCCGGTCAGCCAGGTGTCGACCAGGCCGAGCAGCCGTTCGTCGTGGACCAGCAGCATGCCCCCGCCGCCCCCGGCGAAGCCCTCGATCCAGGCCGCCGCGTCGGCGGGCGGGGTGCCCGGGGAGAGCACCAGGCCCATCAGCCGGGCCGCCTCCCCGGGCTCCAGCTCGCCGTCGTCCAGCAGCAGCCGCACGGCCCGCCCGCGGACGACGCCGGGCACGGTGTCCCGCGTGGCCAGCGTCCGCAGCACGGCGCGCCACCGGCCGCGCAGGTCCCCGTGTCCGGCGTCCGGCGTGCCGGCCAGGGTCTCCACGAGGAGGCCCACGGCCGTGTGCACGGCGTCCACATGGCCGCGCATCTCCTGAGCCGCGTCCGCGTCCAGGGCGGCGCAGGCCGGCGGCAGGCCGACGAACACCCGCTCCGCGAGGCCCGCGGCGACGCCGGCCAGGGCTCCGGTGCCGGTGCCGCGCACGTCGCCGTAGCGCAGGGAGCGGACCAGGGCCGGCAGGGCCTGGGCGAGATGGCCGACGTCCGTGTCGAGGGCCGCGCGGTCGGCGAGCGCCCGCATCACCACGGGCAGCGCGTCCGGCAGCCCGGCGAGCAGGCACTGCCCGGCGAGGGCGGTGACGTCGGCGAGGGCCCGCGCGGCGAGCGCGTCGGCCTCCGCCTTCGCCGTGGCCGCGGCGAGCACGGTCGTGCCCCACACCCCCGCCTCGGCGACCCGGACCGACAGCTCCGGCTCCCACCGCAGCCGCCAGGTCTCCCGGAAGGTTCCGGTGCTGCCCCGGGACTCGGCCGGCTCGCCCCAGCCGACCCCGAGCAGGCGCAGCCGGTGCAGCAGCCTGCCGCGGCCGGCGTCGGTGTCCTTGCGCAGGTCGAGCTCCAGCTCCCGCTCCAGCGCCTCCGGCTTCAGCCGCAGCCTGCGCTGCTCCCGGGCGAGGTCGCGCTGCAGGGGCACCGCGGGCGCCGCATCCGGCACCTCGCCCAGCAGGTCGCCGACCACCAGCCGGTCGTGCACCAGCGCCAGCGGTACGTCGGACCCGTCGCACATCACCGCGCGGACGGCGTCGGTGGTCTCGCTCAGGCCCGGCAGCGGGCGGCCGCGCATCGCCGCGAGGGTGACGGCCAGCCGTACCGCCTCGATGACGTGCGCGGAGGACACCATCCGGTCCTCCTCGCGCAGCAGCCCCGCCACCTTGGTCAGCCAGCGCTCGACCGGCCGGTCCGGTGCCCGGAACAGATGCCCGTACCAGCCCGGCGAGTCGATTCCGGCGCCGTAGCCGCTCGACCGGGCCAGCCGGCGGTGCGTCCACGGCACCCAGGTCAGGTCGGCCCTGACCTTGGGCAGGCCCTTGAGCAGTGCCCGGTCGGCGGTGACGGTGGTCCGCTCCCGCAGCGCGGGCACGTGCCACGCGCCGCACACGACGGCCACCGCGGGGCCGAACTCCTTGCGCGCGGCCCGCATCCGGAGCCGCATGTGGGCCTCCCGCACCAGGTCACGCGGTCTGCCCCCGACGCCGTACCGCTCCCGCAGCGCGGCCATGGCCTCCTCCAGGGCGGCGAACGGCGTGAAGGGATCGCGGGGCCCGGCACCCCGGTGCTCGACGACGTCCTCCCACCAGCGCTCGGGATCGTCGTGACCGGCGGCCCCGGCGAGCACCGCGAGCGGGTCGACGCGCGGGTCGAGCTCCGCGCCCTCCCCACCCCCGGCGCCGGCCGGGGTGTCCGCCTCGGCGTCCCAGGCCAGCGTGTGCGCGGCCGGCAGGTCGATGAAGCGGGCCGGGACGCCGTGCTCGAGGGCCCAGCGGATCGCCACCCACTCGGGGCTGAACTCCGCCATGGGCCAGAACGCCGAGCGGCCGGGCTCGTCCACGGCGTGGGCGAGCAGGGCGACCGGGGGCCGCAGGTCCGGATCGGCGGCCAGCTCGATCAGCGGGTCGGCCTCGGGCGGCCCCTCGACGAGTACCGCGCCGGGCCGGGCGGCGTCCAGGGCGGCCCGCACCGCGCGCGCCGATCCG
This sequence comes from Streptomyces sp. NPDC005706, assembly GCF_040631045.1. Lineage (NCBI taxonomy): Bacteria > Bacillati > Actinomycetota > Actinomycetes > Kitasatosporales > Streptomycetaceae > Streptomyces > Streptomyces sp. NPDC005706. The sequence continues at coordinate 85,533 of NZ_JBEXYS010000002.1, read as the reverse complement.
GGCCCGTGGTGCCGCACGCCCAGCAGCAGCGGCCCGGAGCCGTACGCGCCGTCCCGGTCGGCGGTGTCGCTCACGCGCTCACCTCCCGGCAGGCCCGGTAGAAGTCCTTCCAGCCGTCGCGCTCGCGCACGACCGTCTCCAGGTACTCCTGCCAGATCACCCGGTCGGCCGCGGGGTCGCGGACGACGGCGCCGAGGATGCCGGCGGCGACATCGCCCGCGCGCAGCACACCGTCACCGAAATGGGCCGCAAGAGCCAGGCCGTTGGTCACGACGGAGATCGCCTCGGCCGTGGACAGCGTGCCGCTCGGCGACTTCAGCTTCGTGCGGCCGTCGGCGGTCACGCCGTCGCGCAGCTCACGGAAGACGGTCACCACCCGGCGGATCTCGTCGATGCCGTCGGGCGCGGCGGGCAGGTCGAGGGAGCGGCCGATCTGGTCCACGCGCCGGCTGACGATGTCGACCTCGGCGTCGGCGCTCTCCGGCAGCGGCAGCACCACGGTGTTGAAGCGGCGGCGCAGGGCGCTGGAGAGGTCGTTGACGCCGCGGTCGCGGTCGTTGGCGGTGGCGATGAGGTTGAAGCCGCGGACCGCCTGCACCTCCTGGCCCAGCTCCGGGATCGGCAGCGTCTTCTCGGACAGGATCGTGATCAGGGTGTCCTGGACGTCGGCCGGGATACGGGTCAGCTCCTCCACCCGGGCCGTCGTCCCCTCGGCCATCGCCCGCATGACGGGGCTGGGCACGAGGGCGTCCCGGCTGGGGCCGTGGGCGAGGAGCCGCGCGTAGTTCCAGCCGTAGCGGATGGCCTCCTCGGGCGTGCCCGCCGTGCCCTGCACCAGCAGGGTCGAGTCGCCGCTCACGGCCGCCGCGAGATGCTCCGACACCCAGGTCTTGGCCGTGCCGGGCACGCCGAGCAGGAGCAGGGCGCGGTCGGTGGCGAGGGTGGTGACGGCGACCTCGACGATGCGGCGCGGGCCCACGTACTTCGGCGTGATCACGGCGCCGTCCGGCAGGGTGCCGCCGAGCAGGTAGGTCGCCACCGCCCACGGCGACAGTTTCCAGCGGGCCGGGCGCGGGCGGTCGTCCTGGGCGGCGAGCGCGGCGAGTTCGGCGGCGAAGGCGTGCTCGGCATGCGGTCGCAACGCCTGCTCGTCCTGGTCTCCGCTCGCGTCGACGGACATCGGTTCCACGGACACAGACATGGCTGAGGCCCCCTCCAGCTCGGCCGGTTCGGATCTGGGACCAACCGTGCACCACGCCACTGACAATCGCTCTGACCTGTACGAACGCGCTCGCGGGGCCGATTGTCAGTGGGGGGACCTACCGTCGTTTCCATGACTGAGCAGGGGGTGCGCTGGACCGCGGACCAGGTGCTGGCTCTGGCGTCTGACGCCGCGTCACGCAAGGCGGGGAGCAGACTGGGCACGGCCGGACCGTGGTCCGGTGCGGGGAGCGGAGAGGGGACGGTGTGGGGGCTGTGCAAGGGCAGCGGCAGCAGGCCGTACCAGACGGTGGTGGACCTCGCGGACGCCACCGGCCCCGGATACAGGTGCAGTTGTCCGAGCCGTAAGTTCCCGTGCAAGCACGCCCTCGGCCTGCTCCTGCTGTGGGCGGAGGGGGACGGCTCGGTACCGGTGGCGGCCGAGCCGCCGGACTGGGCCGGGCAGTGGCTCTCGGGGCGGCGCGAGCGCGCGGAGGGAAGACGCGCCGGGGGGGACGGTGGTGCCGCGTCCGGGTCCGCCGATCCGGAGGCGGCGCGTCGGCGGGCGGAGCGCCGCGCCGAGCGGGTCACGGCGGGCACGACCGAACTGGAGCAGCGCCTGGCGGACCTGCTGCGCGGCGGTCTTGCCGCGGCCGAGCAGGCGGGGTACGGCCTGTGGGACGAGACGGCGGCCCGCATGGTCGACGCACAGGCACCGGGACTCGCGGCGCGCGTACGGGAGTTGGGGGCGATACCGGCCTCCGGTCCGGGCTGGCCGGCGCGGTTGCTGGAGGAGAGTGCCCTGCTGCACCTCCTCGACCAGGGCTGGCTGCGCCGTGACCGGCTGCCGGACGCCCTCGCGGCCACGGTCCGCTCCCGGCTCGGTCTGCCCGCGGCACCGGACGGCCCGCCGCTGCGCGACCGCTGGCTGGTTCTGGCGCAGTACGACACGTCCGACGCGAAACTGACGACGCGCCGGATATGGCTGCACGGCGCCGACTCGGGCCTGACCCGGCTGTTGCTCTCCTACGGCGCGGCCGGCCGGGCACCGGAGCTGTCGCTGCCGGTCGGTCTCGCGCTGGACGCGGACCTGTCCCGATTCCCCGGCGCCGGTCAGGTACGGGCGGCCCTGGGCGAGCAGTACGCCCCGCCCGCCCCCACCGCGCTGCGCCCGTCCGGTGGGACCACCGCCGAGGCCGCGGCGCACTACGGCGAGGCCCTGCGCGGGGACCCCTGGCTGGATTCGGTCCCGGTCACGCTGGACCGGGTCGTACCCGCCCAGGACCCGGAGTCGGGCGGCGCCTGGCAGCTGGCCGACGCGGAGGACGACTCGGCGCTGCCGCTCACCGAGGCGTTCCGTACCCGCCCGGGCCTGTGGCGCCTGGTCGCCCTGTCCGGCGGCGCCCCCGTGCGGGTCTTCGGCGAGTGCGGCCACCGCGGCTTCACCCCGCTGACGGCGTGGCCCGAGGGCCCGGGCGAGCCGGTGACGCTGTGCTGACCGGACCCGACGGCCCGGGAAAGAACGGGGCGGCGCCCTCAGCGATGGAAGGGGAAGGAGACGTCATGGACGGAACGCCGGCCACGCGGAACGGCGAGGTGCCCTGGGAGGAACTGGTCACCACCGCCCTGCTCGGCACCGACCGGCGGCCCCCGGCGGCCGCCGCCGGGCGGGAGGCCCCGGTAGCACTGCTGGACGCCGCCGCCGTGGCGACCGTGCGGCGCCGGGCGGGTCTGCGGCCCGGGCGGGCCGCGCGGCGGCCGGAGCCCGCCCCGGAGGACCTGCGTCCGGCGCTGCCGGCGGCCGCGGCCCGCAGGCTCGCCGCGCTGCTGGCCGACCGCTCCGGCGGCGCGGGCGGCGGCCGGCGGGGCAGTTCGCCGGACCTCATGGAACTGCTCCCGCAGTGGCTGGCGGCGGCGGGCGCCCACGGCTACGCGGCCCCGGCCCAGGCACTGCCCGCGCTGCTGGACGCCGCCCGGGGCCGCACCGACCTGCGCCCGGCGGCGCTGGCGTTCGCCGGACCGCGGGCGCTGTGGCTGGCCCGGTTCAACCCCGACTGGCGGTTCGCCCTGCGCGCGGCGCCGGGCGGCGGGACGGCGCTGCCCGACGCCGGGGACGGTGAGGCGGTGCGACGGCTCTGGCAGGAGGGTCTGTTCGCCGAGCGGGTCGCGCTGCTGGGCGCGCTGCGGGCCGGTACGCCCGCCGTCGCACGGGAGCTGCTGGAGGGGACCTGGCCGACGGAGCGGGCGGAGGACCGTCTGATGTTCCTCGACTCGCTGCGCGCGGGCCTGTCGGCCGAGGACGAGCCGTTCCTCGAGCGGGCGCTGGGCGACCGCAGCCGCAATGTCCGGGCGACGGCGGCGGAACTGCTGTCGTCGCTGCCCGGTTCGGCGCTCGCCGGGCGCATGGCGGGGCGGGCCGCGGCATGTGTGGCCGTGGACCGCACGGCTGACTCGCCCACGCTCGTCGTGGAGGCGCCGCACGAGTGCGACCCGGGCATGGAGCGGGACGGTGTGGCGGCCAAGCCCCCCACCGGTAGGGGGGAACGGTCCTGGTGGCTGGCCCAGTTGGTGGAGGCGGCCCCGCTGGGGACCTGGCCGGGGCGGCTCGGCGGCCGCACTCCGGAGCAGATCGTGGCGCTGCCGGTGGCCGACGGCTGGCAGGGCGAGCTGCACGCCGCGTGGTGCCGGGCTGCGGTACGGCAGCGGGACGCCGAGTGGTCCAGGGCGCTGCTCGGCTCACCGTCGGCGCCCGAGGCCGGCGGGCCCGGGGCGGTGTCCCTGGCCGAGCGGGCAAAGCTGCTGGCCGCGCTCGACGCCGGTGAACGGGCCGAGTGGGTGGCGGGATTCATCGCGACACACGGCCTGTCGGAGGCGTTCCAGTTGCTCGGGGTGTGCGCGGTGCCCTGGGCCGCCCCGCTCGGCCGGGCCGTGGTGGACGCCCTCGACATCGCGCGGGACGCGGGCAGTTATCCCTGGAGCTTCAGCGGGGTCATGGGACTGGCCGAGCGGTGCCTGGATCCGGCGGAGGCCGCCCGCCTCGACGGCCTGCTGGCGATACCCGACGAGCGGGAGGACGCCGCACCGGGCGCCGGCGGGTACTGGGCGGAGGCGTTCCAGCGGCTCGTCACCACCCTGCGGCTGCGGGCGGCGATGGCCGGGGAACTGGCGCCGGACGGACCGCCGGGGCCGCCCGGGGTCTGAGACCAGGAGCCATTCACATGCGAAAGGCTCCGGGGACGACACCCCGGAGCCGTATGACACCCGCGTCCGCGGCGGCTCCGGCTCAGGAAGCGGCCGGCTGTCGCACGTTCTCCCGTACCCACTCCACGATCGCCCCGGTCGTCGCTCCCGGCGTGAAGATCCCCGCGACGCCCTTCTCCTTCAGCGGCGCGATGTCCTCCTCCGGGATGATGCCGCCGCCGAAGACGAGGATGTCCTCGGCGTCGCGCTCCTTGAGGAGATCGATGACGGCGGCGAAGAGGGTGTTGTGGGCACCCGAGAGGATCGACAGGCCGATCGCGTCGGCGTCCTCCTGGATCGCGGTGTCGACGATCTGCTCCGGCGTCTGGTGGAGTCCGGTGTAGATGACCTCCATGCCGGCGTCGCGCAGCGCACGCGCGATGACCTTGGCCCCGCGATCGTGGCCGTCGAGCCCCGGCTTGGCCACAACCACGCGGATCGGACCGGCTGCCACACCCATCACTGCCTCCATCAGACGACCCCGGAAGCGATCGCTTCCGTCCGTAACGACAAGTACCGCACTTTTGGCGCGTTCCGCCACCCGTCGCGAAGTGAACGAACGTTATCTCCAGCATCCCGCAACCGGCAGTTTTACGGTGCGCGGGGAGGGGGAAATCACATGGTGGGACATGAGGGCACGCGGGGGACCGAGCCGCCCCCCACGTGCCGACTGGAGGTCGGCCAATGAAGGTCACCGGGGTACTGCCGCTCGTCCTCCCGCTCTACCGGCGCCTGTGGCCCGGCAGACTGGTCGATCTCTCCATGACCCTGCTCAAGGCGACCGCACTGGAAGCGGCCATCCTGGCCGGGCATCTGCTGCTGTACCCGACCGGCCTCACCCAGGAGCGCCGCGGCCCCGCGCCCTCCGCCCAGGCCCAGGACGGCACCGCCCGGCTGCCGGACAGGCCCGGACCGCCGGTCGTGCTGCTGCACGGCTTCATCGACAACCGCTCCGTCTTCGTCCTGCTGCGCCGCAGCCTCGCGCGCAGCGGCCGCCAGCGCGTGGAGTCGCTCAACTACTCTCCGTTGACCTGCGACATACGTATCGCCGCCGAACTGCTGGGCCGGCATGTCGAGGAGATCTGCGAGCGCACCGGCAGCACCCAGGTCGACATCGTGGGCCACAGCCTCGGCGGCCTCATCGCGCGCTACTACGCACAGTGCCTGGGCGGTGACACAAGGGTGCGCACGCTGGTCACCCTCGGCACCCCGCACTGCGGGACCCGGGCCGTACCCCTGGCGAGCGCGCACCCGATCGTGCGGCAGATGCGGCCCGGCTCCGAGGTGATCGAGGAGCTGACCAGGCCGGCACCCGGCTGCCGCACCCGGTTCGTCAGCTTCTGGAGCGACCTGGACTCCGTGATGGACCCCCTGGAATCCGCCTGTATCGACCACCCTGACCTGGAGGTCCGCAACGTCCGGGTGACGGGCATCGGGCATCTCGCGCTGCCGGTGCACCCCGCCGTGGCGTCCGGGATACGCGAGGCCCTCGAGGCCACGCCCGTCGGGAACCCGCTCACCGACGGCGTGACGGTGGCGTGAGGGAGGCCGTCCGGAGGGGTGGTCCGGGGCCGCGCACGGGCGTGACACAGCCGCTCCACAGGTGACACAGCGTCATCCGACATCGAACAACTCTCGAACACAAAGCCAAACTCGCGTCCACGGTCCCCCGAATCACGGCCGAATGCCCGTTTCCGGCCCACGCGAAACCGGCCGACGATTGTCGCGCCCGCGTACCGCCGGGTACAGTCACCGCACTGCTCTGGCAGCCACCGTTGTCGAGGCGAAAGAGAAGTTGGTGAACGATCGTCACCCGTCGGGGACCATGACCACCCCGGCCCCGGCTTCCGACGCCTCCACCGGGCACTACGCGTACGGAACGCAGGAAGCCCAGTACGACGACCTCACCACGTACGGCGGCTACGACGCCACGGGTTTCACGGTCGGTACCGGCGAGACCGGCGCTTTCGCCGCCGACCCGCTCTTCGGCAGCCTCCCGGGCGACGGGCAGCACACCGGCGCCTACGACAGCACGCAGTGGCAGACCGGTACGGGCCAGTTCACGCAGTACGACCCGTACGCGGCCCAGCACCACACGGCCTACGACACGGGTGGGTACGACACCACCGCCTGGACGGTTCCGGCGCAGGCCACGGGCAACGACGTCAGCGGCCAGTGGGACGCGAACACCTGGCTGCAGCACGACCAGTCCGCCGGCGCCGACCACACCCAGCAGTGGCAGTGGGGCACCCAGACCTATGACACCGGCGTGTACGACGCCACGCAGTGGAACTCCGACGGCACACCCGTGCGGCACGACCCGCTCGCGGCACCGCACGACCAGCCGGCCGAGTCCTTCGACCAGGTCTCCGGGACGGCCGAGTACGGCGAGTACGGCGAGGGCGTCGACTACACCGAGGCCGGCGAATACGGCGGTGCCGCCGAGTTCGGTGAGTACGCCGAGCCCGTCGGGTCCGGGGACGCCGCCGCCGAGGACCACGGGACCGGCGACACGGGCGAGCTGCCCGCCGCAGGGGTTCTGCTCGACGACCAGGAGGAGTCCGTTCCGGTCCCGGCCCCCCGCTCGGGCTCCCGCGGCGCGGCGCGTTCCCGGCGCCGTACTCCCCCCAAGCGCTCCGCGCTGCTGACCATCGCCGTGCCGTCGGCCTGTGTGATGGGGGTCGCCGGCATCGCCGCCGCCTCCGTCGGCGGCCTGACCGACGACGGCAAGGAGACCTCCGCCACCGCGTCGGACGCGCAGTCGGTGAAGCCGTCCGTCGCCAACAGCAAGCTGGACTCCCAGCTCCGGACCCTCTCCGCCGGTGCCGACGACTTCGCCGACCGGGCCAGCCGTACGCAGGAACGCATCGACCTCAAGAACCAGCAGGAACTGCAGAAGAAGAAGGCCGCCGCCGAGGCCGCGCTCAAGGAGCGGCTGCGGCCCAAGTTCGCGATCCCGGTCATGCAGAAGGGGCTCAGCGCCTACTTCGGTCAGGCCGGTGTGAACTGGATGTCCGTGCACACGGGCATCGACTTCCCGGTTTCGTACGGCACCACGGTGATGGCCGCGACCGACGGCGTCGTCTCCACCAAGTGGAACAGCGCCTACGGCAACATGATGATCGTGACGGCGAAGGACGGCACGGAGACCTGGTACTGCCACCTCTCCAGCTACCGTGTCGCCTCCGGTACGGCCGTCAAGGCCGGCCAGCCGGTCGCCTACTCCGGCAACTCCGGCAACTCCACCGGCCCACACCTGCACTTCGAGGTCCGGCCGGCCGGCGGGGCGGCCATAGACCCACTGCCGTGGCTGCGAAGCCACGGGCTGGACCCGAGCTGAGACTCGAAGAGACGGACGAACGACAGGAGCCCCGCCCGACCGGCGGGGCTCCTGTCCGTCCGGGGGCTGCCCGGCGGGTCGTCCAGAGCTGCGTCTAGAGCTTCTCGACGGGCGCGTACCGCAGCAGCAGCCGCTTCGGCTTGGTGTCCCCGAAGTCGATCGTCGCCTCTGCGTTGCCGCCGGTGCCCTTGACCGCGACGACCGTGCCGAGACCGAACTGATCGTGCGTGACCCGGTCCCCGACGGCCAGTGCGACCACCGGCTTCTCGGCCGAGCGCCGGGTGGCGAACCCGGACGCGCCCGACGCCGCGGAGCGGGAGCGGGAGGAGGACAGCGACGCCGCCACCCCGGCGGCGGGCCCGGAGGACACCGGCGCCATCGCTCCGGTCCGCTTCCACTCCAGGTGGGTGGCCGGGATCTCCTCCAGGAAGCGCGAGGGCGGGTTGTACGACGGCTGGCCCCAGGCGCTGCGCATCGCGGACCGCGTGAGGTACAGCCGCTCCCGCGCGCGGGTGATGCCCACGTACGCCAGGCGCCGTTCCTCCTCCAGCTCCTTGGTCTGGCCGAGGGCGCGCATGTGCGGGAAGACGCCGTCCTCCATGCCGGTCAGGAAGACGACCGGGAACTCCAGGCCCTTGGCGGTGTGGAGGGTCATCAGGGTGATGACGCCGTCGCCGTCCTCCTCGTCCGGGATCTGGTCGGAGTCGGCGACCAGCGCGACCTGCTCCAGGAAGTCGGCGAGCGTGCCCGCCTCGCCCTCCGCTCGCTCCTGCTCGAACTCCAGGGCCACGGCCGCGAGTTCCTGGAGGTTCTCGATGCGGGTCTCGTCCTGGGGGTCGGTGGAGTTCTGCAACTCGGCCAGATAACCCGTGCGTTCGAGTATGGCCTCCAGCACGGTCGCCGGTCCGGCACCGGACTCCACGATGGTCCGCAGGTCCTCCATCAGCGTGTTGAACCGCTTGACCGCGTTGGTGGAGCGCGCGGCCATGCCGTAGGCCTCGTCCACGCGCTTGAGCGCCTGCGGGAAGCTGATCTTCTCGCGCTGCGACAGGGCGTCGATCATCGCCTCGGCACGCTCGCCGATGCCGCGCTTGGGCACGTTGAGGATCCGGCGCAGCGGCACCGAGTCCTCGGGGTTGGCGAGGACACGCAGGTAGGCGAGGACGTCCCGGACTTCCTTGCGCTCGTAGAAGCGGACGCCGCCGACGACCTTGTACGGCAGGCCGACGCGGATGAAGACCTCTTCGAAGACTCGGGACTGGGCGTTGGTGCGGTAGAAGACGGCGACGTCTCCGGCCTTCGCCTCGCGCGCGTCGGTGAGGCGGTCTATCTCGTCGGCGACGAACTGAGCCTCGTCGTGCTCGGTGTCGGCGACGTATCCGGTGATCCGCGCGCCCTGGCCGGCGTTGGTCCACAGGTTCTTCGGGCGGCGGGACTCGTTGCGCTCGATGACCGCGTTGGCGGCGGACAGGATGGTCTGCGTGGAGCGGTAGTTCTGCTCCAGCAGGATCGTCGTCGCGTTCGGGTAGTCCTCCTCGAACTGGAGGATGTTGCGGATCGTCGCACCCCGGAAGGCGTAGATCGACTGGTCCGCGTCACCCACCACGCAGAGTTCGGCGGGCGGCAGGTCGGACTCGCCGGGCGGTACGTCCTCGTCATGCTGCCCGGTGCCCACCAGTTCTCGTACGAGGGCGTACTGGGCGTGGTTGGTGTCCTGGTACTCGTCGACCATGACGTGCCGGAACCGGCGGCGGTAGTGCTCGGCGACGTCCGGGAAGGCGCGCAGCAGGTTGACCGTCGTCATGATCAGGTCGTCGAAGTCCAGCGCGTTGGCCTCGCGCAGCCGTGACTGGTAGAGCGCGTAGGCCTGGGCGAGGGTCTTCTCGAAGCCGTCGGTGGCCTGGGCGGCGAAGTCCTCCTCGTCGATCAGCTCGTTCTTCAGGTTGCTGATCTTGGCGCTGAAGGACTTCGGCGGGAAGCGCTTGGGGTCGAGGTCTAGGTCGCGGCAGACCAGGGACATCAGGCGCTTGGAGTCGGCGGCGTCGTAGATCGAGAACGACGACGTGAAGCCGAGCCTCTTGGACTCGCGCCGCAGGATGCGCACGCACGCGCTGTGGAAGGTCATCACCCACATCGCGCCGGCGCGCGGGCCGACGAGCTGCTCGACCCGCTCCTTCATCTCGCCCGCGGCCTTGTTGGTGAAGGTGATCGCGAGGATCTGGCCCGGGTGCACGTTCCGCGCGGCGAGGAGGTGGGCGATGCGGTGGGTGAGCACGCGGGTCTTCCCGGAGCCCGCGCCGGCCACGATGAGCAGCGGCGAGTCGGCGTGGACGACCGCGGCGCGCTGGTTGTCGTTCAGCCCCCGCAGCAGCGCGTCCGGGTCGATCACGGGACGCGGGGCGCCGTCGCGGTAGTGGGTGTCCCGGTCCGGCGGCACGTCGAACTTCCCGCCGAACAGATCGTCCGGAAGGGGCTCCGGAGCGTGATCGTCCTCGGGCGGCGGCGGGGGCTCCTCCGCGTGCCCGCGAGGGGCCTGGAGGTCCGCCAGGAAGCTGTCGTCAAAGAGGCTGCTCATCGCTCTACGAGTTTAGGGGCCCGCACCGACAACCGGTCCCGGCACCGGAAAGTCGGCACCCGTGAGGTCCGCGACACGACACGGCAGCGGCGCGTCGGCCATCGCGCCACGGCTGCGGCCGAACTCCTCACACTGCGAAAGCACCTTGTCACGCCCGTATGAAACTGGCCCCGGGTCACGGAAATGTATCGGACATATGGCACAGCAACCTTCACAGGAGTCACACGAGTTGGCTAGGTTGCCGTCAGGCCGCACGACCCCTACCGGCGAACCTCGCCGGGCCGCGCGGCCTCCGCCGAGTCCGGTGCGCCCCTTCGCGGCGACCGGAGCCGGGGACCCACCGATCCTGGGGTGAATCGGCCGACTCCCGCCCGGGACGACGCCGTAGGGCAACCCTTCCGAACCACCCGCCCGAACCCGACAGCTAACCCGGTAGGCGGCACGTTGGAAGGAGTCGCCACCCTTGGCGTCGCACCGCAAGCCGGGTCCCCCGGGAACCCGCGGGACGGGCATCCGCACCCCCGTCCTGGCCACTGCCGCACTCACCTCCGTGGCCGTCCTGTCCCAGACGGCCGGGGCCGCTTCGGCCTCCGCCTCCTCCGCGGGCGACGGCAGGCCGAGCGTGGAGGAGGTCGAGAAGAAGATCGACGAGCTGTACCGCAGGGCGGACCCGGAGGAGGAAGCCGCGGCCGCGCAGCGGGCTCGCGCCGAGGCCCCGCGCGCGGAGGCCGTCCGGCGTCCGGGCCTGTTCACGAAGGCCCGCGAGGGGCTGGCCCCGTTCGCCGCCGCTCCCGAGACGGCCGGCTCGCTGCTCGCGGAGTACCCGGACGACCACTTCGCCCAGAACCGGCTGATGAACCGGCTGGCCTCCCGGGTGAAGGGCGCGGCCGGGCGCGGGAAGACTCCCAGGGCCCCCGAGGCGCCGGCCGCCGCACAGTACGACGTGAAGACGGCCAAGGCGGCCGTCCAGCACAAGCTCACAACCGCGCGCGAGCTGCTGTACCGGCTGACGGCTCCGGTCCCGGATCAGGCTCCGCCTCCTGCTCCGGTCCCGGTCGTGGATCCGGCTTCGGCTTCGCTCCTTGCCCCGGACCCGGCTCTGACTTCGGTCCCGGCTCCGCCCTCGGCCGTGGCCCCGCACTCGGTCCTGGCCCCGCACTCGGCTCCGGCTCCGTCTTCGGTCCCGGCCCGGGCCCCGGAGCGGCCGCGGTCCGCGGCGCGGCCGGTGAGCGTGCCGCCCGTCGCCCCGCCGGCCCCCGTCACCAAGGCCGAGAAGGCGATCGCCTTCGCCCGCGCCCAGATCGGCAAGCCGTACGTCTCAGGTGCCAGCGGGCCAGGCTCCTACGACTGCTCCGGCCTCACCCAGGCCGCCTGGAAGGCCGCCGGCGTCACCCTGCCGCGTGCCGCGCGTGACCAGGCCGGCATGGGCGCCGCGATCCCGCTCGCCGAGGCGCGCCCAGGTGACCTGGTCTTCTTCCACGACGACAGCAGCCACGTGGGCCTGTGCACGGGAGCAGGGACGATGATCCATGCCCCGCGCCCCGGTGCGTATGTGCGCGAGGAGCCGGTCCACCTGGCGGGCGAGTCGGTCGTTCACCGGGTGGTGCGGCCGGCCTGACGGTGCTCTTTTCGGGCTCCACGCGCGCGTGCCCCGCGAGCGCCGGCGCCGCCGCTCCCTAGCATCGGGCGCATGCCCATGCCCGGCTTCTCCGGTCTGCGTACGTGGTGGGCGGGGCGTCCGCCGGCGGCGGGGGCCGCCGTCATGGCGAGCGGCATCGTGTCGGTTGGCCTGCATCTGACCGGTCCCGAGACGGTGTCGCTCGTCTTCCTGTGGCTGGCCTGCCTCGCCTGGCTGGCGCTCGCCGCCGACTTCGCCGTACGGCTGGTGACGCAGCGGCCGCGTTGGCTGGCCGAGGCGAAGAGCCCCGGCGCGCTCTCCGCGGTCGCCGCCACGACGGTGGTCGGCACCCGGTTCTCGCTGCTCGGCCGGCAGACCCTGGCCGAGGCCGCCCTGGCACTGGCGGTCCTGCTGTGGCCGGTGCTGCTGCTTCTCGTCGTACGCCACTGGGGGCGGCGCATGCCGGGGGCGGTGTTCCTGTGTTGTGTGGCCACACAGGGGCTCGCGGTGCTGGCGGCCACCCTGGCCGCGGCGGAGACGACGGCATGGCTCGCGCGCGCCGCGCTGCTGCTGTTCTGGCTGGGCCTGGTCCTCTACGGCCTGGCGCTCGCGCGCTTCGATCCCCGTCAGGTGCTGGAGGGTGCCGGGGACCACTGGATCGCGGGCGGGGCGCTCGCCATCTCGGCGCTGGCCGGGGCGAAACTGCTCGCCGCCGACAGTGCGCGGCTGTATCTGTGGAACGACGACGACCGGGGCGTGCTGCGCGATGTCACGGTCACGCTGCTGGCGCTGGACCTGGCGTGCTGCGTGGTCCTGCTGGCCGCCGAGGTGGCCCGGCCGCGGCTGCGCTTCGACGTGCGGCGCTGGTCGACGGTGTTCCCGCTGGGTATGACGGCGTCGTCGACCCTGTCGGTCGCGGCGGTCCTGAACATCGGGTGGCTGCGGAGTCCGGGCCAGGTACTTGTGTGGCTGGCGGTGGCGGTGTGGCTGGCGGTCGCGGCCGGCGCGGTGCTCGCGGCCCGCGCCGGCCTCGTCAGGGCGCGTCAGGGCGCGCTGAGCCTCAGGTCCACAGCACGGCGATGAAGATGTTCGCCATGGTCAGCGCTCCGACGAGTCCGAAGACGCGCTTGTCCACCTTCTCCTCGTCGCGCTGGACGTAGACCAGTCCGAGGATGACGATCAGCAGGGCCAGCTTCACGCCGATCTTGAAGGTGTTGACGTGGTGGCCGTCGGCCTCGTTGAGCCCGACGAGGGCCACGCCGGTGACCAGCATGGTGAACGCGCCGTGCAGCATCCCGGGGACGAACCGGGCCGTGCCCTGGCCCATCGCCTTCATCTGGGTGAGGAAACCGCCAAGCAGCGCGGCGATACCGATGATGTGCAGGCCGACGAGGAGATGGATGAGTACGTCCATGACCAGGAGCCTATGAGGGAGTCCCGGACGGCCGGTCACCGGGCCCGCCCCACGGCGCCGCCCCTCGCGGGGGATCTTGCATATATGCGCCGCATAGCACCACACGGCCCCCGCGGGCCCCTCAATGCACGCTTCGGTCACTACGCAGCGTGAAGGCGGCAGCCATGGCCCGGCAATGCGATCACAGAGGCGTACGTCCCGGTCCGTCTCGGCCACTTCCGTACAGTGCGTTACCAACCTGTCACAGTCCGGCCTAGCGTCCTCCCCCAGGTGACCGGCTTCCCACCGCCGCCCGGGCCAGGGGCGGCCGCCGGCCACCTCCGCCGAGAAAGGTCCGGCGGCGGCCCGTTCCCCTGTGCGGGCCGCCGCCGGACACCCCTACCGCTCGGCCGCAGAGGTCCCATGGAAGGACGTGACGGTCCAGGTGGCAGCCCACCGCAAGCCCCGACAGCGCTCGCTCGGCGGCAACACGGCCCGCACGGCCGTCACCCTCGCCCTGGCGGGCGCGGCCACCGCGACGGCCTTCGAGGGGACGGGCAACGCCGAACCGCAGCTGACGCCGACCCAGGTGAAGGCCAAGGTCGACAAGCTGTACCAGGAGGCGGAGAGCGCCACCGAGAAGTACAACGGGTCGAAGGAGCGGGCGGACGCGGCCCAGCGGCGGCTGAACTCGCTGCGGGACGAGGCCGCCCGCAGGCAGCAGAAGCTCAACACGGCACGTGACGCGCTCGGTTCGCTGGCGGCGGCGCAGTACCGCGACGGCGCCATCGACCCCTCCTGGCAGCTGGCGCTGTCCAGCGCCCCGGACCGGTACCTGGACGGAGCCGCGTTCGCGGAGCGGGCGAGCGACCGGCAGGCCGGGACGGTGGCCCGGGTGCGGGAACAGCTCCGCCAGATCGAGCAGTTGCGCGGCGCCGCCCGCGTCGAGCTGAAGTCACTGCGGTCGCGGCAGGCGGAGGTACGACGGCACAAGCAGACCGTCACCGCGAAGCTCGGGGAGGCGCGCAGGCTGCTGGCCCGGCTCACTCCCCCGGAGCGGTCACGGATCGCCGCTGACGGCACCGCCGCCGGGCACGCCTCGCGCTCCGCCTCGGACACCCGGGCGGCCCTGGAGCAAGCGGGGTCCGCCGCCGCCTCCGGCTCCCGTGCGGCCGCGGCCGTCGCCTACGCCTACCAGAAGCTCGGCAGCCCCTACGTGTGGGGCGCTACGGGGCCCAGCGCCTTCGACTGCTCGGGGCTGGTGCAGGCCGCCTACCGCTCCGCGGGCGTCTCCCTGCCCCGCACCACCTACGCGCAGATCAACGCGGGCCGGCGAGTGCCCCGGTCCCAGCTCCAACCCGGCGACCTGGTCTTCTTCTACTCCGGCATCAGCCATGTCGGCATCTACATCGGCAACGGCCGGATGATCCACGCCCCGAACCCGTCGGCACCGGTCCGGGTGGCCCCCGTCGACGAGATGCCGTTCGCGGGGGCGACCCGGGTGGGGTGAGGGCGCCGCGGCGGGTCAGACCAGCCGGCGTGCCGTGGCCCAGCGGGTCAGCTCGTGGCGGTTGGAGAGCTGGAGCTTGCGCAGGACCGCCGAGACATGGGACTCGACCGTCTTGACCGAGATGAAGAGCTGCTTGGCGATCTCCTTGTAGGCGTAGCCGCGGGCGATCAGGCGCAGTACCTCCCGTTCGCGCTGGGTGAGGCGGTCCAGATCCTCGTCGACCGGCGGGGCGTCGGTGGAGGCGAAGGCGTCCAGGACGAACCCGGCAAGGCGGGGCGAGAAGACGGCGTCGCCCTCCTGCACCCGGAAGACCGAGTCGACCAGGTCGGTGCCGGTGATGGTCTTGGTGACGTAGCCGCGGGCGCCGCCGCGGATCACGCCGATCACGTCCTCCGCGGCGTCGGAGACGGACAGCGCGAGGAAGCGGACGGGCCGCTCGGCGTCCGCCATCAACGCGGCGCACCGGCGCAGCACTTCGACACCACCACCGCCCGGCAGGTGGACGTCGAGCAGGACCACCTCGGGCCGGGTGGCGGTGATGACCGAGACCGCCTGGTCGACGTCGGCGGCCTCGCCGACCACCTCGACCCCGGTCTCGGCGGTCTGCCCGATCTCGGCCTGCACGCCGGTGCGGAACATACGGTGGTCGTCCACGAGCACCACGCGCACATGCCGCTTCCCGGCCGGGCCGGACCCGGCCGGCTCCGCCGCTCCCGCCGTACCGTTCGCCTCGGTCGCGTCGCTCATGACGTCTTCTCCGCCCTCTCCATCTCCAGTTCGACCTCCGTGCCGCCGTCCGGCACCGCCCGCAGCCGGGCCGTGCCGCCGTTGCGCTCCATGCGGCCGATGATCGATTCTCTGACACCCATGCGGTCGGCGGGTATCGAGTCGAGGTCGAAACCCGGGCCGCGGTCGCGGACCGACACGAACACCGTCCTCCCCTCGACCTCGGCGTAGACCTGCACGGCGCCGCCCTCGCCACCGTACTTGGCGGCGTTGACCATCGCCTCGCGCGCGGCCTGCATCTGCGCCCCGGTCCGTTCGTCGAGCGGGCAGTCGCCGACCACGACGACCTCTATGGGCACGCCGTGCTTGTCCTCCACCTCGGCGGCGCTGCGCCGCACCGCCTCGGCGACCGTGTCGGGCTCGTCCGCCTCGTCCTTGCCGGTGCCCTCGGGCTTGTACAGCCAGGTGCGCAGGTCGCGTTCCTGGGCCCGGGCCAGGCGGCGCACCTCGCCGGCGTTGTCGGCGTTGCGCTGGATCAGGGTGAGGGTGTGCAGCACGGAGTCGTGGACGTGGGCGGCGACTTCGGCCCGCTCCTGGGCGCGGATACGCATCAGGCGTTCCTCGGACAGGTCCTGGGTCATCCGGACCAGGTAGGGGCCGGCGAGCAGGGTGATGCCGACGAGGACGGCGAGCGCGGCCTGGAGGACCGCGCCGAGGTGGGCGGCCGAGCCCTGCATGACGAAGATGGCGGAGACGCCGGCGGTGACCAGCAGGACGCCGACGCCCGCGCGGAGCAGGGTGAGCGTGCGCCGGCGGCTGCCGACCTCGACCCAGCGGGCCCGCCGGGCGTTGTCCGCCTGGCGCCAGACGAGGGCGACACCGGCCGCGACCAGCACGGCGGGCAGCAGGTACGCCTTGGCCCCGTTGGTCAGGTTGACGCTGCCCACGAAGACCATGGACACGATGACCATGAGGAGCAGGGCGACGATCTGCCCCTTGTCCGGCTTGCGGGCCACCAGTCTGCGGCGGCCCTCCGGCGAGGTCTCGGTGCCGACCAGCGGCGGCTTGTGGCCGCCGACGCCGCCCACCCCGAGCGGGACGAAGAACCAGAACGCGGCGTACAGCAACGCGCCCAGTCCGTTGGCCATGAACAGGCCGACGAAGGCGAGCCGGACCCAGATGACCGGCAGGCCGAGATGCCCGGCGAGGCCCCGCGCCACTCCGCCGAGCCAGCGGCCGTCGCTGCTGCGGTAGAGCTTGCGCGGTGGCCGCGGGTCGTCGAGGGGCAGTGCTGCGGCTTCCGGCATGCCATCGATATTCACACGGGTGCGGGGGCGGAGCATCAGGGTCCGCCCCCTAGACTCCCCTGATCTCCGGGCCGGCGGTCCGCGGCGGCCTGCCGGCCCGTGCCGAACGCCTCCCCGCGATCTCTCCGGGCCGATCTCAGGGTTCGCCCAGGGTCATCCCGACTGCCCTCGCGGCGGACGGACCGTCACCATGGACACATGACGGATCACGAGCACGCCGCGACGGGTCCGGGACCCGGTCCCGGCCCGCGCCCGGCCCCGGGCACCGGGCCGGCGGATGCCGCGCCCGCCGCGACGGGAGGGACTGGAGCGACCGGAGCGGACGGAGCCACCGGCACCGGCACCGCGGGGCGGACGACGACAGCGGAGCGGAAGACGGAGCGGAGGGCGGAGGAGCAGGACACCGCCGAGGCCCCCGGCCGCCTCCGGCGCGACCGCCGGCACAAGGTGATCGCGGGTGTGTGCGCGGGGCTCGGACGGCAGGCCGACATGGACCCCGTGATCTTCCGGATCACCCTGGCCGTGCTCTCCGCGACCGGCGGCATCGGTCTCATCTTCTACGGCTTCGCCTGGCTGCTCGTGCCGTACGAGGAGGAAGAGGAGAACGAGGTCCGCAAGCTGCTGACCGGACGGGTCGACGGACAGGCGCTGGCCGCCGTGCTGTTCGCCCTGGTCGGCTGCGGGATCTTCCTGACCATGCTGAAGAACGGCGGGGTACTCGCCTTCGCCGTGGTGCTCTCCCTGCTGCTGGCCGGCGCCGGGTACTGGTCACGGCACCGCGGTGCCCCCGACCCCGATCCGCTCGCCGCGCAGGCCGCGGCCGACGCCCCGCCGGAGGCCAAGGCGCCGCCGGTCATCGCCATTCACCACGCCTCCTGGTGGCGGGACCCGATCGTCAAGGACGGCACCCATGTCGGCGGCACCGGGTATCTGTGGGGCCCTCCCGACGCCCGCGACCGGGACATCGCCCCCGTCGACCTGGGCATCGGCCTCCCCTGGACCCACCCCGGCGCCTCACAGCCGACGCGGACGGAGCCGCCGAGACCACGCGGCCCGCGCTGGATCGGCGGCTGGGTGTTCCTGTCCGCCCTGCTGGCCGGCGGACTGGGCACCGGGCTGACCTGGGACACGCGCCCACTGGGCACCAGCCTCCAGACCGGCCTGGCCTGGGCGCTGGTGGCCTTCGGCCTCGGCATCGCGGTCAGCGCGTTCCTGGGCCGGACGGGGGCCGGGTCGATGTTCCTGGCGATCGTCACCGCGGGGCTGCTGGCGGGCGCCACGGCCCTGCCGAAGGACATAGCGACCCACTGGAACCGGACGTCCTGGAGACCGGCCGCGACGGCGGACGTGCGGCCCGCCTACTCCGTGGGCACCGGTGTCGGCACCCTGGACCTGACCCGCGTGCACCCCGGCAGGGGGCGGACGGTGACCACCGACGCGCAGGTGGGCGCCGGGCAGCTGAAGGTGATCGTGCCGCGGGACACGACCGTGAAGATGAGCATCGACGTGGGCGTGGGCGACATCCGGTTGCCCGGTGACAGCAGGAAGGACGTGGACGTGAAGCCGGGCAGGCACCAGGAGGTGACCCTGTCACCGGTCGGCTCCGGAAAGAAGGCCGGCACGCTCGAGCTGGATCTCCGGGTGGGCGTCGGACAGGTGGAGGTCAGCGATGCTGCGTCATGAGTTCCAGCCGGGGAAGCTGGTCGCCGGTCTCTTCCTCGCCGCCGCCGGCGGGCTCTACGCCGGCGACGCGGCCGGACTGTGGGACACCCAGTGGTTCCTGATCGTCCCGCTGGTGGTGGGCGGACTCTGCCTGGCCGGCGCCGGTACGGCGGCGGCGCGGGGCGTACGCAGACGGCAGGCCGCGCGCAGTGGTCAGCGGTAGCCGCCCGCCCTGGCTCGTCGGCGCGACCTGAGGGCCGCGTCGAGGGAGAGGTAGGGCGCACCGGCGAGGACGAGGGGCAGCCAGGCCATCAGGTAGGCGAGGTCGTTGCCGTAGTAGTACGGCGTCGAGGCCCAGCTCACGGTCAGCCACAGGCTGAGCGAGATCAGCGCGCCGCCGAGGGCCGCCAGCCGGCCGAGCAGTCCGAGCAGGGTGCCGATGCCGACGGCGAGCTCGCCGAGGGCGATGGCGAAGCCGAAGCCGACCGGGTTCTTGAGTGCCAGGTCGATCAGGGCCGGAAGGGCGGCGGAGCCGCGGGCGGCGCGCATGGTGTCGCCGATCGACCCGGCGCCGCCGGACTTGAGGAAGGCGCTGTCGGTGATCTTGTTCAGGCCGGCGTAGACGAAGGTCACGCCGAGGAAGACGCGAAGCGGAAGGAGGGCGTACCGGGTGGCCGTGTCCCGCCAGCCGCGCATGCCGTTCAGATCGGAGGTGTATGTGTCCGTCCGAATACCCTGAGTCATCGCTGCCAGCCGCCTTTCACCCGCCGTGCCGGACCCCTCAATCGACGATACGTATGACAAGCGGGAACCGTTCAATCCTCTGCGGGACGCTTTCACCGCTTTTACCGACTTCCGACCTTCGGATTAGAGCGGATGGCCGGGCCGGACGAAGGGAGGGGCCCGCCGGTCCGCTCCTAGCTCGGCCCGTCCCTCACTCGGTGATCTGGACGACGCACCGGTTGGTCGCCGTGCCGCCCGCGGTGATCACCTGCACCTCCACCGCGCCGGGTTCCACCTCGACCGGTACCGGGACGGTCAGGACGGCGTCGGTGGGGTTGCGGAAGCCGCCGGTGACGGGGACCAGGGGCACGTGGACGTCGACGGCACCGATGCGGACGACCGTGCGGGAGAGGCGGTCGGCGCTGTGGGCGCCGGGAGGGACGAAGCCGGTGCCGCGGATCTCGATGTCGTCGCCGGTGCGGATCGGGCCGTCCAGGTCACCGGGCTCGCGGGCGCGGACCACGGAGAGGATCACCGGTCGGCCGCCCTCCGCGTACTTGCCCGCCAGGTAGGTCGCGGCGGAGACCAGTACCAGGACCGCGAGTCCCCAGGGCAGGTCGGGGAGCTGGTCGGGGCGGCGGGCCAGCCGGACGGCGGCGAACAGCAGGGCGACGGTGTTCACGGCGACGTACTGGATGTCGGCGAAGGCGCCCCGGCCGGAGTCGTCGGTCAGCAGGTCGGCCGCGCGCGGCCGGTGGGCCGGTACCTTCTGCAGCCGCTGGGCGAGGATGCGCAGGCCGACGACCCGGCGGACCAGTACGGCGATGCCGCACAGCACGCCGAGCACCGTCGCCAGGCCCGCGCCGCGCGCGAGGTCCAGGCCGGTGAGCAGCGCGTCGCGTTCGGTGTGACCGGAGGCGGCGGCCAGCCGGCCCGCGAGCAGCAGGACGGCGTAGGTCACGAGGAGGATCCAGCCGGCGGCCACGGTGCGGGAGGTGGACATGCGGTTGTCCTCGCCGATCAGCGGGGCGAGCACCCCGCCGCGCGCCCGGTGCCACCAGGAGGCGGCGGCCAGCACGCCCCCGACGGCGAAGGCGGCGAGCAGGGCGGCGGTGCGGGCACTGCTCCAGCCCGCGCCGATCGCGGTGAGCGACTCGGCGAGCAGCAGGGCGAGGACGGCCCCGCCCACCACACACACCGTCCGCAGCCACAGCCGCGCGAGCCATGCCTGGCCCTCGGCTCGGCCGCGCTCGGCGACCTCCTCGGCGCGCTGGGTCAGCTCCTCGGAGACCCACTGGCGGGAGGCGGAGGCCGAGTGGGCCACGGCCGGCGGCAGGCCCTGTCCGGCCGCGAACTCGTCACGGACGCGCAGGAACGCCGCGACGGCCCGCCGGTGCCCCCGCCGGGCCCCGTGCGGGCAGTCCCCGCACGCGCAGCCGCCCTCGTGGGCGCCGTCGGCACCCGTGCTCTGTCTGGCCTCTTGCACCGCCACGCCCGACGCCCGCCTTCCCCACGACCTCTCGACACGACCGAAGCCACTCAAAGTGCGCATTTCCGGCCGCGAACTCCCCTGCGACGAAAGCGAATTGTGCCCTACCCCGGGCGGCCCGGGCCCGCCGGTCCGGGTCACGGCGGGTGAACTTCAAAACGCCGTGTTGACGCCGCCCCCAGCGCACCCGGGGTCAGTCCAGCAGGTCGGGTTCGCTGCGGCTGACGTCCTGCCACAGGGGCTGGTAGTTGATCCAGGCCACCAGGTCGCCGCCGAGCTGTTCACGGGTGGCCACGGCCAGCTTGTGGTCGATCAGGACCGGCCGGCCGGCCGCCCTGGCCATCAGCTGCACCTGGCAGGACCGTTCCAGGGACAGGAACCACCAGGCCGCCGCGTCGACCGAGTTCCCCACGGTCAGCAGCCCGTGGTTGCGCAGCACCAGCGCCTTGCGGGGCCCCAGCACCCCGGCGATGCGACGGCCCTCCTCGGCGTCGACGTTGACGCCGGTGTAGGCGTCGTACAGCGCCAGGTCCTCGTAGAAGGCGCAGCTCTCCTGGGTGATGGGGTCGATCAGGTCACCGAGCGCGGCGACGGCCCGGCCGTGCACGGAGTGGCAGTGCGCGACGGCGACGACGTCGGGCCGGGCGGCGTGCACCTGGGCGTGCACGGTGAACGCGGCCTGGTTGACGTGGTAGCGGCCCTCGACGACCTGCCCCTCCTGGTTGACGAGGACGAGGTCGCCGACGGTGACGTGCTTGAACGGCATCCCGAACGGGTTGACCCAGAAGCAGTCGCTGTACTCCGGGTCGCGCGCGGTGATGTGCCCGGACACCCCGTCCTCGAGTCCGGCGCGCCCGAAGATCCGCAGGGCACCCGCGAGCCGCTCCTTGCGGTGCCGTCGTTCGTCCTCGACCGAGTCGTGCATCGGCGGCATCGCGAACTTCAGCTGATCGGTGGGCAGCGGAGGGGGCGGCGTGGGCCCGTGCATGGGTCCTCCAGCGTGGGGGTTTGCGGTACGGGCGGGAAGTTACCGCCGGTCAGCGCAAAAGGGCAGCGCTGGTTGGTAAAGATGAGGTGCGCCACGGATATCCGACAGAAGGTGTCCGGTTTGCCGGTGAGACTGGCCGGCATGAACTGGGCAGCCTTCACCACCGCCGCACCGGAGCTGGCGGCGATCACCGAGCAGCGCTTCGGCGCCTTCCGTCATCATGTGCTCGCCACCGTGCGCCGGGACGGCTCCCCGCGCACCTCGGGCCTGGAGGCCGATTTCCGGGGCGGTGAGCTGTGGCTGGGCATGATGGCCGGCTCGCTGAAGGCCCTCGATCTGCGCCGCGATCCACGCTTCACGCTGCAGGCGAACCCGGGCGAGGGCACCGGGATGGGCGGCGGGGACGTGCGGGTCGCGGGGCGGGCGTACGAGGTCGGGGAGGGCGAGGCCAGGGCCGCGTACGTGAAAGAGGTGGAACCGCCGCAGCCGTTCCACCTCTTCCGCACCGAGTTGACGGAGGTCGTGCGGACCTTCGTCGAGGACGACACGTATCTGGTCGTCCAGGTCTGGCGGCCCGGCGCGCCGGTGCGCACGCTCAGGCGGACCTGATCCTCAGCGGGAGAGGATCACTCCCACTCGATGGTGCCCGGCGGCTTCGAGGTCACGTCGAGGACGACGCGGTTGACGTCCCGGACCTCGTTGGTGATCCGGGTCGAGATGCGGGCGAGGACGTCGTACGGCAGCCGCGACCAGTCGGCGGTCATGGCGTCCTCGGAGGAGACCGGGCGCAGCACGATCGGGTGACCGTAGGTGCGGCCGTCGCCCTGGACGCCCACGCTGCGGACGTCCGCGAGCAGGACCACCGGGCACTGCCAGATGTCCCGGTCCAGTCCGGCCGCGGTCAGCTCCTCGCGGGCGATGGCGTCGGCGTCCCGGAGCAGGTCGAGGCGCTCCTTGGTGACCTCGCCGACGATGCGGATGCCGAGGCCGGGGCCCGGGAAGGGCTGGCGCTGGACGATCTCCTCCGGCAGGCCCAGCTCCTGGCCGACCATCCGGACCTCGTCCTTGAACAGCTTGCGCAGCGGCTCGATCAGCTTGAACTCGAGGTCCTCGGGCAGACCGCCGACGTTGTGGTGCGACTTGATGTTGGCGGTGCCGGTGCCGCCGCCGGACTCGACCACGTCCGGGTACAGGGTGCCCTGGACCAGGAACTCCACGGCCGGGCCCTCGTCGGCGATGATCTCGGCCTGAGCCTGCTCGAAGACGCGGATGAACTCGCGGCCGATGATCTTGCGCTTCTCCTCCGGGTCGGAGACGCCCTTGAGGGCGGTCAGGAAGCGCTCCTCGGCGTCCACGACGACCAGCTTGACGCCGGTCGCGGCCACGAAGTCCTTCTCGACCTGCTCGGTCTCGCCCTTGCGCATCAGACCGTGGTCGACGTAGACGCAGGTGAGCTGGTCGCCGATGGCCCGTGCGACGAGCGCGGCGGCGACGGCGGAGTCCACGCCACCGGACAGGCCGCAGATGGCGCGCTTGTCGCCGACCTGCTCGCGGATCGCGGTGACCTGCTCCTCGATCACGTTGCCGGTGGTCCAGGACGGGGTCAGGCCCGCCCCCCGGTACAAGAAGTGCTCCAGCACCTGCTGGCCGTGCGTGGAGTGCATGACCTCGGGGTGGTACTGGACGCCGTACAGCTTCTTCTCGTCGTTCTCGAAAGCGGCCACCGGGACGACGTCGGTGGACGCGGTGACGGCGAAGCCCTCGGGGGCGGCGGAGCAGGCGTCGCCGTGCGACATCCACACGTGCTGCTCGTCCGGGGTGCCCTCGAAGAGGGTGGAGCCGGACCTGGAGACGTGCAGGTCGGTGCGGCCGTACTCACGGGCGCCGGTGTTGTCGACGGTGCCGCCGAGGACCTGCGACATGAGCTGGAAGCCGTAGCACATGCCGAAGACGGGGACGCCGGCCTCGAAGAGCGCGCGGTCGAGCCGGGGGGCGCCCTCCTCGTACACGGACGAGGGGCCGCCGGAGAGGATGATCGCCGCGGGGTTCTTGGCGAGCATCTCCTGGACCGGCATGGTGCTCGGCACGATCTCGCTGTAGACCCGCGCCTCGCGGACGCGACGGGCGATGAGCTGGGCGTACTGCGCGCCGAAGTCGACGACCAGGACGGTGTCGGGGGAGGCGGCAGTTGAAGTCGCTGATGACACGGGGTGCCTTCTGGTGGTCGGGCGGGGTCTGTGCTAACGAGTCTAACGGTGTGGGCAGGCAGGCCTCCCCCGGACGGGACCGTGGCATACTGGCCGCATGCTCGCGCACTCGACCTTCCTCTTTACCTATGGCACCCGGCCCGCCGGCTGCCATGGTCGTGCTGCTTGAGCGAACCGCCAAGCGACTTACCAGGCGCCCCGGGCCGACAAGGCCCGGGGCGCCTGTCGTTTTCCCGGGTTCTGCCGTTCCGGGGCCTCCACCAGCCACCACCACGAGGAGCCCCGACATGACCACCCTCACCGCGGAACAGACCATCGACGACGCCCGCACCCGCATCGACGCGCTCGACGACCGGATCATCGGGCTCATCCAGGAGCGGATGGCCGTGTCCACCGTCGTCCAGGAGACCCGGATCGCCTCCGGCGGCCGGCGGGTGAACCTGTCCCGCGAGATGGAGATCCTCGGCCGCTACCGCGAGGCGCTCGGCAAGCCGGGCACCGCGCTGGCGATGACCATGCTGGAGCTGTGCCGGGGTCGTATCTGAGTTCGGTCCGGGTCTCACCCGTACGGCGCGTGACCGGCCCCCGCACCGCTTCGTTGAACCCGTTGTCCGTGCCAGCCAGGGGCGGGCCCGACAGAACCACGCGTGGCTCACCGGAGCGATGAGGCGTAGACGGGTCGTGCCGTACGCCGTGGGACCTCGTTCCGGAGAAGTGACCGGACGGCAGGGGACAGCAGCCCGGTCATCCAAGAGAACGGCCGGCTCCGGGGACGCCCGGGGCCGGCCGGCGGAAGCACCAGGTCAGGACCACAGAGCAGGCGGCGCGACCCCCCGGCGCCGCTCCCGGGCACCGGCGCGCCCTTGCGCCGGTGCCGGCGAAAAGAGGGCCCCGCGGCTCGAGTCCCGCGGGGCCCTTCGCCGTGCCCGATCCGAGTCCCGCGGGGCCCTTCGCCGTGCCTGATCCCGGCCCATGTCGAATGTGACCCATGCCACACAGAATTCGGTGAATCCGGAAGCAACCATTCACCGGCCTCATGGATCAAACCTGCTGCCGGATCAAGAAGACGGTAAGAGACGAGGGACCTGCGTTCGGAGGGGGATGCAGGTCCCTCGTCGTCCTCCTCGTCGTCTTCGGGTCCGGCTACTTCTTCGGCGGTACCGCCGGGATGCCCAGGAACGGCAGCCTGAGCGCGCCGAACGCGTCCGCCGGGACCGCCGGCTCGCGCGGCTCCACCGGCTTCAGCCGCTCGTACACCGCTCCCTGTGCGGGGCGCGGGTCCTCCTCGCCCTTGTTCGGCCAGTACGACATGGCCCGCTCGGCCTGCGCGGTGATCGTCAGCGACGGGTTGACGCCCAGGTTGGCGGAGACGGCGGCGCCGTCCACCACCGAGATGCCGGAGTGGCCGTAGAGCCGGTGGTAGGGGTCGATCACACCCGTCTCCGGGGAGTCGCCGATGGGGCAGCCGCCGAGGAAGTGGGCGGTCAGCGGGGTGCCCATGAGTTCGCCGACGTTGCTGCCCGGGAAGCCGTTGATCTCCTCGGCGAGCACGGTGGCGGCCTCGGAGGCGGCCTTGATCTGCTTGGGGTTCGGTGCGCCGTGCCCCTGCCGGGCGGTGAGCAGGCCCTTGCCGACCCCGCCGGGCTTCAGATAGGTCGTCAGCGAGTTGTCCAGCGACTGCATCACCAGCCCGATGATGGTCCGCTCCGACCAGCGCCGGTTGGACAGCGAGCGGGCGACGAGCAGGGGGTGGCGGGCGGCGTTGGCCAGCCAGGCCAGGACGCGCGAGGAACCCTCGGCGTAGGGGACCTGGAGGATGGACAGACCGCCCATCGAGTTGGAGCCCTTGCCGTAGCGGACGGGTTCGATGTGGGTGCTGTCGTCGGGGTGGATCGAGGACGTGATGGCGACCCCGCGTGTGAAGTCGGCCCGCTGCTCCCCGGTCGCCTTGCGGTAGCGGCGGTTGTCGGTCTGCGCGCCGACCAGGGCCTCGGAGTTGGTGCGGGTCAGATCACCCAGCCGGGCGGAGATCCGAGGCAGCTGGCCGCCCGCCTTCATGCGGTGCAGCAGGGTCTGGGTGCCGTACGTGCCGGCCGCGACCACGACCTTCCGCGCGCTGAACAGCCGCCCCTCGCCCTTCTTCTTCTCGTCCGTCGGCAGCGTCGCGATCGCGTACCCGCCGCGCGAGTCGTCCGTGACGGACACCACCGTCGTCATCGGGTGGACCACCGCGCCGGCCTTCTCGGCGAGGTACAGGTAGTTCTCGTTGAGGGTGTTCTTCGCGCCGTGCCGGCAGCCGGTCATGCACTCGCCGCACTCGGTGCAGGCGTTGCGGGCGGGCCCGGCGCCACCGAAGTACGGGTCGTCCACCTGCTCGCCGGGCCTGCCCTGCGCCGCGCCGTCGGCGTCCTTGCCGTCACCGAAGAACACGCCGACCGGCGCGAGGTGGAAGGTGTCGCCGACGCCCATCCGCTCGGCCGCCGCCTTCAGGTGCACGTCGGACGGGGTCATGGTCGGGTTGAGCCGCACGCCGAGCATGCGCTGCGCCTGGTCGTAGTACGGCTTCAGCTCCTGCTGCCAGTCGGTGATGCCGCGCCACTGGGGGTCGTCGAAGAAGGCCTTCGGCGGGACGTAGAGGGTGTTGGCGTAGTTCAGCGAACCGCCGCCCACGCCCGCGCCGGCCAGCACCATCACATTGCCCAGCAGGTGGATGCGCTGGATGCCGTACATGCCGAGCCGCGGGGCCCAGAGGTAGTTCTTCAGGTCCCAGGAGTTCCTGGGCAGGGAGTCGCGGGTGAAGCGGCGGCCGGCCTCCAGCACGCCCACCCGGTAGCCCTTCTCGGTGAGGCGCAGGGCGGAGACCGAGCCGCCGAACCCCGAACCGATCACGATGACGTCGTAGTCGTACCCGTCCTCGTCCCGGGTCTGGACAGACTTCTCCTGCGACACGTGCTCTCCTCGTCGAGAACGGGGGTTGGTGGCTGTGGGGTCGGGGGTGGGCTAGCGGAGGCGGAAGGCCTTCATCAGGCGGAGGCTGCGGCTCATGAACTGGGCGTACTGCGCGTCGTCCATCCCCAGCGACGGCGCCATCGGCAGCAGCCGCTGCCGGGCCACCGTCTGGGCCTCGGTGTACTTGAGGATGCCCTCGGAGCCGTGGCGGCGGCCGAGGCCGGAGTCCTTCATGCCGCCCATCGGGGACTGGACGCTGCCGTAGGCGGGCGCGTAGCCCTCGTTGACGTTGACGGTGCCGGTGCGCAGCCGGGAGGCGACGTCCAGGCCGCGCCGGGCGGACTTCGTCCACACGGACGCGTTCAGGCCGTACGGCGTGGAGTTGGCGCGCTCGACCGCCTCGTCCTCGGTCTTGAAGCGGTACAGCGAGACGACCGGACCGAAGGTCTCCTCCTCGCAGACGGCCATGGAGTCCTCGACGCCGTCGAGGATGGTCGGCTCGAAGAAGTACGGGCCGATGTCCGGGCGGGCCACGCCGCCCGCGACCACCTCGGCGCCCTTGGCGACGGCCTCCTGGACGTGCCGTTCCACGGTCTTGAGCTGCCGCTCCCCGACCAGCGAGCCCATGTCGGCGCCGTAGGCGAGGGAGTTGCCGAGCCGCATGGCCCGGGTGCGGGCGGCGAAGCGCTCCAGGAAGGCGTCGGCGACGGACTCGTGGACGTACAGCCGCTCGATGGAGATGCAGAGCTGGCCGGCCGAGGAGAAGCAGGCCCGGACGGCGCCCGCGGCGGCCTTCTCGATGTCGGCGTCCTCCAGGACCAGCATGGCGTTCTTGCCGCCGAGTTCGAGGGAGACGCCGACCAGGCGGGCAGCGGCGCCCTGCGCGACCTCGCGGCCGGTGCGGGTGGAGCCGGTGAAGGAGACGTAGTCGGCGTGCTTGACCAGTTCGGGTCCGACGACCGGGCCCTCGCCGAGCACGACCTGGAAGACGCCCTCGGGCAGCCCGGCCTCGATGAGCAGGTCACGGGCCCAGAGCGCGGTGAGGCAGGTCTCGGTGTCCGGCTTCATGACGACCGCGTTGCCGGCGGCGAAGGCGGGCAGCGCGTCGCCTACGGACAGCTCCAGGGGGTAGTTCCAGGGGGCGATCTGGCCGACGACCCCGCGAGGGTGCCGCAGTTCGGTGACCTTCGTCAGGGTGGGCACGGCGCCGGTGTGCCGCTTGGCCCGCAGGTAACCGGGGGCCTTGCGGCCGTAGTGGCGGGCCGCGACGGCGACGGCCTGCACCTCCTCGTGCGCGTGCAGCCGGGCCTTGCCGGTCTCGAGCTGGATGAGGTCGAGCACCTCGGCCTGGCGCTGGAGCACCAGGTCGTGGAAGCGGAGCAGGACGGCGGCGCGCTGCCGCACCGGGGTCTTCTCCCATACGGCCTGGGCGGCGCGGGCGGCCTCGAAGGCCTGTCGCACGTCCTCGGGCGTGGACTCGGGCAGGTCGGCCAGCTTCTCGCCGGTGAAGGGGGTGTGGTTGGCGGTACGGCCGGAGCCGACGACACCCTTGGTGAGCTGGGCCACCAGCGTCGGGGTGACCACGTCGGCGGCGGTGCGCACGCCCTCGGGGGCGGGCGCGAGCGGGTTGGTACCAGTGATGTCCGGGGCCTGCGAGTCCGTCATGACGCGCAGGGTATGCCGCGGCGGAGGCTTTGGGTACCCGTCGGTAACGGGGATTCACCGACTGCTCACATGGCGCCAGTGATCACTGGCAGCAAATGCGCTGATCAGCGCGTTGTCGAGTGACGATCATGGCGGGCCGGGTTTTTTCCGGCGCGGGGACGGCCGAAGTGGCGTCGGTGCGGTACCGCTCGGGTCAGGGGCGCGGCTCGGGTGCCAGGGTTCGCGGTCGCTCCGGGGGCGCCGGGCGGGCGGTGGGCATGGCCGCGCAGGCCTCCAGGGCCGCCGAGGCCTCCTCCGCGGTCGGCCTCGCGCCCGGGTCCGGGGCGTGCAGGCGGGTCATCAGCGGTCGCAGCGGGCCGGCCTCGCCGCCCTCCACCGCGGTGGCGAGCAGCGCACCGAGGGACCACAGGTCGGAGGCGGGCCCGGCGCCGGGCCCCGAGGCCCGCTCCGGGGCGGCGAACCCGGCGGGGACGTCCGCGGCGGGCCCGTCCCCGATCCCGAAGTCGGTGACGACGACCCGCCCGGTACGGGACTCGATCAGGACGTTGGCGGGCTTGAGGTCCCGGTGCACGATCCCCACGGCGTGCGCGGCCCTGAGCGCCCCGAGGACGGCGAGCCCGACACGGGCGGCCTCGGCGGGCGGCAGCGGCCCACGCCGCACTATCTCCCGCAGCGACTCGCCCTCCACCAACTCCATGACGATGCACGGCAGTTCGTCGTCCAGGACGACATCGTGCAGGACGACGGCCGAGGGATGGCGTACCCGGGCGGCGGTCCGCGCCTCCCGGTGGAGCCGGTGCGCGATCCGGCGGCTCTCCTCGTCGTCGGCCGGACGCCCGGGCAGTACGGGCTCCTTGACGGCGACGTCCCGCTGCTCCTGCTCGTCCCGGGCCCGCCATACGGTCCCGGACGGCCCGGCGCCCAGGCGCGCCAGAAGCCGGTAGCGTCCACCGATCAGCCGTGCGCCGGGCGGGAGTTCGCCGTCTTCACTCATGTCACATGAGTATCGTGCGCACCACGCCCTTGTGAAGCGGGGCCGGAGGCCGATGAGTCCGGCCCGTTGTCCCTCAGGGCTTCTTGATCTCCAGGTTCGCGATCGCCGCCCTGGCGACCTCCTGGCCCCGCGCGGTGAAGTCACCCTTGCCCGGGTAGCCGATGGTGAGCCGGTACAGGTCACCGGAGCCGGTGCGGTAGTAGAAGATCCGCAGCTCGCGCGGGCGCGGGTACTGGGAGTCGTCGGTCGTGTACTCGACGGTGTTCGTGGCGGCCTGTCTGCCGTGGTACTTGGTGCTGTCGTCCGGGTGGGTCCGCGCACCCTTGGGCATGTCGAGGCTGTACTCGCCCTCGTTCTTGAACTTCTCGTCGTCGGCGTGCATCTGGGCCACCGCGTTGCTCTTGATCGTGTTGAGGGAGTCCTCCGACTTCCGGGTCAGGTCCAGCACGACCGAGATGGCACCGCTCGGGTCCGTGTACGACACCCAGCTCCGGTCGGAGTCGTTCTTGTCCGGGTGCCCTGCCTCGTAGGACGCGGGGACGGCGAGGGTGGCGCCGAGACCGGCGTCGGTCCGCTTCGCCCAGCCGTCCGGCAGCGGCCCGGCGAAGGGATCGGCGAGGACGAGGTATCCGGCCACCGCCGCCACGACCACGGCGGCCCCCACACCCAGCCACGCCTTGCGGCCCGGGCGCGGGGTGCGGCCGGCCGGCGCGGCGACCGTGACGCGCTGGGTGGGCTCCGGCGCCGGGGGGTCGGCGGCCGCCTCCAGCAGCACCCGGACCTGGGCCGCCGTCGGACGGCGGGAAGGCTCCTTCCGCAGCAGGCTGTTGACGGCCTCCGCCAGCGGGCCGCGCGCGGCGGCGGGCGCGGCCGGGGTGGCGTTGAGGACGGACTGCAGGGTGGCCGGGGTGTTGCTGCGGCGGAACGGGGAGACGCCCTCGGTGGCGGTGTAGAGGACGACACCCAGGGACCACAGGTCGCTCGCCGGACCGGGACGCTGCCCCAGCACCCGCTCCGGCGCGATGTACTCGGGCGAGCCGACGAAGCCGCCGGTGTCGGTCAGGTTCGTCTCGCCCTCGATCTGCGCGATGCCGAAGTCCGTGAGGACGACGCGGCCGTACCGGCCGAGCAGCACGTTGTCCGGCTTGACGTCCCGGTGCAGGACGCCCGCCGCGTGCGCGGCCTCCAGCGCGCCGAGCACCTCCAGGCCGATCCGCGCCGCCTCCCGGGCGTCCAGCGTGCCCTCCTGGAGCGCGCTGCCCAGCGAGCGGCCGTGCACCAGCTCCATCACGATCCACGGCCGGCCGTCCACCACCGCGACGTCGTACACGTTGACCACGGCGGGATGGTCGAGCCGGGCCGCCGCACGGGCCTCGCGGCGCATCCGCTCGAAGGCGTTGGCTCGTTCGCGCTCGGGAAGGTGGTCCGGCACGCGGGGCTCCTTCACCGCGACCTCGCGGTCCACCATCTCGTCCTTGGCCCGCCACACGGTGCCCATGCCGCCGTGGCCGAGCTTGGCGAGCAGCCGGTACCGGCCGGCGATCAGCCGCCCGGTGCCAGGCTCCTGAGCGGCGGGGGCCGGGCCGGGGTGCTGGCTCCGCTGGACCGCCTGCTGTTCCGCCTGCCGGGGCGCCGCACCGGGCCGTGCGCCCGGCACCGGGTTCTGCACCGGGTTCGGCGGTTGCAGAACAAAACTCGTCGTGTCGTCGGCCGTACGGCCGGCTCCCCCGTCACTGCTCATGGAACATCCATATCGCGCCACCGCCGTCCGCCACCACAGGGAACACGAACCGGTCACGAAGCCGTGACCGGGCGGGAATCAACGTTCCGTGACCGAGAAGGTGTCCACGGCCACGTCGAAGTACTCCCGGGCCTCCCGGACCCGTCCGACCGGCGCCGACACCCACACGTCGTACATCCGGCCGTCCTCCTCCCAGCACAGGTCGTAGGTGTGGCGCGGCCCTTCGGCGGCGCTGAAGCCGTCCCAGGTGAACTCCCAGAGCGCGGCCGGGTGTCCGGCGTGCGTGGTCCCGACCACCCGGCCGTCGTGGTAGCCGGGGTTGGTGTCGGCGCCCCCCGCGGCCGCCCGGCTCATCACCGCGGCGGGGCCGCCGGCGTCGGGCGGGGAGACCTTGACGCCGAGGCGGAAGGTCTGCCCCGGGGACAGGTAGAAGACGCGCTCGCCCTGCCGTTCTCGGGTGAAGTCCTCCGGCACGGCGAGCGAGAAGCCGTCCGGGTCCCGGGCGGTGCGGTATCCGGAGGGGGCGGTGTGGGGCCGGGAGGCCGCGGGCGCGCTGCTCGCGGTGACCGCGGGCGACGGCGAGGCGCTGCCGTCCGGCGGGGACGCGGAGTTGCTGGTCGGCGCCGCCGGGCTGCTCGTCGTACCGCCGGGCCTGCCGCCGCCCTCGCCCTGGTGCAGCAGCAGTGCCGCCGCCGAGACGCCCGCCCCGGCCACCGCGGCGACCAGCAGGGCGGCGATCAGCACCCCGCGCGAGGACTGCCGTGCGGGCGGGAGCTGTTCGGGCGTCGGCTGGTCGGCGGGCGTCCCCGGCCCGTCGGGCTCGGTCGTCGGGTGACCGGCTCCGGCCGCACGGGCCGCGAGGGCGACGAGCCTGGGGGTGCGGCCCGTCGCCGGCGGTTCCGGGGCGGCCGGTGTGCGGCCCGTCTCCAGGAACGTACGCAGCATCCGCTCGGCGTCCGCCGCGTCCAGCCGCCGGTCGGGGTCCCGCTCCAGCAGGCCCCGTACGACGGGCAGCAGCGGCTCGGCCTCGGCGGGTGGCCGGATCTCGGCGGCGACGACGGCGTGCAGGATGCCGCCGAGCGAGTCCCGCCGGAACGGGGACTCACCGCTGAGCACCGTGCACAGCAGCGCGCCCAGCGACCACAGGTCGGACTCGGGCCCGGTCCGGGTCCCCGCCATCCGCTCCGGCGCGGTGTACTCGGGCGAGCCGACGAAGGAGCCGGTCTCGGTCAGCGTGGTGGCACCCGCGACCTGCGCGATGCCGAAGTCGGTGAGCACCACCCGGCCGGTCCCGGACTCCAGCAGCACGTTCGCGGGCTTGATGTCGCGGTGCAGCACGCCGGCCTCGTGCGCGACGCGCAGCGCGCTCAGCAGATCGGCGCCGATCCGGGCGGCCTCGGCGGCGTCGACCGGACCGTGCCTGGTGATGCGGTCGGCGAGGGAGCCGCCGTCGATCAACTCCATGACTAGGTAAGGACGTTCGTCCTGCTCGATGACGTCGTGCACGACGATGATGTGCGGGTGCCGCAACTGCGCGACCGCCCGCGCCTCACGGAAGGTGCGGTCGCGCCGGCGGCGGGCGTCGTCGTCCGGGAGGGAGTCGTCGGCCGCCAGCTCCTTGACCGCCACCAGCCGGCCCAGCACCTGATCGCTCGCCCGCCAGACGACGCCCATGCCGCCGCGCCCGATCCGCTCCTGGAGGCGGTAACGGTCCGCGATCACGCGGAAGTCGTCCCCGTCGGATCCCATGAGGCCCATCATGCCGCACCGGCCGCACCCGTTCGGGTCGGTGACCGGCCAAGTGCCGCGCCCGAGCCGGTCAGCCGGCGCTCGGCGGCTGCCAGCTCCGCAGCACCCACTGGAACTGCTTGCTCGTCCGCGGCCAGTCGGCCTCGGGCGTCGACATGTAGATCACGTACTCGGTGCCCTCGCGCGAGAAGTACGTCTCCTCGATGGCGTGCCGGGGCCCGGCCACATAGGGCGGGTCCTTCGCCAGCGCGTCCCAGGTCATCTCCCACAGCGAGCCCTCGCGGTCGCGGTAGGTGTTCGCCTTCATGGTCACCCGGTGGTAGTTGACCAGCGAGTGGAACTGGAGCTGCTGCTCCAGGTCCTTCTGGTGCTCCAGGGCGTTGGCGAAGTCCGAGCTGGTGTCGATGGCGACGCGCAGGAAGTGCTTACCGCCGTCGGGCGTGTAGTCGACCTGCCGAAGGTCGGGGTCGGCATCGACCCCCTGCGCCTCCACGATCCTGCGCGACCAGCCCTTGGGCAGGTACACGGTGAAGCCCCACGGGTCGTGGTACGCCTGCCAGGAGGCGGGCACGACTCCGCCGGGGCGGGGTGTGGCGCTGCTGTCGCCGCTGCCGCTGGCGGAGGGCGACGGCGGGAGCCGGTTCGTGCCCCCGCTCGCGCCGGTGCCGCGCTCCGATCCGCCCCACTGCTGGAAGACGACGGCCGCGCCGCCTCCGAGCACGGCCGCGGCGGCGACGACCAGCGCGAGGGCGCGCAGCCGGCGCCGGGGCCGGGTCGGCATGCCCACGGGTGCGGGGGCCACGGCCGTCGACCCGGTCATGGCACGGCTCCCGGCCGTCGGTGCGCCGGGGACGTGACCGCGTGTGGTTCCTCCGGAGTGGTAACCGGCGTGACCGTATCCGGTGTTGCCCGTCCCGCCGTCGTGCGTGCCCGTGCCCTGCGCCGGTACGAACGCCTGCGTGGTGTGCGGTCGGCGGCCCTGCGCAGCCTCGGCGAGCATGCGCTCGGCTTCCTCCGCGCCCGGCCGCTGGGCCGGTTCCTTGTGCAGCAGGGCGGCGATGACGGGGGTGAGCGGACCGGCGTTGCGGGGCTGCTCCGCCTCCTCCTCGACGACCGCCTGCATGGTGCTCAGCGGCGAGGTGCGGCGGAACGGCGAGCGTCCCTCGACCGCCGTGTACAGCGTGGCCCCGAGCGCCCACAGGTCCGAGGACGGGCCCGGGTCGTGGCCGCGCACCCGCTCGGGCGCGAGGTAGTCGACCGAGCCGACGACCTCACCGGTGCGGGTGATGGTGGAGTCGCCCTCGATCTGGGCTATGCCGAAGTCGGTGAGCAGGACCCGGCCGTCCCGGCCGAGGAGGACGTTGCCGGGCTTGATGTCCCGGTGCAGTACGCCGGCCGAGTGCGCGGCGCGCAGGGCCCGCAGCACCCACAGGCCGATCCGCGCGGCCTCGGAGGGTTCGAGACGGCCGCGCTCCTTGACCGCGTCGGCCAGCGAGTGGCCCTCGACCAGCTCCATCACGATCCACGGGCGGCCGTCGTGCTCCAGCACGTCGTGGACGGTGACGACGGCGGAGTGGTTGATGCGTGCGGCGGCCCGCGCCTCGGCCCGGGTGCGGGCCAGCAGGACGGCCCGGTCGCTGTCGGAGACGTAGAGCGCCGCGGTCAGCTCCTTGACGGCCACCTGCCGGTGCAGCACCTCGTCGTGGGCGCGCCACACCCGGCCCATGCCGCCGCTGCCGATGGATTCGGCGAGCCGGTAGCGGCCCGCTATGAGCAGGCCCTGCATCTGATTCACGTTGCCCCGCAATGCTATTGACAGGGTCAGACTAAGGACCGACCCTCCCCCTGGGAACACGAGGGGTACCAAGGTGACAGTCCTGTGACGGTTGCCGTATCCGGCGCGCGGGCGGTGCCCAACCACGTTTCACACAGGCGGTATACGGGGCGCTCAACCTGTGTAGCGGTACGTCGCGGTAGCTTGCTCGTACAGCCGTGTCACCTCGTCGCGTTCGGCCTCCGGGCCCCGGACCTGGACGATGTGGTAGCGGCCGTTCAGCAGGATCGCCATGTTGCGCACGTACCGGTCGCGGCCCTGTCCGTCGGTCCAGGTGAACTGGCCCTCGGCCATGGTCCGTCCGCCCACCTCGATGGTCCGCAGGCCGGTGGCCGTGGCCCAGCTCGAGTCCCGGTACGGCTGGAGCTCGCGCTCCTTGTCCCGCTGGTAGATCATCGGATCGCTGCCGTAGGTGCCCGTGCCGTCCCGTCCGGGCACGACGAGCAACTCGAAGTTGCCGTGGGTGTATACGGTTTGGCCGCTGCCGTTCTTCGGCGTGCGGTCCCAGCCCTTGGCTACGGCGATGCGGAAGCCGTCCGGATCCTTGCGCAGGGTGAAACCGTCGGCGACGGAGGGGTCGCCGCCGGTCTGGGTCTCGGCGGCGGGTGCGGACGCCGAGGGGCCGGGGTCGGACGGCCGCCCGGAGGACGGCCGCTCGGAGGGCGAGGGGGCGGAACTCGCCTGACCGGCGCTGCCGGTGCGGTCGCCGCCCGTCGCGCCGCTCTCGCCCTGCTTGGGCATGAACAGCATCGCGTACGCCACGGCGCCGGCCAGCAGGAGCAGGATGAGCAGGAGCAGCAGCCGGCCGAGGCTGCGGGGCGAACGGGCCTGTTCCGAGGCGCGCTTGTGCCGGCCGTGCGGGTGGGCCGCGGGCACCCGGGCACGCCGCCGCCGTACCAGTTCGCCCCGCCGCCGGACGATCGGCAGCCGCTTGGGGTCCGCGGGCGGCACGGGCACCACATGCGTACCGGCGTCCGGCTCGGGCGCCGAGCGCACCAGGGAGCGCAGCCAGCCGCTCAGCTCCTCGAAGTCCGGCCGGTCGGTGGGGTCCTGACGCAGCAACGACTCCACGACAGGGCGCAGCGGGCCGCACTCCTCGGCGAAGGCGGGCGGCTCCGCGCACACGAGCTGCACCAGCTCTGCGGTGGACTCCTCGGGGTAGGGGGCGTGCCCCTGGACGGCGCGGAAGAGCAGCGCGCCCAGCGCCCAGAGGTCGGTGGCGGGTCCGATCGGCGCGGCAAGCTGCCAGTTCTCGTGCACGGGGCCCGCCTGCTCCGGCGCCCAGCGTTCGGTGACCGGCCCCACCACGGTCATCCGCACCTGCCTGGCCCGCTCGGCGGCAAGCGCGGTACCGGGGCCACGGCGCACGGCACCGCTCCCGGCGCCGGGGTCGTCCCAACGGGATCCCGCGGCGGAGGGGTCGGCGGATGTCTCCGAGGCGGCGCCGAGACCGGAAGCGGACGCCTGGCCCGGGACCATGGCGCCGTGGCCGGGACCGGAAGCCGCGTAACCGGGCGCGGGCGCCTGCCCGGGGCCGGAAGCTCCGTATCCGGGTGCGGGCGCCTGCCCGGGAGCGGGCGTCCAGCCCGGGACCACGCCGGGACCGGAAGCGTCGTAGGCAGGCGCGGGTGACCGGCCGGGCACGGGCAGGCGCCCTGACCCGGCGGTCGTGTCGTCGCCGCCGGGCGGCAGACCCGGTCGCGGCGGGTCGCCGGCCGGGCCGGTGCGCGGTGCGGCACCGTGCCAGGCGGTGCCGGGCGCGCCATGGGGTTCGGCCGTCCGGCCGGGCGGGACGGCGGTCCGGTCGGCGGAGTACGGCGGCCGCCCCGCGCCCGCGGCACCGGTGTCGCCCTCGGCGGGCGGACGGGCGCCGGGCAGGGCGGCGCGGCCGTTCTGCTGGGCTTCCTGCACCCGCGCCGCGGCCCGCGTCCCGGCACGGTAGGCGGCTATGGCCCCGGCGCGGGCGGCACGGACGTCGTCCCCGGTCTCCAGGGCCCTGCGCCCGGACGGCGGAACAGGGACGGTCCCGGGGGGAGCGCCCCCCGGCACCGGCATTCCGCCGGCCGCCCGCGCCTGGATCGCGGCCCGCCGCGCGGCCTCGGGATCGGCGTCGGGGGACGGAACGGCCGCGGCGGGTCCGAGCGCGCCGCCGAACCCCTGGCTCCCGGAGCTGCCGGGCACAGCCGGGCCGCCGCGAGCACCGGGGGCGCCGGGCGACTGTCCACCGAGGGCCCGGGCGTCCATGCCGCCGCCGTCACCGGCCGGCCCGTACGGGTCGTGCGGCCCGTCCTGGGCCGGCACCGGGTCGTATCCGCACAGCGCCTCCTCCGCCGCGCCGACCGCGAGTCCGGTCAGCATCACCCGGCCGTCGTCACAGACGAGGACCGTGCGGGCGGTGATGTTGCGGTGCGTCCAGCCGTGGGCGTGCAGCACGCGCAGCGCCATCAGAACGTCGGAGGCGACCTCGGCCGCCCGGTACGGCGCCAGCGGCTGCTCGGCCAGCAGCGCGGACAGCGGCCGGGCCGCCACCCACTCGCTGACGATCCACAGCGAGCCGCCCTCGGCGAACACGTCGAAGACCTGGTCCAGGCGCGGATGATCCGGGATGCGGGCCGCCGCCTGCGCGGCCTCGACGGCGCGCCGCACCGCGGGATCCGAAGGGCGTCGGGTGGCCGTACGGGCGGCGGATGAGCGGCGGGTGCCGCGGTCCCGGGCGGTGAAGCCCTCGGGCAGCCCCTCGGAGTCGAGCACCTCGGCCTCGACGACCTCGGGCAGCGGCACCTGACGGACCAGCACCTCCTGGCCGCTGTAGGTGTCGAACGCCCGGGTCTCGGTCAGCTCGTACTCGTCGGACGGCAGCAGCGGCAGGCGGTAGCGGTCGGCGAGCACCCGGCCCGCGTAGTCGTCCACGTTGCCTCCCCCGGCCGCCTGGTCGTTCAGATCCGTTCCCCTACGGTCCGTTCCGCATCCGCATCCGGCTCCGTACGGTCCGCAACCATTCACGATACGTGCCGGAGGCAACCCGCATTGAGGGGATGACGGATTCTCACGTATCCGAACCGGGCCGGGTCATGTCACGACTTGGGCTCGAAGGACTTCGTCAGCGTCCGCCAGGTGTCCTCGCGCAGGTCGCCGTGCCACTTCGCGGCCTTGGCGGTGTACATCAGCGCGTGACCGAGATGCCCGTTCACCACGAACCCCCGGTCGATCGTGCGGTACTTGGTGCCGCCCTCGGAGTAGGTGAACTCCCAGTCGGCGGTGTTCCAGCCGCGGTAGTCGACCTGCTCTATGCGGATCTTCTGGTACTGGGAACGCACCATGCCACGCTCCTGGTTCTTCCAGTCCGCCACCGGGTCGTTCTTGGGCGTGCTGGTCCAGGCGACGAGCAACTTCTGTCCGTCGGGCCCGGTGTAGCGGTCGCCGGCGGCACCGGTCGACTGGTACTTCCAGCCCTTGGGCAGCCCTATCGAGTATCCCTGGCCGCCCTTGTGGGTCGACTCGACGGGCGCGCTGCCGCCGTCCTTGGAGCCGGACGAGCCGGAGTCCTCGTCGCCGGAGGCGCTCGCGCTCGCCGCGTCGTCCGACGACGAGCCCGTCGAGGCGGAGGCCGAGGCGTCCCCGTCGGTCTTCGTGCCGTCGCCGGGGCTGCTCTTGCCGCCCGTGTCCTTGTCCTCCTTGACGGAGGCACTTGCGCTCGGCGCGGCCTTGGCACCGCTTCCGCGGTCGTCGCCCTTGTTGTCGCCGCCGCCGAAGACGAGGGCCAGCACCGTGCCGATCACCGCCAGCGCGACCACGACCGCGATGATCACCAGGGTCCGCCTGGGCACCACGTCGGTGAGCGGCGCCCTGGGCACCGTCCGCGACGGCAGGTCCAGGTCCGGCGGCGGCACCACGGGCCACCCGGAGCTCGGCTTGGTCGCGGCGGAGTTCGGCACGGCCGGGGAGCCCTGGGCGGGACCCGCCTGCCGTCCCCGCGAACCGGCGCCGGCAGCGGCGCCGGGGGCCTGCCCGCGCTCCGCGGCGCCCGCACCGCCCTCGGCAACCGGACCGCCGGTACCCGAAGCGGCCGTTCCGCCGTTGTTCTTCGCCCGCACGGCCGCCGCCGCGGTGGCCGCCCCGGCCGCCTTGCGGACCGAGCGCAGCGCCCCGCGCAGCTTCTCCCCGGCCTCCTCGCCCCGCTTGCCCTCCGGCCCGCCGGGCTGGGCCGGCAGCGGAACGACACGGGTGGCGTCCATCGACTCCGGCCCGGGCGCGTGGATCACCGCGTTGAGCATGGTGCGGGCGCCCGCGTCGTCGAGACGCTGCGCCGGGTCCTTGGTGAGCAGACCGTAGATGACGTCCCGGAGCGGGCCCGCGTTCTTGGGCTCCTCCAGGGGCTCGGTCATCACCGCGGTGAGCGTGGCGATCGCCGAACCCTTGTCGTACGGCGGCAGCCCCTCGACCGACGCGTACAGCAGGCCGCCCAGGGACCACAGGTCGGCCGCGGGACCGGGCTTGTGCCCGCGGGCGCGCTCCGGGGAGATGTAGGAGGGGGCGCCGACCAGCATGCCGGTGGACGTGATGGACGGGTCGCCCTCGACCTGCGCGATGCCGAAGTCGGTGAGCACGACCCGGCCGTCCTCGGCGATCAGCACGTTTGACGGCTTCACGTCCCGGTGCAGGATGCCTTCGCGGTGCGCGGAGCGCAGCACGTCGAGGACGGCGAGACCCACCTCGGCGGCGCGCTTGGGCTCCAGCAGGCCGTCCTCACGGATGACCTCGGCCAGGGACTTGCCCTCGACCAGTTCCATGACGATCCACGGCCGGTCGTCCTCCTCGACCACGTCGAAGACCGTCACCGCGCTGTTGTTGCGGATCCGGGCGATCGCCTTGGCCTCGCGCAGAGTGCGCGTGATCAGGCGCCGCTTCTCCTCCTCGTCGATGTTCGACGGGAACCGCAGCTCCTTGACGGCGACCGTACGGCCGAGGGTCTCGTCCTCGGCGCGCCAGACCGTTCCCATACCACCGCGGCCCAGCACGTCTCCCAGCCGGTACCGCCCGGCGAGGAGACGCCGCTCGTTCTTGCCCTGACGAGTCTCCTGACGGGATGTTCCCGCCCGCTCCGCCTCCGACATGCGTCCCCTCATGCAACCCGCCCTGACAGAACCTCCATTGTCTCTCACCCGACAAGTGGCCGACGCCCAGGGTGCCCCCTGCCGCGCCGGGGCCGCACACACCGGAACACCCGTCGCACCGTCCCCTTGAGCCCGCGTCAGACCATGCGCCCCTTTCCCCCGCCGAGCACCCGCCGGACGCGGCTCCCGAGCCGCCCGGAACCCGCCCCGCCTTCGCCGGATTCGCCCTCTCACCGGGTACAACGGCCGGGCTCCCGGTGGAGATCCCGGCCCGGGTCACCCGTCCGGGTGGTTCCGACTACGGCGGTTCCGGCTACAGCGGCACGATGTCCGGCGCCCCCAGCCGGGCGGCGTCCGCCGTCAGGTCGTCCGGCTGGAGCTGGGACTCCCGCTCGGCCTCCACCCGCTTCTCGTAGTGCTCCACCTCGCGCTCGATCTGGCCCTTGTCCCAGCCGAGGACGGGCGCCATCAGCTCGGCGGCCTCGCGGGCGCTGCGGGTGCCCCGGTCGAAGGTCTCGATGGAGATACGGGTGCGGCGGGTGAGCACGTCGTCCAGGTGCCGGGCGCCCTCGTGCGAGGCGGCGTACACGACCTCGGCGCGCAGATAGTCGTCGGCGGCCTGCAGCGGCTCGCCCAGAGTGGGGTCGGCGGCGACGAGGTCCAGGATCTCCTCCGCCATGGAGCCGTACCGGTTCAGCAGGTGCTCCACCCGGACCACGTGCAGGCCGGTGCGAGCGGCTATCCGCGCCCGGGCGTTCCACATGGCCCGGTAGCCCTCGGCGCCGAGCAGCGGGATCTCCTCGGTGACGCAGTCGGCGACGCGCATGTCGAGCCCGTGCACGGCCTCGTCGACGGCGTCCTTCGCCATCACCCGGTACGTCGTGTACTTGCCGCCCGCCACGACCACAAGACCCGGCGCCGGATGCGCCACGGTGTGCTCGCGGGACAGCTTGCTGGTGGCGTCCGACTCACCGGCCAGCAGCGGGCGCAGTCCGGCGTACACGCCCTGCACGTCGTCGCGGCGCAGCGGCACGGCGAGCACCGAGTTGACGTGCTCCAGCAGGTAGTCGATGTCGGCGCTGGAGGCGGCCGGGTGGGCCTTGTCGAGGTCCCAGCCGGTGTCCGTGGTGCCGACGATCCAGTGCCGGCCCCAGGGGATGACGAACAGGACCGACTTCTCGGTGCGCAGGATCAGGCCGGTGGTGGAGTGGATGCGGTCCTTCGGCACGACCAGGTGGATGCCCTTGGAGGCACGGACGTGGAACTGGCCCCGCTCCCCCACCATGGCCTGGGTGTCGTCGGTCCACACACCGGTGGCGTTGACGACCTGCTTGGCGCGGATCTCGTACTCGCCGCCGCCCTCCACGTCCCGCACCCGGGCGCCGACGACCCGCTCGCCCTCGCGCAGGAACCCGGTCACGCGCGCCCGGTTGGCGACCCGCGCGCCGTAGGACACCGCCGTGCGCACCAGATTGGTGACGAAGCGGGCGTCGTCCATCTGGGCGTCGTAGTACTGCAGCGCGCCGACCAGTGCGTCCTTCTTCAGACAGGGCGCGACGCGCAGGGCGTGACGGCGGGTCAGGTGCCGGTGCAGGGGCAGGCCACGGCCGTGCCCGCGGGCCATCGACATCGCGTCGTAGAGCGCGACGCCCGACCCGGCGTACACCCGCTCCCAGCCCTTGTGCTGGAGGGGGTAGAGGAACGGCACCGGTTTGACCAGGTGCGGGGCGAGCCGTTCCAGCAGCAGGCCGCGCTCCTTCAGCGCCTCGCGGACGAGGGCGAAGTCGAGCATCTCCAGATAGCGCAGGCCGCCGTGGACGAGCTTGCTGGACCTGCTGGAGGTGCCGGACGCCCAGTCACGGGCCTCGACCAGGCCGGTGGACAGACCGCGGGTGACGGCGTCCAGCGCGGTGCCGGCGCCCACCACTCCGCCGCCGACCACCAGCACGTCCAGCTCGCGTTCCGCCATCGCCGCCAGTGCCTCGGCGCGCTGCTCCGGGCCCAGAGTCGCTGTCCTCACCGCTGCCTCCCGCTGTCGAACGTCTCGCTCGCGTCGGCCGCACCCGCGGTGGGGCGAAGCCCGTTCATCCCCTCCTCATGCCCAAATTCTGACCGGCTCGCCCTGTGCCGGCCACCACGCGCCCACGACCTGTGGACAACGTGCGCGGAACCACCCGGGAGACACACGAACACAATCCCACATCACGGTCATATTTACTCCTAGTGTGACAGTGCGCTCGTACATGCTGCCCACAGCGGTTGCGCACCTGTCCCGCTTCGGCTACTGGGAAGGACGGCCCACGCCCCATGCCCGCAGACCTCGCCGTGATCGGACTCGGTCCGTACGGCCTGCCGCTCGCCCAGGCCGCCGTCGCCGCAGGCATCCCGACCATCGGGTTCGCCACCGGCCCCGAGGCCGGCTCGCTCAGCCCCGCCGAGCTGCGCCGGATGCGCTCCACCGGCTTCCGCCCCGGCACCGACCCGGCGCAGCTCGGCCGGGTGCGCACCGCGGTCATCTGCGCGCCCACTCCGCGCGGTGCCGACGGCGGGATCGACCTCGGCCAGGTGGAGGGCGCCGCCCGCACGCTCGCCGAACGGCTCCGCCCGCACACCACGGTCATCCTGGAGTCACCCGTGCTGCCCGGGACCACCGACGGGTTCCTGCGCCCCCTGCTGGAGGAGGGCTCCGGACTCCGCGCCGGGCGCGACTTCCACCTCGCCTACTCGCCCAGCCGGGTCGACCCCGGCAACCGCGACCGCAACCCCGCGAACACACCCAAGGTCATCGGGGGCCTCACCCCGGCCTGCACCGAGTCGGCCGCCGCCTTCTACGGGCGGCTGACCGACAAGG
This sequence comes from Streptomyces sp. NPDC005706, assembly GCF_040631045.1. Lineage (NCBI taxonomy): Bacteria > Bacillati > Actinomycetota > Actinomycetes > Kitasatosporales > Streptomycetaceae > Streptomyces > Streptomyces sp. NPDC005706. The sequence continues at coordinate 42,658 of NZ_JBEXYS010000002.1, read as the reverse complement.
TGGTCCGCGCGCGCGGGCTGCGCGAGGCGGAGACGGTGCAGTTGCTGGAGACGAACTACCGGCACGTCAACATCGCGCTGGTCAACGAGATGGCCGTGCTCTGCCACGAGCTGGGCGTCGACCTGTGGGACGTCGTCCGCTGCGCGGAGACCAAGCCGTTCGGCTTCCAGGCCTTCCGGCCGGGCCCGGGCGTCGGCGGCCACGGTCTCCCCCAGGACCTGACCGGCCACGCCACCCGCACCCTGCGCATGGTGGAACTCGCCCAGCAGGTCAACCACCGCATGCCCGAGTACGTCGTCCGGCGCGCCGCCACCCTCCTCAACGAGCACGGCAAGTCCGCGCGCGGGGCGCGCGTTCTGCTGCTCGGCGTCACCTACAAACCCGACATCGCCGACCTCCAGGGCACGCCCGCGCGCGAGATCGCTGTGCGGCTGACCGAGCTGGGCGCGTCCGTGAGCTTCCACGACCCGTACGTGCACGCATGGAGCGTCCTCGACCGCCCGGTCCCCCGGGCCGACGCCCTGTACGAGGCGGTCTCCGACGCCGACCTGACGATCCTGCTCCAGCACCACCGCACGTACGACCTGCAGGGCCTGTCGGTGAAGGCGCAGCTCCTCCTGGACACCCGGGGCGCGGCCCCCACGGGGGCGGCGCACCGGTTGTGAAGGGGGCGCGTGGACGCGCCGGCCGGCGGTGCCGGTGGCGTGAGAGGGGAAACCACGGCTACCGTACGGAGCGGTGGAGCCCACCGCAGGGGTCACTGCGGCAGGCTCCTGAGCGAGGTACGGAGTGTCCACCCCTGGTTGCTGTAGGGGTGGCCGCTCATCGCCCGTAAATCCGCAAGATCCACCTCCTCCGGCACTTCACGAGCCGAAGCCGGACACGGTCCCATCGGTTGGGCTTGCGGTGGCGTCCCATGGGCGCCTCCTTCCACGAGCCGCCCAGAGACCGGGTAGGCGGACCGCATGGAATTCGGGCCGGGCCCCGAGGGCGGGGTCCGGCCCTTGTCCTTGGAAGGAGGCGCCCAGGACAACTGGGGCGCGCCGACCACGGACATTACCGCCCTGCTTCATCCATTCGGCCCGCATTCACCCCGAACGCAACCACGCGCCCCCCTCGACCCGATGCGCCCCCGCACAAGCGAAGTTGGGCACACGGAAGGGCCGGTCATCCTTCCGGATGACCGGCCCTTCCGATGTGTCGAAGGCTCAGCGGCGGTGCTGGCTGTCCGCGACCGTCACCTCGACCCGCTGGAACTCCTTCAGCTCGCTGTAGCCGGTGGTGGCCATGGCGCGGCGCAGGGCGCCGAAGAAGTTCATGGAGCCGTCGGGGGTGTGGGACGGGCCGGTGAGGATCTCCTCGATGGTGCCGACCGTGCCCAGGTCGACCTTCTGGCCGCGGGGCAGCTCCTCGTTGACGGCCTCCATGCCCCAGTGGTGACCCTTGCCGGGCGCGTCCGTGCCGCGGGCCAGCGGGGAGCCCATCATGACGGAGTCGGCGCCGCAGGCGATCGCCTTGGGCAGGTCGCCGGACCAGCCGACGCCGCCGTCCGCGATCACGTGCACGTACCGGCCGCCGGACTCGTCCATGTAGTCGCGGCGGGCCGCGGCCACGTCGGCGACCGCCGTCGCCATCGGGACCTGGATGCCGAGCACGTTGCGCGTGGTGTGCGCGGCGCCGCCGCCGAAGCCCACCAGCACGCCCGCCGCGCCGGTGCGCATCAGGTGCAGGGCCGCGGTGTAGGTGGCGCAGCCGCCCACGATCACCGGCACGTCGAGCTCGTAGATGAACTGCTTGAGGTTCAGCGGCTCGTGCGAGGAGGACACGTGCTCCGCGGAGACCGTCGTACCGCGGATGACGAAGATGTCCACGCCCGCGTCCACGACCGCCTTGGAGAACTGGGCGGTGCGCTGCGGGGAGAGCGCGGCCGCCGTGACCACGCCGGAGTCGCGCACCTCCTTGATGCGGGCGCCGATCAGCTCCTCCTTGATGGGAGCCGCGTAGATCTCCTGGAGGCGGCGGGTCGCCTGCTCGGCGGGCAGCTCGGCGATCTCGTCGAGCAGCGGCTGCGGGTCCTCGTGCCGCGTCCACAGGCCCTCGAGGTTCAGTACGCCCAGACCGCCCAGCTCACCGATGCGGATCGCGGTGGCCGGGGAGACGACCGAGTCCATGGGTGCGGCCAGGAACGGCAGCTCGAACCGGTAGGCGTCGATCTGCCAGGCGATCGAGACCTCCTTCGGGTCCCGCGTACGGCGGCTGGGGACGACGGCGATGTCGTCGAAGGCGTACGCCCGGCGGCCGCGCTTGCCGCGCCCGATCTCGATCTCAGTCACGTCTTGGCCTTTCCCTGATGCGTTCAGCGTCTTCCAGTATCGCCGACCGGCACGGCAACGGCGGCCCCGTAGGTTCCGGGGCCGCCGCCGATACCCGTCACGCGCGCGCGTGCGTCACTTCTTGTTGCTGTAGTTCGGTGCCTCGACCGTCATCTGGATGTCGTGCGGGTGGCTCTCCTTCAGGCCCGCCGAGGTGATCCGCACGAAGCGGCCCTTGGACTCCATCTCCTCGATGGTGGCGGCGCCCACGTAACCCATGGTCTGGCGCAGGCCGCCGACGAGCTGGTGCAGCACGTTGGCGAGCGGGCCGCGGTAGGGCACCTGGCCCTCGACGCCCTCGGGCACGAGCTTCTCGTCGGCGGAGACGTCGGCCTGGAAGTAGCGGTCCTTGGAGTACGACCTGCCCTGGCCGCGGGACTGCATGGCGCCCAGCGAGCCCATACCGCGGTACGACTTGAACTGCTTGCCGTTGATGAAGAGCAGCTCGCCCGGGGACTCCTCGCAGCCGGCGAGGAGGCTGCCCAGCATCACCGTGTCGGCGCCGGCGGCCAGCGCCTTGCCGATGTCGCCGGAGTACTGCAGGCCGCCGTCGCCGATCAGCGGGACACCCGCGGAACGGGCCGCGAGGGACGCCTCGTAGATGGCGGTGACCTGCGGGACGCCGATGCCGGCGACGACGCGGGTGGTGCAGATGGAGCCCGGGCCCACGCCCACCTTGATGCCGTCCACACCGGCGTCGATCAGCGCCTGGGCACCGTCGCGGGTGGCCACGTTGCCGCCGACCACGTCGACGTCCACGCTCGACTTGATCTTGGACATCCAGCTCAGGGCGTTGCTGTTGTGGCCGTGCGAGGTGTCGACGACCAGGAAGTCCGCACCGGCCCCGGCGAGCGCCTGGGCGCGCTCCAGCGCCTCGGGGCTGGCACCGACCGCGGCACCGACGAGCAGCCGGCCCTCGGCGTCCTTCGCGGCGTTGGGGTACTTCTCGGCCTTGACGAAGTCCTTGACCGTGATCAGGCCCTTGAGGACGCCCTCGTCGTCCACCAGCGGCAGCTTCTCGATCTTGTGCTTCCGCAGCAGCTCCATGGCCTCGGGGCCGGAGATGCCGACCTTGCCGGTGACCAGCGGCATCGGGGTCATGACCTCGTGCACGCGGCGGCCGCGGTCGCTCTCGAAGGCCATGTCGCGGTTGGTCACGATGCCGAGCAGCTTGCCGTCGGGGTTGGTGACCGGGACACCGCTGATGCGGAACTTGGCGCACAGCGCGTCCGCCTCGGCGAGCGTGGCCTCGGGGTGCACCGTGATCGGGTCGGTGACCATGCCGGACTCGGACCGCTTCACCAGGTCGACCTGGTTGACCTGGTCCTCGACGGAGAGATTGCGGTGCAGCACGCCGACGCCGCCCAGCCGGGCCATCGCGATCGCCATGCGGGACTCGGTCACCTTGTCCATCGCCGCCGAGAGCAGCGGGATGTTCACCCGGACGTTGCGGGAGATGCGGGACGAGGTGTCGACCGCGTTGGGGAGCACCTCGGATGCGCCCGGCAGCAGCAGCACGTCGTCGTAGGTCAGCCCGAGTGTCGCGAATTTTCCGGGCACTCCGTCGACGTTTGCAGTCATGACACCTTCCCCAAATGGCCTTGATCGGTGCGGATGTCCATGCTAACGGCAAGCTTCGCTAGCAAATTCCACGTCAGGGCGCCGCTTCAGGCTTCGTATGTTCGTACGGGAACGGGGACGTGCCCGTTCATCGGAGAGAGCCCGCAGGCTCCGTCCAGGGGGTTACTGCTCGGCCAGTGCGCGCAGGCGGCTCAGCGCCCGGTGCTGGGCGACCCGGACCGCGCCGGGTGACATTCCCAACATCTGCCCCGTCTCCTCGGCGGTCAAGCCCACAGCGATACGCAGCAGGAGCAGCTCCCGCTGGTTCTCGGGCAGGTTGGCCAGCAGTTTCTTGGCCCACTCGGCGTCGCTGCTGAGCAGGGCGCGCTCCTCGGGGCCGAGGGAGTCGTCGGGGCGCTCCGGCATCTCGTCCGAGGGGATGGCCGTGGAGCCCGGGTGGCGCATCGCGGCGCGCTGGAGGTCGGCCACCTTGTGCGAGGCGATGGCGAAGACGAAGGCCTCGAAGGGGCGGCCGGTGTCCCGGTAGCGGGGCAGGGCGAGCAGCACCGCCACGCAGACCTCCTGGGCGAGGTCCTCCACGAAGTGGCGCGCGTCGCCGGGCAGCCGGGACAGCCGGGTGCGGCAGTAGCGCAGCGCCAGGGGGTGGACGTGGGCGAGCAGGTCGTGCGTGGCCTGCGCGTCGCCGTCGACGGCGCGATGCACGAGCGCACCGAAAGCCCCAGGGGCCGTGCCCGCCTCGTCGTCGCGCATCGGTCCATGGTGCCCTGCGGCCGTCCGGTCCGTCGCATCGTGCCCGTGGTTGTGCACCGAAGCGTTATGAGTAGGTGCGCCGGCACTCATCCCCTGCGCCCTCCCCTTCCGCTCGACCGACTCGTCCCCGAGAGACTCCACATCTCAAGGATGCGGCATCCGCGCCGAAACGAGCAGCGGGCGTCCGCGGACCGCCCCGCCCGGCCCGGTCCGCGCGGCTCCCCGCGCCCACCGACAGCCCGTGCCCTTCGCGCTCGGCACCCCGACGGACGGGTGGACGGGCGAGTGGCGGAGCCGTTGCGCCGGACGACGGCCGAGCGGCCGATCACCGGGGAGGTGACCGGGGCGGCCGGGTGACCGAAGACGCCGGGCCTGCCGGCACCGTCACCCACAGTCACCGCGCGCGCGACCGGACCGCAGACCCACTCGAACATGCGCACACCCGTCGACCGCATGAACACGAGGCCATGGACACGGACCGCGGACACCGGCTGCCGACGATCGCCGGCCGACCACCAAGCCGCACCCGCGCCCATCCGTCGCCCCGCCACCGGACCGCCGTCCCGGCCATACTCCGCCCCGTCCGCCCGCACGGCAGGCGGAGACCGCCGGGAAACCGGCCGCGGACGGGCGCCGCGGCACACGTCCTACCGGACCAGTCCCCAGCGGAAGCCGAGCGCCACCGCGTGGGCCCGGTCCGAGGCGCCGAGCTTCTTGAACAGGCGGCGGGCGTGCGTCTTGACGGTGTCCTCGGAGAGGAACAGCTCACGGCCGATCTCGGCGTTGGAGCGGCCGTGGCTCATACCCTCGAGCACCTGGATCTCGCGTGCGGTGAGGGTGGGCGCGGCGCCCATCTCCGCCGAGCGCAGACGGCGCGGCGCCAGCCGCCAGGTGGGGTCGGCGAGGGCCTGCGTCACCGTGGCGCGCAGCTCCGCGCGCGAGGCGTCCTTGTGCAGGTAGCCCCGGGCGCCGGCGGCCACCGCGAGGGCCACGCCGTCGAGGTCCTCGGCCACGGTCAGCATGATGATGCGCGCGCCCGGGTCCGCGGACAGCAGGCGGCGCACGGTCTCGACGCCGCCCAGTCCGGGCATGCGCACGTCCATCAGGATCAGGTCGGAGCGGTCGGCGCCCCAGCGGCGGAGGACTTCCTCGCCGTTGGCCGCCGTGGTCACGCGCTCGACGCCGGGCACGGTCGCCACCGCGCGGCGCAGCGCCTCTCGGGCAAGCGGGGAGTCGTCGCAGACGAGGACGGAAGTCATGACCGCCCTCCGCAGCTGATGCGCGTCACCTTGAGCCTCCAGGCTGGTACGGAATCGTCACCTGTGCGGTCGACCGCCTCGGACGCCTGCCCGAGCGCTTGTGTTTTCAACCGCCTCCGCACTCTCAACGACGGTCACTCGAAAGAGTTACGGGGCTACATGCCGTCTTCGGCACTCTACGTGAGGGTCTCGACACGGTGCAGACATGCCCAACAGACTCTCAACTTTTCATCACAACCTATGCCCCATTTAGTCGCTTTTGCTCCCGTTTCTCGGTGTCTGGAGCTAGATTCGCAATGAGTCATATTTTCATCTCCTTAGACCGGAGATGTACGGTCGTTGGCACCGGATCCGCCCAGAACGGCTACAAGGGGTCACGTAATGGCAGATTTCTCCCGCCTTCCCGGACCGAACGCGGACCTATGGGACTGGCAGCTGCTGGCTGCCTGCCGCGGAGTGGACAGCTCGCTCTTCTTTCACCCTGAGGGCGAGCGCGGGGCGGCTCGGAGCGCTCGAGAGAACTCGGCCAAGGAGGTCTGCATGAGGTGCCCGGTCCGTGCGGAGTGCGCCGCGCATGCGCTGGCGGTGCGCGAGCCGTACGGAGTCTGGGGCGGCCTGACCGAGGACGAGCGTGAGGAGTTGATGGGGCGGGCACGCAACCGCCTGGTGGCGGCCTCGACCACCAGCGGTGACACCGCTCCTCATCACTGAAGGAAACGTTTCTGCACCCACAGACCACCGGGTGCTTCCCATCCCCCACCGGGCACGCCGACCGCGTGCCCGTGACTCTGCCGCCGAACCGCTACTCCCGCCCGGCCGCCCGCGCGAGCTGCTCCAGCGTCGCCGCCACGGCCGGCACCTGTGCCAGGTCGGGCAGGGTGAGGGCGACGATCTGCCGCCGGACCACCGGTTCCAGACCCACCGTGCGCACCCCTCTCGGCCGTACCGACTCCACCGCGAGCTGCGGCAGTACGGCGACCCCGAGTCCCGCGCCCACCAGGCCGACCACCGCCGGGTAGTCGTCGGTGGCGAAGTCGATGCGGGGCGTGAAGCCGGCGCTTTCACACACCTCCACCAACTGGCCGCGGCAGCGCGGGCAGCCCGCGATCCACGGCTCCCGGGCCAGCTCCCCGATGGCGACGGACTCCGCGCGCGCGAGCGGGTGCCGTTCGGGTACCAGGGCGACCAGGCGGTCCACCAGCAGGGGGCGTACGACGAGGTCGTCCCAGTCCTCGGCGACGGCCGCCCCCTCGTAACGGAAGGCGAGAGCCAGGTCGCAGTCGCCCTCGCGCAGCAGCTCCACGGACCTCGGGGGCTCGGCCTCCTGGAGGGAGACACGGGTGCCGGGGTGTGCGGCGCGGAGGGCGGCCAGGGCGGTGGGCACGAGGGTGGAGCTGCCGCTGGGGAAGGAGACGAGCCGGACCCGGCCGGCGCGCAGGCCCGCGATGGCGGCGACCTCCTCCTCGGCCGCGGTGAGCCCGGCGAGGATGCCGGAGGCGTGCCGGACCAGGGCCTCGCCGGCCTCGGTCAGCCGCATCGCGCGGCCGCTGCGGACCAGCAGCGGGGTGCCGACCGAGGTCTCCAGGGCCTTCATCTGCTGGCTGACGGCGGGCTGGGTGCAGCCCAGCTCACGCCCCGCGGCGGAGAAGGAGCCGGTGGTGGCGACGGCGCGCAGGACGCGGAGATGACGGGCCTCGATCACCTCTGAAGCATAAGCCGGACTTGGATGCGGCGCCCGATATTGCGTCGACGCTTTGGGGCCCGCTCCCGTACCGTGCGGGCATGAAGCTTCTCTCGGTCAACCTGGGCCGCCCGCAGCCGGTGCCGTACACGGACCAGCCGCAGGGTGTGACGGGCATCGACAAGCGGCCCACCGACGGGCCGGTCCGGGTGGCGGCGCCCGGCCCCAAGGGGACCGGCGCGAGCGGTGTCGCCGGGGACGCGGTGTGCGACACCCGCCACCACGGCGGTGACGACCAGGCGGTCTACGCCTTCGCGCGCGAGGACCTCGACGACTGGGAGCGCGAGCTGGGCCGGACGCTGGCCAACGGCTGCTTCGGCGAGAACCTCACGACGGACGGGCTGGACGTGTCCGGGGCGCTGATCGGCGAGCGCTGGCGGATCGGTTCCGGGGTCGTACTGCAGGTCACGTCCGGCCGCATCCCGTGCCGCACCTTCCAGGGCCATCTGGCCGAACAGGGATGGGTCAAGAGATTCACCCGGAAGGGCGCGACCGGCGCCTACCTGCGGGTGATCGAACCGGGGGAGATACGGGCGGGTGACTCCATCGAGATCCTGCACCGGCCGGACCACGGGGTGACGGTGGCGACGCAGTTCCGCGCGGTCACCACCGAGCGGGAACTGCTGCCCGGCCTGCTCGTGGCCGGCGAGGCGCTGGACACCGAGACCCTGGCCGCGGCGCGCAAGTACGTCGCCGCCCGGGCCCGCTGAGAGGCTGTCACCGCCGGCGGACGCTGTCGCTCCGGGTCACTACCCTTGGGCCATGACAACGGCTCTGATTACGGGATCGACCGCGGGAATCGGTGCCGCGTTCGCGCGGCGCCTGGCGGCTGACGGGCATGACCTCGTCCTGGTGGCGCGGGACACCAAGCGGCTGCGCGAGCAGGCGACCGAGCTGCACGACCGGCATGGTGTCGAGGTGGAGGTGCTCACCGCCGACCTCGCCGAGGACAAGGGCATCGAGACGGTGGCCGACCGGCTCGGCGACCGGCGCAACCCGGTCGACCTGCTGATCAACAACGCCGGCTTCGGCAACAAGGGCCGCTTCCTGGACGTGTCCATGGCCGACGAGCTGAGGATGCTCAAGGTGCACTGCGAGGCGGTGCTGCGGCTGACCTCGGCGGCCACCGGGGCGATGCGGGAGCGCGGCCGGGGAGGTGTGGTCAACGTGGCGTCGGTGGCCGCCTTCCTGCCCCGGGGCACCTACGGTGCCTCGAAGGCGTGGGTCGTGCAGTTCACCCAGGGCGTGGCGAAGGACCTGGCCGGCAGCGGGGTCCGGCTGATGGCGCTGTGCCCCGGCTTCGTGCGCACCGAGTTCCACGAGCGGGCCGGCATGGGCACGGACAACATCCCCGGCTGGATGTGGCTGGACGCGGACAAGCTGGTCGCGGCGGCGCTGGCCGACCTCGCGCGCGGCAGGTCGGTGTCCATCCCGGACCCGCGCTACAAGGCGCTGATGGGACTGGTGAAGGTCACCCCCCGCGGTCTGCTGGGCGGGATCAGCTCGCGGACGGGCCGCAAGTACGGGCCTCAGTAGCACGGGTGGCCCCGCCGTTCCGGTGGGAAGATGGTCGGGTCGGTACCGGACCAGGGGGGCCGGAGGCGGTGGCATGACCTTCGTACAGCTCATCGAGTGCAGGACGAGCCGGCTGGACGAGATGAACCGGCTCTTGGACGACTGGGTCACCCAGAGCAAGGGGAAGCGTACGGCGACGCACGCGGTGGTCGGCAAGGACCGCTCGGACGCGTCGCACATCGTCGAGGTGGTGGAGTTCCCGTCGTACGAGGAGGCGATGCGGAACTCGGACCTCCCGGAGACCGGCAGGATCTTCCGGGACATGGTCGCCCTGTGCGACGAGACGCCGACGTTCACGGACCTGGACGTCGTCAGGGACGAGCAGTTGGGCCTCGACGCCGTACGGCGGCTCTTCGCGGCCCTCGAGAGCGAGGGCGAGCTGCCACCGCTCAACGATCTGCTGGACGAGGACATCCACAGTCACGACCCGGTGAACCCGCAGGACACCATCGGGCTGGACAGCGTCCGCGCCGAGTACCGGATGTGGCGCGCCGCCTTCGACTTCGCCTTCACGGTCGACGACGTGCTGGCCCAGGGCGACCAGGCCTGCGCGCGCTGGACCTGGCACGCGACCCACAAGGGCGACTTCCTGGGCATCCCGGCGACCGGCCGCCAGGTCACCATGACCGGCATGACCCTCTTCCGCTTCGGCGCCCACGGCAAGATCACCGAGACCTGGTGGCAGCACGACCAGCTGGGGCTGATGCAGCAGCTGGGGGCGCTGGACGAGCTGGAGCAGTAGGCGGGGGCCGGCAGGAAGCCTCCGCACCCGGTGGGCAGCGGGGGCTTCGCTGTGGGCGTCACCAGTCGACGTGATCAGGTGTGGCGCAGCGCCGGCCGGCTGCGTGTTCCGCGACTACATGCCCGGCTACGTGTTCAACACGGCCAAGGCTCCGGCCGCCGCCGCACACGCGTGGCTGATCAACTCCAAGATCCGCAAAGGGGCGCCGCTGAACTATCTCCCCGACCGCCGGGGGAAGGACGGTGAACACGGAGAACGCAACACCTACGGCCGCGACCCGGACGCCAACCGGAAGGTGATCTGCCCGGACGGCTGGGCCGCCAAGAGCGGCAACCCGGACACGACTCCGGTGACCGACATCTACGCCGGGGACAAACCGAGTTGCGACGAGTTCACCTTCGCCTCCAGCTACAACAGCGGTGGCATGCCGAAGGAGATGGAGGGCACCAACCCGGTATCCTCCGGCGACAAGTGCGTGCAGACGTACGCCACGAAGGCCGGGACGACCTGGCACCTGTACGACGACATACGCACGACGGGGCCGACGTGGAAGGAGGTCTGCGGTCGATCCGCCATGTCCGGGTGGGTCAACTCCGCCTCCATGCAGCGGTTCCCCACGTTCGCGCGACAGCTGCGTCTCCTCGACCAGGACCTGTACTTCGTCAGGACGCCCGGCTTCGAGAAGTGCGACGCCGACAAGGCTGTCGTGACCTGTGACATCAGGTGACCTGACCTGACGGACAACGAGGCGGCGCCGGAGAGCACACCTCCGGCGCCGCCTTCTCCCCGCTAGGAGGAGAAGCGGTATGAGCGACAGCATCGTGTGGATCTCCCGGACCGACATCACCTGGCTCGGGTACTGCGTCGTCCTGGCGCGCGGCATCGGTCCCGAAGAGCTGGTGCGACGCCTGGCGCAGGGCGCGGATCCGGTGTTCCTGGGTCCGTACACCCGCGGGGATCTGGAGGACCACGTCAACGACATCGACCGTGAGTGGCACCCGCGCGGAGCCACGTCCTGCGTGCGGTACGGGGCGGCCGGGGACCTGGCGTTCGCGGTGGCGGCCGGTGACTGGACCGGAGGACTCGGCCCCGGTTACACCGGTGACATCTCGCAGGACGGTGCGCACGTCTTCTGGCTCAGGCACGAGACGGAGAACCCGACGATCCCCGCTCCGGTCTTCACCTACCAGCACGACGGACGGTACGTGTGCGGGTTCGAGATGGCCGTCCGTGACTCCGCCGAGATCACGGGCATGCATCCCGAGCTGGTCCGGGACAGGGTGCTGGCCGCCGGAATCGCGGGAGAGGAGGACCGGGACGCCGCCGAGGAGAAGTCCCTTGCCGTCGTGCAGGAGGTTTTCGGTCTCACGCTCCCCCGAGAAGAGGTCCTCCACGGGGCGCTGCCCGCCGCCTTGGTGAAGGGACGCATGATCGGCTAGACGGAGCGGCGGCCGGCTGGACCGGAGGGCCGTCCCGGGGTGTGACAACCCCCGGAGGGCCGGCCCCCACCGCTACAGCGGCCGGCCGTAGGACCGTCCCCCTTGGTCAGAGCAGAGTCGGGAGAGGCGAGGAGGACGGCGGGGGGGGCTCCTCCTGGTCCCGGACCCACTGTGCCGCCCTTGCCGCAACTCACCCGCGCACGCAACCGGTCAGCCCGGGCCGCGCACGCCACCCACCCTGCGGGAGCCCGTCGTCACATGAGTTCCCGTCGCCAGAGGTCCCTGGCAGCATGCTCGCCGTGGGAGCGAGCACCTCCTATCCCGTCCCCTAGAACCAGACAGGCAGCGATGACACCGGTGGACGACCGCTTCCAGGAACTACGTCAGCTTCTTCGGGCGTACGAACAGCCCGGTCACACCTTCGACGACACATTGGAGGCGACCGGTACGGCCCTGAGCGCATATCTCAGGACGGCCGCCTGGGCGCCGGAACGTGCGGCCGAAGCAGCGCGGGAGATCGAGGACCTCCTGTCATTCGGACTCTTCAACGAAGAGATCGCCGACGATGTCGATCTACTCCCTCACATTGCGCCGCCCCTGGGCGCCGGCGTGGAGGACTGTCTTCGCGTCGTCCTGCACCATCTGGAGCGCTTCCTCGCCTCTCCACCAGCTCCCGACCGCTCGGCGCGCCCCGGGATCGCGTGGGAATGGCGAGAGCGATTTCCGGCGCTGGCCCATCTACTCGGAGCGTACTTCTACCAGGACAGCCTGGAACTTGAGTACCAGTCTCACGCCGAGGCCGTGGATGACTACCTTTCCGGCGAACCGGGTGACGACGTAAGGCGATCCGCGTCCGCCATCACGGACTTCCTGGCTTTGAACCCGTCAGAGGACGAGCTCCGAGAGGCGACAGCAGCACTCGGTCTCCGCGAGTCCCCGCCTGCGGGCGTCTCACTGCGCCAGTGGCTCACCGACATCCAGGGCATCCTCACGCACCGCCTACGCGGCGACGGGTCCTGACAGCCGACGCAACCTGGGACTTCTGGTGGCCTTCCTGGGTACCGGGGTCCCCGCACCCTCACCGCCCAATCACCGTCTCCCGCCCGATCCGCCCCAGCTTCTCCGGGTTGCGGACCGCGTAGAGGCCTGTGACGAGGCCGGCGTCGAGGCGGAGGGCGATGACGGTGTCGAGTTCGTCGCCGCGGTGGAGGAGCAGGGCGGGGTGGCCGTTGATGTGGGCCGGTCGCAGGGAGACCGCGGGGCCGATCCTGCTCAGGACCTGGACGACCTCGGCGGCGCCCACCACGGGCCGCAGGGCGGCCCGGACGACTCCGCCGCCGTCGGTCAGCAGGACGACGTCCGGTGCGATCAGGTCGAGCAGGCCCTGCGGGTCCCCTGTTTCGACGGCCCGCTGGAACGCCGCGAGCGCGGCGCGGGTCTGGGCCGGGGAGACCGCCTCGCGGGGGCGGCGGGCCGCCACGTGGGCCCGTGCCCGGTGGGCGATCTGGCGGACCGCGGCCGGGTTCTTGTCGACGGCCTCCGCGATCTCGTCGTACCCCAGGCCGAACACCTCGCGCAGGACGAACACCGCGCGCTCGGTCGGTGCCAGGGTCTCCAGTACCAGCAGCATCGCCATGGATACGCTGTCGGCCAGCTCGACGTCCTCGGCCACGTCGGGCGCGGTCAGCAGCGGCTCGGGGAGCCAGGGGCCGACGTAGGACTCCTTGCGGCGGCGGAGCGTACGCAGCCGGGTCAGCGCCTGGCGGGTGGTGACGCGGACCAGGTAGGCACGCCGGTCCCGCACCGCGGCGAGGTCGACGCCGGCCCAGCGCAGCCAGGTCTCCTGAAGGACGTCCTCGGCGTCGGCGGCCGAGCCGAGCATCTCGTAGGCGACGGTGAACAACAGATTGCGGTGGGCGACGAAGGCCTCCGTGGCGGGGTCCGGGCCGGCGGGCGGCCCGGTGGTCTCGTCCCTGCGCGCGCTCTGCTCGGTCATGGCCGGCCCCCCTGTTGGCTCTCGTCCGTGTCACGCACAAGACGCCGCAGCGGGCCGGAATGTGACACCACGACGGGTGGGCCGCGTCACACACCGGGGCTGTCACACGGTCCGGGCGGGCGGCGTCTCGTGGTCGTCAGGACGCCGCGAACGATGTGCGCGGCGGTACCGCACGAGTGAGGACAAGGTCATGGAACCCCGTTTCAACCTGTTCGACAGCCCGACCGCCGCGAAGGTCGCCAAGCGGTTCTACAGCACCTCGCCGGCCCTGGACGAGTCGGCGCTGCCGAAGGCCCTGCGGGAGCTGGTGGAGCTGAGGGTCGGTCAGCTCAACGGCTGCGGCTTCTGCGTCGACATCCACACCAAGGAGGCCGCGGCCGCCGGTGAGTCCGCGCTCCGGCTCAACCTGGTCGCCGCCTGGCGCCATTCCACCGTGTTCACCGAGGCCGAGCGGGCCGCGCTGGCGCTCGCCGAGGAGGGCACCCGGCTCGGCGACCGGGGCGTGACCGACGAGACGTGGGCCGAGGTGCGCAAGCACTTCGACGACGACCAGGTCGGTGCGCTGGTCTGCGTGGTCTCCCTGATCAACGCGGCCACCCGGATGAACGTGATCGTGCACAACCCGGGGGGTTCGTACGAGCCGGGGATGTTCGACCGCCTGTCGAGCTGACCGGCGGGCGGTTCAGGGAGAACGCGGGAGGCCCGGCACCCCGAAGGGTGCCGGGCCTCCTCGCTGAGGTGCCTCAGTGGGCGTGGCCGTGGCCGTGGCCCGCCGCGGCCGGCTCCTCCTCTTCCTTCTTCTCAACGACCAGGGTCTCGGTCGTGAGCAGGAGGGAGGCGATGGAGGCGGCGTTCTCCAGGGCGGAGCGGGTGACCTTCACCGGGTCGATGACGCCGGCCTTGATCAGGTCGCCGTACTCGCCGGAGGCGGCGTTGAAGCCCTGGCCCTTGTCGAGCTCGGCGACCTTGGAGGTGATGACGTAACCCTCCAGGCCGGCGTTCTCCGCGATCCAGCGCAGCGGCTCGACGGCGGCGCGGCGGACGACCGCTACACCGGTGGCCTCGTCGCCGGTCTTGCCGAGGTTGCCCTCGAGGATCTTGACGGCGTGGACCAGCGCGGAGCCACCACCGGAGACGATGCCCTCCTCGACCGCGGCGCGGGTCGCGGAGATGGCGTCCTCCAGACGGTGCTTCTTCTCCTTGAGCTCCACCTCGGTGGCGGCGCCGACCTTGATCACGCACACGCCGCCGGCCAGCTTCGCGAGGCGCTCCTGGAGCTTCTCGCGGTCCCAGTCGGAGTCGGTGTTCTCGATCTCGGCCTTGATCTGCGCGACGCGGCCCGCGACGTCGCCGGAGTTGCCGCCGCCGTCGACGATCGTGGTGTCGTCCTTGGTGATGGTCACGCGGCGGGCGGAGCCCAGCACGTCCAGACCGACCTGGTCGAGCTTGAGGCCGACCTCCTCGGAGATGACGGTGCCGCCGGTGAGGGTGGCGATGTCCTGGAGCATGGCCTTGCGGCGGTCGCCGAAGCCCGGGGCCTTCACCGCGACGGCGTTGAAGGTGCCGCGGATCTTGTTGACGACCAGGGTCGACAGGGCCTCGCCGTCGACGTCCTCGGCGATGATCAGCAGCGGCTTGGAGGCACCCGACTGGATGACCTTCTCCAGCAGCGGCAGCAGGTCCTGGATGGAGCTGATCTTGCCCTGGTTGATCAGGATGTACGGGTCGTCGAGGACGGCCTCCATACGCTCCTGGTCGGTGACGAAGTACGGCGACAGGTAGCCCTTGTCGAAGGCCATGCCCTCGGTGAAGTCCAGCTCCAGACCGAAGGTGTTGGACTCCTCGACGGTGATGACACCGTCCTTGCCGACCTTGTCCATGGCCTCGGCGATCAGCTCGCCGACCTGCTGGTCCTGGGCGGACAGCGCGGCGACGGCGGCGATGTCGGACTTCTCGTCGATCGGGCGGGCCGAGGCGAGCAGGTCGTCGGAGACGGCCTTGACCGCGGCGTCGATGCCCTTCTTGAGCAGCGCCGGGGAGGCACCGGCGGCGACGTTGCGCAGACCTTCGCGCACCAGCGCCTGGGCCAGCACGGTGGCGGTGGTGGTGCCGTCACCAGCGATGTCGTTGGTCTTGGTCGCCACCTCCTTCACCAGCTGGGCGCCGAGGTTCTCGTACGGGTCCTCGATCTCGACCTCACGGGCGATCGTGACACCGTCGTTGGTGATGGTGGGCGCGCCGAACTTCTTGTCGATGACGACGTTGCGGCCCTTGGGGCCGATCGTCACCTTCACCGTGTCGGCAAGCTTGTTGACGCCGCGCTCGAGGGCGCGACGGGCGTCCTCGTCGAACTTCAGGATCTTCGCCATGACAGCGGGAGCCCTCTCGGAAATCTGTGGGTGAAAAAGGCACTGCGCCCCGGGCGCCCGGCTTCTTATGTGGTCGCGGGGGCCAGGGGCGCAGCGTCAAGCATCAAAAGTGCTCGAGGTGTCTTACTTCTCGATGATCGCGAGGACGTCGCGAGCCGAGAGGACGAGGAACTCCTCGCCGTTGTACTTCACCTCGGTGCCGCCGTACTTGCTGTACAGGACGACGTCGCCGACCTTGACGTCGAGCGGCAGGCGCTCGCCGTTCTCGAAGCGACCCGGGCCCACGGCGAGGACGGCGCCCTCCTGGGGCTTCTCCTTCGCGGTGTCCGGGATGACCAGGCCAGAGGCGGTGGTCTGCTCGGCGTCGAGCGGCTGGACCACGATGCGGTCCTCGAGCGGCTTGATGGCAACCTTGGAGCTGGTGGTCGTCACGGTCCGACCTCCCCCTTCGGAGATCTCACGGGGTTAACTGTCTGGGGTGGCGACCAGGTGGATCCGTCGTCGCGGGTGCCGGACCTGCCCGTCGCGTGGTTGGCACTCTCAACTGCCGAGTGCCAGAGCCGAGACTATGACCGCGATTAGCACTCGGTCAAGCGGAGTGCCAATGGCGGTGCGGCGCGTCGGCCGGCCCGGGGCCCGCGGAGGGTGCCCCTGGTGGGCGCGGTCAGGCCAGGTAGTCCTCGAGGCGGGCCACCGTCAGGCCCTGGCTCTGGGCGTGGCGCAGCAGGCGGACGGTGCGTTCCGTCAGGGTGGGGCCGGTGTCCTCGCCCGGGCTCACGAGGACGATGTCGCCCGGGGCCAGATGCCGTGCGCCCCTCCGGTGGACGAGGCCGTCGGGGCCGAGGGCGGCGCGCCACAGGACGAGGGCGGAGACGCCGCAGTCGGCGGCGGCGCGCAGGGTGGTGGCGTCGTAGGCGCCGTGCGGCGGCCGGAGGAGGCGGGGGCGGACGCCGAAGCGGGAGCGGAGTGCGTCCCGCTGGCCGCAGATCTCGGCGCGCTGCCCGGCGTACGGCAGTCCGGGCAGCGCCGGGTGGTCGAGGGTGTGGTTCTCGATCGCGGCGCCGACCGCGCGCAGCCGGGCGAAGCGGCCGTAGCCGGGGCCCGTGACGCTGTCGGTGAGGAAGAGGCTGACCGGCAGCCGGAGTTCACGGACCATGTCGGCGAAGCGCGGGTCCCGCTCCGCGCCGTCGTCGTAGGTGAGGAAGACGACCCGGTCGGTGGTGTCGACGTGGTCCACGACCGGGGGCTGCGAGCCGGCCGGCCGGCGGGTGCCGAGGGGCCGGGCCGGGTGGCTCGGCGGGGCGGCGAGCGGGGCGGCCAGGCCCCAGCGGCGGTGCGCCGCACCGGCGGCCGGGCTCGACGGCCGGACTCCTTGGGCCGCCCGCTTGCCCAGCCGCTCGATGGGGTCGACGGACTGGGCGCAGCCGGCGAGCAGGAGGGCCGCGGCGAGCGCGGCCGCCGGAGCGGTCCGCACGCGAAACGGCCCGCCCGCCGGCTGCCCCCGGCGCCTCACAGGTAGTCCTCCAGGCGCGCCACGGCGTACCCCTCGCGCGTGACCTTGTCGAGGAACCTGCGCATGTCGTCGACCATCGTGCCGTCCCAGTCGTCGCGGCCGCGGAAGTGGGTGAGCACGATGTCGCCGGGGTGCAGGCTGCGGTCCCAGTCGCGGTACTCCCAGTGGTCGACGAAGACCTCCTCGTCCCAGATCGGCGCGTACTTGATCCCGCAGGACTTGGCGGCGCGCAGGGTGTCGCCGTTGTAGTTGCCGTAGGGCGGCCGGAAGATCGTGGGCGCCTTGCCGAACTGCTTCTTCATGATGTCCTGCATGCCGCAGATCTCGTCCCGCTGCTGCTCGTAGGAGAGGCCGGGCAGGTACGGGTGGGTGAGGGTGTGGTTGTTGAGGGTGTGGCCCTCGGACTGCATCCGGCGGAAGTAGCCGTAGTCGTCCTTCACCAGGTAGTTGCTGAGGAAGGCCGAGTAGGGGATCTTCAGGTCGCTCATCATGCGCAGGAACGCCGGGTCCTTCTCGGCGCCGTCGTCGATGGTGAGGAAGACGACCTTCTCGCCGGTGGGGACGGTGGTGAAGACCGGGGGCAGGTTCTCCTCCTCCTGGCCGTCCACCTCGAAGCCGTCACGCGGGGTGATCTTCGGCTTGACGGCGGGCGGCGCCGGGGGCGTGAGCGGCACCCGGGCCAGCTTCCAGCGCTGGGCGGCGGCGACCAGCCGGGCCTGTTCGGCGGCGCGGCGGGCCTCGGGGCTCAGCGCCTGGGCGGGACCGCCCTGGCCGGAGTTGTGGCCGGGGCCGGAGTGGGCGCCGGAGCCCGGGTCCGGGGAGCCGCAGCCGGAGACGAGGGCGGCCGAGACGAGTGCGGCCACCCCGCAGCGGAGGGCGACTGCCGGAAGACCCGAACGCCTCCCGCAGGCCCGCTTTTTATCGTTTTGTACTACTTCTCGCATGGCGTCGGATCCTCGCAGGCCCCGGCGCCGAACCCGGCCCGACACCGCCGCCGGAGGCGCACCATCCACCGACTGGCCCACAATGACCCGGTGAACGACCTCGACCCCCTCCTCACCCCCGAAGGCCGCGCCCTGCTCGACGAGGTGCGCGACACCGACCCCGCGCACGAGCTGGCCGTCGCCACCCGGCTGCGCCGGGACCACCCCGCCGAGCTGGTGTCGGCGGCGCTCGGGCAGGCGCGGCTGCGGCAGCGGGCGGTGGTGAAGTTCGGGGCCGAGGACGCGGCGCGGATGTTCTTCACCCCGAACGGGGTCGAGCAGTCGACCCGCGCGAGCGTGGCCGCGTACCGCGCCGAGCGGATGAGGGGGCTGGGGGTGATCTCGGTCGCCGACCTGTGCTGCGGGATCGGCGGCGACGCGATCGCGCTGGCGCGGGCCGGGATCCGGGTGCTCGCGGTGGACCGCGATCCGTTGACGGCGGCCGTGGCCCGGGCCAACGCCGAGGCGCTGGGGCTCAGCGGGCTGATCGAGGTGCGGGAGGCGGACGTGACCGACGTGGACACGGACGGCTGTGACGCCGTGTTCGTGGACCCCGCCCGGCGCGGCGGCCGGGGTCGCGTCTTCGACCCCGAGGCCTACTCACCGCCGCTGTCGTGGGCCGTCGGAGCGGCCCTGAAGGCACCCCGGGCCGCCCTGAAGATCGCGCCCGGCATCCCGCACGAGGCGATCCCGGCCGAGGCGGAGGCCGAGTGGATCTCGGACGGCGGTGACGTGAAGGAGGCGGTGCTCTGGTTCGGCACCGGGGCGCCGGGCACCGTACGGGCCACCCTGCTGCCGGGCCCGCGCTCGCTGCCCGGCCGTGGCCTGCCCGACCCCGAAGTGCGTTCCGTGGGACGGTACTTGTACGAGCCCGACGGCGCCGTGATCCGCGCCCACCTGGTCGCCGAGGTGGCCGAGGAGGTCGGCGGCGGCCTCGTCGACCCGACCATCGCCTACGTCACCGCCGACGCCCTGCGCCCGACGCCGTACGCCACCGCCTACGAGATCACCGACCGGCTCCCCTTCAACGTCAAGAAGCTGAAGGCCCTGCTGCGCGAGCGCGAGGTCGGCATCCTGACCGTGAAGAAGCGGGGCTCGGCGGTCGAACCCGAGGAACTGCGCAGGAAGGTCAAGCCCCAGGGCCCGCACTCCGCCACGGTGTTCCTCACCCGGGTGGCGGGGGCGCCGACGATGCTGGTCGGCCGGCCGGCGCGCTGACACGCCCTCTCAGGAGGCGACGATCGCCTTGCCGACGGCGAAGCCCTTGGCCGGCCCCTCGGGGATCACCGCGTCGGTGCCGTAGGGGACGCGGTGCTCGTCGGTGTACTTGGCCTTCCTGGAGTCGGGAGACGTCAGGACGACGACGGCTCCCCTCGTCGTCGAAGTCGTCGAAGTCGTCGACGATCACATACACCGGGATACCCGCCCTGGCGTACTCGCGCCGCTTCCGCGCCCGGTCACGCTGGAGGTTCCGGTGCCCGGGCGAGGTGACCTCGACGACCATCTTCACGCCGCCGGCGTCGACGCCGAGCCCCTCCTCGTCGGGGATCTCCTCGAGATCGAGGGGGGCGACGAAGAGGTGGGGGACCCAGACTTTGTTGCGGTGGATGACGTTGATGTCCTGGTGTGCTGCATACCCGCTGCGTGACAGGTAAGCGTCAAGCGTCCGCCGGAGGCGGTTGACGAGCGCACCATGACGGCGGCGTCCGGTAGGCGACACCTCGATGGCCCCCTCGATGATCTCGGCGCGGTAGCCCTCGGGGAGATCCATGGCCTTCCACGCCTGCCACAGGACCTCGTCCAGATCGGAACCCGGCTCGGGAACCGGCTCGTCTGCCACCACCTGGGCCACCTCTTCTGCGAGAGCGGTCATCGTGAAGCACCTCCTCCTTCAAGAGTGGGCGGGAGCGCCACTACGGCACAAGCGACAGGCGTGACGCTACGGAGCCGCCCGGGGTCGCACGCCCTTACGCCTGCTGATCATCCGAAGGAGTGATCTCGCCGTGTTCGCCGGGACGTGTCCCGGCGGCCCGGCGCAGCAGCAGGGCGCGTTCGCGTTCGTTGCGGGTGAGGGAGGCCGCGCGTTCGAACTCCGCGCGGGCCTCCGCCGTGCGGCCGAGGCGGGACAGCAGGTCGGCGCGGACGCTGGGCAGCAGGTGGTACTCGCGCAGGACGGGTTCGACGGCCAGGGCGTCGACGAGTGCGAGCGCTTCGGCCGGGCCCTCGGCCATCGACACGGCGACCGCCCGGTTCAGTTCGACGACAGGCGACGGGGAGCGGGCGGCGAGCAGGGCGTAGAGGGTGGCGATGGTCCGCCAGTCGGTCTCCGCGTAGGAGTACGCGTGCGCGTGGCAGGCGGCGATGGCCGCCTGGAGGGCGTAGGGGCCGGGTGCGCCGGTGGCGCAGGCGTCGGCGCGGGCGAGTGCGCGGATGCCGCGGGCGATGAGCAGGCGGTTCCAGCGGCGCCGGTTCTGGCCCTTCAGCAGCACCACGGTGCCGTCGGGCGCGGTGCGGGCGGCGGTGCGCGAGGCCTGGAACTCCAGCAGCGCGGTGAGGCCGTGCACCTCCGGTTCCTTCGGCATCAGCCCGGACAGCAGCCGGGCCAGCCGCAGGGCGTCCTCGCACAGCCCGGGGCGCAGCAGGTCGTCGCCGGCGGTGGCCGCGTAACCCTCGTTGAAGATCAGGTAGATGACGTCCAGGACCGAGCCGAGGCGGGCCTCCCGGTCGGGCCCGTACGGCACCTCGAAGGCGACGTCCCGTGTGGCGAGGGTGCGTTTGGCGCGGACGATGCGCTGGGCGACCGTCGGTTCCGGGACCAGATGGGCGCGGGCGATCTCCGCCGTGCTGAGACCCCCCAGCAGGCGCAGGGTGAGGGCGATGCGGGCCTCGGGGGACAGCACCGGATGGCAGGTGGTGAAGACCAGCCGCAGCAGGTCGTCGTCGATGTCGTGCGGGTCGGCGGGTTCCGGCGGCGGGGCCGTGTCCGGGAGGCTGCGGCCGATCTCCGCGAGCTTGCGGGCATAGGTCTCGCGGCGCCGGACCAGGTCGACGGCACGGTGCCGGGCGGTGGCCATGAGCCAGGCGCCGGGGTTGTCGGGCACACCGTCCCGGGGCCACCGCTCCAGGGCGGCGACCAGCGCGTCCTGCGCCAGTTCCTCGGCGATGCCGATGTCCCGCACGATCCGGGCGACGCCGGCGACGACCCGCGGGGACTCCAGCCGGAAGACGGTCTCGATGGCGTGTGCCGCGGTGGGCTGTGCTTCCACAGCCCACCATGCAACACCCCCGGACCGCCGTGAGCCAAGGAGGGCTCAGCCCTCGGCGATCTCCCGGACCTCGCAGGTGACGGTCCAGAACTCCTCGTGGGTCTTCAGGAACCGCTTGGTCCACTCCAGCGCCTCGGCCATGTCCTTGCACTGCATGAGCGCGTAGCCGCCGACGACCTCCTTGGACTCGGTGAAGGGCCCGTCGGTGACGGAGATCTTCCCGCCCTCCCAGCGCACCCGGGCGCCCTGGGCGGAGGGGGTGAGCCCGGCGGTGTCGAGCATGACGCCGGCCTTGGTGATCTCCTCGATCAGCTCGCCCATCCGCTGCATCAGTTCCTCGCTGGGGCCCTCGGCGGGGGCGGAGGCCTCGTCGATGCGCACGAGCGACAGGTAGCGGGGCATGGTGACTCCTCGGTCCGGGCGGCGGGGCCGTTCCCCGCCGCTCACCCATGCGTCGAACGGGAGACGGCCGGATCGACAGCCGCGCGGAGATTTCCTGGAAATTCTTTTTTTCCGGCCGTCCGGACCGGGCCCGCCGCTCAGCGCAGCGACGCCCACAGCAGGCCGGCGGCCCTCACTACGCCCGGCCGCCGGCCCCTCCTTCTGCCTTCGTCGCCGTTCTCGTCGTGTCCGGTCACGGCAGGAACGTAGGACCGGATTATTGGACGACTGTTAGCGGAAGCCCTCGGAGTCGGTCGGGAGATTCCCATCCGAGGCTCACCATGGGCACCGGATTGCCGCCGTTCCAGGAGGCGTTGAACCCGAAGGTCACCGAACCGCCGTCGGGCACCGCGCCGTTGTACGAGGCGTTCGCGCACGACACCGCCGCGCCCGACTGGGTGCAGGTGGCGTTCCAGGCCTGGGTGATCCGCTGGCCGGCGCCGTACGTCCAGTTCACCTTCCAGGAGGACAGCGAGGCACCGGAGCAGGAGATCTTCACCTGGCCGGTGAAGCCGCCGTTCCACTGGCTGGTCACGCTGTAGGCGGCCGAGCAGGCACCGGCCGGCGGCGGTTCGCCGGTGCCGCCCCCGCCGCCCAGCGCCTCGGCGATGCCGCGGTACGCCGGTTTCGGCTGGTAGTTCTCGTCGTACGGCGTCGCCGCCCCGTAGCCGGGGAAGGTGCTCGGCACCCATGAGTCGGAGTCGGTGAAGCCCCACACCGTGACGTTGACGCACCGGGTCACGGCCGCGCAGGCGGCCGTCACGGACTTGAAGTCGGCCGCCTGCTGGTCCAGTTTCGCGCTGTCGGCCGGCAGTGACATCCGGACGTCCAGCTCGGTGACGGCCACGTCCACGTCGAGGTCGGCGAAGCGCTGGATGTTCTGCTGGAGCGTGGGCGGCACCTGGCCGAGGATCAGATGTGCCTGGAGGCCGACGCCGTCGATCGGCACGCCCTGCTGCTTGAGGGACCTGACCAGGTTGTACAGAGCGGTGGACTTCGCGTTCACGCCCTCGACGTTGTAGTCGTTGATGTACAGCTTGGCGTCCGGGTCGGCCGCGTGCGCCCAGGTCAGGGCGTTGGCGATATAGCCGGAGCCGAGGCCGTCGTACCAGATCGTCGAGCGGTAGGTGCCGTCCTCGTTGAAGGGCTCGTTGACCACGTCCCAGACGGACACCTTGCCCTTGTAGCGGCCGACCTCGGTGTCGATGTGGTCCCGCAGCAGGGTGCCGAGCTGGGCCGGGGTCCAGCTCCCGCCGGTCAGCCAGCTCGGGTTCTGGCTGTGCCAGACCAGGGTGTGGCCGCGCACCTGCTGGCCGTGGGCCTGGGCGAAGGCCACGATCTGATCGGCCTCGCTCCAGTTGAAGCTGCCCCGGGTGGGCTCGACCGAGCCCCACTTCATGGCGTTGCCCGGGGTGAGCGAGCCGAACTGCGTCCCGGCGATGTCCGCGTAGGCGCCGGTGAGCTTGGAGCCGGTGACCGCGGTGCCGATGACCTTGCCCTTCGCCGCGGCGAGGTCGCGCAGCGGCGGGTCGGCCGCACGGGCGGTGCCGGTACCGGCCGCGAGCAGGGCCGCGGCGGCGGCCAGGGCGGCCAGACACGCGCGTAAGGGAGTTCTGGAGGTTCTCATGGCGGGGGACCTCCGAAAGTTTCGGTCGTGCAACCGATTGGCTTCGGAGGAGTGTGGGGGCGCACGCCCCACCCGTCAATACGTCAACTTCCGGCCACTCACGTCACCCGGCGGCCGGGGCCGCCGTACTGCTGCGCACCACCAGGCTGGTCGCCAGCTCCACCCGGGTGGCCGCCCGCTCGTCGTCCGCGCGGCCCAGCTCCAGCACCAGGCGGGCCGCGGCCTCGGCCATCTCGGTCAGCGGCTGGCGCACGGTCGTCAGCGGCGGTCCCACCCAGCGGGCCACCGGCAGATCGTCGAAGCCCACCACACTGAGGTCCTCCGGGATGCGCAGCCCCAGTTCCCGCGCGGCCTCGAACAGGCCGAGCGCCTGCAGGTCGTTGCCCGCGAAGACGGCGGTGGGCCGGTCCGGGCGGCGCAGCAGCTCCAGGCCGAGCCGGTAGCCGGCGTCGTGGTGGAAGTCGCCGGTCACGACGAGCGAGGGGTCGACCGGAAGCCCCGCCGTCTCCAGAGCGGCCCGGTAGCCGTCGACGCGGGCCCGGCTGCACATCATCCGGGAGGGCCCGCTGATGGCACCGATCCGGGTGTGGCCGAGCTCCACCAGGTGGCGGGTGGCGGCGAGGCCGCCCTGCCAGTTGGTGGCGCCGATCGAGGGCACGTCCGGACCCGGGTCGCCCGCCGGGTCCATCACCACGAACGGGATGGACCGGCTGGTCAGCAGCGCGCGCTGGGACTCGTCGAGGCCGGACAGCACCAGGACCACGCCGTGCGGGCGGCGGGCGGCGACCTGGTCGGCCCAGGTGCGGCCCGGGGTGAGCCGCCCGGCCGACTCGGACAGCACCACGCTCAGGCCCGCGTCCCGGGCCACGTTCTCCACGCCCCGGATGACCTCCATCGCCCAGGCGCTCTCCAGCTCGTGGAAGACCAGGTCGATCAGCGGGGAACGGGAGGCCTCGGCGCGCCGGCGCCGGTAGCCGTAGGCGCGCAGCAGCTCCTCGACACGGGTGCGGGTCGCCGGGGCCACATCGGCGCGGCCGTTGAGGACCTTCGAAACAGTCGGAGCGGAGACCCCGGCCTCCCGGGCGATTTCGGCGAGGGTCGCCGTCTGCGTTTCTGCGGGCTTCGAAGGCTTCATGCCCGCGATCGTATCCCTGCGGGACCTCTTGACGAAGGTGTTGTCGCGCCATAGGTTTCCGGAACATTCGACGTATTGCCCGAAACATTCGTGAGCGGAGTCGAGAGTCCGACCGCCCGAGAGCCCGAGAGTGTGCCGACGAACGGGGTACCGCCCGGCGTCCCGACCCTTCCGACGGGAGTTCCATGACCACCGCTCCTTGGCGCGACCCCGCCCTGCCCGCCGCCGCGCGCGTCGACGACCTGCTCTCCCGCATGACCGTCGAGGAGAAGACCGCTCAGCTCTACGGAGTGTGGGTGGGCGCCGCCACCGACGGCGACGGGGTCGCCCCGCTGCAGCGCGAGATGACCGCCGACTACGACTGGGACGAGCTGATCACCCGTGGTCTCGGCCAGTTGACCCGCTCCTTCGGCACCGCACCCGTGGACCCGGCGCTGGGCGCGCAGGCGCTGGCCCGCGCCCAGCGCCGCATCGCCGGGGCGAGCCGCTTCGGCATCCCGGCGGTCGCCCACGAGGAGTGCCTCGCGGGCTTCACGGCCTGGGGTGCGACCGCGTACCCGGTGCCGCTGGCCTGGGGCGCGGCCTTCGACCCGGCGCTCGTCGCCGAGCTGGGCCGGCACATCGGCCGTGACCTGCGCTCGGTCGGCGTCCACCAGGGCCTCGCCCCCGTGCTGGACGTGGTCCGCGACCCCCGCTGGGGCCGGGTGGAGGAGACCATCGGCGAGGACCCCTACCTCGTCGGCACGATCGGCGCGGCCTATGTGCGCGGTCTGGAGTCGGCCGGGGTCGTCGCCACGCTCAAGCACTTCGCCGGGTACGCCTCCTCGGTGGGCGCCCGCAACCTCGCCCCCGTACGGGCGGGCGTGCGGGAGTTCGCGGACGTGACCCTGCCGCCGTTCGAGATGGCGCTGCGCGAGGGCGGGGCGCGCTCGGTGATGGCCTCCTACACCGAGACCGACGGCGTACCCGTCTCCGCCGACCCCCGGCTGCTCGACGAACTCCTGCGCGGTGAGTGGGGGTTCACCGGCACGGTGGTCGCCGACTACTTCGGCATCGGCTTCCTGCGCAGTCAGCACCGGGTAGCGGAGGACGACGCCGGCGCGGCGCACCTGGCCCTCGCGGCGGGCATCGACGTCGAACTGCCGACCCTGAAGTGCTACGGCACCCCGCTCGTCACCGCCGTACGGACGGGCCGTGTCCCGGAGTCGCTGGTGGACCGCGCGGCCCGCCGGGTCCTGCTGCAGAAGTGCGAGCTGGGCCTGCTGGACGAGGACTGGCGGCCGGAGCCGGACGGCCCCGTCGACCTGGACTCGGCCGCCAACCGGGCCCTGGCCGGCCGGCTGGCGGAGGAGTCGGTGGTCCTGCTCGACAACCCCGACGGGCTGCTCCCACTGGCCCCCGACACCCGGATCGCGGTGGTGGGCCCCCGCGCGGCGGACGCCCTGGCGATGCTCGGCTGCTACTCCTTCCCCTCCCATGTGCTCCCCCACCACCCCGAGGTCCCGCTCGGCGTCTCGATCCCGACGGTCCTGGACGCGCTGCGCACCGAACTCCCCGACGCCAAGGTGACGTTCGCCGAGGGCTGCGGAGTCTCCGGCCCGGACACCGCGGGCTTCGCCGAGGCGGTGGCCCGGGCGGCGGAGGCGGATGTGTGCGTGGCGGTCCTCGGCGACCGCGCGGGCCTGTTCGGCCGGGGCACCTCCGGCGAGGGCTGCGATGTGGCGGACCTGCGACTGCCGGGCGTCCAGGGCGAGTTGCTGGACGCGCTGGTCGCCACCGGCGTGCCGGTCGTCCTGGTCCTGCTCACCGGCCGCCCCTACGCGCTGGGCCGCTGGCACGGCCGGCTGGGCGCGGCCGTCCAGGCCTTCTTCCCGGGCGAGGAGGGCGGCCCGGCCCTCGCGGGCGTCCTGTCCGGCCGGGTGAACCCCTCGGGCCGTCTCCCGGTGAGCGTCCCGCGTGCGCCCGGCGGCCAGCCCTGGACCTATCTCCAGCCCCCGCTGGGCCTGGCCGGCGAGGTCAGCAACCTGGACCCGACCCCGCTGTACCCCTTCGGCCACGGCCGCTCGTACACGACGTTCGCCTGGGAGGACTTCACCGGCGGCGACGGCGACGGTGTCACGGAGATCGGCACGGACGGCTCGTACGACCTCTCGCTGACCGTCCGCAACACCGGTGACCGCGCGGGCGCCGAGGTCGTCCAGCTCTATCTGCACGACCCGGTGGCGTCGGTGACCCGCCCGGACGTCCGGCTGACTGGCTACCGGCGGCTGGAGCTGTCCCCCGGCGAGTCCCGCCGGCTGACCTTCCGCTTCCACGCCGACCTGTCGTCCTTCACCGACCGCACGGGCGCCCGTGTGGTGGAGCCGGGCGCGCTGGAGCTGCGGCTCGGGCCGTCCAGCGCGGAGGTACGGCACACCGCCCGGCTGCGGCTGACCGGGCCGGTGCGGGTGGTCGGGCCCGAGCGGACGCTGCGCTGCGAGGTGACGGTGACCGAGGCGGGGTGAACGCGAACACCCCGCCACCGGAAATCCGGTGGCGGGGTGTTCGATGGAGCGCCGGGCAGGCCTTGCACCTGCATCTCCCCACAGGAAGTGGGGCGTCTTTCCTTGGACCACCAACGCACTGCGTTCGAACCGTTGTTTGGCCGTTCGCGTGTGATGATCATAGCGCGAGAACGGGTCCGCGCGCCACCTCAGCGTTCCGCTTCCGCGTCCACCGCCTCGAACCGCCACCGGTGGACAGCCCGCGTCACCAGGGTGCCGTCCGGTTCGGGCAGTTCCGGGAGCTCGGCGTCGTACGGCGCGTCCCACCAGGTGATGACCAGGACCCGGTCCTGCGGAGCCCGGAAGGTCTCCCGGCGCAGCGGCTCGCGGGCGAGGTCCTGCGCACGCGCCCAGTCCAGCAGTTCCGCGCCCCGGCCGGCGACGGCCCGGGCCTCCCACATCAGGGCGACCGTCACGAGTAGAGGTTCTCCTCGCCGACCTCGTGCACATGGTCGTGGTTCTGCCCGGGCACGTGCGGGTCGGTCACCGGCAGCGAGGAGTCGGCGGACAGGTCCCAGTCGGAGGCGGCGCGGTTGCGGGAGACCATCTCGGCGCCGAGGGCCGCGACCATCGCGCCGTTGTCCGTGCACAGCTTGGGACGCGGGACGCGCAGCCGAATCCCGGCCGCCTCGCAGCGCTCCTGGGCGAGGACGCGCAGCCGGGAGTTGGCCGCGACACCGCCGCCGATCATCAGGTGGTCGACCCTCTGGTCCTTGCAGGCGCGGACGGCCTTGCGGGTCAGCACGTCGACCACGGCCTCCTGGAAGGACGCGGCCACGTCACGGACCGGGACCTCCTCGCCGGCCGCGCGCCTGGCCTCGATCCAGCGGGCCACGGCGGTCTTCAGACCGGAGAAGGAGAAGTCGTAGGCGGGGTCGCGCGGGCCGGTCAGACCACGCGGGAAGGCGATCGCCGCCGGGTCGCCCTCACGGGCGTAGCGGTCGATGACCGGGCCGCCGGGGAAGCCCAGGTTCAGCACCCGCGCGATCTTGTCGAAGGCCTCGCCGGCCGCGTCGTCGATGGTGGCGCCCATGGGTCGGACGTCGGAGGTGATGTCCTCGGACAGCAGCAGGGAGGAGTGGCCGCCGGAGACCAGCAGGGCCATGGTCGGCTCGGGCAGCGGGCCGTGCTCCAGCTGGTCCACGCAGATGTGCGAGGCCAGGTGGTTGACGCCGTACAGGGGCTTGCCGAGGGCGTAGGCGTAGGCCTTGGCCGCCGAGACGCCGACGAGCAGGGCGCCGGCGAGTCCCGGGCCCGCGGTGACCGCGATGCCGTCGAGGTCCTTCGCGGTGACGCCCGCCTCCTTCAGCGCGCGGTCGATGGTCGGGACCATCGCCTCCAGGTGCGCCCGGGAGGCCACCTCGGGCACGACGCCGCCGAAGCGGGCGTGCTCGTCGACGCTGGAGGCGACGGCGTCCGCCAGCAGGGTGGTGCCGCGGACGATGCCGACGCCGGTCTCGTCGCAGGAGGTCTCGATGCCGAGGACGAGAGGTTCGTCAGCCATTGATCTCGGTTCCTTGTACTGGGGGGTCCGCGGCGGGGCCGCTGTCGGGTGCTGTGGTCAGGCGCATCACCAGGGCGTCGACGTTGCCCGGCTGGTAGTAGCCGCGTCTGAAGCCGATGGGCACGAAGCCGAAGCGCTCGTAGAGCTTCTGGGCGGCGACGTTGTCGACCCGGCACTCGAGCATGACCTCGGCGCACTCGAAGGCGGTGGCCGCCTTCAGCAGCTCGGTCAGCAGCCGGCCGCCGAGGCCGGTGCCCTGGTGGGAGCGGGCGACGGCGATGGTCTGGACGTCGCCCAGGTCGCCGGCGGCGGCGAGGCCCGCGTACCCGACGATCCGGCCGTCCCCCTCGGCCACCAGGTACCGTCGGTTGGCCTCGGCGCCCCGGGAGTGGGCCAGCTCGGACCAGAACATGCCCCTCGACCAGGCGTCATCGGGGAACAGCTCCCGCTCGAGACCGAGGACCGGGTCGATGTCCCACCAGCGCATCTCACGCAGTCGAGGCTCCGTCACTTCGGGGTGACCACCTTGTAGTTCTTGGGGACCTGCGCGTCGGGGCGGCGCAGGTACAGCGGGCGCGGCGCGGGCAGTTCCTCGCCCGCGGCCAGCTTCTCGGCGGCCAGCGCGGCGAGGGCGGCGGCGGACACGTGCTCCGGCTCGTGGGCGCTCGGGAACGTGTCCGGGTAGAGGAGCGCGCCGGCGCCGACCGCGGGCAGCCCGGCGACCCGCTCGGCGATGTCGGCCGGGCGGTCGACGGCCGGGTCGGTCAGGCGGGTGCGGGAGTCGGCGTAGGTCGCCCAGTAGACCTCCTTGCGCCGGGCGTCGGTCGCCACGACGAAGGGGCCCTTCTCGATGTCGGCGGCGTAGGCGAGGCCGTCCAGGGTGCACACGCCGTGCACCGGGACGCCGAGCGCGAGGCCGAAGGTGTCGGCGGTCATCAGGCCGACCCGCAGACCGGTGTAGGGGCCGGGCCCGGCACCGACGACGATCCCGGTGACGGCCTCCAGCTTGAGCCCGGCCTCGGCGAGCACCCGGTCGACGGCCGGCAGCAGCAGCTCTCCGTGCCGGCGGGCGTCCACCTGGCTCGACGACGCGATGACGTGCGTTCCGTCGTGCAGCGCGACGGTGACGGCGGGGGTGGCGGTATCCAGAGCGAGCAAGAGCACGCGAACAGCCTACGGCGCCCGCGCCGCTCGCATCGCCGTCCCGGTGCGACGGTGACCGGCTGCTACGGTTCGTACGAAGTACGACATATGGCGCGAAACAGAGGTGGGCGTTCGTGGCAGGGACCAGCTCGGGGATCGTGGCCGGCCTCACCGCGGTGGCCATCGGCGTCGTCGGATACCTCACCTACCAGGCACAGGCGACCGTTCCGCCGAGTCTGAGCGGCAGGCCGGGGCCGAACGCGGCGTCCGCCTCGGCGACCGGGAAAGCGCCGCGTGACCGGCTCCACCCGGGCGCCCTGCCGAGCGGTTCCGGGACGGGTGAACGGGTCGTGTACTCGGTGGACGACGACCGGGTCTGGCTGGTCGACGACCACAACCGGGTGCAGCGCAGCTTCGGGGTGAACCCCGGCACCGTGGACCCGCCGGCGGGCAGGTACTGGGTCACGTCCCGCTCGAACGCGGTCACCGGGACGGACGGCCTGCCCATCGAGCACGTCGTGCGGTTCACCAGCGTGGACGGGGTGGTGATCGGCTTCAGCGCGGCGGTGCGCGGCGGGGACCCCGTCACGGGGGACGGGGTGAAGACCGGCGGCATCCGGGAGCGGCGCGAGGACGGCGACGCGATGTGGAAGTTCGCCACGATCGGCGTACCGGTGGTGGTGATCCGCTGACGTTCGCGGGGTGGAGCGGATCGGCCACGACGGAACGCCCCTCACGCGGCCTGGCGTCGCTCCGGCCCCGCCGGGTGCTCCGGCCTGGACGGCGCCGGTTCGCACGGCGGCCGGGAGACCGCGCGGGCGGCCTCGCACGACGCCAGCAGCTCACGCATCGACACCCCGCCGAACACGGGCGGCTCGGCCGGCGGCTCCGTGGACCGAGAAGCGGACATGGACGCCTCCTGAAGTGCGGGGGCGGGCGCGTTAGGTATGCCTAACCGCGAGCGGGACACCATGTGACCACGCCCGGGACATCCTGCGCAATATGTTACCGACGCCTTGTCGGAAAGTGGCTCCGGTCAGGCCGCGAGCGTGCCCAGATCCGCGCTCGCCCACCGCTCCCCGCGCCCGGTGACCGTCACCTGACGGACCTCGTCGGTGGTGTCGCCGACGGCCCGGTGGATGACGACCTGGAGCCGGTCCTCGGTCAGCTCCTCGACCTTGCCCTCGCCCCACTCCACGACGATCACCGAGTCGGACAGGGAGACGTCGAGGTCGAGGTCCTCCATCTCGTCGAGGCCGCCGGAGAGCCGGTAGGCGTCCACGTGGACGAGCGGCGGCCCGTCGCCGAGGGAGGGGTGCACCCGGGCGATCACGAACGTCGGCGAGGTGACCGCGCCGCGCACGTCGAGCCCCTCACCGAGCCCCCGGGTCAGCGTCGTCTTGCCCGCGCCCAGCTCGCCGCTGAGCATCACCAGGTCACCCGAGCGCAGCAGCTTGGCCAGGCGGCGGCCCAGCTCCCGCATCTGCTCGGGAGAGGTGATGGTCAGCCGGATCTCAGCGGGGTCGTGCGGTACTGCTGGTGCTGCTGGCTGTTCCATAGCCACTTACCGTAGCCCCTGCCGGCACGGCGCCCGCGCGGGTGAGCAGGTCGGCCAGCCGGTCGGTGACCACTTCGGGGTGCTCCAGCATCACCAGGTGCCCGGCGTCCGGCACGAGCACCAGTTCGGCGTCCGGGAGGAGGTCGGCGATGGCCTCGCTGTGCTCGCTGGGCGTGACCAGGTCCTGCACCCCGGCCAGCACCAGCACCGGGAAGTCCCGGAAGCAGAGGAGTGCCTCGGTCTTGTCGTGCTCGGTGAAGGCCGGATAGAACTCGGCGACCACGTCGATCGGCGTCGACTCGATCATCCGTTCGGCGAACCGCTCCACGGCGGGGTCGACGTCCCGGGACGCGAACGAGTACCGCTTGATGACCCCGGCGAACAGATCGGCGGTGGCCCGGCGCCCCTTCTCCACCAGTTCCGCCTGCTGCCCGAGCGCCCTCAGCACTCCCGGGAGTATCCGGCGCACCGCGTTGACGCCCGCCACCGGCAGCCCGAAGTTCACCTCGCCGAGCCGCCCGGAGGAGGTACCGATGAGCGCGGTGGCCACGACCCGGTCGCGGATCAGCTCCGGGAAGTGGGCGGCCAGCGCCATGATGGTCATCCCGCCCATGGAGTGCCCGACCAGCACGATCGGCCCGTCCGGCACGGCCGCGTCGAGGACGGCCTTCAGATCGCGGCCGAGCTGGTCGATGGTGAGGGGCACGCCGTCCTGGGTCTGGGCCACCCCGCGTCCGGACCGGCCGTGGCTGCGCTGGTCCCAGTGCACGGTGCGCACGACCCCGCGCAGCGCCGCCCGCTGGAAGTGCCAGGAGTCCTGGCTGAGGCAGTAGCCGTGGCAGAAGACGACGGTGACGGGGGCAGGGGCCTTGCGGCCGAAGAGCCTGCGGCGGCGCGGGGAGACGTTCGGACCCGGGTCCGGGTCCACGTCGTCGACCTCGTAGTACAGCTCGGTCCCGTCGTCGGCGTACGCCTTGCCCGGGGTGCCGCGCAGCGTGCCGTAGGGGCCGGCCGAGTCGAGCACGAGCCGGGCCCGGCGGCGCATCCCGCGGCCCACGGTCATCCGCTCGACGGCCACCCCGGCGGCCGCGCCCGCGGCCAGGACGCCTATCGCGGCACCGGCGATGCCGGTCGTCCTGCGCCAGTTGCCGGCCGCCCCCGCTGCGGAGGTGGCGGCGGCCGCCGAGGCGACGGCTTCCACCAGGGCCTCCGCACTGCTCTCGCTCACTTCCGCTCCTCTTCGCCGTACTGCAGTTCGCTGGGTGGGTGAAACGGGTGGTGCCGGGATGGTACGGGTGGTGCCGATGTTGTCCGTGTTACCAGTGGCGGTAGGAGTAACCGGGCATGGGTGACCGCCCCCTGAAGGGGTTACCCCTCCTGGTGCCCGTTCACATGGACGCGGGGGACACGCGTTCCGATCCGGGTGACGATCTCGTACGCGATCGTGCCGCACGCCTGCGCCCAGTCCTCGGCGGTGGGCTCACCGCGGTCACCGGGGCCGAACAGCACCGCCTGCGCACCGGCCTCGGGCTCGTCCCCCCCGAGGTCCACCACGAACTGGTCCATGGCCACCCGCCCCGCGACGGTCCGCCACTTGCCGTCCACCAGCACCGGTCCGGTGCCGGAGGCGTGCCGGGGGATGCCGTCCGCGTAGCCGACGGGGACCAGGCCGAGGGTGGTCGCGCCCGGGGTGACGTAGTGGTGGCCGTAGCTGACGCCGTGTCCGGCCGGGACGTGCTTGACCAGCGCCAGCGAAGCGCTCAGCGTCATCACCGGGCGCAGGCCGAAGTCCGCCGGGGTGCCGATCTCCGGGCTGGGCGAGATGCCGTACATGGCGATGCCCGGCCGGACGAGGTCGAAGTGGGTCTCCGGAAGGGTCAGCGTGGCCGGGGAGTTGGCGATGTGCCGCACCTCGGGGCGCACGCCCTGCCCCTCGGCGTACGCCACCATCTCCCGGAACCGGGTGAGCTGGGCGGCGATGGACGGATGCCCGGGCTCGTCGGCGCAGGCGAAGTGCGACCACAGACCGGTGACGCGGAGCAGGCCCGCGCGTTCGGCCCGCAGGGCCTCGCCGACCAGTTCGGGCCAGTCGGCGGGCTGACAGCCGTTGCGCCCGAGCCCGGTGTCGGCCTTGAGCTGCACACGCGCGGGCCGGCCCGCCTGCCGGGCGGCCTCGGTGACCTCGCGCAGCGCCCACATCCCGCTGAGGGAGACGTCGATGTCCGCCTCCACCGCCTGCCGCCAGGGACCGCCGGGCACCCAGAGCCAGCACAGGACGCGGGTGTCCAGACCGGCGGCGCGCAGCGCGAGCGCCTCCTCCGGTGTGGCCGTGCCGAGCCAGGTCGCGCCCGCCTCGACGGCCGCGCGGGCGCACGGCAGCGCCCCGTGGCCGTACGCGTCGGACTTGACGACGGCCATCAGGGCCGCGCCCTTCGCCCGGGCCCGCAGGGCCCGCACATTGGCGCGCAGGGCGGCCAGATCGATCTCGGCCCGGGCCCGCAGAGGCGCGGTCGGCTCAGCAACAGTCTCACTCATGGCGCCCCCAGTGTCTCAGAGGACCACGGCGGCCCCCGGGCGCACCGGCCGAAGGCCGCCGAAGGGTGCCCGCGCGGACGTCGCGGCGAAGGCACGGCGACCGCGTGGAGGTTGCCGCACGAGTCTTGCGGCGCCCACGGCGGCAGGTGTAGCAATGGCGCACGGAAAACTTGAACATTGTTCAAGTTCCTGCCGTGTTCGTCACTTCGCGTTCGTACCCCCCCACCGAGCCGAGGAGCAGCAGATGTCCACGGAACGCCCCGACCGCAGCCGGCGCACCGTCCTGGCGGCGGGAGCCCTCACCGGCCTCGGCCTGGCGGGCGCCCAGTTGGCCGGCCCGGGCCCGGCCGGCGCCGCGACCGCCGGCGGCACGTCGTCCGCGGCTGACACGCCCTCCGGTGGTGATACCGCCTACCTCGTCGGGCGGGGCGTCGCCGACGCCACCGGTGAGGTCGCCGAGGTCGGCATGATGGGCTACGGCCGGTTCGACCAGCAGGCCGCCGGACTGCACACCCGGCTGCGGGCCCGCGGGTTCGTGGTGGTGGACCGGGCCTCCGGCCGTCGCGTCATGCTGATCGTCGCGGACTCGCCGATGATCTTCGAGAGCGTGCACCAGGAGGTGCTGCGGCGACTCGCCGCGCGGTACGGCGACCTCTACACCGAGCAGAACGTGCTCATCACCGCCACCCACACCCACGCCGGTCCCGGCGGCTACTCGCACCATCTGCTGTACAACGCGACCACGTTCGGGTTCCACCGCAAGACCTTCGAGGCCGTGGCGGACGGTCTCGTCGAGGCCGCCCGGCGTGCCCACGACGACCTGGCACCGTCCGGCCTGGTCCTCAGCCACGGGACCCTGACCGGGGCCAGCGCCAACCGCTCCCGGGTGGCCTTCGACCGCAACCCGAAGGCCGACCGCGACCACTTCCCGGACGCCGTCGACCCGCACACCACGCTGCTGCGGGTGGAGCGGGCCGGCCGGGCGGTGGGCGCCATCAACTGGTTCCCGGTGCACGGCACCAGCATGTCCGGGGACAACCGTCTGATCAGCGCGGACAACAAGGGGTTCGCCGCCTACCACTGGGAGCGGGAGGTCAGCGGCGTCGACTACCTGGCCGACGCCTCCCCGGCGTTCGTCTCGGCGTTCGCCCAGACCAACAGCGGCGACATGTCCCCCAATCTCGACCTGAAGCCGCCGACCACACCGGAGGACTTCGCCCACACCCACGCCGGCGGGCTCCGGCAGTACGAGGCCGCCGCGGCGCAGCTGCACCAGCCGGGCGTCGGACTGTCCGGCCCGGTGGACTCCCGGCTGGTGTACATCGACCTGTCCGACGTCACGGTGCGCCCCGAGTTCACCGGCGACGGGCGGACCCACCGCACCTCGAAGCCCTGCATCGGCGCCTCCATGGCCGCCGGGAGCATGGAGGACGGGCCGGCCTTCCCCGGTTTCGAGGAGGGCGAGAACCCCTTCTGGGACGCGGTGTCCGACTCCGTGATCTACACCGTCTCGCCGGAGCTGCGGGAGGCGCAGGCGCCGAAGGACGTCTTCGTGCCCATCGGGGAGATGAACCGCGTCTACCCGTGGGCGCAGGAAC
The DNA here is from genome assembly GCF_040631045.1 of Streptomyces sp. NPDC005706. Classification (NCBI taxonomy): domain Bacteria; kingdom Bacillati; phylum Actinomycetota; class Actinomycetes; order Kitasatosporales; family Streptomycetaceae; genus Streptomyces; species Streptomyces sp. NPDC005706. The sequence goes on along the minus strand of NZ_JBEXYS010000002.1, from coordinate 6,988 downwards.
GGGTGCCGGTGATGCTGGTGCGCATCGGCCGGCTGTACCTCGTGGGCATCCCGGGCGAGGTCACCATCTGCGCGGGCCTGCGGCTGCGGCGCACGGTCGCCGGAATCGTCGGCGCCGACCTCGACGACGTACTGGTCGCCGGATACGCCAACTCCTACTTCCACTACCTGACCACCCCCGAGGAGTACGACTCCCAGCAGTACGAGGGCGGCAGCACCCTGTTCGGCCGCTGGCAGCTCCCGGCGCTGCAGCAGACGGCGGCCGCCCTCGCCACCGCGCTGCGCGACGGCACCCAGGTGCCCCTCGGCCCCAAGGCACCGGACCTGTCCGGCAAGGCGCTCTCCCTGCAGCCCGGGGTGGTGCTGGACGCGCCGCCGGTCCTCAAGTCGTTCGGGGACGTGCTGGAGACGCCCCAGGACGGCTACCGGGCCGGCGACCGGGCCCGGGCCGTCTTCGCGGGCGCCCACCCGGGCAACGACCTGCACCGGGGCGGCACATACCTGGAGATCCAGCGCCAGGACTCCGGCGGGACCTGGCACCGGGTCGCCGACGACGGCGACTGGGTGACCAGGTTCCACTGGGAGCGCTACGGCGTCGCCGCCTCCAAGGTCACCATCACCTGGGACATCCCGCAGGACACCACCCCCGGTACGTACCGGATCGTGTACCACGGCGACGCCCGGAACCTGCTCGGCACCATCACCCCGATCACCGGCGAGTCACCCGCTTTCACGGTGCGTTGACCCGGAGGCCGGCGAGGGCCCGGCGCGCCTCCCCCACGGCGCGCCGCCCCCTCGTCTCCCTCACGGTGCTCAGCCCAGGGCGTCCCGGACGTCCCGCCACGCCTCGGGCAGCCGCTCCGCGATGTCGTGCGCCCCGGCCGGCGCCCCCGAAGCGGCGAACCGTCCGGCCAGCCCGTGCAGATACGCCGCCGCGCTCCCCGCGTCCAGCGCGTGCAGCCCGGAGGCCAGCAGCGAACCGGCGAGCCCCGACAGCACGTCACCGCTCCCGGCGGTGGCCAGCCAGCCCGTGCCCGTGGCGTTCACCCGCACCGCGCCGCCCCGCGGGTCGGCGACCAGCGTCGTCGAACCCTTCAGCAGCACGGTCGCCCGGTACACCGCCGCCAGCTCCCGCACCGCGGCCAGCCGGGCCCCCTCGACCTCCTCCCGGCGCACCCCGAGCAGCGCCGCCGCCTCCCCCGCGTGCGGGGTCATCAGCGTCGGCGCCGTACGTCCGCGCACCGCGTCCCGCTCCGCCAGCCGCAGCCCGTCGGCGTCGAGCAGCACCGGCACATCGGTGTCCAGCACCTCCGCCACGGTCGCCGCGTCGTCCCCGGCACCGGGCCCCACGACCCACGCCTGCACCCGGCCGGCCTTCGCCGGGCCCTGCTCGGACACGAGCGTCTCGGGAAACCGGGCGATCACCGCGTCCGCGGCGGGCCCGACGTACCGCACGGCACCGGCCCCGCCGCGCAGCGCCCCGGAGACGGCCAGCACGGCGGCCCCCGGATAGCGCGCCGACCCGGCGGCGATCCCGACCACGCCCCGCCGGTACTTGTCGCTCTCCGCCGCCGGGCGCGGCAACAGCATTGCCACGTCCGCGTGTTGCAGCGCCTCCAGCTCGGCTACGGGCGGCAGGACGAGACCGATGCCGACCAGCCGCACGGTTCCGGCGTACTCGCGCGCCGGGTCGATCAGCAGCCCCGGCTTGTGCGTGCCGAAGGTGACGGTGAGGTCGGCCCGGACCGCCGCGCCCCGCACCTCCCCGGTGTCGGCCTCCACCCCGCTCGGCAGGTCCACCGCGACGACGGCGGCCCCCGACCGCCCGACCGCGTCGGCCAGTGCCTCGGCCTCCGGCCGCAGCCCGCCCTTGCCGCCGATACCGACGACGCCGTCCACCACGAGGTCGGCCCGCGCGATCCACTCCTCGGCGCGGCCGGGCACCGTGACGGAGCCGCCCGCCCGGCGCAGCGCCGCGAGACCGCCCGGGTGGGTGCGCTCGGGCGGCGCCAGCAGTACGGCCGTGACACCCGCGCCCCGCCGCGCCAGCCGGGCGCCCGCGTACAACGCGTCGCCGCCGTTGTCCCCGCTGCCGACGAGCAGCACCACCCGCCGCCCGTACACCCGCCCGAGCAGGTCGGCGCAGGCGGCGGCCAGCCCGGCGGCGGCCCGCTGCATCAGCGCCCCCTCCGGCAGCCGTGCCATCAGCTCCCGCTCGGCCGCCCTCACCGTCTCCACGCTGTACGCAGTACGCATGGCTTGGAGTCTGCCCCGGAAAGGCCGTCCGCCACACCCGGGGCCTCCCGGAGCCACCCGCGACGCTCAGCCCTCGGCGACCACCACGGCCGAGGCGATCCCGGCGTCGTGGCTGAGCGACACGTGCCAGGAGCGCACGCCGAGTTCCGCCGCCTTCGCGGCGACGGTCCCCTTCACCCGCAGCCGCGGCTGCCCGCTGTCCTCGACGTACACCTCGGCGTCGGTCCAGTGCAGCCCCGGGGGCGCGCCCAGCGCCTTGGCCAGCGCCTCCTTGGCCGCGAACCGGGCCGCGAGGGACGCGATGCCACGCCGCTCCCCGCTGGGCAGCAGCAACTCACTGTCGACGAACAGCCGATCGGCCAGCTGAGGCGTCCGATCCAGCGACGCCCGGAACCGATCGATCTCGGCGACGTCGATACCGACCCCGATGATGCTCATGGGCAGACCCTATGGGGCGCGGGTGCGCGGCCGTGGGCAGGTCACTCCACCGTGACGGACTTCGCCAGGTTCCGCGGCTGGTCGACCTCGTTGCCCCGGGCCGTGGCCAGCTCGCAGGCGAAGACCTGGAGCGGCACCGTGGCCACCAGCGGCTGCAGCAGGGTGGGCGTGGCCGGGATGCGGATCAGATGGTCGGCGTAGGGGACCACCGCCTGGTCACCCTCCTCCGCGATCACGATCGTCCGTGCCCCGCGCGCCCGGATCTCCTGGATGTTGGAGACGATCTTGTCGTAGAGGACCGACCGGCCGCGCGGCGACGGCACGACCACCACGACGGGCAGGTCCTCCTCGATCAGGGCGATCGGGCCGTGCTTCAGCTCGCCCGCCGCGAAGCCCTCGGCGTGCATGTAGGCGAGTTCCTTGAGCTTGAGCGCGCCCTCCAGGGCGACCGGATAGCCCACGTGCCGGCCCAGGAACAGCACCGTGTTCTTGTCGGCCAGCGACCGCGCGAGCGCCCGTACCGGCTCCATGGTCTCCAGCACCCGGTCCACGGCGCCGGCGATGTGGGACAGGTCCTTGATGACGGCGCTGATCTCGTCGCCCCACTTGGTGCCGCGCACCTGGCCCAGGTACAGGGCCACCAGGTAGCACGCCACCAGCTGGGTCAGGAACGCCTTGGTGGAGGCGACGGCCACCTCCGGCCCTGCGTGGGTGTACAGCACCGCGTCCGACTCGCGCGGGATCGTCGAGCCGTTGGTGTTGCAGATCGCCAGCACCTTGGAGCCCTGCTCGCGGGCGTGCCGCAACGCCATCAGGGTGTCCATGGTCTCGCCGGACTGGGAGATGGCGATGACCAGGGAGCGCCCGTCGAGGATGGGGTCCCGGTAGCGGAACTCGCTCGCCAGCTCCACCTCGCACGGGATGCGCGTCCAGTGCTCGATGGCGTACTTGGCGATCAGGCCGGCGTGGAAGGCCGTACCGCAGGCGACGATGACGACCTTGTCCACCTCGCGCAGCTCCGACGGCGTGATCCGGACCTCGTCCAGCGTCAGGGAGCCGGCCGCGTCGATGCGCCCGAGCAGGGTGTCGGCGACCGCCTTGGGCTGCTCGGCGATCTCCTTGAGCATGAAGTAGTCGTAGCCGCCCTTCTCGGCGGCCGACGCGTCCCAGTCCACGTGGTACGAACGCACCTCGGCGGGACGGCCGTCGAAGCCGGTCACCGTGACCCCGTCCCGGCGCAGCTCCACCACCTGGTCCTGGCCCAGCTCGATCGCGGAGCGGGTGTGCTCGATGAACGCGGCGACGTCGGAGGCCAGGAACGCCTCGCCCTCACCGACGCCCACCACCAGGGGCGAGTTGCGGCGGGCACCCACGACCACGTCCGGCGCGTCGGCGTGCACCGCGACCAGCGTGAACGCGCCGTCCAGGCGCCGGCACACCAGCCGCATGGCCTCGGCGAGATCGGCGCTGGACGAGAACTCCTCCGCCAGCAGGTGCGCGACGACCTCGGTGTCCGTCTCGGACGCGAGCCCGTGCCCGCGCTCGGCCAGTTCGGCCCGCAGCGCCGCGAAGTTCTCGATGATGCCGTTGTGCACGACGGCGACCCGGCCCGCGTTGTCGAGGTGCGGGTGGGCGTTGGCGTCCGTGGGCCCGCCGTGCGTGGCCCAGCGCGTGTGGCCGATACCCGTCGTCCCCGCCGGCAGCGGCCGGTCGACGAGCTCCTTCTCCAGGTTGACCAGCTTCCCGGCCTTCTTCCCCGCGGCCAGCCCGCCGTCCGCGAGCACGGCGACACCCGCCGAGTCGTAGCCCCGGTACTCCAGCCGCTTCAGCCCGGCCATCACGACATCGAGCGCCGACTGCGACCCCACGTATCCCACGATTCCGCACATGTGCCGCAGCCTACGGGCGACCGGCCTCCCGAAAGAGCCGCCGCGTGCCCGAAATCAGAAATTCCCACCGGAGCACGAAGGGGTCGCCCGGGGTGGCGGCCCTGATCCCAGAGGGCGAATTCAAGCCGTCTTCCGTCCCAGAACCCGACCTGCTGGAACACCGGACACCCACAGAAAGAACACAGAGTCTTCTAGAGACGTCGGGCTTCCAGGGCCGGGGCCGCGGCCGGCCCGGGGTCGGCGGATTTCACGCCAAGACCCGCTCCGCGGACCAGAACACCTGTACGGCCGGAGCCGCCTGCGCCTATCGTGTCGCCGCGCGTGCGGAACCTGACCATTCCATGCGCGCACATCACTCAGCGACCGGGGGAACGCCGTCGCTACGGGGAGAGGTTGCATCGCCATGCCGTTTCACCGGCACATCGCGTGGGTCAAGCCTGCGGGCCTGTCCAGGATCTGAACACACCTCAGGCCTTGGGGCCCGAGCTCTTCCGCCGCCCTGGCGCGCACCCCACTCGAACGCAGAAAGGGATGCTCCTTGCCTCCCAGACCCTGGTTCCGCCTGCCCGGAACCCGAAGAGCACAACTGCTCACACCTCTCCTCACCTCCACCGTCGCCGCCGCGGTGCTCGGCGCCCTGGTCGTCCAGCCCGATCCACTGCACCGGCACGACGGCACCACAGTCGCGGCCGACAGCTACGACGGCTTCGACACCAAGGCCGCCGAGCAACTGCGGCAGGACCAGTGCCTGATGGCGGGCGTCGCGCGGCTGGGCGGACCGACGATGTCCGGCATCGCGCGCGACGCCCTGAACCAGGCGCCGGACGCGCTGCACACCACGGCGAACCGGGAGTACTGGAACGACACGCCGCTGTCCAAGGCGTTCGAGCAGGACAGGGCCCTGCTCGACAAGGACTCCGAGGTCCGAGGCAAGCGCCGTGACGCGTGGAAGGCCCCGCTCAGCGGCCTGGCGACGCCCGGCGGATTCACGGTCACGGGATTCGAGTGGCCGCCGTCGTCCCCCGAGGAGGGCGGCGACTTCTTCGACCGCACCGGCCTGCCCCAGTGGTCCGGTGAGCAGTGGTGGCGCAGCGAGGGCACCTTCTACGACGACCCGACCGCGAAGGCCGACGAGGCCACCGTGAAGGCCGTCAAGGAGCTCGGCACGCCCCTGTACGGCAAGGATCCGGACGCCACCCTGCCCGGCTGGAACCGGAACTACGAAGAGCACCAGGCGTGGGACCACCTGGTCAACTGGTCCATGGAGCCCACGAGCGCGGACAACGCCCGCCTCTTCCTGAGCTCGGGCGGGTTCGCCCGCACCGCGCCCGAACCCGACAGCCTCGAGTTCCGGCTGGCCGTCGAGGACCTGAAGTCCCGCTTCGCCACGTGCGCCTGGCGCGGTCCGGTGGACCCGAACCGGGTACTGGGCAAGGAGGTGGCCGCGGCGTCGGGCGAGTGGCAGCAGGAGATCGCCTCCCAGGCGACGCAGCGCAGCCAGATCCTGAACGCGAACAAGGACGCCACCAAGGCGCTGACCGCCGGCGCCACGGCCATGGGAGAGCTGCTCGCCCAGTCCTGGACCGCCGACCACCTCACCCGTTGGCAGGACTACTGGAGCCCGGGCGGCATCGGTTACATCGGTGACGCCCCGCTGGAGATCCAGGTGCCGGGCGCCACGGGCAAGTGCCTCGACGTCCAGGGCGCCGGGAAGACCAACGGCACCCCGGTCCAGATCTACACCTGCAACGACGGCAGCGCCCAGCGGTGGCAGCTGTGGGCGTCCTACGACGACGGCTACACCCTGCGCAACGTCAACTCGGGCAAGTGCCTGGAGGTGCTGAACGGCAGCAGTGCCGACGGCACGAAGATCCAGATCCGGGACTGCGGCAGCGGCAAGGCGCAGCAGTGGAAGTTCGACGTCCGCTCGGCGAGCGAGCTGCGCAACGCCGCCACCGGCAAGTGCCTGAACCTGCCGTCGTTCGACAACAGCAAGGACGCTGCGCTGCTGGGCTGCAACGGCTCCAAGGGGCAGAAGTTCCGCCTCGTCCCGCAGGGCCACACCGGCGACGGCAAGCAGGGCTACCCGGACAAGGCGCAGTTCGACAAGGCCAAGAAGGGCATGACGGCCGCCCAGACGGCCGCGAAGACACAGCTCGCCGCCCTCAAGGCGCAGCTTGCGTCGGCGCAGAAGGCCGCGCCCGCGTCGGACACCGCGATGCAGGCCGCCTACGGCATCGCGGACGCCAACGGCGCGCCGCGGGGCCGTGGTCTGCTGGTCGGGCAGCAGAAGGACCAGGTGACCAAGGGTTCGGTCGCCGCGCTGCAGGCGATGGTGAAGGCCGGTGAGACCGCCGAGGCCGCCACCCGCGCCTCCGCCGGGGACAGCGAGACCATCGCGCAGCG